>NZ_JBMPOX010000021.1:0-113950 GCF_049340445.1 Undibacterium sp. Ji50W | reverse complement strand
ACATCAATGTGCATAATCAAAATCCGAAACCTTTTGTCTGGACCGCCAAGGCCAATGACATTCTGCAGAAAGTCATCCGCGCAAATCGCCAGCTTGGTTCAAAGAAAAACGAAGCACTACACTAGCAATAATCTTCTTCTGCATAATAATCGCCCCACCAAATTCCGGATTCAACTCATAAGGCGCAAAGCCCTCAGAGCGATACAGGTTTTGCGCCCGCGTATTCCCCTCCAATACTTCCAGCGTCATCTTGCAATAACCCAGTTGTTCGGACAAGGTGCTCAGGTGCTGCATCATGCGCTGTGCCACGCCTTGGCCACGAAAGTCGGGGTGGACGGCAAAGTCATGGATGTTCAGCAGGGATTTGCAGGCGAAGGTGGAGAAGCCTTCTATGCAGATGGCGAAACCGGCGGCTTGTTCATCAACGTAAGCCAGGATGGCGCGCACGGTGTTGCGTTGCTTTAATTCTTTGATCAGGTTGGCCTTGGCATAATCGGACAAGGCTTCGTTGCCGCCCATGGGGTCTAGTGCATACATATTCAGCATGCGGACCAGGTCTGCTGCGTGGGTGGGGTTGTTCAGGTCTACGTTGGTGATGGTGAGCATGTCTGTTTGTCCGTATTAAACGCGTAAAAATTCTTCTTTATAACCGAGCCAGCGTTCCAGGTGGGCGATGACGGTGGCGGGGTCGTTCTTCAACAAATCGTCGGCCAGGTTGCGGGCTTTTTCTACCAGCCATTGGTCGGTTTCGAGATTGGCAAAGCGTAACATGGCTTCGCCAGACTGGCGTGCACCGAGAAACTCGCCAGGTCCGCGCAATTCCAGATCCTTGCGGGCGATTTCAAAACCATCATTGCTTTCGCGCATGGTGGCCAGTCTTTGTTTGGCGGTGCCGCCCAGTGGACCCTGATACAGCAACAGGCAGGCGCTGGCGGCGGCACCACGGCCTACCCGGCCACGCAACTGATGCAATTGCGACAGGCCAAAACGTTCAGCATGCTCTATCACCATCAGGCTGGCGTTCGGTACATCGACGCCGACTTCAATCACCGTCGTGGCCACCAGTACCTGGCTTTCATTGCGGATGAAGGCTTCCATCGTGGCCTGTTTTTCTGCCGGTTTCAGCCGACCATGCACCAGGCCCACGCGCAGTTCTGGCAGGGCTTCTGCCAGCATGGCATGGGTGTCGGTGGCGGTTTGCAATTGCAGGGTTTCGGATTCTTCTATCAGGGGGCAGACCCAGTAGACTTGTTTGCCTTCCTGGCCTGCCGCCTGCACGCGGGCGATGACTTCGTCCCTGCGGTTCTGGTCTATCACGCGGGTGACTATCGGTGTACGGCCTGGCGGCAATTCATCGATTACCGACACTTCCAGATCGGCATAATACGTCATGGCCAGGGTGCGCGGGATGGGGGTGGCTGACATCATCAATTGATGCGGCACCTTGCCGGCTTCAGTCTTGTTGGCCAGGTTCAGGCGCTGGCTGACGCCAAAGCGATGTTGTTCATCGACGATGACCAGGCCCAGTTTTTTGAATTGCACACTGTCCTGTATCAGGGCGTGGGTGCCTATCACCAGTTGTGCTTCGCCAGAGGTGATGAGGACATTGGCGGCGTCTTTTTCTTTTTTCTTCAGGCTGCCGGTCAGCCAGGCGGTTTTGACGCCCAGTGGTTCCAGCCATGCGGCAATTTTCCTGAAATGCTGTTCTGCCAGGATTTCTGTCGGGGCCATCAGGGCGGCCTGAAAGCCATTGTCTATCGCTTGTGCTGCTGCCAGGGCGGCAACGATGGTTTTGCCGCTGCCGACGTCGCCTTGCAACAGGCGCTGCATGGGAAAGGCTTCGCGCAAATCGGCGCGTATCTCGGCCAATACTTTTTCTTGTGCCTTGGTGAGCGAGAATGGCAGGTTCAGCAAGAATGCATTGCTAAGTTCACCGACCAGCGGCAGGGCATTGGCACCTTTGCTGCGACGGCTGATCTGGGCGCGCTTGAGTGACAGTTGCTGGGCCAGCAGTTCATCGAACTTCATGCGCTCCCAGGCGGGATGCTCGCGTTCTATCAGGCTGTACTGGTCAATCTCAGATGGCGGGTTGTGCAGGATGCGTATGCTGCTTTCAAAATCTTGCAGGCCCAGTGCGCTCAGCCGGGCAGGGGACAGGGTGTCGCGCCAGTTGACACGCGTCATGGCATTGGCGATGGCCTTGCGCAGCAGGGCTTGCGGCAGCCCTTCGCCAGATGGGTAGACCGGTGTCAGTGCCGTAGGCAGGGGGGCGCCTTCATTGACGACCTTGTAATGCGGGTGCACCATTTCTGCACCAAAGAAGCCATGCCGCAATTCGCCCCTGGCGCGGATGCGTATGCCAACCGCCATCTGCTTGGTCTGGTTACCGTAAAAATTCAGGAAGCGCAGTACCACTTGTCCGGTATCGTCGGCGATGG
Organism: Undibacterium sp. Ji50W; assembly: GCF_049340445.1. Classification (NCBI taxonomy): domain Bacteria; kingdom Pseudomonadati; phylum Pseudomonadota; class Betaproteobacteria; order Burkholderiales; family Oxalobacteraceae; genus Undibacterium; species Undibacterium sp. Ji50W. The sequence goes on along the minus strand of NZ_JBMPOX010000021.1, from coordinate 111,512 downwards.
TGACGACTAACTGGCGTCGTGGGCGGTACTGGATATCGCATTCAGTGACCATACCTTCTACCTGTACGCTGCTGCCCCCACGGAAAGAGGCATCCCGCATGCTGACGATTTCGGTTTCATCTTCATAACGCATGGGCAGGTGCAGGACAAAATCCATATCCTTACGCAAGCCCAGTTTAGCCAGTTTTTCACTGATTTTGCTGGCACTACTGCCGTTATTCACCTTGTTGGCAGTTGTTTTGGATTTTTTTGCTGCTGTTTTTGTGCTGGTTTTTTCGGTTTCTATTGGCGATGCTGCTGTAGCAGGCTCATGCAGGCCGGCAGGCGCATTGTCAGCGTTTGTTTTTGCACTTTGGTCTTCAGCGGCCATGGGGTGTAAAATGGTGGGTTTTGCCGTTAGCTTATTTTTTGTGTAAGGATAGCTGGAAAACTGTGTCCGTATTGGTTCGAGAGTGTCTGGATTCATGATGAAGCAAGATATTGTCGTCAAAGAATATTGTCAATTGGAACAGTTTTTACCTGATACTGTATATTCTACTGATATTTTATACAGTATGCAGCAGCTTTCTATGGCTTTTGGCGGTTTACCCTGATTTTTGTCTGATGTCTGATACTTGCATGCGCTATTCCCTGAGTGATTTCGATTTTGACCTGCCCGATACCCTGATCGCGCAAACACCCTTGCCCGACCGCACGGCCTCGCGCCTGTTGCATGTCGACGGTGATCAATTGACAGACCGGCATTTTGCCGACGTTATAGACCAGTTGTCAGCCGGTGATTTACTGGTATTCAATGACACCCGCGTGCTGAAGGCGCGCTTTTTCGGCGTCAAGGAAACCGGTGGCAAGATACAGATGTTGGTCGAACGTGTACTCTCAAACAATGAGCAGGAACGCAGCGTACTGGCGCAAATGCGCGCATCCAAATCACCGCTGCCGGGCAGCAAGATCCGTTTGGCCGATAGTTTTGATGTCGTTGTTGGCGAGCGTGTGGGTGAATTCTTTACCCTGCATTTTCCATCTGACATCTTCACTTTGCTGGAAACCTATGGCCGCCTGCCTTTGCCGCCGTATATTGAGCATGATGCCGATGACTTTGACGAACAGCGCTACCAGACCGTGTATAACCGCGTACCGGGCGCAGTCGCTGCGCCTACGGCTGGCCTGCATTTTGATCAGGCGCTGTTGCAGCGTTGTCAGGATAAAGGCATCAAGCTTGCCTATGTGACCCTGCATGTGGGCGCGGGCACTTTCCAGCCTGTCCGCACAGAAAACCTGGCAGATCACCAGATGCACAGCGAATGGTATACCGTGCCAGATGACACCGTCAGTGCCGTGCAAGCCACCAAAGCCGCAGGTGGCAAAGTGGTTGCTGTCGGCACCACCAGCATGCGTGCACTGGAATCAGCTTCGCAAAGCGGTGCCTTGCGGGCAGGCAGCGATGACACCCGTTTGTTCATCACGCCGGGTTATGTATTTAAAACCGTGGACCGGCTTATCACTAATTTCCACTTACCAAAATCCACGTTGATGATGCTGGTATCGGCATTTGCCGGTTATGATCGCGTCCGCGCTGCCTATGCGCATGCGATTGCCCATCAATACCGTTTTTTCAGCTATGGCGACGCCATGCTGTTGACCAATTCCTCCGGGGAAGACCATGCTTGAATTTACACTGATCAAAAAAGATAAAACCACCGCTGCCCGTCGCGGCCGTGTCAAAGTCAACCATGGTGAAATCGAAACGCCTATCTTCATGCCGGTTGGTACCTATGGTTCGGTCAAGGCCATGTCGCCGCTGGAATTGAAAGAGATTGATGCCCACATCATCCTGGGCAACACCTTCCATCTGTGGCTGCGCCCGGGCATGGATGTGATCAACAAGTTTGGTGGCCTGCATGGTTTCATGGGTTGGGATAAGCCTATCCTTACCGATTCCGGTGGTTTCCAGGTATTCTCATTGGGAGCAATGCGCAAGATCACCGAAGAAGGGGTCAAGTTTTCGTCACCTATCAGCGGCGAGCGTTTGTTTTTGTCGCCAGAGATTTCCATGCAAATCCAGCGCGCCCTGAATTCTGACATCGTCATGCAGTTTGATGAATGCACACCTTACGAAATCGATGGCCGACCAGCGACCACAGAAGAAGCCGGCAAATCCATGCGCATGTCCTTGCGCTGGGCCAAGCGTTCCATCGATGAATTCAAACAGGGTGAAAACCCGAATGCCTTGTTCGGCATCGTTCAGGGTGGCATGTTTGAGCATCTGCGTGATGAATCACTGGCGGGTTTGAATGAACTCAATTTCCACGGCATTGCCATCGGTGGCCTGTCTGTCGGTGAACCGAAAGAAGACATGATGCGCGTGCTGGCACATGTCGGCCCCAAACTGCCAGAAAACAAGCCGCATTACCTGATGGGCGTCGGTACGCCAGAAGACCTGGTGGCGGGTGTGGCCAATGGCATAGACATGTTTGATTGCGTCATGCCTACCCGTAATGCACGCAATGGCTGGATCTTCACCCGCTTTGGCGACATCAAGATCAAGAATGCGCGCTACAAGGAAGAAAAAGAACCGCTGGATGCGACTTGTGAATGCTACGCCTGCAAGAATTTCTCGCGCGCCTACCTGCATCACCTGCATCGCACCGGCGAAATTTTGGGTGCACGCCTGAACACCATCCACAATCTGCATTACTACCTGGATTTGATGAAAAATATCCGCAAGGCACTGGATGATGAACGCTTTCCCGAGTTTGTCGCACAATTCCATGTTGACCGGGCGCGTGGTGTTTGACACGGCGCATGCATTGCAGACAGAATAAGTTGCGCCATATGTAATGCCAATCGTAATGCCAATCTGCATAATTGCCACATGTCAGGGAATGTCGTTCAATTCATGGAGTCACTATGAAATGCAATCAATTCGCTATTTTCACGCTTTCCCTGTGTTTTGCGACATTCGCACAGGGGCGCGAAGTCTACAAATGTGTGTCAGCAGATGGCAGAACCAGTTATATGGACAAACCCTGTGACAAAAGCGCGAAAAGTGCGACGGAAGTCATCATTAATAAAGAAGACACTCCTTCAGCGGCTGAGGCAAACAAGCAGCACGCAGACTGGAAGAAAAAGAGTGATGAATTTAATGAGAGATATCAGAGCAGATTGCGTAAGGAAGAAGAGGATGCGGCCAAGAAAAAAGCCGATGAAGAAAAAGCCGCCTTGCGTGCAAAACGAATTGCGGACGAGGAAGAAAGATTGCAGCGTGAAGAAGGTGCGCGTGCAGCAGCAGCGAGACGTAACGGGTTTTAATTCTTTAAGCGACCGTTTCCTTCACTGATCAAGTTGGGCTCAACACCAGAATCCATTTCACCATTATCGATGAAATGGATTTTCTACATATAAGCGTGCGAAGGCCACGTAAAAAATAAAGAGGTTTTCTATGAATTATCACCCCGTCATTATTGCCGGCGGCGGCATTTCCGGTTTGTATTGCGCCTGGCGCCTGGCTCAGGCCGGGCAAAAAGTGGTGGTGCTGGAGGCATCGTCAGATCGTTGGGGTGGGCGCATAGAAACCGAAGACCTCGATGGTTTCATTGCCGAATGGGGACCGATGCGATTCGAGCCCACCTTGCAGCCACGCTTCGATAAACTGTGCCGTGACCTTGGCGTCAGATTGACCGAGTTCAGTGGCCCTGAAGGTGAAGAAGTGAATGCGCCCACCTATGACTTGCCGGTGGAAGAAATGGGCCTCAATTCCCTGCAATTGCTGAAACGCGGCATCATGCTGGTGATGGGGCAAGACCCGCAAGACCAGGCATGGATAGATAATCTGACCGAAGCCGATTACCAGCGCATGCGCAAACATGCGCAACTCAATGGCCAGCCGCTGTGGAGCATGGGCTTCTGGAATGCATTGTCCGCTGAAGGCGTGCTCAGTCACCTGGCGTTAACCAAGCTCAGAGATACCGGGACCTTCTATCACATGATTCCGGAAAACCTGAATGCCATCGAATGGATTATCTGGTGGCTACGCGCGTTGAAGACGGTCGGCCAGCAGTTGGCCAGTGTCGATGGCGGTACGGCCAAACTGACAGAAAGCCTGATGGCGAAATTGCGTAGCCTCAGCAATGTCACTTTGGCTGGCGGCCATATGCTGACCAGCTTCAGGCAGGTTGCCATGGGCCAGCCCCTGCTGGAACTGGAAGTACGTACCAAAAGCGGCAATATACAGTTGCAGACCGACAGACTGATTCTGGCATTGCCAAGAATGCCGCTGGTGAAACTGGCATCCTGCCTGCCCGAACATGTGGCTTCGCAACTCGATGCGGTGAATGGCTTCCCGATGTTGAAACTGTTCTTCGTAACAGATTCACCGTGGTGGGATTATTCCCAAAGGCCGCAACAATATGCAAGCTGCCTGCCTACCCGCGAGATTCATTACTTCCGCCGTCCGCAAGGCAAGGACAAGGACGGCCATGGCATGGTCTTGCTGTACATGGACCGTCCGTCGACAGAATTCTGGAAGCATTATGTGATGGAGTCCGAGCGCCATGACCGGGCCGAAATTGACCAGAACGTCAAAATCGTCGATGCCTTTTCGCTCTTTGTGGCACGTGACGTGAAGCGCCTGGTTGATATCAAGCGTTCAGGCTTGAAACTGACGGACCAGGCCCAGCACATGTTCGAAGAAAAATCGCTGGAAGAGACCCGCACACATATCAAGAATTCGATTGTCACCTATGGTATTCGCGACTGGGCAAGGGCACCGTACGGCGCCGCCAACCATGGCTGGCAACCTGGAGTACGCTCATGGAAAGTCATGGATGTGTTCAAGGCCTTTGACTTTGGCAGTGGCGCCAAGAATATCCATATCGTTGGTGAGGCTTATTCCGATTACCAGGGTTTTGTCGAAGGCGCCCTGAACAGCTCTGAACTGGCATTGGCGACGATAAGAAGCGCCTCATAAAGCATGCATAAGTGTGGTTTTGGCGCAGAGCAATACATGTATTTGAGTGTGTAACAATGACAAGCGAAATGAAGCTTGTTACACTTTCCGCTCTTAGAACGTGTTTACGATCTGTAGCGAGCGAGCGTCAGCGGGGAGAAGAGCAGCGCAAAAAGCGGAATGTACTGTAGTACATGAGCATTTTGAGCAGCACATGAGCCCCGATCACGCTCGCGCAGTAAGATCGTAAACAGGTTCTTATTCATGATAGGCGTTTTAGCCGCTAGGGGGGAAGTCTGTGAAAATTAGTGCACGCTGGATGGTATTGGTGGCGGTATTGGCTGGGGCCTATCCTGCCGCATCCTGGTACACAGGGAAACGTGTGGCTGCCAGATTCATGACGTCGAAAGACCAGCCCGCGCAGACGCCTTTCATCAAACTGGTGAAGCAGGATTATCAACGGGGCGTGTTTTCTTCTGTCGAAGATGTCACCCTGGAACTTAACCTGGCCAGTATTTCCAAACCAGGTCCAGCTGCCCCGCCAGGTGCAGGAGGGGATAATACTGGTGCTGACCCGGCAGCGCAGGCAGCACAGATTGCCCAGGCTGCCAGGGGTGAACAGCTACCAGTGATACAACTGCGTTTTGTCAGCCGTATCCAGCATGGCCCTTTCCCCGGTTTGCGCAGCTTCGGTGCGGCCTCCATCAAGACCGAGCTGGTGCTGGACCCGGCCAGCAAGACACAACTGGAAAAAATATTTGGTAATGCTGATCCTTTGCAAATCAATTCCACCCTGACCTATGGCGGTGCTGGACATGTATCTTTGTCCAGCCCGGCTTTCTCTACCGTTACGGACCGGGATCGCGACAAGCTGGCCTGGCAGGGTTTGAATATGGAGGTGGATTTTGACAAGGAGTATAAAAATTTCCGTGTCAGCCTGAATGCACCCGGTTTGACGGTGGATAGCCTGGAAGGCCAGTCATTCAAGATGGGCGCGATCAGCATTAAGGGGGATGCCAGCAAGGCTTATCCCACTGGTCCTTTATATGTAGGCAAATCCGAGACGATACTGGCTGGTATCAGTTTCAGCGACAAGGCAGATCCGAAAAAAAGTTTTTCCATGCAGCAGTTAAGCCTGAACACCGATGCCAGCATCAAAGACGATTTCTTGTCTGTGTTTGCCAGGCTGGGCGTCAGCAAGTTCATGTTTGATCAGCTTGAATTCAGCAATTTCCATTACGACTATGGTGTGAAGCACCTGCATGCTCCTTCCATTGCGCAGATTTCTGCCGCCTATTCCGGTGCCACCGCCGATCCAGAAAAAATGGCTGCCCTGAAAGCTGTATGGGAGCAGGTGGGGCCGACCATCATCAATGGCCAGCCGGAACTGGTCCTGGAACGTATCAGCATCGTCACCAGCGATGGTGAGGCAAAACTGACAGGCGGGATGAAACTGGTGGACGCCAATGTCACCGACATCAGCAATATCATGGCCCTGTACCCCAAGGTGCAGGGTAATCTGAATATTACCCTGACGGATGTTCTGGTCAGCAAGCTGGGTGGTGCCTCGCAAAAAGACCCGGAAATGCAGAAGGCCGCGCTGGACGCCATGAATCAGCAAATCGCCAGTTTTGTCGAACAGGGTTATATTAATCGCAACGGCAAGCTACTCAATGCCAAGCTCGAATGGTCGCAGGGCAAGCTGACAGTAAACGGCAAAGCCTTTCAACGGTAATGATCAAAAGGGCAACGCTACAACGTTGCCCGCATCAATTGGTAGTCTTAATAGCAATTTATTAAGGCGACAAGCTGCTTTTCTCCTTCCCTGGCAATGAATCATCCCGTATATGCTGACAATTGAAAGCAATTGCTTCGTGCAGTGCTAAAATACAGAGCTTTGCTAATTGAAAATTAAGCTTTTGGCGCTATATACCAATAATTGCAACAAATTGTATTCACCTTTGTGTCGCAAAACGGGTTAAGTATTATTAAAATGACAGGAGTCTGAACGTGTTTATTTCCAACGCTTACGCGCAATCTGCTGGTACCGCTCTTGACGGTGGCCTGATGAGTTTCCTGCCGATTATTCTGATGTTTGTGGTGCTGTATTTCCTGATGATACGTCCACAGATGAAACGTCAGAAAGAACAGCGTTCCATGATGGATGCGCTGGCCAAGAATGATGAAGTCATCACTTCCGGCGGCGTTTTGGGCAAAGTGACCAAGGTCACTGATGCGTATGTCACCATAGAGGTGGCTGAAGATACAGAAATCGTGGTTCAAAAAGTAGCCATTACGATGTTGCTACCCAAGGGCACGATTAAAACGCTTTAATTAGCGAACACAGGCAACGCAGTCCTACTACTCCGGGCTGCGTTGTGCTTTTTAGCTTCCAATTATTTTTCCCATTATGAATCGCTATCCACTCTGGAAGTACCTACTGATTCTGGTCGCGCTGGTGTTGGGTGCGCTGTATACAGCCCCGAACTTCTTTGGCGAATCGCCCGCGGTACAGATCAGCAGCGCCAAGGCCACGCTTAAAATTGACTCCAGCATGATGCCTGTCGTAGAGCAGGCTCTGACCAAAGGCGGTTTGAAAAACAAGGGTCTGGTATACGAAAACAACGGCGTGCAAGGCACGATACGGGTGCGTTTCGAAGACACGGATACCCAGTTCAAAGCCAAAGCCTTGCTGGAAAAAGAACTGAATATTGATCCGACCGATCAGTCCTATACGCTGGCATTCAATCTCTTGTCGAATACCCCAAACTGGTTGCAAAGCCTGAATGCCCTGCCTATGTACCTGGGTCTGGATTTGCGCGGTGGTGTGCATTTCCTCATGCAGGTGGATACCAAGGCAGTATTGAACAAACGCCTTCAGGGCTTGCTGTCCAGCACCCGCGTCACCTTGCGCGACAAGGATGTGCGTCACGCCGGTATCAGTCGTGAAGGCGATCAGATCAAGATCAGGTTCCGTGATGTAGAGACGCGTGAAAAAGCCAAGACGGTACTGGTCAGCCGCATGAACGATGTGGATTTGCTGGACGTGGCAAGTACGGATACCAGTGAATTCAATCTTCAGGTCAGCCTGAAGGCCAAGGCACTCAAAGATGTGGTAGCCGAAGGCATCAAGCAAAATATTACTGCCTTGTCCAAGCGTGTGAATGAGCTGGGTGTGGCAGAACCGATTATTCAGCAGCAGGGCGCTGACCGTATTGTTGTGCAATTGCCAGGTGTGCAGGACGTGGCGCGTGCCAAGAGCATCATCAATCGTTTGGCGACGCTGGAAGTACGTTTGCTGGACGACAGCGTGATTGGCCCGGTTGACGCCAATACGGCAGTGCCATTTGGTTCTGAAATGTTCAAATCCAATCGTGGCGAAAACCTGATCCTGACCAAGGACCCGGTCATCACAGGTGACGACATTACCAACGCGACAGGCAGTTTCGACCAGCATCAGCAACCAGCAGTCAGTGTTGACCTGAATGGCGATGGTGGTCGCAAGATGGCTCAGGCTACCAGCACCCGTATCGGCAAACGTATGGCGATAGTCTTGTTTGAAAAAGGCAAGGGTGAAGTCCTGATCGCGCCAACCATCAATGATGAATTGCGTAACAGTTTCATCATTACCGGCATGGGTTCCACCGCTGCTGCCGGTGACCTGGCACTGTTGCTGCGCGCCGGTTCGCTGGCGGCTCCGATGGAAATCATCGAAGAACGCACCATAGGCCCGCAACTGGGTGTGGAAAACATCAAGCAGGGCCGCAATTCCACGTTGTATGGTTTTGCCGCGATTGCGATTTTCATGATGGCGTATTACATGATGTTCGGCTTCTTCAGCGTGCTGGCCTTGTCGGTCAACCTGTTATTGCTGGTGGCCTTGCTGTCCCGCTTGCAGGCGACGCTGACATTGCCGGGTATTGCTGCGATCGCGCTGGCACTGGGCATGGCGATTGATGCCAACGTGCTGATCAATGAGCGGATACGGGAAGAACTACGGGCTGGCAAAACACCGCAGAAAGCCATAGAAGAAGGTTTTGGTCATGCCTGGGCGACCATTCTGGATTCCAACGTGACGACGCTGATCGTAGGTCTGGCATTGCTGGTGTTTGGTTCCGGCGCAATTCGCGGCTTCGCTGTCGTGCATTGCCTGGGTATTGTTACTTCCATTTTCTCTTCCGTGTTTGTATCGCGTGGTGTGGTTAACCTGTGGTACGGCAAGCAGAAGAAACTGTCGTCCATTTCTATTGGCCAGATCTGGAAGCCAAAACAAGATGCTGTGAAATAAGCGCGCAGCCAAACAAGAATACAGGACTACATCATGGAATTATTCCGCATTAAAAAAGACATTCCTTTCATGCGCCACGCGCTGATATTCAATGTCATCTCTGCACTGACCTTTGTGGCTGCCGTGTTTTTCCTGGTACACAAGAGCTTGCATTTCTCGGTTGAATTTACCGGTGGTACGGTCATGGAAGTGACTTACCCGAAAGCGGCGAACGTTGATGGCATTCGTAAATTGGTGGAACATCTGGGTTTTGATGATTCGCCGGTACAGACTTTCGGTAAGGCACAAGACGTGGTGATCCGTTTGCCGGAAACCAAGAAAGATGCCAAAGCCCCTGTCTCTGACGTGGTGTTTGAAGCATTGTGCAAAATGGAAAGCGGCAGCCTGACCAAAGTGACGAGCAGTGCTGAAAGTGGCGCAAGCTCTGAAAAAATGGTGTGCCAGGATGCTGCCAAGAATGAACCGGTGAAATTGCAAAGGGTAGAACTGGTCGGTGCCCAGGTCGGTGACGAACTGGCACATGACGGTTTGATGGCTTTGCTGTTTGTGGTGCTGGGTGTGATGATCTACCTGGCCATACGCTTTGAATGGAAATTTGCAGTAGCGGCTATCGTCGCCAACTTGCATGACGTGATTATCATTCTTGGTTTCTTTGCCTTTTTCGAATGGGAATTCAATTTATCGGTGCTGGCGGCGGTACTGGCGGTGCTGGGTTATTCTGTGAATGAATCGGTGGTTATTTTTGACCGTATCCGTGAAAATTTCCGCAAGCAGCGCAAGATGTCGGTAACTGAAGTGATAGACAATGCCATCACCAGTACCATTTCCCGTACCATCATCACGCATGGCTGTACCCAGATGATGGTATTGTCGATGCTGCTGATTGGCGGCCCGACACTGCACTATTTTGCAGTTGCACTGACGATAGGTATTTGCTTCGGTATTTATTCTTCTGTGTTTGTGGCCGCTGCGATTGCGATGTGGCTGGGTGTGAAACGGGAAGACCTGATCAAGCCGGTCAAAGAAAAAGATGATACGGATGGCGCAGTTGTTTGAAACGCAGCAGCTCTGTCGCTTCCATGTAACGGAAGGTATCTAAAATGAGAGCCAGCCTGTGTGCTGGCTTTTTCTTTGCTAGCATTTCGGTTCTGAACTTTTGATGTTGATTTGAGTCTTAGAAGCAATTGCAATTTAAAATGTCTTTCTCTCACCGCCATCAGCATGGCAAGTGGTAAAAATGCTCAGACCGCTTGTGCTTACGCGGCAGTCAATTTGGCATGGAGGCAGTTTGTCAGCCTGATTTTGCAATAACTTCTTGGCGTCCCTGCACTGGATAAAAATAATATGAGTAAATTCAAAACCCTGATCATCGTCGCGGCAATAGCGGCAGCTTCTGGTGTCTCTTACAAGGTATGGAAATCTTCTGCCGCGGCAAATGCTGAAAATACGGCGTCCGGCAAAGTTGGCAATGCGAACGGTGGTGGGCAAAATCGTCCAGTGACAGTATCTACCGTGATTGCACAAAAACGTGATTACCCGGTACGCCTGACTGCCAACGGTGTTGTGTCGGCAATCAATACAGTAGATATACGTCCGCAAGTTACCAGTACCATTGCCAAGGTGCATATCAAGGAAGGGCAGTTTGTTCGTGCCGGTGACGTGTTGTTCACGCTGGATAGTCGTGCGGATGAAGTGAACCTGGCCAAGGCCCAGGCGCAGCTGGACAAGGATCTGGCGACACTGGCCGACAATCAACGTCAGTTGGCACGTAGCAAAGACCTGGTAACGAAGAAATTTGTTGCACAAAGCGCAGTGGATGCCAGCCAGACTCTGGTCGATACGCAACAAGCCGTTGTGGCTTCTGACAAGGCGGCAGTTACGGCCACCCGCGTTGCCCTCAGTTACAACCGCATCGTAGCCCCGTCTGCTGGCCGTACCGGCATCATCAGTGTGTTCCCCGGTTCGCTGGTGCAGCCAAGCGCGACCGCAACAGCACTGGTGACGATTACCCAAATGGATCCGGTAGCGATCACTTTTCCCTTGCCACAGCGTAATCTGCCAGATGCACTGGAAAGCATGCGACGCGCTGACAGTGTTGTCCTGGCCAGCCTGCCGGATAACAATGCCAGGTTCAAAGGCAAGTTGCAGTTTGTCGACAACGCGGTTGACGCAGCCTCTGGCACCATCAAGGTCAAGGCAGTATTTGATAACAAGGAAATGAAGCTGTGGCCGGGTGCTTTCGTGAATCTGGAATTGAGCGTACAGACCTTGAAAGATGCCGTCGTGGTGCCGCAAGATGCGATCGTCATTGGTGCCAATGGCAAATCCGTGTATGTGGTAGATGCCGAAAACAAGGCCATCGTGAAACCTGTCATTGTGACCAACAGTTTTGGCGATGATGCAGTGGTAACCGGGATAGAGGCCGGTGCCAAAGTGGTGCTGGATGGCAAACAGAATCTGCGCCCTGGTGGCACCATCAAGGAACGCAATGGCGATGGCAAGGATGATGACAAAGAAGATGGCTCCGGCAAGGGCGGCAAGCCTACCAAGGCAGGTGCCTCGGCCAAAGCATCTGTTACATCAGCGATATCAGTGACACCGGCTTCCGCAGCGAGTGCATCATGAATCTGTCCGAGCTGTTCATACGTCGTCCGGTCATGACGATATTGCTGAACCTGTCGATTGTAGTGGCAGGTGTGCTGGCATATCGTTACATTCCGATTGCGGCTTTACCTAGCTATAACACGCCGGTGATCAGCGTCAATGCCAACTTGCCTGGTGCCAGTCCGGAAACCATGGCGACGTCGGTGGCGCTGCCGCTGGAAAAGCAGTTTGCGACCATTCCCGGCCTGTCCATCATCAGTTCCAGTAATACCCTGGGTTCGACCTCGCTGACCCTGGAATTTGACCAGAACCGCAATGTTGATGCGGCTGCGGTGGACGTGCAGGCGGCCCTGCTGCGGGCGTCCCGTTCCCTGCCGGTAGATATGACATCGCCACCGTCGTATCGCAAGGTGAACCCGGCCGATGCGCCAGTGTTGATCATTGCCCTGACCTCACCTTCACTCAGCCTGTCTGAACTGACCAGTTATGCAGAACACCTGATTTCCCCCAGCCTTTCGACGCTGGAAGGGGTGGCGCAGGTAAATATTTTTGGTATCAAGCGGTATGCCGTGCGCATACGTGTGATGCCGGACGCGCTGGCAGCACGCAATCTGACACTGGATGAACTGTCGGCGTCGATCAAGACGTCGAATGCAAATACACCGGTCGGTACACTGGACGGTGACAAGCAGACCCTGACGCTGCTGGCCAATAAGCAACTGCAAAGCGCTGCGGAATTTGCCGATCTGGTGGTCAGCAACAAGGGTGGCCAGGTAGTGCGCCTGCGTGAAGTCGCCCAGGTGGAAGACAGTTATGAACAGGTGAAAACCGCCGCCAATTTCAATGGCGAAAGTTCGATCACGCTGGCGATTCAAAGACAGACCGATGCGAATACCGTCAAGGTGGTGGATTCCATCAAGGCAGCTTTGCCAGGCTTCAAGGCGCAGCTTCCGGCGTCGGTCAAGATGAACCTGGTGAATGACCGCTCGATCTCCATCCGCGATGCCTTACATGACGTTAACCTGACCTTGCTGCTGACGATTTTCCTGGTAGTGATTGTGATCTTCCTGTTCTTGCGTCGCATGGTCGCAACCATCATTCCTACCTTGTCGCTGCCGGTGTCACTGGTGGGTGCCATCAGCCTGTTATGGGGCTTTGGCTATACGCTGGACAACGTATCACTGCTGGGGTTGACGCTGGCCGTCGGGCTGGTGGTGGATGACGCGATCGTGATGCTGGAAAACATCATGCGTCACGTTGAAAATGGCGAACCGCCATTCAAGGCGGCATTGCAGGGCTCGCGTGAAGTCGGGTTTACCATCATCTCCATTTCCACTTCGCTGGTGGCGGTGTTTATCCCGATTTTCTTCATGCCTGGTGTGATCGGCCAGCTGTTCCATGAGTTTGCCGTCATTGTTACCCTGGCGATTGCCGCTTCAGCCTTTGTCTCGCTCACGCTGGTACCCATGCTGGCCAGCCGTTTCCTGAAAAGCGAACATGAGCTGAAAGAACCACCCAAAGTCGTGGCAGCCATGCTGCATGTGTTTGAAAACAGCTTCAATTCATCCCTGCGCGCATACACCCGCGGTCTGGACCTGGCCTTGCGTCACCGTGGTGCCGTATTGTTGATTGCCCTGGGAACGTTTGCTGCGACCGCTTATCTGTTCAATATCATTCCCAAAGGTTTTTTCCCGCAGGAAGACATAGGCCAGATCAACGTCTCGACCGAAGCAGCAGAAGAAACCTCTTTCCCTGCCATGGTGGTGTTGCAGGACAGGGTCGCCAAAATCATACGCGATGACCCGAATGTAGCCACGGCAACCTCGTTTAACGGCGGTGGCGGTGCGCAAAATACTGGTCGCATGTTTATTAACCTGAAGCCGCGCGATGAGCGCAAGCCCATGAAGGATGTGGTGGACAGCTTACGCAAGAAGCTCAATGAAGTGCCAGGTATCACCGTGTTTTTGCGTCCCACACAAAACTTGCAACTGGGTGGACGCCCGAGCAAGAGCCAGTACCAGTACATCCTGCAAAGTGTGGAAGCCAGCTCACTCAGCGACTGGGCGATCAAGCTGCAGGAAAAATTGCGCACTGATCCCGGGTTCAAGGATGTCACCACGGATTCGCAATTGAAAGGCTTGCAGGCCAGTGTCGATATCGACCGTGATCGTGCCAATGCTTTGGGCGTCAACATGGACAGCATACGTTCGGCCATGTACAGCGCTTTTGGTGAGCGTCAGGTATCGACCATGTACACCAATGTGGATAGCTACCAGATCATCATGGAAGTCGCACCGGATGCCAAGAAGGATGAAGATGCCATCAACGGTATTTATGTCCGTGCCAATACCGGCGCTCTGGTTCCTTTATCCAGCCTGGCCACGGTCAAGCGTACCGTCGGGCCGACTGCCATCAACCATGTGGGCCAGTTGCAAGCGGTTACCGTGTCGTTCAATCTGGCACCGGGTACGGCCTTGGGTGATGCCACCAATCGCATAGACAAATATCGCGAAGAAATCAAGTTGCCGGCTTCCATCATTACCACCTATGGTGGTGATGCTGCGGTGTTCAAGGATTCGCAATCCGGGCAGGTGATACTGATCGTGGCAGCCTTGCTGGTCATCTATGTCTTGTTGGGTGTGCTGTATGAAAGCTATATACATCCGATCACCATCCTGGCTGGTTTGCCGTCGGCAGCTGTGGGTGCCTTGCTGACCTTGCAGATGTTTGGTGAAGACCTGACGCTGATTGCAACCATCGGTATTTTGCTGCTGATAGGTATCGTCAAGAAAAATGCGATCATGATGATTGACTTCGCGCTGGATGTGCAAAGGCATCACAACATGACACCGCCCGAGGCGATACGTGAAGCTTGTATCCAGCGTTTCCGCCCCATCATGATGACCACACTGGCCGCGCTGGTTGGTGCCTTGCCGATTGCATTGGGTCTGGGGGCCGGTGCCGAATTGCGCCAGCCTTTGGGCCTGGCGGTAGTGGGTGGCCTGATCTTCTCGCAGGCGATCACGCTGTTCATTACACCAGTAATTTATCTGACACTGGACAGGTTCAGCGGTAAAGGCCCTATCGTTGGTGACAACCTGAATTAATCCCTCCACATGGGCAATACTGCCAGGTCAACGCGGCCCAGATATCTGCGCGCATACATCCCTTTATCCGCACTGTTTCATGCGGGTAGAGGGGGACCATCCAAATTCCTGATTAGCTTGGTAAGAAATGCGTTGGGAAGCATGCAGCAGTGTGCACACGTTCCGCAGTGCTTATTCTTTCTTCAATGGCTGTCGTCGAGCAGATGTTGCTTCAACTTGCCTAGCGCAGTTTCCAGTTGCAGGTAATCTGCTTCGGTATAGGTAGTGAAACGCAGTTTGCCGCGTTGTACTACCTTGGGGAAAATATCGTCGAAGGTGGCTTCGCCACAGGGCGTCAGTTTGACAAACAATTGTCGTCGGTCATCGTTGCTGCGGTCACGTTGTATCAGGCCTTTTTGTTCCAGGCGGTCAAGCACACCGGTCAGGGTGCCTTTGGTGATCAGGGTTTTTTCACCCAGTTCCTTGCAGGTCATGCCAGGGGTATTGCCCAGGGTGGCAATAATATCGAATTGAGAATGCGTAAAGCCGAGCTTGCGCACCGTCCTTGTTGAGGATTGCTCAAATAATTGCATGCATTCGGAAAGTAATCGTATGCTGCGCAGGAAGCGTTCACCCATAAGAAAAATCGAAGTGTTGAAGGTTTGATCCACCTCGGCGGATCAAACCAGAGAGCAAATTTACAACTTAATCAGCCTTGATCGCTTCTACCTGGATCGCCAGTTTTACTTCAGGTGCAAAACGTGGAACGCCAAAATTCATACCGAAGTCAGTACGTTTGAATTCAGCAGTTGCGTCAGCACCGCAAGCTTCTTTCTTGAACATCGGATGCTGGATGCACTTGAACTTGTTGATGGTCAGTGTGACTGGCTTGGTCACGCCCAGCAAGGTCAGTTCACCCTGGACAGAAACTGGGGTATCACCGTCAAACTTGATGGATGTGCCTTTGTAAGTCGCTGTCGGGAATTGTGCAACATTGAACAAGTCTTTGGACTTGGCATGTTCATTCATTTTTTCGTGACCGAAATCGATGGAGCTGGCATCGATGGTGATATCCACTGTACCGGTTTTCGCTGCGCGATCAAGAACGATCTTGCCTGTTGTTTTGGTGAACTTGCCACGCCATACGGAAATGCCCATGTGGTCAGCTTCAAAACTTGGGTAAGTATGGTTGGATTCGATATTGTAAGTCTGTGCAAAAGCAGGTGCTGCACTGATCAGCAAAGCGGCGGCGATAAGTTGGGTGATTTTCATGTGTTACTCCTGGTCTGAAAAATAAATATAAAAAATGTGACGTACTCTTTTTGGTGTTACGTCGGGGCTTACGGGGTGGTGACTACGTGAAACTTGATCTGTACTTCGTCGGCAACCATGCCTGTATCTTTCCATTCGCCTTCGCCGATACTGAAAGCGAGACGTTTGATAGGAAGGCTGCCGTCAAATACTTGATTATTGCCTTCTTTTTTGACGCTCAGCGGGAAGCTGACATCCATGGTTTTACCTTTGATGCTGAGCTTGCCGACGACATCCAGTTTGCCGGCTGCACCTGCCTTCATGGAAGTGGAAACGAAGCTGGCCTTGGAAAACTGGGCTGCGTTAAACCATTCTTTTTTCAAGACTTCCTTGTTGTATTCAGCATCGCCCAGATCAAAACTGGTGACATCAATATCAACCGTTGCCTTGGATGCTTCCGGCTTGGCAGCGTCATAGTCGATATTGGCCGTGAATTTTTTAAACTTGGCATCGACCGGCACATTCATTTGCTTGAAAACGATACTGACGGCGCTCTTGGCATTGTCCAGTTTCATGATGGCGGCCATGGCCGGTGTGATGATGGCCAGTGCGACTGCGCTGGACAGCAAAATTTTCTTCATGGAGTGTGATGACATAGGTGTTCCTGATAAAAGTGAATTAATGACCGGGACGCATGCGATACAAGAGGCCATCCTTGTCGATGAAATGGTGTTTCAGTGCAGCGGCTACATGCAACAAGACCAGTGCCAGCATTACATAGTTCAAAGTTTCGTGAAGCTCTTTCAGCGTCTCTTTCAGTTCCGGGTTCGGTCCCATCAGTACCGGTAATTGAAACAGACCTAGGTACACTACAGGGTAGCCGGAAGCCAGCGTATAAAAATAACCGGACAGGGGCACGGCAAACATCAGGATATACAGCAGGATATGGGTAGCATTGGCCGCCTGCGCCTGCAATTTGCCCATATTGGCCGGGTAAGGTGGCGCTTTGCCAAACAGACGGCCCAGCAGGCGAATGGCAACCAGTGCCAGCACCGTTACGCCCAGCCATTTATGGTAAGAATAATATTGCAATTTGGTCGGGCTGAACTTCATGTCGGTCATGACGGTGCCAAGTGCAAAAGCAGCAACAATCAATAGTGCGATGAGCCAGTGCAACAGAATGCTGACATTGGAATATTTTTGCGTTACCGGCATAGGAGCTCCTCTGATGAAAGAGATAATTAGTTCTAAGTAGAACTAATATAGCAAAAAAAAGTAAAGTCTGCTGAAGTGCCGTTTATTTTCCGGCAGCAAGGAATTACACCATATTAGTCATAGTATGAGTTTGTTGCAAAAATAAGCTGTATTTGACATACTTTTTACCAACTTGATGGCTGGCTTCCAGAGGGATACTGCGGGATTGCCTTACAAATTGCAGCAATCTTTTTTACGGGCGATCAGGCAAGTCCATTATCATAGGCCCATGTTATTAATTTCATCACGGCTATCATGAAACCTGAAACTCTGGAAAAAAAACTGGTGGAGCCTGCAAAGTCCGTGCTGGGAAATGTCAGCAATGCCGTCAGTGAAACCACGGATTTGCTGGATCAAAGCGGGCCGCTGGAGCCGGGTACCGGGCTGGCCAGTGGCGTACTGGCACTGACGCTGGCTTTTCTGTGCCTGCTTGGGGTGTTGGCCTTTCATTTTCCGCAATACCTGACCACGCCGGAGCTCAGGCAAAAGTATTCACCCGATTTGATCCGCCATATCCTGTTTGCTGCCTTGTTGTTGTCCGGCGTTATCAGTCTGCTCAATGTCTTGTTCAAACGTCGTCGTGGTTTGAATGGGATTGCCGGCATGCTGGTGCTGGCCAGCCTGGCACTGGGTGGCTCGCATGTGCCGGTGGCCGATTTCCCGGACCATACGCCTTACATAGGCCTGGACTGGTTTATCCTCGATCTGCTGGGTTCCACCATCATTTTTGTGGCGATAGAAAAAATCTTCCCGCTATATAAGGGGCAGTTGATTTTCAGGCGCGAATGGCAAACCGATATGGTGCATTTCGCCGTCAATCATTTCATCGTTGGCCTGGCTTTGTTGACCGTCAATTTCGCCATCCATAAACTGTTTGGCTGGATGGCGCATGACAGCGTACGCGCATTTGTGCAGTCGATTTATTTCTTCCCGCAATTGCTATTGTGCATCCTGGCAGCGGATATGGTGCAGTACTGGACCCACAGGGCCTATCATGAGATTCCATTCTTATGGCGCTTCCATGCAGTCCACCATTCTGCCAAGACCATGGATTGGCTGGCTGGTTCACGTCAACACATACTTGAGCTGATTGTCACGCGGGTGGGCGTACTCGGTGCCCTGTACGTACTGGGGTTCGACAAGACTGTGATGGACTGGTACATCATCGTGGTGGGTTTTCAGGCAGTGTTCAATCACGCCAATGTGCACCTGCCGTGGGGGCCGGTCAAATATCTGATCGTGACACCGGATTTTCATCACTGGCATCATTCATCGGATGACGTGGCCATCGACAAAAATTACGCCGCGCATTATGCCTTCCTCGATCACTTGTTTGGTACGGCGATCAAGGGGCAAAAGGGCTTTCCGGAAAAATATGGCGTGCAGGGCGACTATATGCCGGACGGTTTCGTGAAACAGCTGATGTTCCCGTTCCGTTCGCAGAAATAAATAATTAAGCAAGACCAAAAGACTCACCACAGAGACACAGAGACACAGAGGCGCAGAGAAAAACAAAAGAGAGAAAAACAATGTGATGCAAGCTTGCTTTTCTCAGCTTTTCCTCTATGTCTCTGTGGTTAATGGTATTCTTGATTAACGATTAGATAGGATTAGATAGCTTTCGCCAGTTTGGCAGCGATGCCGATGTAATTTGCTGGTGTCATTGCCAGCAGCAAATCTTTGGCGTCGCGTGGGATTGCCAGACCTTCGACAAACTCTTGCAGGGCTTCTTTGGTGATGCCTTTGCCGCGTGTCAGTTCTTTCAATTGTTCGTAAGCGTTTTCAACTGCATAACGACGCATCACGGTTTGTACCGGTTCGGCCAATACTTCCCAGGTTGCATTGAGATCGGCAGCCAGGCGTTCAGGGTTGGTTTCCAGTTTGTTCAAACCACGCAGGCAACTGTCGTAGGCCAACAATGTGTAGCCAAAGGCCACGCCGATATTGCGCAGCACGGTGGAATCGGTCAGGTCACGCTGCCAGCGTGATACCGGCAATTTTTCAGACAGGTGGCGCAGCAGGGAATTGGCCAGGCCCAGATTGCCTTCGGAATTTTCAAAGTCGATAGGATTGACTTTGTGTGGCATGGTGGAAGAACCGATTTCACCCGCCTTGGTTTTTTGTTTGAAGTAGCCGACCGAGATATAACCCCAGATATCGCGATTCAAATCCAGCAGGATGGTATTGACGCGGGCGAAGGCATCAAACATCTCAGCCATGTAATCATGCGGCTCTATCTGTATGGTGTAAGGGTTATAAGTCAGGCCCAGACGCCGTTCGATGACGTTTTTGGAAAAACTTTCCCAGTCATGCTGCGGGTAGGCGGACAGGTGGGCATTGTAATTGCCGACCGCGCCATTCATCTTGCCCAGGATCTCAACCTGTTCTATGCGTTTGATGGCACGTTGCAGACGGGCCACCACGTTCGCCATTTCCTTGCCCAGGGTAGTCGGGCTGGCTGCCTGACCATGGGTGCGTGACAGCATAGGCACGTCGGCATTGGTATGTGCCAGCTCTGTCAACCTGGCGATCAGCTTGCGCAGGGACGGCAACATGACATCATTGCGCGCAGTTTTCAGCATCATGCCGTGTGAGGTATTGTTGATATCTTCAGACGTGCAGGCAAAGTGGATGAATTCGCTGGCAGCAACCAGTTCCGGCACATCCTTGACTTGTTCCTTCAACCAGTATTCGACGGCTTTGACATCGTGATTGGTGACAGCTTCTATGTCCTTGATGCGCTGTGCATCAGCTTCAGAGAATTCAGCAACCAGTTTATCCAGCAGGGCAATGGCCGCAGGGGAAAACGCCTTGATCTCATCGAAGCCGGCCAGTGCCAGGGCTTGCAGCCAGGACACTTCGACTTTGACACGATGGTGCATGAAGCCGGCTTCCGACAGGGTGGCGCGCAAGGCATCCACTTTGCTTGAATAGCGACCGTCGAGCGGGGAGAGAGCAGAAAGTGAAGATAGGGACATGATGGACAAAAGTAGAAGAAAAACAGAACGGCTTGCGCAAAAAACAATAATAATTTAACTTATGCAAACATTTGTCGTATTGCAAATGTTAATTTTTGTAGCTTAAAAACAGGTTTTTGCACCGAATATGCGATTTTACCATTTGATTTGTTTTAAACAGCATAAACACGTACTTGTTGCCTCTATGCAAGTAAGCTCGTTTTGCATGGGATTCCATGCGTGGATGTTATAATCCGGGCTAAACCTTCTATCACATTCCTATGAAACTAATTGGCTCCATTCCTAGTCCTTTTGTAAGAAAAGTCCGCGTTGTCATGGCGGAAAAGAAACTTGACTACATGTTCCTGCAAGAGGACGTGTGGGCGGCGGACACCACTATTCAGCAATCAAATCCTTTGGGTAAAGTGCCTTGCCTCTTGATGGAGGATGGCGGTGCCATGTTTGATTCCCGCGTCATCGTAGAATATCTGGATACCTTGACGCCGGTTGGCAAACTGATTCCCGCGCACGGCCGCGAACGCGCCGAAGTCAAATGCTGGGAAGCCCTGGCAGATGGCATACTGGATGCCGCCGTCCTGATTCGCCTGGAAAAAAGCCAGCGTCCAGCTGCGCAGCAAAGCCAGGTATGGATGGACAGGCAAATGAGCAAGGTCCTGGCTGGCCTGCAATCCATGTCCAGTGGCCTGGGCGATGCGCCGTTTTGTTCTGGCACCCATTTGACGCTGGCAGATATTTGCGTTGCCTGTACCCTGGGTTGGCTGAGCTTCCGCTTCCCGGAAATTGACTGGCGTGGTGATTATCCCAATCTCGCCAAATTATTCGACAAGTTGTCGGAACGTGCGTCGTTCAAGGATACCTTGCCGGAATAAATTTGTGCCGGGCACCAAATAAATACAAAAAGGGATGATGCGTAAGCCTCATCCCTTTTTGTTTTCAGCAACGCATTCCGGTAAACGGAATGAAGCTGTTTACTTCTTGTTGTACTTGCTGTTGCCCCAGTGTGGTGCCTGGCTTATTCTTCTTCGGACATTTGTGATTGCAGGTAATTCTGGATACCGATTTTTTCTATTAATTCCAGTTGTGTTTCCAGCCAGTCTATATGTTCTTCCGTATCTTCCAGGATGGTCTGGAACAAGTCGCGCGATACATAGTCACCTGCTGCTTCACAGGTGGCGATGCCTTCCTTGACGGTTTTTTGTGCAGCGTTTTCCAGCTTCAGGTCACATTGCAGCATTTCCTTGGTGTCTTCGCCTATCATCAACTTGTGCAAGGCTTGCAGGTTCGGCAGTCCACCCAGCATCAGGATGCGGTCTATCAGTTTGTCAGCATGCTTCATTTCGCCTATGGATTCGGCGTATTCCTTCTTGGCTATTTTTTCAAAGCCCCAATGCTTGTACATGCGTGCATGCAGGAAATACTGATTAATGGCGCTCAATTCATTGGTTAACTGAGCATTCAAGAGTTTGATGACTTTCGCATCGCCTTTCATGGCTTTCCTTCCGCATTAAATTGCTTTTGAACATAGTGACATCATAGTGCATGCACATAAAAAAAGAGGCAAGAACTGCAAATAATGCAGTCTGCCTCTGTCGTCGCCGTTTAAGGTCAGAATAATGCTGTCTGGGATGGGGAGATCTCAGAAGCTGATTTTGACCACGACCCTTAAATCCTTGCAACAAATGGTTCTAAGTATTCAGACTGAAACTGATCGTCGCTGTGGCAATCACAGTCAAAGCCTTGCCATCTTCCAGATAAGGTTTGAAAATGGCGCGCATGATGGCGGTCTTGGCGGCTTCATCCAGACGGTTGGAGCCGGAAGATTTTTGGACATCCACTTTTTCGGCGATACCTTTCTCATTCACCAGTACCCGCAAGGTGACTTTGCCTTCTTCGCCCATGCGGCGTGACATATGCGGATAATCTGCCTGTGGCGGACGCAGGTATTCAACGGCGCTGATCTGTTTTGGTGCTGCCGGCTGTGCCATGGAATTGCCGGGTTCTGCTTTGGCGGCAACTGCAGCTACTGGTGAGGGCACCTGGGGTGAGGGCTGTACCGTGATCTGATGTTGCTCTGCCGGGATATCAACAACGGGGGTGATTTGCGGCACCAGTGGTATGGGTGGCGGCAGGGTGCTCAGTTTTTTGGTCGGGATAGGTGCCGGTGCCTGTTCTGGCTTACTGACGTGCGGCTGTATCATGGTCAGTATCACTTCTTTCGGCAGTATCTGCACCGCATGCGAAATCAGGCCGTGTTCCAGTGCATAGAATAATCCCAGATGCGCCAGCACGATGCAGGTGAAAGAAACCACCCGCGATTTGGGTAGCGGCGCGGGGTCGGTATGATGACTGAGTGTAAGTGTAGACATGATGGCTGTCAGACAGGCTGTGCGCTGGGCTTAAA
Source organism: Undibacterium sp. Ji50W (assembly GCF_049340445.1). Taxonomy (NCBI): domain Bacteria; kingdom Pseudomonadati; phylum Pseudomonadota; class Betaproteobacteria; order Burkholderiales; family Oxalobacteraceae; genus Undibacterium; species Undibacterium sp. Ji50W. The sequence continues at coordinate 88,705 of NZ_JBMPOX010000021.1, read as the reverse complement.
ATGTAATTGCTGGATGAAATTTTGCAGGCCGGAAGATTTGTTGGCGTTGCTGTCCATGCAGTCACGCATGACCTTGCGGGCACAGCCGGCGCATTTGCCACAGCAGGTGCCTACATCCAGTTGCTCGCGCAATTCGGACATGGTGGTCACACCCATGGCAACCGCCTGGTGTATCTTCTTCTCAGAGACATTATTGCAAACACAGACAATCATGAAACCAGCTCCATTAATTCAAATCTCTTCGGTTACCCGCCAACAGCCAGCTCAGCTTGTGCATTTTGTTTTGCTGTGGAGATGTTCTCTCCACCAGGCTGGCCCATTGTTCTGACAGTTGCTGACATGTTGCCTTCAGCACCGGTGCCAGATCCGGTAAGTTGGCCAGTACTTTCAAATGACGTTCTATGACAGACGCCAATCGGGTCCTGGTCAGCTCTGCATCCTTTTGCGTACTATTGACCGTGTAATGCGACATCAGATGCAAGACCGCTGAAACCAGTAATTCTGGTCGCCGGGACTTGTCCGCTAATGCAGACGGGTCATCATTGAGCAGCGTTTCATCCGGCATAGTTCGCTCCATCGGTCAATAACGGCTTCAGGCAGTCAGAATCAGCTTGTTCAGTTGCGTGATACGCAGGCGATAAATCCGGCCCTCGTGATCAATTTCAACTTCGCGTTTTTGCTGCATCAGATCAGCGCTCTTGAGACGGGGTATGAGCTTTTGCTGCTGGGCAGCAATCGGTCCTGGTTCCGGTTTCAAGTCTTGAATGGCATCATTAGTACTCATATTTAACCTTGCAAATCTAAACGATAACAATTCTTATTTAGATTATTAAATATTCGCCTGCATTTGGCAAGCGTTTTTTATGCAGTATTTGATGTGCGGCAACGATCCTGGGTAAAAGTCAGAATTTGTCAGACCAAGTCGGGGAGGATTGAGCGGTGTTTGCCTGGAGGGCATCACCTGGAAAGGGTAGTCTGGCAGTGGATGCTGCCAGACAGAATGGCTATTCTGGAATGGATGTGAAGCTTGTATTATCAGGCGTAATGGGAAGACGCAGACTATCTCAGCTTTCCAGGTTGGCCATTGCTTCACCCATGCAGATGGATTTTGCCTCGGCCCAGTCTGGATTGAATGCCAGCTTATTTTGCGGGAATAACATGACTACCGTGGAGCCAAGCAGGAAGCGGCCCATTTCTTCACCCTTTTTCAGCACGATTTGTTGATCGTGCTGATCGTCATAGCGCCATTCACGCACTTCTGCACTACGTGGCGGATTGACCACGCCATGCCAGGTGGTGGCCATGCTGCCCACAATGGTGGCACCGACCAGCGTTAATACAAAGGGGCCGAAGGCAGATTCAAACACGCAGACTACACGTTCATTACGTGCAAACAGGCCGGGCACGCCACGTGCCGTGGTGGGGTTGACTGAAAACAAGGCTCCCGGCACATAGATCATGCGCGTCAAACGACCATCGCAAGGCATATGGATGCGGTGATAGTCACGCGGACTGAGGTAAAGGGTGGCAAAATTGCCGTTCTCAAAGCGTGCTGCCAGGCTGGCGTCACCACCTACCAGCGCAGTGGCCGAATAGCTATGGCCTTTTGCCTGGAATATCTGGCCATGGGCAATAGGACCAAACTGGCTGACGGCACCGTCCACCGGGCTCAGCAAATCACTGCTGGCCAGCGGGCGGGCGTCGGCGCGCAGGGGGCGGGTGAAGAATTCGTTGAAACTGGCATAGCTGCTGATGTCCGGATTCGCTGCTTCATTCATGTTGACCTGATACCGGCCAACAAACCAGTGTATCAGTCGGGTAGTCAGTTTGCCTGCTTTGGCATTGGCAACTTTTCCGGCAAATACGGTCAATGCTTGTTTTGGCAACAGATACTGCGGCAGGACGGCGAGACGATCGGACACGTTAGTTCACTCTCAAAAAGTTCAAGTCAGCGATTATAACGTTGCATTTGGATAAAGCAGGTTTTTCTGTACGCGCTTGCTTGGCAACATCAAAATATTTCTACATTTCAACTTTTTGCAAATGCAGGGTGCATATGCTATCGTCAGAGGAAATATCTATAATTGTTTCCCCATGTCCGATGACAGCCAGTTAATTGTGATTGATCAGGTCAGGATAGGAATGTTCATTAAACTCGATCTGAGTTGGTTTGAACATTCGTTTCCCATGAACTCGTTCAAGATCACCAGCCAGCAACAGATCGACGAACTCATGGGTCTGAAGCTGAGGCATGTGCGGTATATTCCGTCCAAGTCGGATCCCCTGTCGGCCAGCCCAGTCATCAGGGCAGCAGCGCCGGTACCGGCAGCAGCCGCAGCCGTGCCGGCTGGCCAGGTATACGCCAGCATTATCGATGCCAAGCGTGCGCGCTTTGAAAAATTGCAAAAGCAGCGGGAAGAAATAGCTCGCTGTGAAGAAAAATTCGTCAAGGCGGCGACGGTCGTTAAAAGCATAAACAAACTGATTTTTTCGCAACCAGAAGAAACCATACAGGAAGCTGGCAAGCTGGTGGACAGCATGGCCGAAGTATTTCTCAGCGACACCGATACCGTCATGCATCTGATACAGCAGACGGCGGGTAGTGAAGAAATGTATTTCCATACCTTGAACGTGTCGGTGTTGGCCATGATGCTGGCGCATGAAATGAAATGCTCGCCGGCACAAATCAGGATCGTCGGCATTGCTTCTCTGTTCCATGACCTGGGCAAGGTAAATGTGCCTGAACATATCCTGAATAAAACCACGGCCCTGACCAAGCCAGAACAGAATTTCTATGAACTGCATCCCCAGTATGGAGTGGAAGTGGGAAAGAAGGCTGGCCTGCCCGCGATGGTGCTGGATGTGATTGCCCAGCATCATGAATTCATGGATGGCAGTGGTTATCCGCATCATTTGAAGGGCGAGGCCATACGGATAGCCAGCCGTATCGTGACAATTGCCAATGTGTATGATAATTTATGCAATCATAATGACCACAGTTTATCCCTGACACCGCATGAAGCACTGTCAACTATGTATGCCCACCGCCGCACGCAATTTGATCAGGCGGTGATGGCAACGCTGGTCAAGAGCCTGGGCGTGTATCCACCCGGCACACTGGTGCGCTTGTCGAACGAAGCTATTGGTCTGGTGATGAATGTGAATGTCGGCAAGCCTTTGCGCCCGCGTGTGCTGATGTATGATGCAGAAATACCCAAGGAAGACGCCATCATCCTGGATCTGGCTGAAGAGAGCAAAGAACTGTCCATCAGTGCCAGCATCCGGCCCGGGCTGTTGCCAAGATCCATTTATGAATACCTGAATCCGCGCAAGCGGGTGAATTATTATTTTGATTCGCAGTCGAAAAAAACCCAGAGCAAGCCCCTGCCTGGCGCACGTTAACCGGAAATCGCCTACACCAGTATGTCACAGCCCTCATCGACGTTGAGCAATGGTTTGCTGCGGCATATGATAGACCATAGCCGTGACGCCATACTCGTCGTCGACAAACAGCAAATGATGGTGGTGGACGCCAACCAGTCGGCTTGCCACATGTTGTCCTATGAACGGGCTGACTTGCTGGGACAGGCACTGGCATATATAGAATGTTCCTTGCAGGACGTGTTTTTCTGGGAAGGATTACATGTCGATGCCATGGACGCCGAAGCCGTCGTGGCCGAGAGTGAATGGCTGACACGCAGCGGCCTGTCTTTTCCGGTGGAAAAGAGAGTGTCTGTTTTCAGTGATCAGGGACAGGATTATTTTGTCATTCATGCTGAAGACATCACCCACAGGCGTCAGCTTGCAGAAGGACAGGTGCACCTGATTGCGCAATTGCAAAGTTCGCTGGATGCTACTGCAGAAGGTATCCTGTCAGTGGATTTGCACGGCAATATCATCAACCTCAATCAGCGTTTTTCCGCCATGTTGCATTTGCCGGATGACTTGCTGGCAGGCCGTGACGAAACCCAGCTATTCGCTTACCTGAAAGCGAGCTTGCAGGACGCCGACAGTTTTTTCCTCAACCTGCAAAGCGTAAAGGATGATCCCAATCTGGAAACGGAAGATTTACTGACCCTGAAAGACGGTCGTTATTTTGTCTGCGTTTCCAAACCCGAGTTCTTGCGTGATCGCCGCATCGGACGGGTGTTCAGTCTGCGTGACATTACCCAGATGAAGGAAGCCGAACGCAGCCTGATGGCGGCACGCGATGTAGCACAGCAAGCCAGCAAAGAAAAATCACGCATGGTGGAAGCCTTGCTGGTCAGCGAATCACGGCTGCGTCGCCTGGTTAACTCCAGCCTCATCGGCATCATGCAGGGCAACCTGAATGGCAGGCTGACAGAAGCCAATGATGTCTTGCTGCAACTGGTTGGCGTGACCCGCTCGGAATTTATCGATGCAGGCATGAACTGGCTCGACAAGGCCTCGCAAGAGAGCCATGCCAGCCATGATAAAGCGCTGCAGGAACTGCGCCTGCATGGCCAGGCCAAACCCTATGAAGGTGAAGTGATACGCAAGGATGGGGTGCGCATTCCTGTCATGGTAGGCCTGGCACAGCTTGAAGGCTCGTTTGAGGAATGGGTGGGTTTTGTGCTGGACCTGACCGAACAGCGCAAGGCTGACCGCATCAAATCCGAATTCATTTCCGTCGTCAGCCATGAACTGCGCACCCCGTTGACATCGATACGGGGCGCCCTGGGTTTGCTGGAAAACGGGGTTGCTGGTGATCTGGCCCCCAAAGTCATGCAACTGATTAAAGTCGCGCACAAAAACTGCCAGCGTCTGGGGGTATTGGTGAATGACATCCTGGATATGGAAAAGCTGGCATCCGGCAAGATGATCATCAATATCGAACGTTTTGATCTGGTCGCCGCTACCCGGCAAGCGATTGAAGCCAATGCCGCCTATGCCCAGGTATTCCAGGTGCGCTACCGCATCATGAGCCACCCGGACCAGGCTTGGGCCATGGGCGACAGCGTGCGGGTGATGCAGGTGTTTGCCAACCTGCTGTCGAATGCAGCCAAGTTTTCACCCACGGGCGATGAAGTCGAAATTCATATCTCTGAAACATCCGGCAGTTATAAAGTCGAAGTCCGCGACAAAGGGGCAGGTATATCTCCCGCCTTCAGGGAGCAGATATTCAAAAAATTTGCGCAGGCCGATGGCACCAATACCAGGCAGCAGGGCGGTACCGGACTGGGCTTGAACATCACCAAGACCTTTGTCGAAAAAATGGGTGGCGAGATCGGTTTTGAGACCGAAGTTGGCAAGGGTACCGTGTTCTGGTTCACCCTTCTGGCTGGCGTCAAACGCCGTGACGACAGGGTGGGCTGAGCTTGACATCCAGAGATGCACAGCAGCGATATCAGATATCTTTTAACTAAATGAATAGTAGTTAAAATCTATTGGATATTTAAAATTCATAGTTATATGCTTCGATCCGTTGTGGATGCCTTGTCCACTTTTATGTCAAATCAGGAGAATTTAATGAAAACCGTAGGTCAAAAACTCGACGCATTCAAAGTCCCAGCAGCTAAGCCAGGCTTCAATCATCACGAAGAAAATGGCGTGTCCGCGTTCGAAGACATCACTGAAGCTTCGTTCCCCGGCAAATGGAAAATCATTTATTTCTACCCAAAAGATTTCACATTCGTTTGCCCAACTGAAATCGTTGAATTTGCCAAGCTGACCAATGACTTCGCTGACCGTGACGCCATCCTGCTGGGTGGCTCTACCGATAACGAATTCTGCAAACTGGCATGGCGTCGTGAGCACAAAGACCTGGACAAACTGAACCACTATGCGTTCGGCGATGCAACTGGTTCTTTGGTTGACATGCTGGGTGTACGTGATGTCAACGCCGGCGTTGCACTGCGCGCGACTTTCATCGTTGATCCTGACAATGTCATCCAGCACGTTTCTGTCAACAACCTGAACGTTGGCCGTAACCCAACTGAAATCCTGCGTATTCTGGATGGTCTGCAAACAGATGAACTGTGCCCATGCAACCGTACAGTAGGCGGCTCAACTCTGTAATTCAGGCTAGCACTGTAGATGTAAAATAAACCCGCTCCGGCGGGTTTTAAAACCACTTTTTGATAGGTAAATACTATGGAATTCTTGAATTTAATTAAAAGTCGTATCCCTGATTATGCCAAGGATATCCGTCTGAACATCGATGGCACGATTGCCCGTTCCAGCCTGGAAGGTAATGATGCAGTCGGCGTGGCACTGGCAGCAGCCTTTGCTGCAAAAAGCACGGTGATCATTGAAGCCATCAAATCCAGTGGTGCCATTACGCCAGAAGAAATCAATGCAGCGCTGACCGCAGCGGCGTTGATGGGCATGAATAATGTCTGGTATCCGTATGTCGAAATGGCCGATGATGCCGACCTGAAAACCCAGGCGGCCCAGTTGCGCATGAATGCCTATGCCACCAATGGCGGTGTCGACAAGCGTCGCTTCGAGATGTATGCCTTGTCGGCATCCATCATCGGCAAATGCCATTTCTGCGTGAAATCGCATTTTGAATTGCTGAAGAAGGAAGGGATGTCGGCGACGCAGTTGCGGGATGTGGGGCGGATTGCAGCGGTCGTCAATGCGGCAGCGCAGGTTATCTCTGCTGAGACTGTCTAACTACATTCTGCTAGCTTGCCAGTTGTACTGTGTGCTGCATGTGGTATGCAGACCGGGATATTGCGGTTCTGTAGATTGAAATTCCCTCTCCTTCAAGGAGAGGGTTAGGGTGAGGATGGGTTTCTGTCGATAAACAGTGACCTTATTTTCGTCATTCCTGCGAACGCAAGAATCCACCGGGCTGGCGCTCCACCGGGCTGGCGTTCCAGCGGCGTTGTTTTTGTGCCGTACTTTGATTGAAGCGATTGCCCTTCGTAGACACAAGCCGGGTCTCGGCCCGGCGGCCGAGATACTTTCTTTTGCGTCGCCAAAAGCAAGTATCCAAAGAAAAGGCGCCCGCAGACTCGCCCTTCGGGTGCTTACGCTACGCTTCAGCATAATTTGTGCATCCCAAAAAATGGGAAAGCTTCGAAACTCGCTTCGCTCAAACACGAAGCTTTCTGATCCATTTTCTGTGATGCACAAATTACATCGTCCCAAGCGGATGAGAGTCAAAGACAACGTCAAAAACAATTGCAACAGCAAAGTCAAAAACAACGTCAACACAACGGCATTCATATTTATTTGAATGCCGTTGCTTAACGATGGTGTGGGGGTTGCAGTTGTAGTTGCCTTTGATCTTAATCCGCTTGGGCCCTGTGTCCCTAAAGGGAGACACATTGCCTTGCAAGGCAATGTCGTTACGCAGGCGGATTGCATGCAATCCGAATTCCCTGCTACACCGAAGCCATTTGTGTAGTGCAGAAAATGGAAAAAGAAGGGCCGGTGTCTGAGGTGTAGCAGGGGTTTCGAAGTGCATGCACTTCGCCTGCGTAACGGCAATCGCTTGCAAGCGATTGTGCGCCCTGCAAGGGAAGCGAGTTTCGGACCTTCCCATTTTTTGCACTACATAAATGGGCACTCCCGCAGGGAGCGAGTCTGCGGTCGCCTTTCTTTGATTCCGTTCTTTGGCGAAGCAAAGAAAGGAATTCGGCCGCCGGGCCGAGACCCGGCTTGTATCCACGAAGGGCAATAGTTGTAACCAAAGTACGGCATACAACGAACGCCGCTGGAACGCCAGCCCGGTGGAGCGCCAGCCCGGTGGCTTCCTGCCTGCGCTGGAGCGACGACATATGATCGCCGCTTATCGACAGAAACCCATCCTCACCCTAACCCTCTCCTTGAAGGAGAGGGAATTTCAATCTACAGAGAACCGCAATATCCCGGCCTGCAATCTTAATTCAACGAATAGGGTGAATAAAAATGCTTCGCCAACATATTTAGGAGCAACAGGACTCAAGCGGAGCTGATCACACCACATTTCAAACTACCGCGACTTCCTCTTAAAAATACTCACCACAATCAACAGCAGCACCAGCGGTAACAAGAATGGTGAAAACACCATCAGGAACAGGCCGCCTATCAGTACGGCTATGCCTATCAATAAAAACGACATCCCGGCGATGACCAGGCCGGCCATGATCATGGCGAAGACGGCGGCGATGACGGCGACGGCGATGCCAGCCAGGGACATGCCGGAGTTGGAGAAGATGTCGAAGTCTTCCAGGTCCCAGTCAACGTTCAGGTCCATCGGGGTGTCGAGCATGTACCACACCAACAGCAAGAGTATGCAAAACAGCGTGAAGCGGGCGGAAGACTTTTGTTCGGACATGGCTGAGCTCTGTTAACAATCAGGTGCGAAATTATTTACCGATATTGAGGAAGGGGATGGCACCACCCGTTGTCGTGGGCAGGCGGCCATCCCATTTTTCTATCGCTTTGGCCTGGTTCTCGGTTTCGCGCAGGCGCAATAATTCTGGCGTCACTTGTTGCCTTTGCAGGGCCAGTGCTTCGGCTTCGGCACGGGCGCGCGACACTTTCTGTTTGGCTTCCACATCTATCCTCTGCAGGTCGCGTTCGGCCTTCATTTTCAGCTGATCGGCGGTAGTTTTGGCTTCGATCGCTTCATTGAAGGTTTTGCTGAAATTAAAATTGACGATGGAAAATTCATCCACGATCAAGCCATGCCTTGCCATGCGTTCCTTGAGTGCCAGCACGATTTCATCGCGTACTTGTGAGCGGCGTGAAATCAGTTCTTCGGCCGTGAATCTGGCGGTGACCGCTTTCACTGCTTCCTGCACGCTGGGGATGATGATGCGCTCACCAGGCTCGTTACCCAGATCACGATAGACCGATACCACGGCATCTGGTCTTACATGATAGTTGATGGCAATCTTGGTGTGTACGGTTTGCAAGTCTTTTGATGCGGCATCACCGTCGCCTTCTCCTTTCTGGATGGCGACCGATACCTTGTTCAGTTTTTGCGCAATCGGCCAGACAAAGTGGATACCTTCGCTATATACCTCATCCGAAGGTTTGCCAAACGTGGTCAGCACACCGCGATGGCCTGCCGGGATGGTGGCAAAGGGATTCAAGAGAAACAGGATGACAATAACCACTAGTGCCAGGCCAATTTTAGGAAGATTTTGCATGATTCACGATTCCATTAGGTGAAGACATCCGCAGTATAGGTGTACTTTGAATAACTGTTTCCGGTAATCGGAGGGAGAAACTACCGCTTCTGAAAACTACAGTTTTTGAAAATCGCTGTAGATGCCTATAAACGGCGCATCCCCAACGCGCATGCTGGCGCGGTACATGCCCTCGGTATTGAAGGGCATGACAATATTGCCCTGCCTGTCTATGCCTATGATGCCACCCTGGCCCTGCAATTGCGGCAGTTTTTCCATTACTGTCTTGTGGGCGGCCTGTTCCAGGCTCAGGCCGGCGTAGTTCATTTGTGCGGCGATGTCGTGCAAGGCCAGGCTGCGCATGAATGCTTCACCGGTGCCGGTGGCCGACAAGGCCGCGCTGCGGTTGTCGGCATAGCAGCCGGCACCCAGCATGGCCGTGTCACCGACACGTCCTGGCAGTTTATTGGTCATGCCGCCTGTGGAAGTGGCTGCTGCCAGATTGCCGTGCACATCCAGGGCGACGGCACCGACGGTACCGAATTTTTTACCCGGATCAAGTGGTGCTGCTTCGGGTATTGTGGCTGAGATTGCAGCCAGTTTTTCGGCATCGTGGTCCAGCAGGATGCCGGCTTCTTGTCGCGCGCGCAGCAATTGCACATAACGTTGCTCGGTATGAAAGTAGGCAGCGTCTTCGATTTGCGCACCATGCTGGCGGACGAAATTTTCTGCACCCGGCCCTACCATTAACACATGCGGGCTGTGTTCCATCACCATGCGTGCTGCTCGCACAGGATTGCGCAGGGTTGTCACGCAGGCGACCGCTCCGGCGCGGCGATTGTGGCCATCCATGATGGCGGCATCCATTTCTACCTGCCCAGCGCTGGTATAGACCGAACCTTTACCGGCGTTGAACAGGGGGCAGTCTTCCAGCAGGCTGACAGCCACAGTGACGGCATCCAGTGCACTGCCACCATCGGCCAGTACGCTGGCACCAGCGGTGACGATGTCATGCAGGGCAGCCAGGTAAGCCTGTTCCTGCACGGCAGTCAGTGAGCTGCGCAAGATAGTGCCAGCACCGCCATGGATGGCGATGGCGGCGGGGGCTTTTGCATTCATGATGCATACCCAGCCTCAGGCCGGGCGATCCATGTCTATGATTTTGCTGGCAGCGGCTGCCTGGGATTTGCGGCTGGTGGCATTCGGTTCCTGATACAGCCATGGCAGCATGAACTTGGTCATTTCCGATGCTGCATGCACTGGCGCTTTGGCCTGATGGGCGACGGCGCTGCAAATGGCTTCAATCAGGCACAATGCAGCACCTTCGGAATTTGGTGAGAAATTACGCCTGGTCTGCGCATACAGCGTGACATTCGCCAGCGATGCCAGGGGCGAGCTGGGGGCGTCAGTCAGGGCCAGGATAGGCACACTCTTGTCACGCAATTGCTGCAGGATGGTGACCACATCTTCGGCATAACGCGGGAAGGAAATGCCGATGACCAGATCACGTTCTGTATATTTGAACAATTGTCGCGCTACATTCGATGGCCCGCCAGAACCCAGGGTGGATTGCACCGTGTTGCAAAACGGGTCCAGGCTGTGTGCCATCAAGCCAGCCAGGAAGGCGCTGGCACCATAGCCGACGATATAAATTCTTTCCGCATTCAGGATCTGGCGTACGGCATGGTTACACAGGTCAGGTGCCAGGCCGCGACGGGTGGCTTCCAGATTGGCCATGTCTTCATTCAGAGAGCTGGAAATAATTTCAGTACTGGTAGCAGGGCGCTGGATTTCACTGCGCAGGTTGTCGATAGGAGCCAGCATGGCTTCAAAACCATACACCAGCTCGGCCCGGAATTGCGGATAACCTTCAAAGCCGAGTGCCCTGGCGAAGCGATTCGCTGTTGCAACAGAGATACCGACCGCATTTGCCAGTTCATCGATAGACATCGTGGCAGAGCGAAAAACATTCGACAACACGTAGTCGGCTGCTTTTCTATGTGCTTTTGACAAGCTCATATAAACCTTGCCTATGCGTGCATTGACAGTACCACCTAGTGCTTGCGTATCAGGACGATTCATATCGACTGGCTTTTCTGGTGAAGTAGAAATGTAAATATAATTTCATCGATTTAAATTGTAAAGAAATGAATCGTGTCAAATCGATGATTGTCTCTCTCCGCACATATTTTGGATAAATCGCACAATTAAGAAGAATTGTCAGAATAAACAAAACACTTCAAATTTTGTTCTGAAATTAGCCATGTTCGCTCAAGCTAATCAGTGTGCCGGAGGAAAGATTGTGATGGCCAGCCAGAGACGGTGCCAGCCTGTATAAGATTTATATCGATTTTTGTGCCTTGAGCGCTGCTTTTGCTGTTTTTACCCTGGTTTTTGTCATGTTTTGCCCTGATTCGGGATAGCGAGGGCTGTTTTGTGTGCTGGCCAGACAAATACAGGTACGCATTTATCTGGCAGGGAGGTAAGCCGCTGATCAGCTTGCCGTGTGGGCGCGTGCAGCGGTATCGATAATACCACCTCCCAGGCAGACATCCCCATCGTACAGGACCGCAGATTGCCCTGGAGTGACAGCCCATTGTGCCTGCGGGAAGTCCAGGGAAAAACGTTGCTCGTCACCGTTGAACTCGCAGGCGACATCGGGCTGGCGATAGCGTGTCTTGGCTGACAGGTCGCCTGCGGGTGGCGCATGGCCCGCTACCCAGCTGACTTGTCCGGCTTCCAGCGACTCTGACAGCAGCCATGGATGCTCATGTCCTTGCACTGCGTACAGGGTATTGGCTGCGACATCCTTTTTTGCCACATACCAGGCATCGCTGCTGCCGTCGGCATTTTGATGGGATTTGATGCCGCCTATGCCTATGCCCTTTCTTTGCCCCAGGGTATAGAAGCTCAGGCCCACGTGTTGACCTATGACTTCGCCTTCCGGGGTCTGGATGTCACCTGGCTTATAGGACAGATACCGGTTCAGGAATTCACGGAAAGGGCGTTCACCGATGAAACAGATGCCGGTCGAATCTTTTTTCTTCGCGTTGGGCAATTGCAGTTGTTCGGCGATCTTGCGCACTTCCGTCTTGTGGATTTCTCCTAGCGGGAACAGGGTATTCGCCAGTTGCTGCTGGTTCAGCCTGTGCAGGAAATAGCTTTGGTCCTTGCTGGCATCGATCGCTTTCAGCAACTGGAACTGGCCATTCATTTCGCGCACGCGCGCATAGTGGCCTGTGGCGATGTAATCGGCCCCCAGCTTCATTGCGTGGTCAAGAAAGGCCTTGAACTTGATTTCGGCATTGCACAGTACGTCCGGGTTCGGCGTGCGGCCAGCCTGGTATTCACGCAGGAATTCGGCAAATACGCGGTCCTTGTATTCGCTGGCAAAATTTACGGCTTCGATATCGACACCGACCACGTCGGCGACGCTGACGGCATCGATCCAGTCTTCACGGGTCGAGCAGTATTCGGAATCGTCATCATCTTCCCAGTTTTTCATGAACAGGCCGATGACTTCATAACCCTGTTCTTTCAGCAGCCAGGCGGATACCGAAGAATCCACACCGCCAGACATGCCGATTACGACTTTTTTCTTGCTCATTATTGATGTTCCAAGTTTCCAAGTGCGCTTGGATGGGTAAACAACAGGGATAGCGGCGCGCGCTTGCCCTGCAAATAATCATTGATGCATTGCATGACCAAAGGGCTGCGATGCCTGTCCTGTGACGCCAGCAAGTCTGCATAGCTCATCCACACGGTGCGCAGGATGCCGGTATCGAGTTGCCTGTCCTGTGCCGCACCCAGTTCACCGCTGAAAGCAAAGCGCAGGTAAGTCACGGCCTCACCTGTTGTGGGGGAAATGAAACGCGACATGTACGTACCTATCAAGTCGGTAGGTATGAAAGCGTGTGCGGTTTCTTCCAGGGTTTCACGGATGACAGCCTGTTCCAGCGATTCATCCGGGTCCAGATGGCCGGCAGGTTGATTGATGCGGATACCGTCAGGTGTTTCTTCTTCAATCATGAAAAACTGTTGGTCGCGTTCGATAATTGCGGCTACAGTGACGGAGGGTTTCCAAATGGCAGACATAGCATTTCCCAGTAAGTCCGACATTTTACTTTGCCCTTAGATTTTGTGTGGCAATCCAGCAAATTTGAAAGCGAATTAGCTAATGCGTAATTTATCTATGGCCCGATTATCGATAGCAAAATTCCTGCTTTTTAATTTGCACCAAACTGATGCGGCTTGAAGAATTTTCTTTAAGTGACTGTTTTTAATCAAGAAATAAATCATTTCCTGAGTCTGAAAAGCAGCTTGCATCCTGCAATTGAAGTCGTAACAACCAAAGAATCAAGAAAAACGAACGGTTGTGCTAAAAAACACTTTGCGTGTAATATCGTTGTCGAATATTAAATGTAAGATTCGGGTAAGAATTGCATAAGTTGTCATACAACCCGGTCGGGCAAAATTAGTCTTGAGGCCAGAGCTTACCCTTGGCCAAAACAGTACAGAATTATCAGTACGGAATTTATTCACCGGATTTATTCACATCAGGGAGCAATCTATGAAAATCGGCATTCCCGCCGAGTCACGGCCGGGGGAGACGCGTGTTGCGGCAACCCCAGAAACGATAAAAAAATATGTCGCAGCCAAGCATCAGGTGATCGTGCAGTCAGGTGCTGGCGTGGCTTCCAGCATTACCGACGAAGCCTACCAGGCAGCCGGTGCTGAAATTGGTAGCGCAGCCGATGCCTTTGGTGCCGAACTGGTCTTGAAAGTGCGTGCACCGGACGCAGCAGAACGCAGTCTGATGAAATCAGGCACGGTCTTGGTAGGCATGCTCAATCCTTTTGACGCAGACAATATTGCGGCAATGGCCACACACGGCCTGTCCGCATTTGCACTCGAAGCGGCACCGCGCATTACCCGTGCGCAGTCGCTTGATGTCTTGTCTTCGCAAGCCAATATCGCCGGTTACAAGGCTGTCATGCTGGCCGCCAATACCTATCAACGCTTCATGCCCATGCTGATGACAGCGGCGGGTACGGTCAAGGCGGCACGCGTACTGATCATGGGTGTGGGTGTAGCGGGCTTGCAAGCGATTGCCACGGCCAAGCGCCTGGGGGCAGTGATTGAAGCATCGGATGTACGCCCACCGGTCAAGGAACAGGTTGAATCGCTGGGTGCAAAATTTATCGATGTGCCGTATGAGACTGATGAAGAGCGTGAAATTGCCAAAGGTGCAGGCGGTTATGCCCGTTCCATGCCCGCAGCATGGATGGAAAGACAGGCTGCCCTGGTGCATGAACGTGCCAAACAGGCCGACATCATCATCACCACCGCATTGATCCCTGGTCGCAAGGCACCAATCCTGATTTCTGAAGAAACCGTCAAGGCCATGAAACCAGGTTCGGTCATCGTTGATATGGCGGTAGAGCAGGGCGGCAATTGCCCCTTGTCTGAACTCAACAAGACCGTCACCAAATACGGCGTACACATCATCGGTGAGCCTAATCTGGCGACTCTGGTGGCAGCCGATGCATCGGCCTTGTACGCTCGTAACGTGCTGGATTTCCTCAAGCTCATCATTGACAAGGATGCCGCACTGGCGATTAACCGTGAAGATGAAATCATCGCTGCCACCCTGGTGTGCTCGGCTGGTGAAGTTTTAAAGAAATAAAAAATAAAGAAATATAGAAATAGATTACAGAGTCAAGGTTTAAGAATTTTTTAGTATCAGAAAGTAGAAAGACCATGCAAAGAAATATGCTCCGCGCCAAAATTCATCGCGCAACTGTAACCCAGTGTGACCTGCATTACGAAGGATCGTGTGGGATTGATGAAGATCTGCTCGACGCTGCCAACATCATCGAAAACGAACAGATAGAGCTGTATAACGTCAACAACGGTGAACGCTTCTCCACCTATGCCATCAAGGGCAAACGTGGCAGTGGTGAAATCTCACTGAATGGCGCTGCAGCCCGCCGCGTACAACTGGGCGATTTGATGATTATCTGTACCTATGCGCCGATGACAGAAGAAGAAGCAAAAGCGTATAAACCGAATGTCGTTTTTGTGAATGGCAAGAATCAGATCACCAGTATCAAAGAGTATAAGTGACGTAATCCAGGTGCTTATTGTCATAGCGTGTCATAGCGATTTGCATGTCTCAATCCAATTAAAGAGAGGACATCATGGAAGTTAGTCATACCCTTACCAACCTCATCATCTTCGTGCTGGCAATTTACGTCGGTTACCATGTGGTGTGGACAGTAACACCGGCCCTGCACACGCCTTTGATGGCGGTGACCAATGCCATTTCTGCCATCATCATCGTCGGTGCCATGCTGGCTGCCGGCCTGACTGAAGGCGTACTGGCCCAGGTCATGGGTACTGTCGCCGTGGCACTGGCGGCGGTGAATGTATTCGGCGGTTTTCTGGTAACCCAGAGGATGCTGGAAATGTTCAAGAAAAAAGAACCCAAAGCACCTAAAGCACCGAAGGAGGACAAATAATGAGCATGAATCTGGTAACGATGCTCTATCTGATCGCATCCGTTTGCTTTATCCAGGCCCTCAAGGGTTTGTCCCATCCATCCACGGCACGCCGGGGTAACAGCTTCGGCATGATAGGCATGGCAATCGCAGTCGCGACTACCATCGCCCTGATCGTCAAACTGAAAAACGAAAGCGCCGGTGCAGGTCTGGGCTATGGCCTGGTCATCATTGGCGTGGTGGTCGGTGGCGGCATTGGCGCCACGCTGGCAAAGCGTGTAGAAATGACCAAGATGCCGGAACTGGTCGCAGCGATGCACTCATTGATCGGTCTGGCAGCGGTGTGTATCGCCGTGGCTGTCGTGTCTGAACCCTGGGTATTCAATATCGTCCAAAGAGACCAGCCTATTCCTTTCGGTAATCGCCTGGAATTGTTTATCGGTACTTTTGTCGGTGCGATTACTTTCTCTGGTTCCGTCATCGCTTTCGGCAAATTGTCGGGCAAATACAAGTTCCGTTTGTTCCAGGGCGCACCGGTCAGTTTTGCGGGCCAGCATCAGTTGAACCTGATACTGGCGATAGCCATGCTGGCTTTCGGTATTGCTTTCTGCGTGACACAAAACTGGGCACCGTTCATCGTCATGACGGCGATAGCCTTTGTACTGGGCGTGCTGATCATCATCCCTATCGGCGGCGCAGATATGCCGGTGGTGGTATCGATGTTGAACAGCTATTCCGGCTGGGCGGCAGCGGGTATCGGCTTTTCGCTGAATAACTCCATGCTGATCATTGCTGGTTCGCTGGTGGGTTCTTCTGGTGCGATTCTGTCTTACATCATGTGCAAGGCCATGAACCGTTCCTTCTTCAATGTGATACTGGGTGGTTTTGGTGGCGAAGCGGCTACTGCTGCTACGGGTGACCAGGCGCAGCGTGCGGTCAAGTCCGGTTCTGCTGATGACGTCGCTTTCCTGCTCGGGAATGCAGAAACGGTCATCATCGTTCCTGGTTACGGTCTGGCAGTTGCACGTGCCCAGCATGCTTTGAAAGAACTGACAGAAAAACTGACGCACAAAGGTATCACGGTCAAGTATGCAATTCATCCGGTGGCTGGGCGCATGCCTGGTCACATGAACGTCTTGCTGGCAGAAGCCGAAGTACCGTATGACCAGGTGTTCGAGATGGAAGACATCAACAACGAATTTGGTCAGGCTGACGTGGTGCTGGTATTGGGTGCGAATGACGTGGTGAACCCGGCGGCAAAAGACCCGAAATCGCCGATCGCCGGCATGCCCATCCTGGAAGCCTACAAAGCCAAGACCGTCATTGTCAACAAGCGCTCCATGGCTTCTGGCTATGCAGGTCTGGACAATGAATTGTTCTACATGGATAAAACCATGATGGTGTTTGGCGATGCCAAGAAAGTCATTGAAGACATGGTAAAGGCGGTCGAGTAATCGCTACTGCCGGTAGATTTAATTGATTTAAAAAGCCCAAAAGCATGCATTTGCTTTTGGGCTTTTTTATGTCGATGGTCCGGCAAGAAAAGCGATATTTGTATCAATTATTTGACACCACGTACTAAGCGCAACCCATTAAAAATCACCAATAGACTTGCCCCCATATCGGCAAACACAGCCATCCACAAGGTGGCAATGCCCATCACGGCCATGATCAGGAACACCAGCTTGATCCCCAATGCCAGCGCGATGTTCTGCTTCAGAATGGCAGCCGTGCGTCGGCTCAGGCGTATGAATTGCGGTATCTTGCGCAAGTCATCATCCATCAGGGCGATATCGGCGGTTTCCAGTGCAGTGTCGGTGCCGGCGGCACCCATGGCAAAGCCTATGCTGGATTTGGCCAGCGCCGGGGCATCATTGATGCCGTCACCCACCATCCCAACCGTGCCATGGTTTGCCAGTTCATCGTTGATGGCAGCCAGTTTATCTTCTGGCAGCAGATTGCCGCGTGCATCATCAATCCCGACATCTTTTGCAATGGCTTTTGCGGTCAGTTCATTGTCGCCGGTCAGCATCACGGTACGAATGCCCAGTGCATGCAATTCTGCAATCGCCTGACGACTGCTTTCGCGCACGGTATCTGCCACGGCTATGATGGCAAGTGGTCCTTGTTCATCTGCAATGATCACTGCTGTTTTGCCGTCAGCTTCCATTGTATATAGCACGGCCTCGGTGGTCGGGCTGCAAATCTGTAATTCTTCTATCAGGCGGTGATTACCCAGGTAATACCATTTACCGGCAATTTGGCCTTTGACGCCACGTCCGGTCAATGCTTCGAAGTGGCTGACTTCAAATACGGCAGTGCCATTGTCTTGTGTTTTCCAGTGTGCGGTCACGGCACCTGACACCGGGTGGTCCGAGCGGCCCGCGAGGCTGGCTGCCAGCTGCAGCACGGTATGTTGTTCACCAGTCAGCAGCCTGATGTCGGTGACGACAGGCTTGCCCTGGGTAATGGTGCCGGTTTTATCCAGCGCCAGCGATTTCAACTTACGGCCTTCTTCCAGATAGACGCCACCCTTGATCAGGATGCCAGCCTTTGCTGCAGCCGCCAAACCGCTGACCACCGTCACCGGGGTGGAAACCACCAGCGCACATGGGCAGGCAATCACCAGCAAGACCAGTGCCTTGTATACCCATACCATCCAGGGCAAGCCCAGCAGCAGCGGTGGGATGATCATGACACCCAGCGCCAGCACAAACACGATGGGCGTATACACCTTGGCAAACTGATCGACAAAGCGCTGCGTCGGTGCCCGGCTGCCCTGGGCTTCTTCCACTGCATGGATGATGCGTGACAGCGTGGAATCGGTCTGCGCTGCCGTCACACGGTATTCAAAAGACCCGGTCTCATTGATGGTGCCGGCAAACACCTTGTCGCCGACAATTTTAGCGACAGGTATGCTCTCGCCAGTGATAGGGGCCTGGTTGACGGATGACTGACCCTTGCTCAGTTCACCATCCAGCGGGATGCGTTCACCGGGGGCGACCCGGACCGTGGTGCCGATGACGATCGATTTGGCTTCCAGTTCTTGCCAGCTACCATCCGCTTGCATGACACTGGCTTTTTCAGGCGTCATCGCCATCAGTCCACGTATGGCATTTCGGGCACGGTCCAGCGACATGGCTTCTATGGCTTCAGACAGGCTGAACAAGACCATGACCATCGCTGCTTCCGGCCATTGACCGATGATGACCGCGCCTGTGACTGCAATGGTCATCAGGGCATTGATATTCAGATTAAAATTCTTCAGCGCAATCCAGCCTTTTTTATACGTGCTGGTGCCACTGACCAGGATAGCAAAACCGGATAACAGAATGACTGGTGAAGCTATTTCCGAACTGCCGATGTAGGTAAACACCTCGGCCAGTATGGCCGCAACTGCACCGGCACCTAACCACCACCATTTTCGGGCTGCATTGCTTGTATTGGCTGCCGGTGCGGTTGCCGCATCCTGATTACTGCGACCGTTCTCACTTACCAGCACCGCCTGCATGCTGATGGATGTCAGGACAGCTTGAATTGCCTCCTGGGTTTCCAGCGTATGGCTGACCGTCAATTTGCGCTGCATGAGATTGAAATGAAGCTTGATGATGCCAGGCATGCCGGCCAGCTTGTTGCGGATCAGGCCCTCTTCAGTAGGGCAATCCATGTTTTCTATGGAATACACTACGGTGGAGGTGCCGGCAGGCAGGGCGGCGACATCTGAGGTGGCTATTGCCACATCTTCAATTACTTTGACATTGCCGTGATCGCAGCAGGTGTGGGCATGCTGATGACCATGCGCATGTGAGTCTGCATGGGTGTGGGGATGCGGGTGCGCATGCTCGTGCTCGTGTTCATGTTGATGCCGGTTCGTCATGCTTGCTCCGAAAAGGGGGTATAGTGAGTATTAGACACCCTGTAGCAGGTATAGAGTCAAGCACTACTGTTGGACTGACGAAAAATCGCCTCAGCGGCGTTGCAGCTGCTTGTTGGGATGATTTTGTGTAAGTCCTGCTGATGTTGAAATGAATGAGGTACGCAGATGGAATTGAAAATTGGCGAATTGGCAAAACGTTCTGGATGTCTGGTGGAAACCATCCGTTACTATGAAAAAGAAGGCTTGCTGCCACAGGCCAACCGTTCACAGGGCAATTTCCGCCTGTATGGCGAAGTGCACGCAGAACGCCTGCAATTCATACGGCATTGTCGTTCACTGGATATGACCCTGGATGAAATACGCCAGTTATTGCAGTTCCGTGATGTGCCGGAAGACAATTGTTCCGAAGTCAATGCCTTGCTGGACAAGCATATCGGCCATGTCGCCCACCGTATCAAGGAACTGAAGGGGCTGGAGCTGCAATTAAAATCCTTGCGCAATCTGTGTAAGACCACCCAGGCCACAAAAGACTGCGGCATCTTGCAGAATTTGGGAACTGCAGAAGAACATCCTGTACGTAACCTTGGCAGTCATGGCAATGGTTGTCATTGATGACGCCTATCTACAGGCAGCAGATTTGAATAATCGCAGGAGCACATTTGATGCACAAAGGTGTTATATACGCATTGCTGGCAGCCGTTCTGTTCGGTGTCAGTACTCCCTACGCCAAAACCATGGTGGCCGATATTGCACCGGTCATGCTGGCAGCTGTCTTGTACCTGGGTAGTGGTCTGGGCCTGCTGCTGATTTTTATTTTACGTGCGGCTATTTTTCGTAGCAAGCAGGATAAATTCGTGCCACTCACCCGGCCAGATGTACCCTGGCTTGCTGCTGCCATTCTCACTGGTGGTATTGCCGGGCCAGTGTTGTTGATGGCCGGTTTAAGGCTGACACCGGCCTCGACCACTTCCCTGCTGTTGAACATGGAAGGCGTATTGACGGCATTGCTGGCCTGGTTCGTTTTCAAGGAAAATTTTGACCGGCGCATTTTTCTGGGCATGCTGCTGATAGTGGTTGCAGGTGCACTTTTATCCTGGGAGCAGGTGCCGGTACTGGGTGTGCCCTGGGGTGCAGTGGCCATCATCGCAGCTTGCCTGTGCTGGGCAATTGACAATAACCTCACGCGCAAGGTGGCGGCCAGTGATGCCGTGCAAATTGCAGGTATCAAGGGGCTGATAGCCGGTAGTGTGAATCTGAGTCTAGCCCTGTTATCCGGCTATCAATTACCCCATGCTTACACCTTGCTGTCGGTGGGCCTGATCGGGTTTTGTGGTTATGGTCTTAGCCTGGTCATGTTCGTACTGGCGCTGCGGCATCTGGGCGCGGCACGTACCGGGGCCTATTTTTCGGCAGCACCGTTTGTAGGCACAGTCGTGTCCTTATTGCTGCTGAGTGAACGGCCAGGCAGCATGTTCTGGCTGGCAGCATTTTTGATGGTGGCAGGTATCTGGCTGCACCTGACTGAAAACCATGAACATGAACATACCCATGAGTCTATCCTGCATGCGCACGAGCATACGCATGACCTGCATCACCTGCATGAGCATGATAGGGAATGGGATGGCAGCGAGCCGCATGCCCATCCGCACCAGCATCATCCGGTAAGACACAAACATCCGCATTACCCGGATATACATCATCAGCATACGCATTGAATGGCAAAGTTTTTGTCTTTGCACGCACCGCGCGTAACAGCGGTTGGCCCAGTTCAAAGAAAGTGAAGGCCCTGCCATGCGCACCAGGCATTGATACCGGTATAGTCGGTAATTGACAAAGGCGGTTGCTACAACTTCGCCTGCAGTACACGCTTTTTTGCATGTTAAAGTGCGTCAAATTTCAGTACAAATCAAGAAGAATCGGTACGCGAATGATTGTCATCCAAGAAAATTTCAGATCGTACCGTTTGCGGTGTTTTTCCGGTCCATGCCAGAAACGCACGAGTAAAAGAATTGGATTCTTCGAAACCTAATAAGAATGAAATTTCCGCACTCGACATGGTCGTGTTGCGCAGGTAATGGTGCGCCAGAGAATCACGCAAGCTGTCCAACGTCTGCTGGAAAGTGGTTCCTTCTTCCTTCAGCTTGCGCTGTAATGTGCGGGTACTGACCCCGAGTTTCCGACTAACCACCTGCATCGATACCTCACCTGCTGGTAATGTCTCAAGTAGGGTACTACGTACTCGTTCGGCCATGCCAGCCGTTCTATCCAGATCGGTCAGCCGTTGACGCAAAGAGGGCTCGAAGAACAACCACATTTTGTGGTTTTCTGTCAGGAAGGGGCGCTCAACATCTGCAGCAGCGAATACCAGGGTGGTCACAGGTGTATTGGTTACGCGAACACCGAAATACGATTGATAGGTCAGCAAATCTGCTTCCAGACCCGGCGAGTAAGGCAAACTCACACTCAATGGTTGTACATTGCTGCGTGTTGCCAGTCGTGCTAGTTGCACAAAAAATATCAGCTTGAATGCCAGGAACACACTTGGTGGGGGCGTTGTATGATCCAGAAAATCGATGGTGACGGTAGCGTGAGAAGTGGTGCGCTGGATTTTGATCACCATCGGCGCAATCAATCTCACATACTTGGCAATTCTATCGATAGCGCAGCCAATATTGCTACTGCATAATGCCGCGAAAAGTTCCGGGTCGAACCAATCCGAAGACATCACCTGGGCGATTCGTAATGGGGCTGGCAAGTTCGCATCTATGGATTTGGCTTCAGCTTCAATAGCTTCCCATAGCTTAAAAAAATCAGCCGAACCCAAGCGGACGTTTTGACGCGCAAACAAATCAGCGGGTAACTGTGCACGGCGCAGCACCGGGGAAGTCGCCAGTCCTGCATCTTGCATCAACAAACGCCAACCCGGCCAGACTGCATAGTCCAACATAGCGCCACGGCGACCACTCAAAGAAGGTTTAATGTCCTGTTTCATATCTGCATTCTATGTTGCTGATCACGCCACCACAATAGCAAATTGCGCCAGATTAGCGAAATCATCATGGCGCGTTCTGCCAGTAAGTTGGCGCGTTCAGCTAATGTTAGTCGTTTGTTTTGCAGGCAAAGTAGTGTCTGAATCGGATGCCGGATCACAGATTTTCAAGTTACTACTTCGCAACCGATCTTCAGAGATACGCAAACACCGACAATATTTTTTGGGAGAATCATTAACATGAAACGCATCAAACTTGTTTCTACGCTTTTAGCTGCAGCGCTACTGTCAGTGGCAAGTGCCAGCTATTCACAGAACTTTTCGAAAGCAAATAGTGCAGTACAAGCTTCATCATCTCCTGCATTAAAAGCCAAAACACAATACGCAAATATTGGTGACCATAAAATTGCTTACAGAAAATTGGGTAAAGGTACACCAGTCATACTGATTAACCGCTTCAGAGGAACCCTGGACACCTGGGATACCCTGTTTCTTGACTTGTTGGCGCAAGAAAACACAGTGATCATTTTTGATCAGTCGGGCATCGGATATTCAGAAGGCGTGTTGCCTCTGACCATGCAAGATTTGGCGGCAGAAGTGACTCAGCTTGCCGATTATTTGAAGATCGATAAATTTAATGTCATGGGATGGTCTTACGGCGGCTGGGTTGCGCAATATGTGACCTTTTATAACCCTGACAGAATTCTGAAAACCATCCTCATTGATAATAATCCCATGGGTAAAAATGAAGTTGCGATGGACCCCAAGTTTGCTGAAAGTGGCATGAAGGCAAACAAAGACCTGGGATTTGAGGACTATGTCACCTTATTTTTTGAGCCGAAATCTGAAAAAAGCAGGTTAGCGGCAAAGAAATCGCTGGAGAGAATTTCGAGGCGTATGGACTACTCCAAGGTTCCTGAACGTCCTGAAGTACTGCAACGATATTTTGCCCCCATCGCATCCATTGTTGCAGATGCAGAAAATTTCCGTGGTACCTATGCCACTCTTAAAACACCAGTGCTTGTGATCTCTGGCGATCACGATATTTCATTTTCGTTCGAGAACTGGTACCCGCTCATCAAAAAAGCGCCGACGACGCAGTTTATTGTATTTCCAGATGCAGGACATGGACCACAAGACCAGTATCCTGAATTGGCGTCCAGTTATATCAAGACATTTCTGAAAAACTAATTAGCGCATCACTTTGTAAAACCAGGAGTTCATAACCATGATTCAGTCATCGTCGAGAAACAGGGATAACAACAATGAACCGCCAGATACTCGCAACTGAGCATATTCATAGCCATATACGGGAACAGATTGCCGGTAGTCATTTGGATATCGTGCAAGAGGTGCAAAAGGCAATTGCAACGCACCAGTTAGTGGTCGTGGGCATGGCGCAGAATCCTTTTCCGCGCTATGCCAGGAAATTACTGGATGCAGCAGGCATTCCCTACCGGTATTTGCAATATGGCAGTTATTTAAGCGGCTGGCGTCGCCGTACAGCGCTGAAAATGTGGACGGGCTGGCCTACTTTTCCAATGATCTTCGCCAACGGTATGCTGATAGGTGGCACCAGTGAGCTGCAGGCACTGGTGAAGAGTGGTGAGTTGCAGCATTTACTTGTCTAGCAATGAATGGTCTGGCAATGCGTGGCAGCAATGACCGCATGAGCATTGGCAAGCACAGTTGGCCAAAATCCAGTGACGAGATTGCCTATGCGCATGATATCTGGAAAAAACATATGAACAGAAAAGGAAATAACATGAAAAAGACAGTACTCATCACCGGCGCATCGTCAGGCTTTGGACTGATGCTTGCCAATAAGCTTCATCTGCAGGGTTTCAATGTCATTGGTACCAGCCGTGAGCCTGAAAAATATGCCGGGAAGCTGGCATTCAAATTGCTGCGCCTGAATATCGATGACGACAATTCTGTCAAGTCGTTCACTGAAGAGTTGTTCCAGCACACTAAGCAGTTAGATGTATTGGTCAACAATGCGGGTTACATGGTCACTGGCATCGCAGAAGAAACATCTATTGAACTTGGCAGGCAGCAATTTGAGACCAACTTCTGGGGTACGGTTAAAGTGACCAATGCCTTGTTGCCATACTTCAGGGCTCAAAAACATGGACAAATCATCACGGTCAGTTCTATCGTGGGTCTGATAGGCCCACCGAATCTGTCCTATTACGCGGCCTCAAAACATGCCGTGCAGGGTTACTTCAAATCCTTGCGTTTTGAGCTGGATCATTTCAATATCAAGGTCAGCATGGTTGAGCCAGTCTGGTTCAAAACCAATCTTGGACATAATTCGGTTTCAGCTAACAAAGGCAGTATCACTGACTATGATTCGTACCGGAAAAAAGTCAATGCAGCGACACAGAAAGGCATGGATGAAGCGGAGGCCCCCGATGCCGTTGTTAATACCATTTCAAAGCTGATCAATACGAATGAACCCAGATTCAGCAATCCTGTGGGAAAAATGACGGGTATGATTTTGTTCCTGCAAAGCTATGTTCCCAAAATGTTTGAAAATTCAATACTGAACAGTGTCAGAACGGCGAAATAAATTTTGTCACTTATTTATTAACGTGAATGTGACCACTTTTTAATGAGGTGTAGCGATGAAATACTATTTGTGCAAATTTATTCCGCCACGTGCGGATTTCCTGGCAACGATGTCTGACGACGAGAAGAAATTGATGGGACAGCATGGTGCCTTCTTAAATAACCTCCTGGAAAAAGGGTTGATCGTCGCCCACGGCCCGGTGATCGAGGCCAATGGTGGCTACGGGGTTTCGCTTTACCAAATTGCCGACGACCAGGATATTTCCTTGTTAACTTCGGAAGATCCCATTGTGAAGAATGGTGTTGGTCACTATGAACACTACGTCATGCTTCATTTGGCGTCGCGTCACTAAAATCGCGTCACGAATCCCGCCGTCTTTTTAACTCAATTGAAGGAAATCATCATGAAAATCCAAGGTTCAGTTGCACTCGTCACAGGCGCTAATCGTGGGCTGGGCTCTGCATTTGCCCGTGCACTGCTGGCTGCTGGTGCTGCCAAGGTCTATGCCGCTGCGCGCGATCCTTCCACCATCACGTTGGAGGGCGTGGTGCCGGTGCGCCTCGACGTGACCCGCCCTGATCAGATTGAGGCACTTGCCCGCGAATTGGGTGATGTGACTTTATTGATCAACAACGCTGGTATAGGTGGCTCCGGTCCCGTGCTCGACCCCATGGCCATCGACCGGTTACACCAGCAATTTGAGACGAATGCCGTCGGCCCGCTACGCATGGTGCAGGCCTTCGCACCGACGATGGCTGCCCAAAGCAGCAGTGCTGTTATCAACGTGATCTCGGCGTTGAGCTGGGCCACGCTGCCAGGTATTACTGGTAGCTATAGTGCGTCCAAGGCCGCAGCCTGGGCCTTGAGCAACGCGATGCGGCAGGAACTGAAAGCCCAGGGCACTGAAGTACTGTCGCTGCACGTGGCTTTCATGGATACCGACATGGCACGTGGAGTACCTGGACCCAAGTCTTCCCCCGACGAGATTGCGCGTCTGGCAATTGCTGCACTGGAAGCGGGAAAAAGCGAATTGTTGGCCGATGAGGTGACGCGCAGTGTACACGCAGGTTTGACCGCAGAACCGCCGATGTACCTTGGAATGCTGGGATGAATGACGCACGACCAGGCACGCCCTGGCCTGTGTTTTTTGTAGCCAGTATTGCTGTATTTCTGGTCTCGATCGACACAACAGTGCTTTTTGCTGCCTTTGGCGCAATGCGGGCGGGCTTCCCGGACAGCACTGCTGCAGACATGTCATGGGTCCTTAACGCCTACACGATTGTTTATGCTGCACTGCTGGTACCCGCTGGCAAGCTGTCGGATACGCACGGGCGCAGGCGCATCTTCCTGCTTGGTCTGATGCTCTTTCTGCTTGCATCGGCAGGCTGCGGCTTTGCTACGGGCGTCGGTGTGCTGGTGAGCGCGCGGGTGCTACAGGCAGTAGGTGCTGCGTTGCTCATTCCGTCATCGTTGGCATTGGTCCTGGGCGCTTTTCCAATCGAACGGCGCGCGGTGGCGGTCAGTTTGTGGGGAGCGGTCGGTGGATTGGCTGCTGCATTGGGGCCGAGCGTGGGCGCAGCCATGGTGGCTTCGCTGGGTTGGCGCTGGGCCTTCTTCATCAATTTACCGCTGGGGCTGGTGGCCTGGGTATACGGCCGTAACCGTCTCACTGAGTGGCGTAACGCAAACATGGATACGTCGTTTGACCTTCCAGGTACGGCGCTGTTGATGGCTGGTGTTGGTTTACTGGCCTTTGGTATCGTGCAGTCAGAAGCACTGGGTTGGCGTTCGCCTGCGGTTGTGGGGTTGATGTTCGCAGGTTTTTGCGTTCTGTTGGGCTTCGTGGCCTGGGCGCGGCACACACCGCACCCGGCGCTGGATCTTTCGCTGTTTGCTGATTCTACTTATCGCAATGTGAACATAGCGACTTTGGTGTTTGGTATTGCATTTGCCATGATGTTCTTCGGTCTGTTCTTCTTTCTGATGCAGATTTGGCATTATTCGCTGCCTATGGCAGGGCTGGCAGTGTCGCCAGGCCCCTTGCTCGTCGTACCAGTAGCCATCATTGCGGGGCGTCGGGCAACACGTATCGGACACCGCCCGCTGCTGGTCGCCGGTTCCGTGCTTTACGCGGCGGGAGGTCTTTGGCTCTACCTTCTTGCAGGGAATGTGCCCAACTTCCTTGGTATCTGGCTGCCAGCCATGGTCTTGACTGGCACCGCAGTCGGTATGGTGTTGCCATCTCTAAGTGGCGCCGCAGTGGCGCGGCTCGCACCTGAGCGTTTTGGTATCGGTAGTGCAGTCAACCAATCGGTGCGTCAGATAGGGGCGGTGCTTGGGGTGTCCGCGACTGTCGCATTTGTGGGCCACAATGCGCCGCAATTGGCTGACTTTCAGCAGCTATATCTAACGCACATAGGCCTGGCAATACTTACAGCATTGATTTGTCTGAGTGTAGACACGCGCACGAGAATTCAAAACTGATGTTTGACTTTGCAAAATGCGTTCCGGTGATGGAGAGTAAACAGCGACTTTGCTATATTGTGTAGCGATTCTGCAGGATGCTGATCATGTCCCGCGAATCGATGGTGAAGCTCAGGAAGACCGGAAAGTCATGGAAGTATGTGGATGGCCGATTCTGCACCTCTTCGATGCCAACTTGAAGTCCCGACGGATTTCAGTCGAAGCTCAATCAAATCCAGCATACCTTTGGTCGCAATTGAAAGCGAGCGGTCCTTTTGTTTGACAATCAGAATTGGGCGCACCAATTGCCTGGCTTCAACCGGGACGGCAACCAGATTAAGGCTTCTGAACTGAAATAACGTCAATTCCGGTACGAGGCTCACTCCTAACCCATGCTCGATCAAGCCTGCGACCGTGGCGAGATGCTCAACTTCAAGACCGGTATGAGTGACTGCAACCCCTCGCGTGAGCAGATCAACATGCTGGCGTACGCTGGTCGATTTCGCCAAATGGATCAATTCACAACCCGCCAACTCCGTCAACTTGATGCGGCGGCGCTTTGCCAGTGGGTGATCGCGGCGGCAAACGAGATAGAACGGATCGCTACACAGTGTCCTGGTGTCGAATTCAGAGAGATTCACACCCGGTGCAGTCAGCGCAAAATCCACTTTCCCTTCGCGCAGTAAGCCCAGGCATTTGTCTGAAAGAGCATCGAACAGTTGCACTGTAATGCCGGGGAACTGCGTCTTGTACTCTGCAATGACACCAGGTAAGCCGTTTGCCGCCAGCGATGGCAGTGCTGCAATCGACACCCTTCCTTTGCGACGGGCGATGTAATCCGCCATATTGCTTAGTGCGGCATCTATGTCGGACACCAGCGCACGTGCCACTTCGACAAACAATTCGCCTTCCGGCGTCAAGGTAACGTTGCGCGTATCGCGCTCGACTAGTTGCACGGCAACCGCCGCTTCCAGCTTTTGAATTACGGTACTAAACGCCGATTGTGATAAATGGCAGCGCTCAGCAGCACGCGTAAAGTGCTTGACCTCCGCAAGGGCAAGAAAGGCATGAAGTAGTTTTGTCGAAATATTGGCTTGCATAATTAATTGAAAAATCAGGTTAATTAATTGCAAAAATCAATTTTACTATATAAATGGCTTGGGCCAGAATCGTTGTATTGACTACGCAGATAGTCATCGTCAATTTTTAATATAACGGAGACAAACATGCTGGCACTGCTCGGTTTCATCACGATCGCAGTCTTACTCGCGGTCATCCTCACCAAAAAGATGTCACCTTTAGTGGCACTCATTGCGATTCCGATCATTGCTGCATTGGTCGGCGGATTCGGTCTCGGGACATCCAAATTCATCATTGCTGGGATTACCAATATAGCGCCAGTGGCAGGCATGTTCGTGTTTGCGATTTTGTTTTTCGGGATCGTCACCGACGCGGGCATGCTCGATCCTGTTATCAGCGGTATATTGCGGGTCGTCGGAAGCCGCCCGACGCGAATCGTGCCCGGCACTGCCTTGCTGGCGCTGTTGATCCATCTTGACGGTTCTGGCGCAGTGACATTTCTCGTGACAATCCCCGCCATGCTTCCACTGTATACCCGGCTTGGCATTGACAAGCGCATTCTGGCATGCGTTGCGTCGCTTGCAGCTGGTGTTAACTTTCTGCCCTGGACAGGACCGCTGATCCGTGCCTCGGCTGCGCTTCATATTCCGGTAAGCGAAATCTTTACGCCTTTGATCCCAATTCAGTTGATCGGTCTGGCTTATGTCTTTGGAGTCTCGTATTGGCTGGGACGGAAAGAAGAAATCCGGCTTGGCTTGACCAAGGGGGCACCTGTCGGCTTCGTTCACATGCATGAACTGACTGAATTAGAAAAACAGATTCGCCGACCCAAAAACTTCTGGATCAACATTGCGCTGACAGTCGCGGTCCTTGGTGTAATGATTAGCGGCAAGGTAGATCCGGTTGTCATGTTCATGATTGGTGTTGTTTTGGCGTTGATAATTAACTACCCGAATGTCGACATGCAGCGGGCACGTGTTGATGCCCATGCGAAAGCTGCCCTCCTGATGGCCAGCATTTTGTTTGCCGCAGGTGTCTTTACCGGCATCATGACCAAGTCGGGCATGCTTACCGCCATGGCGAAGACAGCTGTTGGTGTTGTGCCGCCAGAGATGGCGGTGCATATTCCCGTCGCATTGGGGTTTTTATCGATGCCTCTGTCCTTGTTATTTGACCCGGATTCGTTCTACTTTGGCGTGCTGCCGGTCATCGCCGAAGTCGGACATCTATTGGGTGTACCGTCGATTCAGGTTGGACAAGCCGCACTGCTTGGACAAATGACTACTGGGTTTCCCGTCAGTCCGCTGACACCGGCCACTTTTCTGGTTGCCGGTTTGGCCGGTATTGATTTGGCCGATCACCAGAAATATACATTCAAGTACTTGTTTGGCGCATCAATCGTGATGACCATTGCCTGCGTTATCTTCGGCATTTTCCCGCTTTGATGTCATTCGAAACTGAAAGAAAAAGACCATGAAAAAAACCATACGCATTGGGGCTGGTGCGGGCTACTCGGGCGATCGTATTGAGCCAGCAATCGAATTAGCTGAAAAAGGGGAAATCGACTATCTGATTTTTGAATGCCTGGCCGAACGTACCATTGCCCTCGCTCAGCAATTGAAGATGAAAGATTCGACGCTTGGCTATGATCCTTTGCTCGCGGACAGGATGCATGCAGTTCTACGCATTTGCAATGAAAAAGGCATCAAGATCATTACCAATATGGGTGCTGCAAATCCGCTTGCGGCTGTGGAGAAAATCAAGGAAATCGCCAGAACGCTAGGCTTGGAAAAACTGAAAATAGCAGCCGTTTCCGGCGATGATGTCCTGACCGTTGTACAAGATGGAAACTATCTCGACGATACTGGATCACTTGTAACAGAATTGGGGAGCAGGTTGCTGTCAGCGAATGCCTATCTTGGTGCGCAACCTCTTGTGGATGCACTGGCTCAAGGTGCAGATGTGATCGTGACAGGACGCGTGGCGGATCCTGCCTTGGTGCTCGCACCGCTCATTCATGCATTTGGTTGGCCGATGGACGACTGGCACCGCCTTGGCCAAGGCACACTGGTGGGGCATTTGCTGGAGTGCGCAGGACAGATTACCGGTGGATATTTTGCCGATCCTGGTTACAAGGACGTCGCCAATCTGGCGCGCTTGGGCTTTCCAATTGGTGAAGTCTCTGAAGATGGTAGTGTCATCATTACCAAGGTCGCTGGTTCGGGCGGTAGTGTCACGGCAGCCACTTGCAAGGAACAATTGCTATATGAAATTCACGACCCGGCTGCCTATCTCACTCCTGACGTAGTAGCGGATTTTTCCGGTGTAACTATCACCGAAATCGGCAAGGACCGTGTTGCCATTCGAGGGGCGACAGGCCATCCAAAAACAGGCATGTTGAAAGTATCGATTGGTTATGTCGATAGCTATATCGGCGAAGGTCAAATGTCATATGCCGGCCCGGGTGCATTGGCGCGTGCCCGGCTGGCACTAGACATTGTTGCCGAACGTCTGAAAATTGCAGACGTGAAAGTCGGGGAAACACGTTACGATCTGATAGGTGTCAATGCAATCCACGGCTCCGCATTGAGTGCCTCGAATCCAGAACCCTATGAAGTTCGCATTCGCGTTGCTGGTCGGACCAGCACGATGAAAGAAGCTGTACGAATAGGTAATGAAGTCGAGACGCTTTACACATGTGGGCCCGCAGGTGGTGGTGGTGCGACAAAATCAGCCAAAGATGTGGTCGCCGTTCGGTCGACTTTATTGCCGCAGGCCTTGGTGCCGACTACTGTTCATTATGAGGAAATCTAACATGTTAATTCGTGAGATCGCGCATTCTCGCGCTGGTGACAAGGGAGACATTTCAAATCTTTCCGTTATAGTATATGACATCAAAGATTACAGGCACCTGGAAAAATACCTGACAGCAGAATGTGTGAAGATGCACCTATCTGATGTTGTGTTGGGGGATGTGGTGCGCCATACGCTTCCCGGGCTCGGGGCGATGAATTTTGTATTACAAAAGGCGCTTGGTGGGGGCGTCACACGTTCACTTGCTCTCGACGCACACGGAAAATGTTTGGGATCGGCTTTGTTGAACATCACGATACCAGATGTCTGACGTTGAGATGGTGCATCGCGGTCCATGGGGTCGCCATGTTGAAATGACGCGACTCGCCAACGGATTTCTGGTCAATGCGTGTCCTGGATGGCATCAGATTATGGACTCTATAGCTTGGTTAATTTCTGGCGGGATAACTGGAGGCATAATGGTCAGGGATAGCTTAAACCTGCTCACGGATCACCGTATGCACTTCTTTTTCCAAATGATTGCAGCGAAATTGTCTTCGGTGTAACAGAAAATACACTGCTGGCACCACAAACATTGATAGCAGTGGCGCGGTGATCATACCGCCAATCATGGGAGCAGCAATTCGTTTCATCACTTCTGAGCCGGTACCAGATCCGAGCATGATAGGAACCAGGCCGGCGATAATGACGGTCACAGTCATCGCTTTTGGCCGTACCCGTAGTACTGCGCCTTCACGAATGGCATCCAGTAGATTTTGCTCGTCAACTTTTCCTGCTTTGAGTCTGTCATCCCAGGCATGCTTCAGATACAGCAGCATGATGACACCGAATTCAGCAGACACGCCTGCCAGGGCGATGAAACCGACACCGCTGGCGACGGACAGATTATGGCCCAGCACCCATAGCAACCAGATCCCGCCGGCCATGGCAAATGGCAAGGTGGCCATGATCAGTGCTGCTTCATCGACGCGTTTGAAAGTCATGTACAACAATACAAAGATGATCAGCAAGGTTGCTGGAACGACGATTTTCAGTTTTGCTGCCGCACGTTCCAGGTATTCAAACTGACCAGACCAGGCAATCGAATAGCCGGCTGGCAATTTCACTTCCCTGGCCACGACTTCTTGCATTTCATGGACTGCCGAGCTGAGGTCGCGATCCCGGATATCGACATATACCCACCCCGACAAACGCGCATTCTCGCTCTTTAACATGGGCGGTCCGTCGTTGATGTGAATATCAGCAACATCACACAGACGGATTTGCGCACCACGTTCAGTCAGCACAGGTAACTGGCGCAACTTCTCGACCGAATCACGCAGCTCTCGCGGATAACGAACATTGATGGGAAAGCGTTGTAAGCCCTCCGTCGTTTCACCAATATTGTCACCACCAATGGCGGCGGAAACGATGCTCTGCACATCGGCGATGTTGAGACCGTAACGTGCTGCGGCGTCCCGGTTGATATCAATATCGATGTAGCGCCCCCCGTTCAGTCTTTCGGCCAGGGCTGATGACACGCCGGGCAGGTTTTTGATGACACGTTCAATATCGCTGGTAATCCTGTCTATTTCTTGCAGACTGGTTCCCGCCACTTTTATACCCACAGGGCTCTTGATACCCGTCGCCAGCATGTCTATACGGTTCCTGATGGGTGGCACCCAGATATTGGATAAGCCAGGAACCTTGACTATGCGGTCGAGTTCTTCCACCAGCTTGTCGGTAGTCATGCCCGGACGCCATTGGTCTTTGGGCTTGAATTGAATTGTCGTCTCGAACATTTCCAGGGGTGCAGGGTCGGTCGCTGTTTCGGCGCGGCCAGCTTTGCCGAATACGCTTTTGACTTCCGGAACAGTCTTGATCAGGCGATCTGTCTGTTGGAGCAATTCTGCAACTTTACCCGCACCAGCACCTGGTAAGGCGGACGGCATGTAGAGCAAGTCACCTTCATCAAGTGGCGGCATGAATTCGCCACCCAAACGTGCCAGGGGCCAGACCGTAAAGACAGCTATCAGCGCTGCAAACACCAATGTCAGTTTGGGGAAACGCAGTACGACATCAAGCAAGGGACGATACAAAGCGATCAGGAATCGATTCAAGGGGTTCTTGTGTTCATCAGGAATCTTTCCACGTATAAGATAACCCATCAACACGGGAATCAAGGTCACGGCCAAACCTGCGGCAGCCGCCATGGCATAGGTTTTAGTGAAAGCCAGGGGCGAGAATAGTCGCCCTTCCTGTGCTTCCAGCGTAAAGACGGGAATAAACGACAGGACAATAATCAGCAAAGAGAAAAACAGGGCTGGCCCTACTTCGGCAGCGGCATCTCCGATCACCCGCCAATGTGCTTCTCCCTGGAGTTTTTCCTCTGGATGGCTATGATTCCATGCCTCAATGTGTTTGTGCGCGTTCTCTATCATTACCACGGCAGCATCAACCATCGCTCCAACGGCAATCGCGATGCCTCCCAATGACATGATATTGGCATTCACGCCCTGATAATACATGATGATAAAGGCGATCAAGATACCAATTGGCAGAGTGACGATGGCGACTATGGCTGAACGGAAATGAAACAAGAAGACAGCGCATACGATGGCCACCACAATGAATTCTTCTATCAATTTCTCTTCCAGGTTTTTTACGGCGCGATGGATGAGCTTGGAGTGATCATACGTCGTGACGACTTCCACACCTGGAGGCAGGCCGGCTTTCAGTTTTTCCAGCCGGGCTTTGACGGCAGTGATGGTTTCCAGCGCATTCTTGCCAGATCGCATGATGATGACGCCACCAGCCACTTCACCTTCACCGTTCAGGTCGGCAATACCGCGTCGCATTTCTGGCCCGACCTGGATACGTGCCACATCGCCCAGACGCACGGATACACCGGCATCGGTCGTCATCAAAGGTATCTTACGAAAATCATCCAGCGACTTCAGATAGCCCGAGGCGCGCACCATATATTCGGCTTCACCCAGCTCCAGTACTGAACCGCCGCTTTCCTGATTGGCTTTTTTTACTGCTTCAATGATTTTTCCGTGCGGTATGTTGTAGGCACGCATTTTGTCGGGGTCAAGCTGGACCTGATATTGGCGCACCATGCCACCGATGCTGGCCACTTCGGACACGTTGGGGACGGATTTCAATTCATACTTCAAGAACCAGTCCTGCAAGGCCCGTAACTGTGACAAGTCCATCTTGCCACTGCGATCCACCAGCGCATATTCATAGACCCAGCCGACCCCGGTTGCGTCGGGGCCGAGCGAGGCTTTGGCTTGTGGTGGCAAGCGTGACTGCACCTGATTCAGGTATTCCAGCACGCGAGAACGGGCCCAGTAGAGGTCGGTTCCATCTTCAAACAACACATAGACAAAGGAATCACCAAAGAAAGAATAGCCGCGTACCGTCTTGGCACCGGGTACCGACAGCATGGTGGTGGTCAATGGATAAGTGATTTGATTTTCGACGATTTGTGGTGCCTGGCCAGGATAGCTGGTGCGGATAATCACCTGTACGTCCGACAGATCAGGAATGGCATCCAAAGGCGTGCGGGAAAGTGACCAGCTACCCCAGGCTGTGATAGTGAGCGTGGCCAGCAAGACCAGGAAGCGATTGGCAATCGACCAGCGTATCAGTTTGGCGATCATTTCTTTGCTCCTGCTGTTGGTGAAACAGAGACAATCTGGTAGCGTCCGTCCTGCACCTGGCGTATTTCAAAATTCACCGTGTCACCGACTTCGACATTCCGTGGCAAACCGCTGGCGGGTAGCTTGAAGCTCATTGTCATCGCATCCCATCGCAGGCTGGCGATAGGGCCGTGCGATAGCGTGATTTCATCCTTATCTATTTTTTCGACTTTGCCACTACCATGATGCGTGATGCCGGCAGTTTTGTTCATGTCTGCTGTATTGGTTGCCGGTGCGACACCCATGCGGGTGGTGCTGGCTTTTAAGCTGGCCTCGGAATCGATCAGGAACTGGCCGGAAATTACCACTTTTTGTCCGGCCTCCAATCCCTTGCGGATTTCAGTCTGGCCACTTGCCTCTGCACCGGTTTCAACATCGACAGGTTTGAATTGACCATCGCCCTGGGCCAGCATCACCACATGGCGGGTTCCGGTTGCAATCACCGCTTCAGACGGTACCAGCAACACATCCTTGTGTAGTCCAGAATTAAAGTTGAGCGCGGCAAACATGCCGGGTACCAATGCGCCATTGGGGTTAGCCAGTTCTATGCGTGCCTTCAAGGTGCGGGTAGCGGTGTCGACTTGTGGCAGGATGGCGCTGACCTTGCCCTGAAAAGTCACGCCAGCCAGAGATGGTGTGCGTGCTTCCACGCTATTGCCCGGATGCACCTGGGCTGCCAGGTTCTCGGGTATGTCGGCATTGACCCAGATCGTGGCCAAGCCATTGATACGGAATAAAGGCGCACCTGTTGCCACCGTCATGCCTTCGCGCGCAGTCAATTCCGAGACCACTCCGCTGACTGGTGCGGTAATGGTGATGCGCGGGCGCACTTTGCCACCACTGGTCACCTGACGGATCTGCTCATCATTCATGCCGACGAGACGCATGCGCTGTTGGGCTGCCTCTTGCAAATCTGCGATACCGGCAGTTTGCATGCGTCGCGCGGTCAGGTATTCTTCCTGCGCTGCCACCCAGTCAGGGACATACAATTCTGCCAGTGGCTGGCCCTTCCTGACTGTATCCAGGGGCGCACGCACATAGAGTTTTTCGATAAAACCATTGCTGCGGGCCTGCACCAGGGCGACATCGCGTTCATTATAGGCAAGGGTACCGACAGTGGTTACAGGAGTAGACAAATTGCCTTTGATGACCTCGGCGGTACGGACGCCTAAATTCTGTTGTACGCGCGGGCTGATGCTGACGCTGCCTTCATTTCTACTATTGGCGCCATCGGCACCGTCGGCACTATCCGCACTATCAGCACCGTCTGCATACACCGGCACCAGTTGCATATCCATGAAGGGTGATTTACCTGGCTTGTCAAACTTTTGCCCTGGGGCCATGGGGTCGTGCCAGTACAAGATCTTTTTGCCGCTGCTACTATTTTTCGGCATTTCTGCGCCGCCTGCTGTTTTGGGTGAGGCTTGTATTCCCTGCCGCAGACCCAATTGATATAGCCCGTAGCCACTGATGACGAAAGCACTGGCAAGGGCAAGGGTGAGGATGACTCTTTTATTTTTCATGGCATATCCTTGTTCACGACATCAGCAGGAGTCAGGAAATTCAGTTGCGCCCACAGACGCGCAGCATCGGCTTGCAATTGCAGTGTTTGCAGACGGGTGTCGAGTTCATTGCGACGGGCTGCCAATACATCTCTGAGGCTGGACTTGCCACCGCGGTAGGCGGCCATCACAGCCTGAGTGCGTTCCCTGGCCAAAGGGATCAGTTCATGCTCGTAGCGAGTGGCGCGCTCGCGATTGCTTTGCCATTCGGTAATCATGATTTGGGCTTCGGCAACATGGGCTCTCAGCATGTCGTCACGTTCAGCCCTGGACTGTTCCAGCATGGCCAGTTTGGACGACAGTTCACGGTCTTGCCGGTTCTTTTGGTCCCATTGAAAAGGCAGGGACAGGCCTATGGATACCATATTTGAATAGGCCGGCCCGCGCTGCTGAAATGCCACTTCTACAGTCCAGTCGGATTTTTTATTGGCTGCAGCCAGCCTGGTATCAAGCTCGGCAATTTCTGTTTGCCGGTTCAAAATGGCGATCTGTGGGTGATGTGCCAATGAAGTCTCCAGCGACATCTGGTCTAGCCTGATACTGTCGATATCGGGTTTTCCGGCTAATGCGATATCAGATGCGTCACCGGTCCAGCGAGCTAATGTGGTCCTGGCATTTTTTAGTTTTTTTTGAAATTCGCTGGTGCGATCATCCGCCATGGCGAGTGCACTGCGTGCACTAAATACATCAGCCTGGCTGCTGCGACCTCCGCGATAAGCGGCTTGCGTGGCTTCGATTTCCAGTTTTGCCTGTTGGATCTGCTCAACCGCCACGGCCAGCATTTGCTCGGCATAATAACGATCCAGCCAGGCGATTGCTGTTTCGCGCTGGATGGCGGCGATGGTTGTGGCTTTCTCTGCCAGGGCCTTGTCGGCGGCACGATCATAGCGTTCGGTGCGCAGTTGCCGTTTGTCTGTCCGTGTGATTTCCTGCATGACGCCGACACGACGCATGGTCATGAAATCACTGGTGAGGCTGCCACGGTCAGTGCCACTGACCGGCAGGTTATCGACGCCGACTTTCAATATTGGATCTGGCAACTGGCCAGCAGCGACGGCCATTTCGCGCGCAGCAGTTACTGCCTGGTCTTGCGCATTGAGCTGGCGCGAGCGTGCCACCGCCAGTTGTTGCGCCTGCCCCAGCGTCAGAGGAAAATCCAGCGCCAGAGCAGTAAATGAAGATAAAGCCAGCAGGCCTGCAAGTACGGCAACGCGAATAGGATGTGGCCGCCCACCACGTGGGGGGATGACAGCAAATAACATGGAAACTCCAGACAGCAATAAATAACAGGGCACGCTGAAAAGCGTGGCAGTCAGAAAAGCCTGTCTGGAAATTTAAATACGGAAACAGCAGTTACGTATGGAAATGGGGGGCGCTGTCTGATGCCGTAACAAGCGGGCAGCAGGTGCTGTTTGCGGCACGGTCGCCGTAAAATCTGCGGTCTTTATCACCAGCACTATGCCTGCTGGTGTAAATGCCTGCACATCAGGGATGGATGGCTTGTCGAGAGACTGCTTGCTCCATTCGTTCTGGGCATGGGCATGGCAAAGGCCAGGCTGTTCCTTGTCCATTCTTTCACAGCCTGGCATCGATGCATTGTCAGTGGATAGGGATACCTGAGCGCTATCCCGACCACCTTCCGTCGTCATACCCGGACAGGCATACGTAGCCAGGGCAAGCTGCATGAACAGCATGCTGAACAGGGCAATGAACACTGCTGCCAGGCGGGATGGACGGGATAGTTTCATGGAAACGTCATATTTTCAGTCTATGCATCATAAGGATGAAGGCTTTTTGCGTCAAGTTAAGTCAGTATGCACTTGAGCTATGTCATGCTTGCGCTGAAAAACCTTACAGGCTGCTGACGGTCACATCCTGACCAGCGTAGATTTGCCAAACAGGCTTTCGATCAAATCCACGGCCAGTACGGCGGTCTGGTTGCGGATGTCGAGTGCCGGGTTTAGTTCTACCACGTCCAGCGATGCCAGCAAACCGGTGTCGGCCACCATTTCCATGCACAACTGGGCTTCGCGATAGCTGGGGCCACCCAATACGGCGGTGCCGACGCCGGGGGCGATGCCGGGGTCGAGGCAGTCGAGGTCAAAGCTCACATGCAGATGGGTATTGCTGTCGAGATTCGCCAGGGCTGAGGACATGACATTGCGCATGCCATATTCGTCGATATAGCGCATGTCGAATACCTGCATGCCCATTTCGTGGATGAAGCGTCGTTCACCATCATCCACACTGCGTATGCCTATCAGGCGGATGTCGGCAGCTTGTATGGCTGGTGTGTGGCCGCCATAGTTGATCAATTCTTTCGGGCCGTGGCCCATCAGGCAGGCGACTGGCATGCCGTGGATATTGCCGGTGGGGCTGATGGTGGACAGATTGCTGTCGGCATGGGCATCAAACCACAGCACCCGCAGTTTTTTACCAACGCGGCGGCAGTGGGCCGCCACCGCGCTGATGGAACCTATCGCCAGACAATGATCACCACCCAGCATCATGGGCATGTGGCCATCACGCAAGGCCTGGTCAACGGCGTCATACACCGCCTGATTCCAGTCTATGGCTTCTTTCAGATGACGCAGACCATTGACCGCTTGTTCCCAAGGGTTGGCAGGACCATGCAGATTGCCATGGTCGATGACTTTTAATTGACGCGCTGCCAGTGCCTCGTTCAGGCCGGCCACACGCAATGCGTCGGGCCCCATGCCCGCGCCTCTGACGCTTGCGCCTACATCTGTTGGCGCTCCTATCAAGGAAATGGTTTTCATTTGCTGGTTTCGTTCTTGCTGTAATGCCTGGATCAGGCGTTTATCGGTACGGCAAATGCAGTTGTGCTGCGGGCCGGATTAGACATTGTATTACCAGCCATTCCCATGCCAAACAAATCTTTTGGATTCATCATTTCAGGTATCAAATCCAGTACAGGTGAATTGGCGTGCATCACATATTTTTCCAGATACCGCATGGCAGAAAAATCTTCCAACGCAAAACCAACAGAATCAAATACCGTGATCTGTTCTGCGTGCGTGCGACCAGATGCCTTGCCTGCCAGAATAGTCCATAATTCTGTCACCTGGAAATCTGCTGGCATCTGTTGCAATTCACCTTCTATTCTGGATTGTGGTTCATATTCAACCACGACATGGGCCCGATGTAAAATGTCGGCATGCAATTCGGTCTTGCCGGGGCAATCGCCACCGACGCCATTGATGTGCATGCCAGGTTCTATCATTTCTGGTGTCAGTATGATTGCATTGGTTTTGTCTGCCGTGACTGTGGTCACAATATCCGCACCCTTGACTGCTTCGGCAGTGGAACTGGCGCGTATCACCCGCAATTCAGGATACATGCGCAAATTATGGATTAATTTGTCGGTTGCTGCAGGGTCTATGTCATACACACGCAATTCTTTGATGCCCAGCATGGCATGGAAGGCGATTGCCTGAAATTCACTTTGGGCACCATTGCCGATCAAGGCCATGCTGCGACTGCCTGGTCTGGCCATATAGGTGGCTGCCAGGGCCGAGGTAGCTGCCGTGCGGATGGCGGTGGTCAGTGTCAGTTCAGACAGCAAGCGAGGGTAGCCGGTATTGACATCTGCCAGCACGCCAAAGGCGGTGACCGTTAACAGGCCAGCCTGGGTGTTCTTGGGATGGCCGTTCACATATTTGAATGAATACTGCACCCCATCGGAAATCGGCATCAATTCGATGACGCCAACTTCAGAGTGGTTGGCCACCCGTGCTGACTTGTCGAATGACTGCCAGCGCAAATAATCTTCCTTGATCATGTCAGCCAGACGCGCAATCGCATCTTCCAGCCGGGTTTTCTTCAAGTGGTTTTGCAGTTCTTTTGTGCCGATGAAGGTCACCATGATGTTCTCCGTGTATTTTCTAAGGACTTACCGGAACACATATTGAGAGGCTATTGCGAAATCACCCTGGTCTTCCTGATGTTGCGAGATTTCAGATTGGCGCCAGCTTGAAAGTAAACAAATAAGCAGACATAAAAGTAGGCAAATACCCTGAAAATCCACCAGACCCATTTCGCATCAGGCTCTTGCGCACCTGTTGTGCTATGTATTCTGTATCCATTGTAGCCAGCGGCAGCAAGAATTAGATTGCTAAATATGATGGTAATTTCACATAAATAGAAATTTAATTTCTTATTTATTAAAATTATGTGTTTAAATTTCTTATTTATAGTAATTGATAAAATATCCTGAAAATACGCATTGACTGATATGCTCTGACCGCAGCAGAATCGGTGCCTGGAATGGTGAATGAAAAGGAGAAGTAAATGGACGTGTATGACCGCAACATCCTGCGTCATCTTCAGCAAGATGGCCGCATGAGCAATCTGAGCCTGGCTGAGCGCATACATCTGTCGGCACCGCAAACATTGCGGCGTGTCAGGACGCTGGAAGAAAAAGGCGTGATACGCGCCTATGTTGCACAGGTGGCACCTGAAGCCTTGGGCCTGGGGGTCATGGCATTTGTGAACCTGTCACTGGACCGTGAACAGTTTCGCAATGTACGCGAGGTGGAGCGTCAGTTGAAGGCCTTCCCCGAAATCATAGAATGTCACACCATTTCGGGTGATTTTGATTACATTCTGAAAGTGGTGGCCTGTGACTTGAAGAGCCTGTCGCAATTTTTGACCGACACCCTGATGCAGGTGCCGGGTGTGGCATCCTTAAGGTCGATGATTTGCATGGAAGAAATCAAACCGGTCAGTGGTTTGCCCATAGAATAAGCACGCACCTGCTGCAGCGGGATTGAGGTAATCCCGGTCACGTTCAGACGCGGGCGATATCACCCCATAGATGACGCATGGTAAATTTAACCGGTACCTGCTCACGATACATGACTTCACGAATGGCGATTTTTTGCGTATCCCGCTTGAGTGGCACCGTCAGCGCCACCCCGCGCGGCCCCAGCAAGG
This sequence comes from Undibacterium sp. Ji50W, assembly GCF_049340445.1. Classification (NCBI taxonomy): domain Bacteria; kingdom Pseudomonadati; phylum Pseudomonadota; class Betaproteobacteria; order Burkholderiales; family Oxalobacteraceae; genus Undibacterium; species Undibacterium sp. Ji50W. The sequence continues at coordinate 47,117 of NZ_JBMPOX010000021.1, read as the reverse complement.
CATGCACAAACGGTGTTGTGGTAGTTGCTCCCTTGGCGCTTACCACGCCCACTTCACCATTCTCAAGCTTGACGAAAGTACCTATGGGATAGGCACCAAGCTCACGTATAAATACCGCAACCAGCGTGGGATCGATTTTTGATTTTCCTTCTATCAGGATGTCGCGCAGGGCGACGTTGGGCAGCATGGATTTGCGATAACTGCGGGGGCAGATGCGGGCACAGTAGCGGTCAGCAACAGAAATAATCTTGGCATTTTGAGGAATATCGACGCCATTTTTTTTACCCGGGTAACCACTGCCATCTTCACTTTCGTGATGATGCAAGACCCAGGATAACCAGTCTTCGTGGTCTATGCCGGCTGCGCGCAACATGCTGACAGCAGCCTCGGGGTGTTGCATGATCAAATCCTTCTCACCCGCAGTCAGGGCCTCGCTCTTGTCTTGCAGGCGTTCTTGTTGACGCAGCATGCCCAGGTTCATGGTCAGTGCTGCGGCTGCCAGCACCAGCATTTCATCCTGTGGTTTTTTTAATGCGCGGGCGATCAATAGTGCCACCATGGCGGTATCGACAGAATGACGTATGCCGTAAGTGTCTTCCTGATTCAGCAAGATGCCACCGAGGGCGATGTCGGGCGACATGAAAACGGCGGAACCTACCTGTCTTGCCAGCGCGAGAATCTGCGCCTGGGCATTTGCTTCAGTATCCAGCTTATACAAGATGCGCCGCAATTCAGTGCGGGCCGAATTGACCATGCGCACTACAGAAGGAGATTCGCTGGCTTTTTCTACTGGTTTGCCCTCGCGCAGGCTAGCATCACTACGCTCGGTATTGGCGAACAGACCACGTTCTATCAATGAGGCGACCTGGCCGGTGTTACTGACAATAAAACCCTTGCGTAGCAAGAGACTGCCGTCACTGCCATAGACATCCCAAAGCAAGGGCTGCCCTATGACAATGTCAGACATTCCTATACGCCTTGTTGACATACATTCCTCAGGTGGGGGTAGTTGGTGGCCTTTGCAGAAAAGGCAGATAAATGATGCTAGCAGAAAAATCTTGCTTGGCACATTACCAAATGTCAATAAAGCAGTTTTTTATTGCCGCGTTGCAATATAAATGCTGTCTTTTATTTAAGGGCTTATCTTCACACGCTATCTTCACACGCTACGTTTTGCACCCACCAGAGCACAGCCAAAGAATAAAAAGGTGGCAGCACCGATTTTATTCATGTGTGCGCCTCCTTTGTCTGAAGTCAGCCAGGTTTTTGCCTTGCCTGCGAAAATGGCGTAAATGCCAAGTATTAGGACGATCGGTGTGCTGTAAGAACCTGTTTCCGATCTTGCGCTGATACGGAATTTATCGTCGAGACAATTTTTGTAGGTTGGGGGAAATGGGCAGGGGACATGCAAGCGCCTCCTGCATGTTGCCCTTTGCCCACCATGGATACGAGCAGCCTTAATTCACGCTAACAAAGATGGGGTTGGAATAAAACCATAAACTGGCATAGTTGCGATCGTTGATCTGGTTGTGGCGCGTAGGATTGTCCGTGGTCGTGATTTTTGCATCGGCCAATGGTTCGCCATTGTCCGTCAGGTCGGCGACGTTGATACCCAGGTTGGTGCCACGCAGGCGCAGGTACTGGTTTTTTTGCACGAGCATCTGGTACTTGATGACGTTGTAACCATCGGCATCGGTTTTCCAGTCAGCGCTGGTGAAGCGTTTCAAGACCTTGGTGCTGGGATTGACCGCCACATTGTAAGCACTGGAATCCGGTGCCGCCTTACTGCCAACATCGCCCACGATCAAGTCCACATGGTCCACTTTTGGTGCCTTGTTGCCGGATACGCCACTACCGACCGGAAACTCATAATTATTCTTTGCCGGGCTCTTGAAGCGTATGGTGACATCGACCATGCCGCCGTTAGTCACCTTCAGTTCTTGCCCCATGTTTTTTACATCGCTGGTGTTGCTGACATTGCTGACGGTGAATTCCATGGCATTGATAAGGTCACCAAAGACGCTGAATAGTCTTCCTGACTGCAGGCTCTTGATCAATTCATTGACGCCGGCTTTCTTGTCGTTCATCCACACATAGTTTTTGGCATATTCGCCAGGGAAGTAACCGCTGCTATTGCCGGCATCGTCGATTTTAAAATGCGAATCAGAATCGGCGATATTCCAGATGCGGCGACCTTCACCAAGCAAGGCATCCCAGACGCCGCCCACCTGGGCCACGATGGCATCAACACCCCCGTAGACACGATTGGGTTTATTGGCATCGATATAGCTGGAGGTGTAACCGCCACGATCAGGTTCCATCTGATTGCCGACCATGCCTTCTATCGAGAACATGATGCTGGGTGCCATGTCGTTCATGGTACGGAAATCGGCAATCGTATATTTGCCAGGATTGCGCGAAGGGTGGTTGACGGTGATAAAACTGCTGTCAGGATAATTTTTCTTCAACCACGAGATGGCTTGCAAGGCATCTGCTGCCGTGCTGTTGAAACGTTGGGGATATTTTGTTTTCCATTTGCTGACATCTGCGGCATCAAACTTGCTGTCTTCCAGTGTCGTGAACAGGTATTGGAATTCCTTGGCCGCAGTGGCGGACGACGTCAATTTGCCATCTGTCACATCAAAAATACTGACGCCCAAATGATCATGCGTGGGCATATCCCATTCAAAACCGGAAAAGATGGTTTTGTCTGCATAGCGACCGGAAGCCTGCAGGGCTTTGATTCTGGGGATTTCATAGGTTTCCATGCCATACGCAAAAGGCAGCGGGTTTGCCAGCAGGGCACCGTTATTGTCATATTTTGACGAGCGCAGGTGATTGGTGATGGCGGTCCAGTCCAGGCCATAGCTGGTAAATGCCTTATCCAGCACCGTATCCAGTGTTTGCGTTGTGCGGGCATCGTCTGACTGTATGGTGTGCACATGCAAGTCACCGGTCGTCCATCCCGCCTGTGAAGTGGCAGGCAGGGTCGGGTTTTGCACTTGCGTAGGATTGTCAGACGAACTACCGCAGCCATGCAGTAAAAAGACGGCGGAAGGAACAGCACAAAAAATAGCAATCAAACTCAAAAAACGGGGGCGCATGGGAAATCCTTTTCTCTGATGCATTGAAATTTTCATACACGGAAATTAAATATATTTACCGTATATGAGTGCATTGTAAAAGTTGACTGTGACGCCACAATTACAATCGATTTCATTCAGGAATAGGCATCGCTGGATATCGAGTGCGTTTTTTGGGGGATGCGTTTTGGCTTGGTGCGTGATACACGAATTAATGCGTCATGATCATGACGGACAAGCGTCTATTGCGTGGGAGGATACTTGAGTAGGCTGGACTTTATGCCAATACTGACGAAGGGGCCAGTGATGAAATACGAGTCGTGCTTGTCGGCATAAACCATCAGCCATTAGCCACGACTCGTCAAAGATATAACTTAGTGAGCCTTGGCGAAGCGCAGGGCAAATTTCTTGAAGTTGCGATAGCTGGCGCCCAGGTCTTTCAGTGAATCGAGGGATTCGGCAATGGACGCACCTTGTTCGCTGAAGTTGCTTTTGAATTCTTCAAATGCAGCTTCCAGCACGACAGCCAGTTGGTGGTTGTACAAACGGCCATAATTCAGATGACGTCTCTTGATGCGTAATTTCATGGTGTTTCCTTTCAGGTGAAGGGCGGATTATAGAGTAATCCCTGCCTCTGCTTCATTTCTGTGCTTGCCGCAGCGGATATGGATGGCTGAAAATGTTTAGCGCCAGCCATACATCATCTGTTCGGCCAGCATTTTTTTTGCTGGCTTGATCAGGTCCAGTGCACCCAATCCCATGCCCAGCAGGGTTTGGCTGAAAGCGCCGTCCGGGGCGCTGGCAAAGACGCGGGCCATGCTGTCGGTGATGCGTATGGTCAGTTTTCTGTCGGCCTGGCGTTCCGCCAGATAAGCTTGCAAGGCGGTAGCGGGATCAGTCATGGCGGCCAGCGTGCGTGCCAGTACGACACTGTCGCGCAAACCCAGGTTCAGGCCCTGGCCTGCTACCGGATGCAGGGTCTGGGCGGCGTTGCCAATGGTAACCGTGCGGGCCGTGGCCTGGGCCTGGGCATTCAGGCCCAGTGGGTAGGACAGCCGCGCCGAGGTCTTGATGAAATTGCCAAGACGATTGCCAAATGCTGTTTGCAGGGCTTGCCTGAATGCGGCTTCATCCAGCGCCAGCAAGTGACCGGCCTGGTCTGGCCTGACACACCACACCAGAGCATAGCCATCTTCATGCGGCAACAGGGCCAGCGGGCCTTGTTCAGTAAAACGTTCAAATGCACGCCCGGTGATCTGGGCGTCGGTATTCACATGGGCGATGATAGCTGTCTGCTGATAATCGTGGTGCTGTGTTCTTTGCTGCTGCTCACCAAAGGTGCCGCCTTCAGCCTGTATCACGATGCCGGCACTGATATGGGTGATGGCCTGCGTACTCATGGTATCGCTATGAAGCAAGCTAAGACGCACATGGTCGGGCATTTCATCAATGGCGGTAATGGTGTATGGCCGCGTGATGCTGATCCCAGATTGCGTGATTGCCTGTTGCAGTGGGCGTATGATGTCGCCATACCGTGCCACATAACCCAGTGCCGGTAAATCATAGTCGCTGGCGCGCATCAGGCTGCGGCCAAAATGGCCACGGCGTGAGACATGGATTTCGCTGATACTGGTCGCTTTGATGGGCCAGGCACCGGCAGCTTGCAAAATTTGCCGGCTGCCATACGACAGCGCGATGGAACGCGCATCATGCCCGGCCTGCTCAGCGGTTTTGCCATCGAACAGGGCAATGCGGTCAGCCTTATATCCCTGTTGGTGTAGCAGCAGGGCCAGTGTCTGCCCTACCGGGCCGGCACCACAAATGGCGATGTCCACATCATTGATGATTTGATCCATAGTTTTTTATGCCTGATGCTTGCGCATTTCTGCTTCAATTTCTGCCACGGTCTTGGGTGTGTCACGACTCAGGTTCAGGTGACCGTCTGCGGTGATCAGGATATCGTCTTCTATGCGTATGCCTATGTTCCAGTATTCTTGCGGTACGCCTTCGGCAGGCCGCACATAAATACCCGGTTCTATGGTGATAACCATACCGGCCTGCAATAGGCGGTAAGGATTTTCATCACCGACTTTCTCGACTTCGCGATAGTTACCGACATCATGCACGTCCAGCCCCAGCCAGTGGCCGGTGCCATGCATGTAGAACTGACGGTAAGCAGCACTGCTGATGGCATCATCAATGCTGCCAGTCTTGTTTTTATCCAGCAGGCCGGTGTCGAGCATACCCTGAGTCAATACGCGCACCGCGGCATGATGCCCATCCATATAACGCGAGCCAGGGCGGGCACAATCCATGGCAGCCTGCTGCGCAGCCAGCACGATCTCATACAGGCGTTGCTGTGCCTTGCTGAACTTGCCATTGGCCGGAAAAGTGCGGGTGATGTCGGATGCATAGCTATCGTATTCGCAGCCAGCGTCGATCAGCACCAGATCGCCATCCTGTATCAGCGCCTGGTTGCTTTGGTAATGCAATATGCAGGCATTGCCACCGGTGGCAACGATGGAACCATAGGCAGGTGATTGCGCACCCTGACGGCGGAATTCATGCAGCAGCTCGGCTTCCAGTTCATATTCATATTTACCGGGCTGCACACTGCGCATCGCACGTGCATGGGCCATGCCGGAAATGCTGGCGGCGCGCTGCATCAACGCGATTTCAGTGGCATCCTTGAACAGGCGCATTTCATCAATCAGATCTCGCACATCCACCGTGATGGCTGGTGCGCGGATGCCGCTGCGGCTTTTCGCCCGCACGGCTTGCAGGCTTTGCTGCAATTGTTCATCGATATGCGGTTCCATGGCGCTGCTGTAAAACAGCTTGTGGGCATCGGCCAACAACCCTGGCAATTTTTCTGCCAGGCTTTCTATGGGGTAGGCGATATCGAAGCCAAATTCTTTTTCTGCCGCCTGCGGACCATAGCGAAAACCATCCCAGATTTCACGTTCGGGATTTTTTTCGCGGCAAAACAAAATAGCTTGCTGTTGATCTGCATTGGCGACCAGCACGATGATGGCTTCCGGTTCATTAAAACCGGACAGGTAATAAAAATGGCTATCGTGCCGGAAAGGGAAGGTATTGTCGTTGTTGCGTATCAATTCACGTGCAGTGGGGATGACGGCCACACCACCACCTTGCGCCAGCATGTGTGATTGCAGTTGCTGGCGGCGGCTAATATAGGCAGGCAGAGCGGGGATGCTCATGCAGATCCTTTGAAGTTCAGGGGCGCATTCAGCGCTTCCAGTTGATCAGGCGTACCCAGATTATGCCACTCGCCGCGATACAGTTCACCACCGACGCGGCCGGCATCAATATATTCGCGCAGCAAAGGGCCCAGCTTGGCATGGTCGCCAGGGCGTATGGCATTGAACATCTCTGGCCGGTACACGCCAATATTGCCAAAGGTATGGCGCGGTGACCCTTCATTTTCCACACCCATCAGTGTCAGCGCAAAGTCACCACCAGGGTGGAAGCTGGGGTTCTTGACCAGGTACAGCCAGGCGATATCGCGCTTGTCTGCCGGGTGCGGGTTGCCCCATGGGTCATGTTCTTCCAGCGTATTCAGGCATTCGGAAAAATTGAAATGCGGGATATAAATATCACCCGATACCACGATGAAGGGATCGTCGCCCAGCAAGTGCAGGGCCTTGGCGATACCGCCTGCCGTTTCCAGCGCCTGTTCTTCGGCGGAGTACTGAATTTTTGCACCGAAACGTGAACCGTCACCGAGGGCATCTTCTATCATGTGACCCAGGTGTGCATGGTTGATGACCATGTCGGTGATGCCGGCTTTTACCAGGTTCAGGATATGCCAGACGATCAGCGGCCTGCCACGCACTTTCAGCAAGGGCTTGGGGCAGGTATCGGTCAAGGGGCGCATACGTTCGCCGCGCCCAGCGGCAAGTAACATGGCTTTCATGGCGCTGCCTCAGAAGGTATAGCCAACTTGTGGCGTATTGTCTTGCAGTTCATCCAGCAGGCGCAACAGCGGGATCAGTTCCTTGTAGCGGTGTGAAGTTTTGCGTACATATTCCATGACAGTAGGGATATCGCCTATGTAATGATGTTTGCCATCACGGTGTGACAGGCGGGCGAAGATGCCAAGAATTTTCAAATGACGCTGCAAGCCCATCCATTCAAAATCACGGTAGAAGCTGTCGATGTCGGGTGCCATTGGCAAACCGGCGCGCTTGGCTTTTTCCCAATAGCGTATGGCCCAGTCCAGCACGATTTCTTCATCCCATTGCACGTAGGCGTCGCGCAACAGCGATACCAGGTCATAGGTGATGGGGCCGTACACGGCATCCTGGAAATCGATAATGCCGGGATTGCCCTTGTCCATCCACATCAGGTTGCGTGAATGGTAATCGCGGTGCACGTACACTTGTGGCTGTGCCAGTGCACTGGCCAGCAAGTGATCAAATACCTTGTCCAGTGTGGCATTTTGCGCGTCAGTCAGGGTCACACCCAGGTGTTTGGCGACATACCATTCCTTGAAAATATTCAATTCACGTAGCAGGAAAGCTCTGTCGTATTCCGGCAAGACATCCGGCTGGCTTTGTGCCTGGAACAGGATCAGGCTGTCTATGGCATCCAGATACAGCTTGTGGGCATTGTCGCTATTCAAGACCTGGCCATACGTACGCATGCCCATATCGGTGACCAGCAAAAAGCCCTGTGCTATGTCGTGGGCCAGCACTTCAGGCACAGTCAGGTTGATGCTTTTCAACAGATTCGCCATCTTGATGAAGGCAGCGCTATTCTCGGTCGCGGGTGGTGCATCAACAGCGATCAGGCTGTTACCGTCTTCGGTGTCAATTCTATAATATTGGCGAAAGCTGGCGTCGGCAGAGGCCGCACGCATGCTGGCCAGCTTCATGGCATGTCCGTTGACACCAGCAAGCCAGGTTTGCAGCGCCTGCTTGCGCTGCTCTTTTTCGGGGGAGATCGCTGCAGATGCTGCAGAATTCACTGGGATTGCTGTGGAGGACATGTATAAATAGTAATAGAGTTTAGTTTGTCTGCATACTTCAAGTGGTTTTGCCAGCATTTCACCTATAATAGGCGACTGATTTCTGGCGGATTGTCTGTATGACATCGTCCAGCATACTTGGCAAAACGCTTACTGACCACTGAATTCATGCGCAGGAAACCCGTATTATCTCATTCACCGCTGTTGTTTCCTACTATCCCGGCGATTCTGGTGTCGGTTCTTGTGCCTGCCTATTTTTCCCAGGCGATGGCGCAGACTCAGGCTTCAGGCATGACTGCCGAGGTACAGGAGCAAAATCGGCAGGACGAAAAATCGCAGAAAGAGAAACTGCAACTTGCCAAAGCAAAACAGGACGATAAAAACGCGCCTGTGACAATACGCGCCGAATCCTTCAATGGCCGGCCGGAACGCTTTATCAAGTTTGAGCGCGATGTGGAAGTCATCAAAGGCGGCACGAAGTTAAATGCGGATGAGGCCACCTACAGCAACCTCGACGATGAAGTAGATGCCTCCGGCAACGTTCGCATGAATCGCTATGGTGACTGCTACAGCGGTGACAATATGCGCCTGCAACTTGATTCGGGTGCCGGTTTTGTCAGCAATCCTATTTACCGGCTGTTGCGCAATAATGCCCAGGGTAATGCCAAACGCATTGATTTTCAGGATGAAGAGCGTTCCCTGATTACCAGCGGCACTTACAGTACCTGCGAAGGCCCGAATCCGGACTGGTATTTGAAGTCAGACACGTTGAACCTGGATACTGGCCTTGACCGCGGTGTGGCAGGCAAATCGGTGGTGTATTTCCTCGGCATGCCTATCCTGGCAACGCCTTCGCTGACTTTCCCTTTGTCGGGCGCACGCCATTCCGGTTTGCTGCCACCTATCATGGGGGCGTCATCCAAGGGTGGGCCAGAACTGACGATGCCGTATTATTTCAATATTGCCCCCAACCGTGATTTGACGGTCTACCCCAAGATGATTGCCAGACGCGGCCTGCAACTGGGGCTGGAAGGGCGCTATCTGGGGGAAACCTATTCCGGTGAAACCAGTGTTGAAGGTTTGCTCAATGACCGCGTGACTGGCACCAACCGTTATGCGGTGGCTTCCGTGCATCAGCAAAAGTTGCTGCCGCAACTGGATTTTTCATGGAATATCAATACAGCGTCGGATGATAACTACCCTACCGATTTTTCCCGCACCATCACCAAGACCGCCCAGCGCCTGTTGCTGCGTGAAGCCAATCTGACGTATTACGGTTCATTCTGGAGCCTGGCACTCAGGACCTCGAATTATCAGGTCCTACAGGATCTGGCTGCGCCGATTGATCGCCCTTATGACCGTTTGCCACAGTTGCAACTGCATGCAGAGCAGCATGATGTGGCGGGTCTGGACTGGTCGATGGACACCATTGTGACGCGTTTCTGGCATCCGACCCTGGTGCGTGGCGACCGCACGGTGATCAATCCCAGCGTGTCTTTGCCCATGGTGCAGGCGGGTGCTTTCATTATCCCGAAAATTTCCTTCCATGCGACCAATTACCATCTGGTGAACCCGGCACCGGGGCAGGAATCTGATTTCCATCGTGCCGTACCGACTTTTTCTGTCGATAGCGGCCTGGTATTTGAACGCAAGACCCGGATGTTTGATACCGACCTGACGCAGACGCTGGAACCGCGCCTGTTCTATGTGAATACGCCTTACCGCGACCAGTCGAACATGCCGAATTTTGACAGTGCGGTTGCCGATTTCAATTTTGCCCAGATTTTCAGTGAAAACCGTTTCACCGGTCAGGACCGTATAGGGGATTCCAACCAGATCACGGCGGCCCTGATTTCGCGCTTTATCGAAGGCAATGGCGATGAAAGCCTGAAACTGGCGATAGGCCAGCGCTTTTATTTCAATACCCAGAAAGTCACGCTGGACAATACCGTCAGCCCAAGTCGTTCCGATCTGTTGCTGGCAGCCATAGGCAAGTTATCATCCACCCTGAGTGGCGAGATGGCCTTGCAACTGAGCCAGACTGACCGCCAGTCGGTGCGCTCCAACTACGGTATCAGCTGGCAGCCATCACCTAAAAAAGTGTTGAACCTGGCGTATCGTTATCAGCGCAACTCGCTGGAACAGGTGGATCTGTCGGCGCAATGGCCGATGGCAGACCGCTGGTATATGGTAGGCCGCAGCAATTATTCGATCATGGATAAACGTATGGTGGATGGTTTGCTGGGCTTTGAATACAAGGCAGATTGCTGGTCTTTGCGTTTCCTTGCGCAACGTTTTGCCACGAATATTGTCAATAACACGTCGGGCTTCTCGATTCAGCTGGAATTGAATGGCCTGGCCCGTCTGGGCTTTGGTGGCAATCCAATTGATGCCTTGAGGAAAAATATTTCGGGTTATCAGCCGATCAATGAACGGTAGATATTTTTTGCTGTAATAACAATTGTAGTAGCCGTCACCGGCGATTGAATGGCCTGCGCTGTTTATGAAACGGGTGCTAACGTGTATATTGCAACTTTTGCCCGGTGTCGATGCTCAGACACGTGACCAGGCGTAACAGGATTTTGGATCGATATGCGACATTTATTGCAAATGAAACAATGTAAATTTCTCTCAGTATTCGCGGTTTCTGCCGGCTTGCTTGTCAGCCCGGTGGCCTGGTCGCAAGTTAAAATCAATCCAGTCGTCCCGCCTGCTCCTGTCGTCAAGCCCAAGCCAGCACAGACGAACGGCAAGTCGCAAGTCATCAATACCATTGTGGTCGTGGTGAATGATGAAGTGATTACCCGCCAGGAATTGAATGAGCGCCTGCTGGCCGTAGAAGCAAACCTGAAAAAGCAGGGCACACCCTTGCCCGACCGTGCTGATCTGCAAAAACAATTACTTGAACGCATGATTGTTAATCGTGCGCAAATGCAGCTGGCAAAAGAAAATGGCATGCGTGTTGACGATGTTATGTTGGACCGCACCATGTTGCGTCTGGCGGAACAAAACAAGATGTCCATGACCGAGTTCCGCAACCAGATCGAACGCGAAGGCACTTCCTACGCCAAGTTCCGTGAAGAAATGCGCGACGATATTCTGATGCAGCGTATTCGTGACCGTGAAGTTGACAGCAAGATCCAGGTATCTGAAACAGAGATCGACAACTACCTGGCTGCAGAAGCCAGTTCCAAGGCCGGCAAGCAGGAATTGAATCTGGCACACATCCTGGTCAGCATTCCGGAAAACGCCTCGTCTGAACAAATTGCCCTGCGTCGCAAACGCGCTGAAGAAGTGCTGGAAAAACTGCGTGGCGGTGCCGACTTTGCCAAGCTTGCGGTGACTTATTCTGACAGTTCCGAAGCACTCAAGGGTGGCGATATCGGCTGGCGTGAGCAAGACCGGTTGCCACAATTGTTTGTTGATGCCATCAGCAAAGTGAAAGTTGGCGAAGTATCTGATATCGTGCGCAGCCCGAATGGTTTTCATATTGTCAAAGTCAATGGCAAGCGTGCCATGAATGACAGCAAGGCTGCCGCCGTTGAGCAACAAACCCATGCCCGCCATATCCTGCTGAAAGTCAGCCAGATCGTGACTGAGGCGGAAGCACGTCAGAAACTGATGGAATTCAAAAGAAAGATAGAAGCCAAAGAGGCGACTTTTGAAGATCTGGCCAAAGCCAATTCCGTCGACGGTTCTGCTTCCAAAGGCGGGGATCTGGGTTGGGTTTTCCCAGGTGTTACCGTACCTGAATTTGAGCAGGTCATGGATAAGCTGGCTATCAATCAGATCAGTGAACCAGTAACGACACAGTTTGGTGTTCACCTGATTCAGGTGCTGGAGCGCAAGACTGATGAGTTGTCGAAAGACCGCCAGCGTATTGCTGCCCGTCAGACTGTGCGTGAACGCAAGGCTGATGAAGCTTTGCAGGACTGGTTACGCGAAATTCGTGATCGCGCATACGTGGAATATCGTCTGGAAGACAAATAATGCCACAGCCCAGTTTGCCGGTGATCGCGGTGACCGTAGGGGAACCAGCCGGCATCGGGCCTGAAATATCCATCGCCGCAGCCTGGCAGTTGCGGCAAGAAGTAAGACCGGTCTTGATAGGCGACGCCGCCTATCTGGCCATGCTGGCAGCGGAGATCAATCCTGATATCAACCTCATGGGGGTGTCTTTGCAGGCTTTGCGCAATCAGGGCCTGCCGGCCTGTGGCACAGACAGGCTGACAGTGATTGACTGCCCTCTGAATGCCCATGTGATTGCCGGCCATCTGGATGCGCGCAATGGCCGTTCTGTCTTACAAACCCTGGATGTGGCAATTGAAAGTGTGCAGCAGCACTGGTGCGATGCCATCGTCACCGCACCGCTGCAAAAAAGTACCATCAATGATGCCGGTGTTCCTTTTAGCGGACATACCGAATATTTCGCCGAAAAAACCAATACCAGTCGCGTAGTCATGATGCTGGCGAGTGAGGCCAATGCCCAGTTGCCGCAACCCTTGCGGGTCGCCCTGGCAACCACCCATCTGCCCTTGCGACAGGTGGCAGACGCTATCCAGTTTGATGATTTGCTGCGTACGCTGGAAATTATCCATGCTGATCTGCGCGACAAATTTGGTATTGCGGCACCACGCATACTGGTGGCGGGGCTGAACCCGCACGCGGGTGAGAATGGCTATCTGGGGCGGGAAGAAATCGACGTCATCACACCTGTCATCAGGCAGGCGCAGCAAGCTGGCATGCAAGTCAGTGGCCCGTATCCTGCCGATACCCTGTTCCAGCAAAAATACCTGGAACAGGCCGACTGCGTGCTGGCCATGTATCACGACCAGGGTTTGCCGGTATTGAAGCATGCCAGCTTTGGACTGGGCGTGAATATCACCCTGGGCTTACCCCTGATACGCACCTCGGTCGATCATGGTACGGCGCTGGATTTGGCGGCACAGGGCGTCGGGCATGCAGATATCAATAGTATGATGGTGGCCATACGTGTTGCGGCCAGCATGGTAAAAACGCATTAGCAGAATTGGCATGATCCTGCCTCGTCGATTTGGCAGGGACAAGCAGGTTCCAGCCTCAAAGAAATAATATGAAACATATCCCACGTAAACGTTTTGGTCAGAATTTTTTGACTGACGATCTGGTATTGAGCCAGATCATTCGCGCCATCCATCCACAGCCCGGCCAGAGCATGGTCGAAATCGGCCCCGGCCTGGCGGCCATGACACGCCTGTTGCTGGCGGACCTGGATCACCTGCATGTGGTGGAACTGGATCGTGACCTGGTGGCGCGCCTGAAGAAGAATTTCCCCGCAGAAAAACTGGCAGTGCATGAGGGCGACGCCCTGGCATTTGATTTTTCCAGCATCACCGTGCCAGCCGGACAGAAGCTGCGCGTGGTCGGCAATTTACCGTATAACATCTCCAGCCCGCTCTTGTTCCATCTGGCCGAATTTGCCCATCTGGTACAAGACCAGCATTTCATGCTGCAAAAGGAGGTGGTGGAGCGCATGGTGGCAGAACCGGGTAGCAAGACCTATGGCCGCCTGTCTGTCATGTTGCAGGTGCGCTACCACATGGAGTTGATGTTTATCGTACCGCCGGAAGCGTTTGATCCACCACCTCGGGTGGAATCTGCCATCGTGCGCATGATACCCAAGCCGGGTGCCTTTCCCTGCGATATCAAAAAACTGGAAGAAGTCGTCACCAAGGCGTTTTCCCAAAGACGCAAGGTGGTACGCAATTGCGTCGCCGGCTTGCTGACGGAAGCGGACCTGGTCGCCTGCGGGGTTGATCCTCAGGGCCGTCCAGAGACCTTGTCGCTGGAAGCATATGTTGCCATGGCGAATTTGCTCAGCGCGCGCTGATAGCGTAATCTGGCATGGCGCTTGACTGAGCTCTTTGTATTATGCCAATTCCTGACGCGTCTTAAAACCCCGGTTGTTTCCAGTTCTTGCGGCGGTCAATCAAGTACTTTAGCGGTCTGTATGACTTCGTCAACAGGTTGTTCATATTCTCCAACACCGTTGCCGGGTTGAAAGGCTTGACGATGAAACCGCTGGCGCCGCTCTTGATGGCTTTGATGACGGTTTCTTTTTTGTTGCTGCCTGTAACCATCAGTACCACGGTTTCCGGTGATATTCTCTTGATGTGGTCGAGGATAACCAACCCGTCAATGTCGGGCATCATGACATCCAGGCACACCACTTCGGGAATGGTTTTTTCTATCCACTCAATGGCAGTGAGGCCATTGTTGGCTTCACCAACGACATTGAATTGTTCGCTCTCGAGGATATGACGCAGCATCGAGCGACTGATGTCATTGTCATCCACAATCAAGATACCGATATCCTGTTTACTCAGCATGACCATCCTTTTCTGTCAGGCTAATCTTGTTGACATTCTTGCCCTATGTCATTTTCGCTACAGAACTGCCGCGATGTAACATAGGTTAACACAGCCTAATGTTTATTTTAACAATAATTAGCCTCGCCGCATGCATAATTGTCTTGAATCGTGCGACGCTGTCACAGCCCAGGCTTCCTCCAGACCATGTTAATCTAGTTGAAGCAAGTAGTTGAGGCTCACCCTTACAGGCCCAGGAAGAATATGAACATTACCCACACGCCCGAATGGCAGGCATTGCTGGCGCATCAACAGCGCCTGGAGCATAAGCATCTGCGCGAGCTATTTGCTGCCGATGCCGGCAGGTTTGCCCATTTCTCGGCAGAGCTGGATGGCTTGCTGGTGGATTATTCCAAGCAACGCATAGACCAGCCCGCACTCGATAGCCTGATGGCGCTGGCACGCCTGTCGAATGTAGAAAGCTGGCGTGACCGTATGTTTGCCGGTGAAAAAATCAATATCAGCGAAGACCGGGCCGTGTTGCATACGGCCTTGCGCCATTCCGATTTCACACCTTTCCCGAATGCTGAACATGATGTCATGCCGCAAGTCAGGGCCGTGCGCAAGCAGATGCGCGATATCGTCGAGCGCGTACGCAGCGGCCTGTGGCGCGGTTTCAAGGGCGATGCCATACAGAATATCGTGAACATAGGCATAGGCGGCTCTGACCTCGGGCCCAAGCTGGCCACCCGTGCGCTATCTGCCATGCAACATCCGGGGCTGATTTTTTACTATGTGTCGAATCTGGACAGCGCCCATCTTGCCCCCTTGCTGGAAAAACTGGACCCGCGCACGACCCTGTTTATCGTCGCCTCCAAGACCTTCACTACGCAGGAAACCAGCATCAATGCCCAGACCGCCCGCACCTGGCTGATGGCGGCAGCGATGGAAGAATGGGCGGTGGCCAAGCATTTCATTGCGGTGACATCCAGTCCCGACAAGGCGCATGAATTCGGCATCCCTGACAGCAATATCCTGCAAATCTGGGATTGGGTGGGGGGACGTTATTCCCTGTGGTCTGCGGTTGGCCTGTCGGTGGCGCTGGCCATCGGCATGAGTGGTTTCGAGCGCATGCTCGCAGGTGCCGAAACCATGGACAAGCACTTTCGCCAGGCGCCACTGGAAAACAATCTGCCGGTGCTGCTGGCCCTGATTTCGATCTGGAACACCAATTTCCTCGGGGCAGAGACCACCGCTATCCTGCCGTATAACGAATCGATTCGCCATTTGCCTGCCTTTTTGCAGCAACTGGAAATGGAATCCAATGGCAAGACTGTCAGCCGTGATGGCGAAGCCCTGACCTGCCGTGCCAACCCCATCGTCTGGGGTGAGATTGGCGTTAATGGCCAGCATGCCTTCTTCCAGTTACTGCACCAGGGTGGCTGGTTGATCCCTTGCGATTTTGTGGTGGCAGCTTCCAGTGATTACCCTTTGCCGGGTCACCAGGCCCCCTTGCTGGCAAACTGCCTGGCGCAGAGCGCTGCGCTGGCATTTGGCAAGACCGAAAGCCAGGCACGGGAAGAGTTGTCGCAGGCCGGCCTCAGTGACGCACATATCGCCAAGCTCTTGCCGCACAAGGTGTTTGCCGGCAACCAGCCATCCACCACCATCCTGATGCCCAGCCTCGATCCTTTTCAGTTAGGCATGTTGCTGGCCTTGTACGAACATAAAGTATTTGTGCAGGGCGTTATCTGGGGAATCAATTCTTTCGACCAGTGGGGTGTGGAACTGGGCAAACAATTGGCCAATAAGCTGTTACCGGCGATCTTGGGGAACCAGGAATACGATTCCAATCTTGATACATCTACCAGCGGCCTGATTGCCTATTTCCGCCGGCATGGGCACGTGTAGGGCAAAGTGTGGATGCCCGTTCATGGATAGCACAGGCAGAATGCAAGATTAAGTTAAAACTCCTCGAAAGCCAGTTTGTAATGTTGACGCACGGCATCTCGATTGATATAAAGAAACATCATTAATCAATTCGGAGGTGGGCTTATGTGGACCGGTATTTTGAGTGTCATCTCTGCGGTTATCGTCGTCAGCATGGTAGTCCTGATTCGCGCCATGAATAAGGAAGCACGTCGTCCTGACTATAAAAACTGAATCTTTGATTGATGAAGAATTAAAAAACGCAGACCAGGGTCTGCGTTTTTCGTTTGAGCGCCAGCAGCCAGTGTTACTAGTTACCAGTTACCCGTGTTCGGCATTGATGCCCATGGTTCAGCCGGGGCCAAAGGCTCGCCCGCCTGCAACAGTTCTATAGAAATATTGTCTGGTGAGCGGACAAAGGCCATGTGGCCGTCGCGCGGTGGGCGGTTGATCACAACGCCATGCTCCGTCAGGCGCTGACAAGCCTGGTAGATGTCATCCACGCGGTAAGCCAGATGGCCGAAGTTGCGGCCACCGGTATACACTTCCGGGTCCCAGTTATAGGTCAGTTCCACCTGTGCATCATGGTCGTCAGGCGCTGCCAGGTACACCAAGGTAAAGCGGCCTTTTGGATATTCTTTTTGATGCACCAGTTCCAGCCCCAGCGCATCGC
This sequence comes from Undibacterium sp. Ji50W, assembly GCF_049340445.1. Classification (NCBI taxonomy): domain Bacteria; kingdom Pseudomonadati; phylum Pseudomonadota; class Betaproteobacteria; order Burkholderiales; family Oxalobacteraceae; genus Undibacterium; species Undibacterium sp. Ji50W. Next base: position 30,095 of record NZ_JBMPOX010000021.1, on the reverse strand, counting down.
GGTAAAACCGCATCGAGGCGTCGAGGTCGGTAACGCGGACCATGGTGTGCAGGTATTTCATGTGTGCTTTCTGGAAATAAATTCTCGTAATAAGTGTTGAAAATAAATGTTGAAAATAAGTTTAAAAATGAGTTCTGAAAATAAGGACGGCTGCGGTCTCAGATCAGAAATTGTAGCCTATCCTCAAAAAATTATTTGATGCACACTATCCTGACCTGCTTCATGTCAGTCAGGCCGGACAAGACTTTTTCTATGCCATCCATTTTCAGCGTCAGCATGCCATCTGCCAGCGCTGCTGTCAGCAATTCTGAAACACGTGCGTGATCCTGTATCAGCTTTTTGACGATGTCATTCGCCACCATCAGTTCATGCAGGCCCAGCCGGCCTTTATAGCCGTTGGAGCAATGCTCGCAACCTACAGCCTTGTACAGAGTGAATTTACCCTGCTTGTCGGCATACAGTGACTGCCAGGTGGTAAACACTTTTTTCTTGGCTTCCAGCGCATTCTTGGTAAATGCCTCGGTGTTGAGCAACTCTACGCAGTATTCATCGAGCAGGTCCTTCATTTCTTCCTTGCCCGGGTTGTACGCCACTTTGCATTTGCCGCACAGCCGCTTGGTCAGCCTTTGCGCCAGGATGCCCAGCAGGGCATCGGCAAAATTGAAGGGGTCCATGCCCATGTCCAGCAGGCGCACGATGGATTCCGGCGCGCTGTTGGTATGCAGGGTCGCCAGCACCATATGGCCAGTCAGCGACGCTTCAAGGCCGATGGCGACGGTTTCCTTGTCACGCATTTCGCCGACCATGATGATGTCCGGATCTGCCCGCAAGAAGGCCCGCATGACGGTGGCGAAATCCATGCCGGCCTTGCGGTTGACCTGCACCTGGCGTAAACCTTTCTGGGTAATTTCTACCGGGTCTTCTGCCGTCCAGATTTTGGTTTCAGGCGTATTCAGGTGGCTCAATACAGAATGCAGGGTAGTTGTTTTACCCGAGCCGGTGGGGCCGCAGACAAAGAACAGGCCATAGGGTTTGCTGACCACCTGTTTCAGGCGTTCGAGGTTGTACGGCAAGATGCCCAGTTTATCCAGTGGGATAGGTTCACCGGCTGCCAGGATACGCATGACCACGTCTTCCATGCCGCCTGAAGACGGAATGGTGGCTACCCGCAATTCGATATCGTAAGGGCCGTATTTCTTGAACTTGATCTTGCCATCCTGTGGCTTGCGGCGTTCGGAAATATCAAGATCACACATGATCTTGATACGTGCCAGCAGTGAATTGCGGTAACTGGCAGGTATCTCAATATATGGCGACAGCGAACCATCCTTGCGGAAGCGAATCAGGGTTTTTTCTTTGCCGGGACGAGGTTCGATATGGATGTCGGACGCTCCCTGCTGATAGGCATCGATGATGATCTTGTTGATCAGCTTGACCAGTTCGTTTTCAACTGCAGCCGAAATTTCCACGGCGGATTGGCCACCGCCGTGTTCGTCGTCTTCATCTTCCATGCCCGACAACAGATCATCAACCGAACCGGTATCGGCCACGCCACCAAAGAATTGGTCTATGGTCTGGCGGAATTCTTTTTTGGTGGTGACCTTGTAATTGATCTTCGAGGTGGCAAAGACATGATTCACCACGTGGGTGGTGTTGATATGCTCGGGATCAATTGCCAGGACGGTCAGGCCATTCTGGTCTTCCGTGATGGGTAACCAGGAATTTTGTTCTACGTACTGGCGCTTGAGCCGCTTGACCAGGTCGACCGGTACCAGGCGTTCAGGCTTGAAAGGCTCGTAAGGCACATTGAAATATTTCGCCAGTGCCTGGCCAAGGCTGGCAATAGGGATATCAAACTCGTCGGTCAGCACGTCTTCCAGATCCAGCAAATTCCTGCGGGCTGAACTGACGGCCAGTTCCAGTTCTGGTGCCGCAATGATTGCCTCGGATACCAGGAAATCAAATTTGGTACGCGGGGTGTTGGTCGGCAGGGCCTTGCTTTTTTGCGAAAACGCAACAGCCAGGGTTTCGCACAGGGCTTGTACACCTTCCGCCGCAATATCGGTAAACGCATCGCCAAAGCGGTGATTGATGAATTGCACAACGCCCAGCAATTCCTTGCTTTGCCCATCGACTATGGGCGCCACCAGCATTTGCTTGGTGCGGTAGCCAGTGCGCTGGTCAACCGCACGCTGGAATTTCAGCGTCGGCGAATGCGAGCGCAACTCGTTTTCATCATACACATCGCGCAGGCTGATCATGCTGCGGGTAAGGGCAACATGGCCGGCAATACTTTGTTCAGAAATCGACAGGCGCAGGTCCTTGAAGGAATTCAGGCCAGTCTTGATCTTGGAAATCAGCGTGGTTTTGTCTTGTGCCACCACATAAATGGTCAGGCGATCACAGTCAAAGAGGTCGCAGATATCCTGGGACACGTCCAGCATGATCTGGTCAAGCGCATCCGCACCATGAATTTTATTGGTCAGCGCCTGGAGTTTTTTAAAGAACAGCAGGCGATGATCGACGCCTTCTTTGGGTGCATGTGCGATGTTGCCGGTAACCGCCATTCTTTTTCCTTGATTTGACTAATTCGTCAGCTAAATTATGAAGCAGAGAGCGGTTGTCTGACCAACAATCCAGCCACTGTTGCTTGCAAGTGCTAAACCTGAGTGCCAGTTTGTACAAAAATGTATCATGGAAGTGCATGTATGACCAGAATGCAAAGGATTTCCCCAGCGCTGAAGGCATAATTTTGCTGGTTGAGGTGGTTTTTTCCAGAATACAGGCCTATTCCTTGCCTCTTATTGTTCTGGCATGATGGGAAATGCTGCAAGTCCGTGGTTTGACCGCCACTAAATTTCGTTGTCCCCAAAGAAAGTGTTAAGCTAGGTTAGCGCAGTTTGCGCAGTTTGTTTAAAAGACAGGTCAACACGCCGTTGTGCACTGTTACAGTCCATTCGTCTTTTCTTGGGGCTGTCTGTTGTAAATAGAGTGGTCAGGATTTACGCAAAATCGTCACAGCAAGGCTATCGTTACGTCGGCAGACAATATGGTGTCTGAAACCCCGACTACACCGCAACTAGGGCGGTTTTGTGTAAGTCCTGGTGGTTTTAATTCACTGCCAAAACAATGGCTCACTATTTCTGTGTTTATGAAATTAAAAATTCTTGGCTGCGCGGGCGGTATCGGCGGAAAAGAGCCACATACAACCAGTATGCTGGTGGATGACGATCTGCTGGTGGATGCCGGCACCGGCTTGGCTAACTTGAGCATAGAGCAACTGGTTGCCATTGACCATGTGTTCATCAGCCACTGCCATCTTGATCACGTTGCCGGGCTGGCGCTGTTGATGGATGCGGTGTTTGGCAAAAGAAGCGCACCAGTCATCATTCACGCCAGTCCAGAGGTGGTGCAGGCATTGAAAGCCCATATCTTTAATTGGGTGATTTGGCCTGATTTTGCCAGTTTACCCAATGCAGAACAGCCATCCATGCGATTTGAAGAAATGCCGGCCGGCAGCACGCTGACCCTGGGCGACCGCATCATCAGCTCGCATCCGGTCAACCATACCCCGGGTTCGGTAGGGTATTGGATCAGAAACAGTGATGCCGGCTTCCTGTTCACTGGTGACATGGCGACCAGCCCCGATTTATGGGACGTAATGAAAAATGAAACAGCCTTGCGCCAGGTGATCGTGGATTGTTCTTTCCCGGATGCTGAAGCAGAACTGGCGCATATATCCAGACATTTTTGCCCGAGTGCATTGTTGCAGGATATTCAGGGCATGCCTGAAGCCGTGGATTTTTTGATTTACCACCTCAAGCCAGGACAGGAAACAAAGATCATGTCCGAACTGGAAGCGACACGTCCAGGCAAATTTACCGCATTGAGAGCGGGTGACAGTTTTCTATTTTGATGCGACAGGTCAGCCGATAGTCGGCTACAGTTTTTGATTTGGAGAAAGTGAACATGACTGCATTGAGCAGTAGTGAGATTGCACAACGTCTGGAAAAACTCACCGAGTTGAGTCTGGAATTGAGCAATAATCACGACACACCTTTATTGCTTGAAAATATATTGCGTTCAGCGAAAAGCATGACCTATGCTGACGGCGGTACCCTGTATCGCACCAGCAAGGACAAGAAGAGCCTGTGCTTCAATATCTCATTGAATGACACGCTTAACATGTATCAGGGCGGTGTCAAAGGGCAAGCGGTGGATATTCCAAATATCCCTCTGGTCGATGACAACGGTGTCAAAAACCTGAGTGCCGTGGCAGCCTATGCGGCCAACTATAAACTGTCAGTGAATATCCAGGACGTGTACACCGTTGGCGTGTTCAATTTCTCAGGCACCCGCAATTTTGACCAGCAATTCAATTACCACACCAAATCCCTGCTGACCGTACCCATGCATGATCACGAGGGAGAATTGATCGGTGTGCTGCAACTGATCAATGCGACTGATCCCGAAACCGGTGAACCATGCCTGTTTACCGAAACCGACCAGCGTTTTATTGAAGCCCTGGCATCCCAGGCAGCGATTGCCCTGACCAACCAGCAACTTATTTCGCAACTGGAAAATCTGTTCGTATCCCTGGTGCACCTGATCAATATCGGCATTGATGAAAAATCGCCGCATACAGGCAGGCATTGCCAACATGTACCTGAACTGACCATGATGCTGGCCAGTGCCGTGCATGAAACCAGGTCTGGTCCACTGACCCATTTTGTCATGACAGACAAGGACCGCAAGGAATTATGGATGGCCGGCATCCTGCACGATTGCGGCAAAATTTCCACCCCGGTACATGTGGTTGAAAAATCGACCAAGCTGGAAACCATTTTTGACCGCATCCACTTGCTGGATACCCGTTTTGAAATATTGAAACGTGATGCCGAAATACGGATGTTGAAAAGCAAGTGCTCGCTGTATCAGGCCGATGTCAAGAATGAAGTCCTGGCGACAGAACTGGACCACGATTTACAGGCTGAACTGACCAGGATAGAAGAGGCGCGGCAATTTTTAAAAAAGTTGAATCTTGGTTCGGAAAGAACCAGCCAGGAAGACCTGGAAAGAATTGCTGAAATCGCCAACTGGCAATGGACCAGCCTTGATGGCACCAGCAGCACCTTCCTCAGTGCCGATGAAATGGAGAATCTGTCCGTCCGTGCCGGCACCCTGAATGCCGCAGAACGGGCCATCATCAATAACCATATCGTCACCACCATCAAGATGCTGGAAGCTTTGCCCTGGCCGAAGCATTTGCAGAATGTACCTGAATACGCAGGGGGACATCATGAACGCATGGACGGCAAAGGGTATCCGCGCGGCTTGCATGGCGAACAGATGTCGGTACAGGCCAAGATCATGGCAATTGCCGATATCTTTGAAGCCCTGACCGCTAAAGACAGACCCTACAAGGACGGCAAGACCCTGACCGAATCCTTGCGCATCCTGGGTAACTTTGCCCTGAACGGCCATATTGACCCGGACCTGTTTGACATCTTCGTCCGGAAAAAAGTCTACCTGACGTATGCCGAAAAATTCATGGACCGGACGCAGATCGACAATGTGGATGAGAGCGGAATACCTGGTTACAAACCGTGAGACTTGATGAGACAAATGGTTTTTGATGCGGAGGCGGCTTGCTAAAAAATATCAGAAAACAGGTTCCCTGGATCATCGGTCTGGTGGTGACGGTGCTGGTTGCCTTGCAGGCCAATGCCATTTTCCCGGTAAGACTGGTCAACCTGATCGATTTTTTTGCCTATGACGTCAGGATGCGGCTGGAAGTCCCGCAGCGCAATAAAGATATCATCATCGTCAACATCGACGAAAAAAGCCTGACCGAGGTTGGCCAATGGCCATGGAAGCGCTCAGTGGTGGCCGATCTCATCAAAAGACTGACGGATGATTACCATGTGCGGGCTGTGGGTGTTGATGTCGTTTTTCCCGAGCCTGATGGTAGTTCCGGTTTCCAGATACTGGAGGGATTGGCAAAGAAAGAATTAAAAGACAGCAAGGGTTTCGTCGAACAGGTGGCAGGCCTGAAGCATCAACTGGATTTTGATGACCGCCTGACGAAAGCATTTGAAAGCCGGCCAGTGGTGCTCGGCTATTTTTTTTCCAACGATAAAAAAGCTGTCAGCAAGGGGGCTTTGCCTAAACCTGCCTTGTTGCAGGCAGAGTTGGGGGGGCGTGATGTCGAGTCGGCAGAATATTTCAGTTTTATCGCCAATATGCAGCAGCTACAGGATGCTGCCATAGCCGGTGGTTTTTTAACCCCTACGCCAGATTCTGATGGCGTCATACGCAGCATACCCTTGCTGGCGAAATACAAGTCAAATTATTATGAGGCATTATCGCTGGCAACTGCCAGAGTTGCGCTGAATGCGACCAGGCTGAAACCAAAATTTTCCAAAGACGCTGCAAATTTACAGGAAGATACCAGCAAGGACGATGAAATCGAGGCCATCGTACTGAACTCGTCACCGCGCAAGACCATTCCCCTGGAACCGCTGCTAAGAAGCCTAATTCAGTACAAAGGCAAGGGTGGTCCTGATGGCGGGCGTTTTACTTATATATCTGCCGTCGACGTCTTAAAAAAACAGTTGCCTGAACCAGTGCTGGCAGACAAAATCATCCTGATTGGTACCACCGCAGTAGGGCTGAAGGATTTGCGTACTGCCCCCGTGGGTATCGATTACCCCGGCGTTGAGATGCATGCCAACGTCATCGCTTCAATCCTCGACAATGATTTCAAGATCAGACCCAGTGATAGCCGCAGCATCGAATTGATACAGGTTATTTTGCTGGGTATTGTCCTGACCTTTGCGCTGATCCGTCTTAAACCTGTGGCGGCAATTTTATTTACCTTATCGAGTTTACTGACAGCTGTCGCTTTTAATTACTGGATGTATGCAAGCTTTGACAAGGTGCTGCCGCTGGCGACGCCGCTGCTATTGATTTTTTTACTTTTCCTTTTTGTCTTCGGCTGGAATTATGTGGTTGAATCGCGCCGCTTGCGTGGCGTGGTCAGGCGTTTTGGCGAATATGTGGCACCTGAGCTGGTGGCCGTCATGGCTGATGAACCTGACAGCTATACCATGGAAGGTGAAAGCCGTGAACTGACCGTCATGTTTTCGGACGTACGGGGTTTTACCACCATCTCTGAAACGCTGAGTGCGGTTGATTTGCGCGAATATATCAATATCTACCTGACCGCCATGTCGGAAGAGATTCGGGGTAACCGGGGTACGCTGGATAAGTACATAGGTGATGCCGTAATGGCATTTTGGGGTGCGCCAGTCCGGCTCGCAGATCATGCCAGACGATCGGTAGAAAGCGCCTTGAAAATGCAGGTGACAGCACACCGCCTGAGCCAGGAATTTGTCCAGCGTGGCTGGCCTGCTCTGAAAATAGGCATAGGCCTGAATACCGGCGAAGTGCGGGTGGGCGACATGGGCTCTAAAATCCGCCTGGCTTATACCGTGATGGGTGACGCCGTCAACTTGTCCTCCAGACTCGAAGGTGTGACCAAGCTGTACGGCGTGGGTATTATCGTTGGTGAAGCGACAAAAAAGGCTGCGCCGGAATTTGCCTACAGAGAGTTGGACAGGGTCAGGGTGAAAGGCAAGACACAACCCATTTCCATTTTTGAACCTGTCACGGAATTGGCAAACCTTGATGCAGACACGACAGCAATACTGGACCTGTGGCATCGCGCGCTCAACATTTTCCGTGCCCAACAATGGGATGAAGCTGAGGCACTATTTTTTGACTATCTGAAAATGCGTTCTGCTGATGTTTCAGCCCAGGTTTTCCTGGAGCGGATTGCGTATTATCGTGAAAATCCACCCCCTGCTGACTGGGATGGCGTTGCCACCTTTGTCAGCAAGTTCAGTGAGTAATTTATTTACCGGCATGTGATGTGGTCTTGACACGCAACAGGTAATAACTCAACACCCCCAGAGCTATCCCCCAGCAGGCAGACCCCAGGCCCAGCAGGCTGATATTCGAGGCAGTGACGATAAAGGTGATCAGTGCTGCCTCGCGTTCCGAGGTTTCCTGCATGGCATTCACCAGGCCATTTTGTATCGCCCCCAGCAGGGCCAGGCCAGCCACCGTGGTCACCAGCGCATGCGGCAGATGCAGGAACAGCGTGGTCAGCGAGCCGGCAAAACTGCCTATCAGCAGATAAAACACACCGCAGGACAGGCCGGCGACCCAGCGTTTTTCTGGTTGATGATGGGCTTCCGGCCCGGTGCAGATGGCGGCAGTAATTGCTGCCAGGTTGACACCGTGCGCACCGAATGGTGCCAGCAACAGGCTGGCCAGACCGGTAGCGCTGACCAGTTTGCTATTGGGTGCATGTTCGTAGCCAGCGGCACGCAGGACCGCAACACCGGGTACCTGCTGGCCAGTCAGGCACAGCAGGGCCAGTGGCAAACCCAGGCTGATGAGCGCGCTGACAGAAAATTCTGGCGTAGTCCAGACCGGCAAGGTCAGACCTGCCTGCCAGGTAATGACGGCTGCATTGGCTGCCGTATTGGCTGCAGGATTGGCGGCATCACCCCAGCCCAGCAAGCTCCACAGCAGTACGCCGGTCAGCAGGGTCAGCACGATGGCATAACGGGCAGAACGTTTCTTGTACAGTAAATAGGCAATGAACATCAGACCCACCAGATAAGGCGCGCCGTGGGCTTCACTGCGGGCGCTGGCAAATACATCGACCCCAAAGCGCATCAGGATGCCGGCCAGCATGGCGGCACACAGGCTTTTCGGGATATGCACCATCAGCTTTTCAAATATGCCGGTCGCGCCGATGATGAAGATGATGGCCGCCGCAAACAGATAGGCCGCAATCGCCTGGCTATAAGCTACTGTTGCCAGTGCCGTCACCAGTAGCGCCGCACCTGGCGTGTTCCAGGCACAGATGACCGGGATTTTATAACGCCAGCTCATCCACGCACCAGACAGGCCAGACCCGATGGAAACCGCCCAGATCCATGAACTGGTTTGGCCCGCAGTCAGATGGGCTGCCTGTGCTGCCTGCAACATCAGCAGCATGGGGCCAGCATAGGAGATCAATACGGCAATCAGGCCAGCCAGCACTGCTGGAAACAGATCGGCAGCAATCTGAGCAATACCTGGCTTTACCCTGACTGCAGGGCGGATAACGGGGGCGGTATGTGAGGTAGTCATATGCCTGAAACTTATCTGTATTGATGAAGTGAGTTACAGTCTAATGCAGCAGTTAAGGGCATTTGCTTACAGTGGCAGACTGATTTATGCTGTACAGATTCACTATAAAGGTATCTGTTATGCAGCACAGTTATACGCAACTTGCGCTGGCTTTAGGCAGCGATATCCGGGCTGGCCGCTATCAGGTGGGTGAACGTTTGCCTTCAGTACGTGAATTCGCCAACTTGAAGCAGCTTAGCGTTTCCACCGTCATACGCTGTTATCGCTATCTCGAAACCCAGGGGCTGGTAGAGGCGCGCAACAAGTCTGGCATGTATGTGGCCGACTGGAAAATCCGTGCCGGGGACCAGGCCAGGGCAGTCACGTCAAAGGCAAAGCAGGCACCGCCAGCGGTTGAATATGACAAACTGGTGTCGCTGCAGCACCGCATGACAGAACTGTATTCGCTGACGGCACAACCCCTGCAACTGGGCTTGCATCTGGCGAGTGCCGCGCCTGAATGGTATCCCTGCGACGCCTTATCGAAAATCGCCCAGCGCCTGCTCAGGCAAGACCCCATGCTCATCGGCGTATACCCCGGCGGCACCGGCTTGCCCGCATTGAAAACGGCATTGATACAATGGCTGAAAATTGCTGGCGTTGACCTGGAAGTGCCAGACCTGTTGATCACCAATGGCAGTACCGAAGCCCTGAGCGTGGCCCTGCGGGCAGTGGCGCAGGCGGGCGATGCCGTGATTGTTGAATCGCCGGTCTATTTTGGCTTGCTGCAAATGCTGGAAAACCTTGGCATCAAGGCGATAGAAATACCCTGTGTTCCTGGCCAGGGTATCAGCCTGGAAGCCCTGGAATATGCACTGGAACACCAGACCGGCGTGCGCGCTGTGGTGGCCATGCCCAGCTTCCAGAACCCGCTCGGTTGCAGCATGTCCGAAAAAAACAAGAAGCGCCTGCTGCGACTGATAGAACAGCATGACCTGGCTTTGATAGAAGATGATGTATTTGGTGACCTGTCGCATTTGCCGCATAGGCCGCAAGCCATCAAAGCCTGGGACAAGCAGGGCAGGGTCATCTATTGCGGTTCATGCAGCAAGAGCCTGGCACCGGCTTTCCGCGTTGGCTGGATCGCTGGTGGGCGTTACCAGTCCCGTATCAATTCGCTGAAACTCAGCACCTCCCTCATCACGCCGCTGTTTGAACAGGCGGTACTGGCAGAATTCATGCAGTCAGGTGCCTTGCCCTCACATTTGCGCAAATTGCGTGAACGACTGGCAGCGACCATACCGCTGGCAACAGCTGCGATACAGCGCTATTTTCCTGTTGGGACGCAGGTCATCAGTCCCGCAGGCGGATGGTGGCTGTGGCTGGAATTACCGGACCATGTTGACACCCTTGCGCTGTTGCGCCAGGCAGTCGGTGTCGGTATTGCGTTTACCCCGGGCAGCCTGTTTTCTGGCTCGGGTAAGTATGCGAATTTCATGCGTTTGAATATAGGTCGCCCGTGGGGGCGCGAGATGGAGTACGGGATGAAAACCTTGGGCAGACTGATCTCAGAAATGGGTTCGATGCACGCGGAAATAAATGAATAATTATTTCACAAGCAATTATTTCTTGAACCGGTCAAATAAATCTTTGGCTATCTTATCCGCATCTTCTGCGTTAATTTTGCTTTTTTTCCGGGATATGAATGGATTGCGGAATTTAAGTAAGGTGTTGAATTTATACGAGCGAATTTTTCTATAGGTGAAGGGGATGATACGCCATGCAATATAACCGTCCAAAGGTTTAACCGGGATTAAATTGGTGATCATCAGCATAAAGTTAATCCCGATGACTACATTAAATACTGGCGCTAATTGAAAAACCAGTATGGGTAAAAAGCGCGACAACAAATAGTTGAAAACTACTGCAACCACAAACAGACATAGTTGAGCGATAACACCTGCCCAGGCGATCAGGATGTAATCTCTTTCATAATAGGGAGTTTCGAGTTCGCATTCACCATGGATCACGAATAGCTTGATCGCATATACTTTGGCTCCAGTATATTTTGCCGCGATTGCATGCCCCAATTCATGAACAAGCAAAATGGTGGCAAAAGAAAAAAATGTGGGAATAATCCAGAACAGGTTTTTACTGGAATTCTGGATTAAATACCAGGGCAGCCAAAGTAGTACGCTCCAATGAAAATAAATCGGAACGTCTTTCCATTGGCTAAATTTCCAAAATCCTGAGTTCATGTATTGGTGAATTTTAATAAGTAGTCATATTTTACAAGAGCTTTGCAAGCATCAAGGCTTTATCCCATTCCGGTACCGGCTGGTATTCTTCCACCAAAAAATCGATCAGGGCCCTGACTTTCGGTGCCACTTTGTGGGTGGCTGGATACAGGGCGGTAAAGTCGTTCAGTGGCAATGCCCAATCTGCCAACACGGGGACCATGCGACCTTCCAGCAGATCACGCCATGCCAGGAAGGTGGTGTCATAGACGATGCCCAGGCCACGCAGTGCAGCCTGGTGCAATACTTTGCCATTATTGGATGAAAAGCCTGGCGTGATGTCGATAGCCAGATGCTGGCCTGCCCGTTCAAAATGCCAGGTATTGCCCTGGGTAAGGTGGCTGAAATGCAGGCAACGGTGTTGCAGCAATTGTTCTGGATGCGCTGGCATGCCATGGTGTGCCAGATAAGCCGGGCTGGCGCACAGAATGCCGCGGCAAGGTGCCAGCCGGCGCATATGCAGGCCACGGCTGTCCGGTATGCCACCGACCCGGATGCTCAGGTCAAAGCCATGTTTGAACGGGTCCAGCAAATTGTCATCTACATGCAAGGTGGGCTGCAGCCTGGGGTGCAGCAAGGCAAAGCGGGCCAGGGTATCGGCCAGCCATTCGCTGCCAAAACTGCTGGGTGCCTGTATGCGTAGGCCACCCGCCAGTTCATGACCGGCCTGGCTGATCACCAGACGTGCCTGGCGCGCCTGTTCAACGCTGGCGCTGCATGGCTCCAGATAGGCCTGGCCCAGTTCGGTCAGGCTGACTTCACGGGTAGAGCGGTGCAGCAGGCGCGCGCCCAGTTCTGCTTCCAGCTGCATGATGTGTTTGCTGACCATGGCGCGGCTGATGCCCAGATGGCGTCCAGCCGCACTGAAGCTGCGCTGGCGCGCCACCTCGACAAAGATTTCCATTGCTTTTAATTGGTCCATACAGTGATTGTCTATATATTGGAGACAATCTGTCAACCATTGTTGGTGTTGTAAGAGACAAGCGATATTCGCTACACTTGATACATGTCAAGGTGCTGCGTCAATACCGGTCAGTCTGCAGCACCCAGTCCAGCCATACACCCACAGGAGTTGCCATGCTGAATGCCGAACAGATCAAGCAGTTTCATCAGGACGGTTATATCGTCGTGCCAGATTTTAAGAACAAGGCCGACATCGCTGCCCTGCGTGAACGCGCCGCCAAAATTGTGGATGATTTTGATCCTGCGTCGAGCAGATCCATCTTCACGACCAAAGAACAGGAAAAGAAGATTGATCATTATTTCCTGAATTCGGCCAACAACATCAGTTGCTTCTTTGAAGAAGAAGCCTTTGATGAACAAGGCAAGCTGCGCCAGGCCAAAGCCCTGTCCATTAACAAGATAGGCCATGCCATGCATGATCTTGATCCGGTATTCAGCGCTTTTTCTCGCGGCCCCGCATTAGCCAAAGTGGCACAGCAACTGGGTTTGCAGCAGCCACAGATATGGCAATCCATGTACATCTTCAAGCAACCCGGCATAGGCGGGGAAGTGCGCTGGCATCAGGATGCGACTTACTTTGAAACCGATCCGGTCAGCGTCACTACTTTCTGGTTTGCGCTGGAAGATGCCACGCTGGAAAACGGCTGCATGTGGGCTGAACCAGGCGGGCATCGCAGCCCCATGCGTGAACGTTTTGTGCGTGAAGGTGATCAGGTACGTGTAGAAAAACTTGATGCCATGCCCTGGCCTGACGACAGTACGGCCATTCCGCTGGAAGTGAAAGCCGGTAGCCTGGTCTGCTTCCACGGTCTGTTACCGCATTACAGTGCACCCAATCGCTCGCCGATTTCGCGCCATGCGTATACCTTGCACGTGACTGATGGCAGTACCCATTATTCACCACACAACTGGATACAGCGTGACGCCAGTTTCCCTGTGCGTGGCTTTGTCTGAAAGGCCGGTAATGAGCATATTGATTTTTGCGCCGCACTGGGGCAGCGCCCACCTGAACCGTGACAGCTTTATCACGCGTGTGCAAGAAGCCGGTTTTGATGGCGTGGAAATGTCGCTGCCACTGGATACCAATGAACGAGATGCGTGGACGCAGGCCATCGCTGATGCCGGCTTGCACTTGATCGCCCAGCAGTGGGAAACCGTATTCCACAGTGACTTCGTTGCCCACAGACAGGCGCTGGCAGACTTGCTGCGCAATGCCTGTGCAGCCAAGCCCTTGTTTGTGAATACCCATACCGGCAAAGACTTTTACAGTCACGCGCAAAATTCAGAACTGCTGGATCTGGTTGATGAGATCGCAGCCGAAACTGGCATCGCCATCGTGCATGAAATTCATCGCAGCCGTTTCAGTGGCCACCCCATGCTCTTGCTGCCTTACCTGGAACAGCGTCCGCAACTTGCATTGAATGCCGATCTGTCTCACTGGTGCTGCGCCTGCGAATCGCTGCTGGAAGATCAAGCCCATATACTACAAAAGGTATACCCGCATGTACAGCATATCCATGCGCGTGTCGGCCACAGCCAGGGGCCACAGGTGAATGATTTCCGTGCGCCTGAACATGCGGCAGCGCTGCAACAGCATTTGTCGTGGTGGGATGCCATCATCAACCAGCAGCGTGCATCCGGCAAAAAGCAGATTACGCTGACGCCAGAATTCGGGCCTTCGCCCTACACCCAGACCCTGCCGTATACCAATCAGGTGGTTTCCGACGCCTGGGAACAGAATGTGGCAATGATGCAGTTACTGCGTGCACGCTACAAGAGGGAAAAATTGTAGCGCAAGGTTTTTCATGACATCATGCACATTGATTGCAATATCGACTACTGCCACGCAGATGGAAAGGCCTTATGCAGGATATGCGTACAAGTTACGTGTTTACACGGATAAAACGCCAGCTGCTCATGATAGAAAAGCTGGCGTATTTGGCGTTGGCCATCAGTGTGGTGGGCACCTTTTTCTGGTTCATGCATTTGAACATGCTGAGCGCGCTGAGTCTGGAAAAGTTGAAGGGTTTGTTTTCGCTTCGCCATGCAGACCGGTGGGTGAGCCTGGTTTTTGGTATGGCGTTTGTGCTGATGCAATTGGTGATGCAATGGTCTTACCGCTCCGCCAGACTAATCGTTAATGCTGATGGCTTACGTCTGGAACAAACTTCCACCTCTTTGCTGGCCCATCTGACTTTCTATGAAAGAGAAATGCGCTGGGCTAATCTGAAGAATGTATCTTTCATTCCACGGTTTGGCGTGTTGCAACTGCGCTCGCATACGCAGTGGTTGCCATGGGGCATACGCATTAAAGACTGGCAGTTGCAAAATGCCGACGCTGTGCCGGCAGCAGATAACGATGCCGAACATGTGCTGATACGCTTGTTCCGCGAACACGGTGTGTTCGACAGCTTCCCCACGGACAGTAAACTGGATGCGGCAATGTTTGATTTGACGAAGCATCCTGCCACCAAGACCGTCCTGATAGGCATGGCGCTGTTGCTTGCCTATAGTTTTGTGGACTTTATGCTGCAAAATGAATCCTGGGTTTTCTTCAACCCGACCTATGGCATGCCGCATGTGCTGGCAGGCGTCTTTGCCAGCCTGTTGCTGGCTTTTGGTTTGTACCAGGCTGGACGTGACCCCATTGTGCCTGTGCGTATCATTTTGGGCATGGCCGTCCTGGGTGGGGCAATGTTTGCCGCCACCAGCTATGTCGGTGGCATACGCATTAACCAGGCGCTGGGTGGCCCCATGCTGGAAGCCCACTATCACAGGAACATACCTTGCAATGCCCTGGTGCCTGAAGACAAAAGCCTGCCCGTCATTGAATACACCAATCTCGCCAGAGCCTACTGGTGTAGCAAGACTGTTGATGACGTAGTGATCGTCAAGGTGCGTAAAGGTTTGTTTGGCTTGTACCAGGTTGATCTCAGGGAACAGCGCAACGCCATTCGCGACTACCGCCAAAATCATTAGAACCTGTCTACGATCTTAAGCGCGTGAGTGATCGGAGCTCATGCGCTGCTCTTCGCCCCGCTGATGCGCAAACGCTAGCTCGCTACAGATCGTAAACACGTTCTTGGAAGTTTCTCAGCGCAATTTGACAATATTAAACTTGACTAAAGTTTAATATTGTCAAATAATCATTCTGCATTCCTGAATTTTCATATTTGCCTGCTCCCGCCTTTTGGCTGGGCACGGCAAATCCTTGCCTATGCAATTTGTTAGTCCAAGAATAATCAAAGGGAGATAGTATGAGTAAAGACACCGACCCGATTCCACCCTGTTTTGACCAGGCCAACCAGGCGCCCGAACGTTTGACCGAGATGTTTGTCGGCATCGCTCAGGAGAGTCGCATCAAGCTGGGTCAACGTCCCGCCGAACGGGCAGTCTTCCGCAAATTACATGGGGTGGCCAGCGCCAGGCTGGTGATGGAAAAGAATATCCCGGCCAAACTCAAAGTGGGCGTCTTCAGTCATGACAGCCTGGATGCCTGGGTCAGGTTTTCCAGCGACACCACACCGACCTCGCCCGACCTGTATTCGACTTTGGGTATAGGCATCAAACTGTTTGGTGTACCTGGGCCCAAGGCGCTGGGTGACGATGGTGATACCGCCGACTTCATCATGCAAAACTTCCCGGTCTTCTTTGTCGACAATGCCAAAGAGATGGTGGAATTTACCTATGCAGGCGTGGTCGCGCAGGATTATCCCGGCTATCTGAAAAAACATCCCAAGACGGCAAAAATACTCGATCAGATGGAAAAGGTCGAAGGCAGCACATTGACCACGACATACTGGGCCATCCTGCCTTTTCATGCAGGCGAAAAGAACTATGTCAAATATCGCCTGGAGCCGGTGACACCACCAGAAAACGTGCCGAATAATGAAAGGGATTATCTGGCCGTGGACATGTGTAACCGCCTGGCCAGGCGTGAATACCAGTTCCGCTTCATGGTGCAGCTCAGGACCAATCCCAAGACCATGCCGCTGGATGAAGCAACGGTGGAATGGCCAGAAACAGAAAGCCCCTTCGTCCATGTAGCAACCCTGATCTTGCCGCAACAAGACATCAGCGTGCGCGGCCAGTCTGACTATGGCCAGGGTCTGGCCTTCAATATCTGGCGCGTACCGCCAGCGCAGGCACCGGCAGGCTCCATCGCTGAAGCCCGCAAGATCGTGTACGCCGCTGGCGCTGATGCCAGACATGAAGCGAATGGCCAGGGCCTGCAAGACCCGCGTGCACCGCGCCCGGCACCTGCGGGCTGTCCCTTTCATGCAGCAGGGGTAGCAAAAGCTGAAGCAGAAAAACCCGTCAAAGACACCTGCATCGTCAAGGCCGTGATTTATCCTGCCATAGGCGTGGCGCGTGTCGGCACCAGTGAGAAAGAATGGTTTCTGGGGCCGGAAGTGCCTTACCCCAAACCGGAAGCACCAGGCTATTACCGCGATGCCCACAAAAAACTCAAACGTCAGGGTGCCAGGTTCCGCGTGTATGGTGTCAACGCCAAGGGGAATATCGTCAAGGAACTGAATGCCGACAATGCCAAGATAGAATGGCAGGTGCAACTGGCCAACACCAAATCAGCCTGGTACGGCTTCCAACTGGCGCTGGATATTCCCGAAGCGGCATCAGCACCACCGACTACCTTGCGTAATGCCGTCGTCTCAGACCGGGACATGTTATCGATCACGCCCAGGCAAAGAAAAGTCAGCGGTAAAAAAGCCAAAGCCCAGCGCTTTGATGACGGCAAGTTCATGGGCAAGCCTGTGTACCTGGGCGAGGCTTTCACCGATGAGCAAGGGCACCTTATCGTGCTGGGTGGGCATGGCGTGTCTGCTTCTTATGACAATAGCCGCGCCATCACCTTTGCCAACAATGAAGGCTGGTATGATGACACCTCAGATGGCCCCATCAATGCCAAGGTCGTTTATGAAGGGCTGGAATTGATGGTCGAACCGGCCTGGGTGGTCGTCGCACCACCCAACTATGCGCCACAAAGAAAATCCGTGCGCACCATGTGGGATTTGATGCGTGATGTCGCCATTACGGCTGGCAGTTTACCCAAACCCAGGCGCCCCAGTTTCACCTTCGATATCTTGCCCCTGTTTGAACGCCTGAATGGCTTGCAATGGGTGAATGCCGGGTTCTTTGCCGGTTTCGGCTGGAAAGGGGCAATTGATCTGACCAGTGCCGATGCCTTGTCGCGCCTGGCCAGCAATAACACCGCCTATGTGGAATTGCGCCGTACTATCGCCAATCAATTCCGTAATTATAAAGTTGATTCATGGTCACCCAAGCCCTGGCCCTGGTTGTATGGCGATGCCATGGCCATACCGGCTGCGCAGACACCCAGGCAAAATGCCTCATTGACGGCGACACAGTTGGCCATGCTGATGGAATGGGCCGAAGGTAATTTTGTGGAAGATTATGACCCGGAACGCAAGCATGCAAGCAGCATAGACCAGGTGCCGCTGGAACAGCAGGGCGATACCCTGACGCAAGCTGCGCTGGATTTTTGTCTGGCCGATGCCTTCCACCCCGGTTGCGAAATGACCTGGCCGGTACGTGCCAGCACCATGTATATGGCACCTTTCCGCTTCGCCCATGCGCTGGATGGCTGGATTGCCCCTGGCCTGGGTGAGGTGCTGACCAGCGATGGCGTCACCATACCAAATGGCCCCTTGTATGGCCAGCAGGCAGGTGGTATCACGCGCTGGATGGCGGTGCCATGGCAAACCGATACGGCAAGCTGCCGCTCTGGCTATGACAAATCCTACGACCCTTATGTACCCAGCTTCTGGCCAGCACGTGTGCCGAATCAGGTCATGACCAAGCAAAACTATGCCGTCGTCATGGATGATAAAAAGCCGCTGGGTGAAAGGCTGGCGGCATTTGCCAACCGCGCTTCCTGGATCAACCCTTTGGGCAGTACCAGCTACACCGACCAGATCAATAACATGATTCACCATTTTGATCATCTGGGCGTGGTGGAAGTGCATCCCGGCCCGACGGATGATACCCACTTCCCGGCAGAGTTTGAAGTAGAAGACCAGCATATACCGATAGCCAACATGCCGGCGCCCAATGCCCAACATGAAGCCCATCATGATGGCCAGTATGCCAGGGTAGGTGCGGCTGAAGTGGTGAATGCCGATTCTTTGGATTTGATGACGATAGAAAAAGTACGACGCTTCCCACGCGGGCTGCATCGTTAATATCCATCGCTTATAGAAACCACCAGCATGCGCAAGTTGCACGTGGATGTATTCGTGGCAGGGGCGGGGCCGGCAGGCTCTGCTTTTGCGTTGAACCTGGCACCGTTTCAAAAAGTGCTGATGATAGAAGCGCAGCCGCAGGCAAGCCTGCGCATAGGCGAATCCCTGCCCGCAGCAGCGGGCAGATTGCTGGCTGACATGTGTTTGTATGAAGATTTTTTGCAAGAACCACACCAGCCCACTCATTTGCATGTCAGCAGTTGGGGGGATGCCAGCCTGGTTGAACAGGATGCAATGCGCAATCTCGACGGCCATGGCTGGTATCTGGACCGGCATCGTTTTGATACCTGGCTGCAAGACGTGGCGCAACAGCGCGGTGCCGGCTTATTGAAGCAGACCAGGCTACAGTCTTTCCAGCCAGCCCAGGACTATCCCAGACATTGGGATATACAACTTGATGTGCAGGGCAAGCCCTTGCAGGTACACGCAAAAATGCTGATCGACGCCAGTGGCAGAAAATCCCTGCTGGCCAAACGCCAGGGCATCGCCCGCAAAGCTCTGGACAAACTGGTGTGTAGCTGGACAGTCGGGCGGGACCACGGCCACAGCCAGAACCACAATGCAGCAGCCAGCAGCCTGATCATCGCCGAAGCTGGCGGCTGGTGGTACACCTCGTCCTTGCCGGGTGGCGGACGTATGATTGCTTTTTATACCGATGCCGATTTGCCTGAAGCAACAGCATGCAGCCAGCAAGCAGGCTTACTGCAACGTGCTGCCAGCAATACCCAGTTGTCAGCACATTTGCAGGAAAGTGGTTTTACGCCTGGCAGCCATCACGGCTATTGCGCTGCCCATAGCGCCCTACTTGATCAGGTCGCCGGGCCAAACTGGCTGGCGGTCGGTGATGCCGCACTGAGTTTTGACCCACTGTCCTCGCAGGGCATGTTCAATGCACTCTATACCGGACTGGCTGCAGCAGAAGCAGTGTCGCATTATGACGACGCGGCACAAGCCGCCTATGTGGCCGAGCTGGCCTCCATACAGAATGCCTACCTGAACCATCTCAAGGTCTGGTATCAACAGGAACAACGCTGGGCCGATCAGATTTTTTGGCAGCGGCGACATAGCACTTGAACACTTGCCTTGCCGAGAAAACGGAGTAATCGCTTCAAAACTGTTGCAGAAATTAATATGCGCTGCACGAATATCCATGAGCAAACCCATGGTGACCAACAGCGATCAGTTAGAATCTCTGCTACTCCATCAAGAAAATTTCCCTCGTGCAATTTCGTCTGTCCTTCATCAAATCCCTGGGTGCGCTGCTGTGCCTGCTTGTGCTGGCGGCATGTGGGCGGACAGAGTCCGTACAGACGTTGGAACGGCGGGATTTGATGCGTCTGGTGTTTAAGGGTTGGGATGGCGAGCAAAATGCCATCGTCAGGCCACCACAGTTGAAGGCTGAATTTCCCGTGTCTGTGCCCGCTGATTCACAGACTGGTCTGCGCATGGATACCTTGCAGGTACAGCGATTGAATGAAGACAGTGCCGTCTTGCTGGTCAAGGGCGATGCATTGGATGCCGGCATGCCCACGCTGCTGGCGGCTTACTGGTTTCGTCGCCGTGGCGAAGCCTGGTCACTGGTTAACCGGCAGGATGTGATTGAATGGCTGGATAGTACCGGTCGCAATTCGGCTATAGGTAATACCCGCATCGTTGAATTGTTCTCTGGTCAGTTCGCGCTGGCGCTGGAATACAAGCAACTGAAGCAGGGAGTAGCAAATACCCGTTTGCTCTTGTTTCGTCTTGATGCTGACAATCTCGTACCGCTGCTAGAAAAGGGGAGTGAGCCGGACTTGGCCATACATGAAGAAAGCGGGCCGGAATGTGTGAACATCATACGTAATGTCGGCAATGTACGTACGAAGGGCAAGCACGTGCGCTTGCGCTTACGTGAAAATGAGGCAGAACCACCGAATTGCTACGACTATCTTGCCACATGGGACCTCGCCATTGGTAGCAATACGCCGGGGGACATCACACTTAATTTTGCGGACAAACATTACCGTTATCAGGAAATTTCCCGCAACACGGACAATGACGGTGAACGTACATCAACCTATGAATTGCAGGTCAGTGCACAAAAAGGCAAGAAGCTGTTTCGCTTCAATGCTGAGCAACAAAAATATGTGATCGTTCCTGACAAGCCAAAACAGAAAAAATAAGTGCCAGCCTGTTCAGGTCGCAATTACTACATTTCTGACGTGACTTCAAAGCTTTTCAGCGCCTGCCAGCAGCAACCCAGCTAATCAATTCATCCAGTGCAGGCTTGGCTTTGATGCTGTCTTCATGATTGATGGTGGCCACCACGATCCATTGCTGATCATTGATATCCCTGACATAACCAGCGATGGCCACCACATCTTTCAACGTACCGGTCTTGATGCGCGCACGTAATTCTGCCGGGCTGCCTTTCAGGCGGCGGCGCATGGTGCCATCAAGCGAGGCGACCGGCATGCTGCTGGAAAATTCCGCATTCCAGTTGCTGCGTGCACCCACCTGCAAAATGGCAGCCATTTGCTGTGGGCTGATGCGTTCTGTGCGAGACAGGCCGGAACCGTTTTCCAGCACCAGGCCGGCATCATTGATATTCTGTTTGCCCAGCCATTGCCTGACGCGGATATTCGCGGCTTCAAGACTATTGCTGACCGGCTTGTTGGTTGATTCACTGCCCAATGTCATGTACAACATGCGTGCCATGGTATTGTCAGACTGCTTGTTGATGATGCGGATAATATCTGCCAGCGTTTCCGATGTGCGTTCTACCACTACGACAGCATTGGCCGGTACTGTGCCGTCATGTACTTCACCTTGCCAACTGCCACCCATCTCTTGCCACAGGGCTCGCAGTACATGTGTGATGTAGTGGTTGCGGTCCAGGATGTTGACACTGTTATTGATCTTGCAGCGACGCGGGAAACCACCATTCAGCGTCACTTCGGTCATGCCAGCCGGTGTGGTCGCATAGTCGATCGCTGGTGGTAGCCATTCTTTTTCCCAGGCGGAACAGGGCAGCTCATTGAAATGCAGGTGGCTGGTGACTTTCAGCTTATCCAGCGGTGTGCCCAGGCGTACACCAATTTTGTCGGTACCGGCATCAATGCTCAGATTGATCAGGTTATTGTTGACCAGCATGGCATCCGGTATCACGTTGTAATACGCATCTGGATATTCATCAAAAGGGGGGGCACCGACATCCGGGCGTTCTGGCTGCAGGTAGCTGCGGTCGATAATGATATCGCCACGGATTTTACGAAAGCCCTGCTGACGCAAGGCACGCAGCATGCTGCTCAGCTTTTCCAGATTCAGGTTGGGGTCGCCACCGCCACGCAGGTACAGGTTGCCAGTATAGCTATCCTTCTTCACTGTCTTATCGATCAGTATCTGGGTCTTCCAGCGAAAGGTCGGCCCCAGTTCTTCCAGTGCAATCAGGGTGGTCAGCAACTTCATGGTCGATGCAGGATTCATCGGCCTGTCCGGCATGTGCGCCAGCACTGGCTGGCCACCACTGGCTGGTATCACTATCGCACTCATGGCCTGTTGCGGCACCCCGGTCTGGTTGAACACTGCTTCCACAGCCGGTGGCAGATTGCCCTGGGCACTTGCCAGTGCTGGCAGCAAGGAGCCAAGTAAGCTCATTGAGCCCAGTAAGCTCAGCAAGATCAAGGATTTTGGTAACAGCAGGCGGGCGTAAGATAGGCGCATAGTTGCGTTTATGTGGCTCAAGTCGGTATAGCAGGCATTGTAGAGCAGGCAAGACCCTTGCAACGTATGCGTGTTTCTTTTATCAATGAAATTTTGTCAGGACGGCATATCTTCTGGTTATCTGTGCAGACTTGGCTACACTGTGGGATGAGTCAATGAACAAAAGCCGCCAGCTACGGCAAATGTTGCCTGAAACTTACTATCCGTAAATGAATCGGCCAGACTTTCATCAAATGGCATGGTTTTATGCCCTGATAGCGAATACAAATAAGACATAAGCCCTTGATTTCGTTATAATTTTGGCCTTTCCACGTCACCGGTGTACACCATGACCTTGCTTGCCAACCAGACTGAACTTTTATCGCCCGCCAAAACTGTAGAAATTGGCCGTGAAGCGATCTTGCATGGCGCAGATGCCGTGTATATCGGCGGTCCTTCGTTTGGCGCACGTCACAATGCCAGTAATGAAGTCAGCGAGATTGCTGCACTGGTGGCATTTGCCCACCGCTACCATGCGCGCATCTTCGTGACCATGAACACCATCCTGCATGATTCAGAACTGGAACCGGCACGCAAGCAGATACATCAACTGTACGATGCCGGCGTCGATGCCCTGATCGTGCAAGACATGGGCATTTTGGAACTGGATATTCCGCCCATCCAACTGCATGCCAGTACCCAGTGCGATATCCGTGGTGTGGAAAAAGCCAGGTTCCTTGGCGATGTCGGTTTTTCGCAATTGGTGCTGGCGCGTGAACTGACGATCAAACAGATACAGGCCATCAAGGCAGAAGTCGCCACACCGCTCGAATATTTCGTGCACGGCGCATTGTGCGTGGCCTTCTCTGGCCAATGCTATATCTCGCATGCCGACAATGGTCGCAGCGCCAACCGTGGCGATTGCTCGCAAGCCTGTCGTCTGCCGTATACCCTCAGCGATGGCGAGGGTAGGGTAGTCGCCTATGAAAAACATTTACTGTCAATGAAAGACAATGACCAGAGCCGCAATCTTGAAGCCTTGCTCGATGCCGGTGTACAGTCATTGAAGATAGAAGGCCGCTACAAGGATATGGGCTATGTCAAAAATATCACCGCCCATTACCGCTTGCTGCTGGATGAAATTTTAGAGCGCAGGCCAGAATTTAGCCGTGCTTCCAGTGGCCATAGCCAGGTGGCATTTACACCCAATGTGGATAAGAACTTTCATCGTGGCCATACCGATTATTTTGCCAATGGCCGCCTTGAAGACATAGGCGCTTTCGATTCACCCAAATATGTCGGCCTGCACCTCGGTTATGTGACCCGCCTGGCAGCCAATTTCTTTGAGATTGAAGCCAATGAACCCATGTCGAATGGCGATGGCCTCAACTACATGGTCAAACGCGACGTCGCTGGTATACAAGCCAACACCGTAGAGCGCGTAGGCGCATCAGACAACGGTGAAATCTGGCGCGTCTTCCCGAATGAAAAAATGGCTGAGCTGACAGGTCTTAAAGTAGGCACCCTGGTCAACCGCAACCGTGACCACCGCTGGGAACATGCGCTGACCAAAAAATCCGCCGAGCGCCGCATCCCGGTCTGGCTGACTCTCAGCGAACAGCCTGATGGCCTGCGTCTGAAGATCACCGATGAAGACGGCGTGACATCTGAAACCAGCACCCAACTGGCGCTGGAACCAGCGCAAAACCGCGACAAGGCAGAAGCAGGCCTGCGCGACAATCTCGCCAAGCTCGGCAACACCATGTTTGAAGCCGTCCAGGTCAACCTTGATTTGCAGCAGCCATGGTTCGTGCCATCTTCTGTCATCAACGCTCTGCGCCGCGATGTTGTTGCAGCGCACGAGCTAGCCCGCTTGGCCGCATGGCAGCGTCCGCAACGCACACCGGCAGTCGAGCCACCAGTGGCGTATCCGGAAACCACACTCAGCTACCTCGCCAATGTGTACAACCACAAGGCCCGCAGCTTTTATGAAAAACACGCCGTACAACTGATCGCCGCCGCCTACGAATCCCATGAAGAAGCGGGCGAAGTATCGCTGATGATCACCAAGCATTGCCTGCGCTTCTCCTTCAACCTCTGCCCCAAACAGGCCAAGGGAGTGCAGGGCGTACAGGGCCAGGTCAAGGCCGAACCCATGACCCTGGTTACCGGTGAAGAAAAATACACCCTCAAATTCGACTGCAAGCCCTGCGAAATGCATATCATAGGCGCAATGAAAAAACATATCCTGCAGGCACCGCCGCCATCATCGGTACCGTATAGCCCGGTGACCTTTCATAAGACCAGGCCGCAGACGGTTTGATGGTGTGGTGGATGGGTATTGAAGGCTCAAAAGATGGAAACGCTTTTTGGGCCTTTTTCAAGCACCGACCTTTGTGTCTGTAGTCATTCAAAAAATTTTTAACCAATAATGAATTATGTCTGAAATCGTACGTGTCGCTTTAAATCAAACCTCTGGAAAAATCAATTGGCCAAGCCGATGTCCACGATGCGGTACGCAAAAAGACCTGATCAATATTGAAGGCCGAGTACTGCGTGAAACCAGTTCTTATCGTATTGTCTCTGTCGTTTTTCGGAGAGAAACTACGAGTTTTCATTTCCCTGTCTGCAGACAGCATTCGTTTCAGAATGAAATAGGTATGAAATTATTGGAGCGATCTTTCAGCATGACTGCCATTAGAGGACTAATTTATATCTCACTGGTTTTTATTATCAGTTTGCTGTATTCCAGATTTTACGAGCATCGTCCCATGACTTCATTTATTCAGGGCTATCAAGAAAGTAAAGTGGTAACGACCTTATTTTTGCTCGCTGGTCCCGTCGGTGTTTTCCTTCTTTTGTGGGCGCGTAAAGTGGCAAGCGTTTGTCCGATTAAAATAGACGGCAGCGTGGACGTTGTCAGTATACGATTTAAGAACAAAGAATACGCCAGAGATTTTAGACAAGCAAACCTTAAGGCTACACATCGGTTTAATACAGTAACGCCGATATTTTTTCTGCGACCATGGTTTTGGATGATGGTGATTTTTGTTTGCCTTTTTCTTTTCCTGTTACGTTCAAAATAGAGGTAGATATTTTTAGGACTTACGCGAAAGCGCCCCAAAGCGTTGCAGCTCCTTGCCGTACTATTCGTACTGTCTTCGTCGCTGCGCCTTGCTGGGACAATTTTGCGTAAGTCCTATTTTTCTTTGGCACGCCTGGCTAATTGTTTTTTGCATCAGTCAGTATCATTTTTCGTCATTCTCATTGCGCTCTGCCAATGCGGAAGTACCATTTGCTGATTTCGCCCGTTGCCATACCCAACCTGTGTACAGATGTATAGCCACAGCCAGGCATCCATTGATGATCAGTGCTGTGCGAACGCCTGTCAGATGCACCGATATGCCGGTGAGCAGGCTGCCTGCGGATAGACCGCCACGCATGGCCAGCATGTAGAGACTGACCGTCTGGCCGCGCAGTTGTGGACTGGCGCTGGCCTGTAATAGTGAATTGGCAGCGGTGTTACTGGCTGTCATGCATGAGCCGGCAAAAATCAGCAAGACGGGCAGGCCCCAAGTCCAGGTATTCAATCCTGCGAGCACCAGTGTGAGGCCATAAAGCGCCGCCAGCTTTGAACTGAAACTGCGCAAGTCGATATGCCTGCTTATCAAGAGCAAGCTGAATGCGCCCAACATGCCACCGACGCCAAATGAAGCCATGCCTATACTGAAATGGCTGGCATCGCCATGCAACGATTCTTTGACCAGAACCGGCGTGAAGGTGATCAAGGGGCTACATAAAAAACTGGTGGTCAGAACTGTGATCAGGGCACCGCGCAAATTAGGGTCGGCGACGATATCGCGCGCACCAGAAAACGGGCGTCGACCATCTGCCACGACACTAGCGTCTGCAGCAAGTTTTCCGCGTGGAAGTATCCACAATGCGACCGCTATGAATGGAAGATACGACAAGGCGCTGATGGCAAAGCATCCGGCTGCACCCATGCTCACCAGCAGGACGCCAGCGATAGACGGCCCCAAAATGCGCGACAGGTTGAACTGTATCGAGTTTAAAGCCAGTCCCTGGGCTATCTGTGAACGCTCGACCAGGCTGGGTACGATGGATTGGAAGGATGGCATGGACAGTGCATCCGTCACACCCACCACCAGCGACAAGCAGATGATGATCCAGGGATGCACAGTGCCAGTCAGCAGCAGCACGACCAGCAGGGTCGGGCACAGCATCTGTATCGACTGGAAGACGCTGATGATGCGACGCCGGTCTGCGCGATCAGCCAGTACACCACCAAACAGGGTCAGTAAAAATGCTGGAGCACCCAGCGCAAAGGCATCCAGACCTATCATGAAGGAGGAAGCCCCAAGACTAAGCAAGAGCCATGGCTGTGCTACCTGTTGCGCCCATGTACCTATATTGGATAATAAACTGGCGAACCAGAACGTACCGAAGCGCCGTGTCTTTAACAGGGCAAACGATGCCGAAAATTTAGTTGCTTCTGATTGCGTTGTTCCCATGTCTTCATAGCTAAGAATACCCCCTGTTGGTTCAGCAGGACATTCCTATGCTATCGCAGAAGAGATGGTTCGTGGGGAGTCGTTACATTCTGAAATTTGGCATATGATTTACTTCGTCACAATCGCAAACGTCCCCGGTGCCTTGTCTATCAATCCGAAAAACCTCACCATATATATCTTGCCTTCGGATCTGCCGTTAAATGCACGCAGTAAGGCGTTATTGATGCGTGTAGTAATAAGCTAGTCTAAAAGGCCGGGGCAGTTGCCCGTGGTCCTCTTACAGCCCGTTAAAACTGTCAACTGACTGCATGCTGCAGCAGGTCTTTTTGTATTGCTTTTCCTTTGCCAGAAATCTGCATTTGCTCAATGGATGATCTTGTTAATGGCGGCAAGGGGAGCCCAAGCTCTATGGCCAGTTCCAGCAAGAAATCCAGTAAGCTTGAAATTTCCTTGTTGAGGTCACCGGGCTCTTGCACCAGGGCTATACATAACAAATCAAATGCCATGCGGGGTGCCGTCTGATGCGATTGTGTCGCGGCTTTCAGGGTCTTTTGTAGTCGCCTGGCATTAAAGGATAGGTTAGCCAGCATTTGTTGAAAGACTTTCCCTAATGCGGGGACGTTCAGCCGGCCATCCTGCCAGGTAGCAACCAGGGCATCCACGGCCAAGGTGGATTGTCCTGGCTCCTTGCCCACAAGACCCAGCGCCAATGTGATTGTTTCCAGTCCGTTCATGGGTACAGCGGGATCAAGCAGCAAGCTTAAGAAAGCACTGTTGCACCATTCAGCATTGACCCAATCGATATTTCGTACAAGTGCAATTGTTGCCTGAGCAAAAAAGGCATCCAGGCATGATGGGGTGAGTGTTGCAGAGAACTTGATGAGTCCTTCGTCAAGTCGCCAATAGCTCCCACCCAGAAGGCATTCTTGCCCGCCCTGATAGAAAATCCCCTGATGTCTTGCAATGCTGATGTACTCCAGCGGTAAGCGCACTGGTGCAGGGCTGACGGTAAGCTGCCATTTGGTCGGAGAACCAATGGGATTGTAGGGCGCGCTGCTCAATGGATAGCGGGCTGCGTGGGCACCGTCCGGTCCGATATCGCCGTACGTGGCAATTAAATCCGGGTCGTCAGTACCGGGATGACGGGCTCTGCCTGCTGCAATAAACAATTCCTTGTTTTTGCCGACGGCAACTGTATCACCCAGTGCATATCTCAGTGCCTGGGTATAAGGTGTCTCTGGCAGCTCACGCGCCGTGGTTTGCGCGTTTTTATTGTGACCGGGGGCGAGACGCAACAGACTGAGCACTTGCTCGAACAGGGATGTTTGTGCATCTGCAGCGATGTGAGCTGCTATGCGATGCACGAGAACCTCTGGGTCAATAAAACCCCTGCGATGGCTTGGCGAGGCTAGTGGCGAGAGCGTTTTTTTCTGGGTAACGAAATCCATTAAATCATCTATACGGCGACATAAAAGTACACACGGCATATCGGTTGGATTGCAGTAGGAAGCAATCAAGGGAACTTTTTCGTCGTCGAACAGGAACAGGATGAATCGCGCCATCGCGCGCGCGACACGTTTATCGTATAGGTAGTTGGGATTGTCAGGCTTGAGCTTGTGCGCTCTCTTTAGTACAGGGAGAAATTGTTTTCTGACATCTGGAAGCCGACTTGGCACCAATCTGACAAGGCCATCAAGTACACGTTCAAATTCATCGATGTCAGTATTGTTCTCAAGGACATAGGCAGTGCGTTCAACCAATTCCGCCAGGTCGTTGATGGCGGATATCCGGCGCGTTTCGTCCAGCGGCGATGAGGGGCCTTGGGCACTTGGTATGTTTTCATCAATATTGGCTTTAGGTGGTGCTGGCTTTTCGCCCTGACCTGATATGGTGGCCAGTTGTTCCCGGTATTTGGCAGATACTTGCGGCAATAGGGCGCGTACGCGGTCCTTCGTTGCATCGGTCATACCCCACGCGGTCAGCCTGTCTATCACTTTCTTTTGCACATCGGCTGCAGTATGGGATAGGGCTACGATGGTGAGTGCTGCAGCTTCTTTGCTGAGCGTGGGTTCTTTGTTGACGATTTGGTCAAGCAACTTCAGTGCACTGTCGATCAAGCCTTTGGTCGTGGCAGAAAGCACCGTTCCGACTGCTGGCATTAATTCGTTTGTGCTGACCATTTCGTGCCGATACAAGGTGCTAAGAGCAGTGACGGCTACATTGATGGTCAGTGTGTTCCTGCTATGGCATAAACTGAGGTAACGTTCGGCAAACTGCTGCATTTCATTTGCAGTGGGTTCGAGTACGCGATGAAAGTGGGCAAACCAGCCAGAATGATGTTGACTCCAGGGTTTTTCCAAAGTGCCTATGGTTTTTTCCAGTAATAATGATCGGGAAAAAATGCCTTCGCGTATCAGGCGCAAATAAAACTGTTGTTTGTGATCGTGGGTAGACTCGGCATCGTAAATCAATCCACCTTCGACTTCAAATGCTTGTAACAGCGGCTCGCGCAGCAATTTGGGGTCTTCATCTGCCCAGCTACCGACATTGCTTTGGGCGAAAGTCCGGGCATAGCTTTCAGTCTGTGGCTTTGGGATCAGATCTGCAAGATACAGTGCGTGAACGATGGCTATGCACCGGTTGGCGTTACTGTCGACCAGATTGCGTTTCAGCAGTTCTTCGGCAAAATCCTCTGTCGCTCTCGGTTTGAAACGTCGCCAAAGATCAACAAAATCTTCCGGTGATAAACGGAAACGCCATCCCCAGGGACTACCGGCATTGACGATGTCACGCGTCACGCCACACAAAAACAGCGCAGCATCCCGGGCACGGCTTAGTTCAATTTCATCGTAAGGAATCTGTATATGCAGCAAATCATTGCGCCGCTTATATCGGTCTGCCGGGGGCAGTTCGGCAAGATAGGCGACCGTACCGTCATAGTCACCTGCTTCTATCAGGTCGTACAAGGAATTATTGCTTTGTGCCGGGTTGGCTGTGCTGCTTTTTGTCATCGTCACTTTACTCCTTGAATCACTAGTGTCCGGTTAAATTGGTAAGTAAAGCCAGCAAAGCTAATGCAGGCGCTGGTTTTGGCGGTTTTAGGGGTGTCCACGATTTGAATTTAAAATATGTCATTTGCGATAATCTCCGGTTTA
>NZ_JBMPOX010000020.1:0-114420 GCF_049340445.1 Undibacterium sp. Ji50W | reverse complement strand
CTTCCATGGCCTTGCGCGCCAGGCCCGATACCAGTGCATATACCACCAGCACGTGAAATAATATGACCAGCCCTAATCCGATAAATTTCTTTCCCGGCTCTTGCTGGCGATTTGAAAAATCCATTCCTGCTCCTCCACTACCACAAGGTCTACTGTTTGACGCGAGTCAAAACAACTCAAACAAAAAAGCGATTATAAATGCTGCGTGTCAATAAAACGCCATACTGACTTAAAACCGCTTATAAATTCATAAGCGGCAGGCTCACCAAAATATAAATCGCGCTTTAACCTAAAACTGACTTATTTAATTTTGCCAGCAAGCTTTTTTTTATGCCTACTAAAGCCCAACTGGTCCGACCAGTTATTGAGCAAATAGATAAGACTCAATCAATCGCTTAAGCCATTTACTTATTCAACCCGCACATTCAACACTATTTAACGATGCAACATAAGCTTATGACGATGCAACATGGACTTATAAGCTTGCTGCATACGCAACATCCAATGGCAGGTACAGTGAATAAGAAAGATCATTCTTTTTCAGTACTTACACAAAATCACATCCGACTGCGTTGCAGCTGCTGACACCAGCACTGGTCGGGGCTATTTTGCGTCTGCCCTATTTTTATTATTAAAATAATTATCAGCAAAACCACGCGGCAAATTATGCCTGTTTTTTACTCACTTGCTGCATTTTTCGCGATGAAAAAAATTTTCTCAGCTTGCGCGAAAATGAAAATTTACCTGTCAGAAAATTTTCCGAAGGCGCATAAAACCACTTATGCGAAGAAACTGTCAAGCGCTTTGCCAATTCTCCGGGCAAAAAAACAACATGGCGCATTTTGCCAAAAAATTCCTCATATAGGAAACCTAATTTCTTGTGCTATGCAGCATAAAAATGGTGCAAGCCTGTTTCCAGCCTACTCTCCCCATCGATAAATTTGCCTGCGACGTTACGCACCAAAATTAAATTTTTTTTGGCATGTTTTTTGCGATCAAAACTACCTTAAGTTGCGTTGCCAGTTTTCATTTTCATTACGCACAGCAACAAAGTGCAGTTCAAAATGGTGCGTTTTTTTCGCATTTCATGCTTAAACAACTACTACTGAAAGGATATTGCCCATTTATGGTGCCGGACTTGAAATAAAAATTTTCGTGACATGCGCCCGAGCGTGAAGACTTACGTTATGGTTACGGCTTTTTAAACCTTTCAAAGCTTTACCAAGGATAAGCAAAAGCAATTGCAGCGCGGCCCTGCCCTGAATCTGCGATGTCGCATACACTCGGACATCTGCATGTGCAACAGCAAACCTCGTGCTGACTGTTTCGTGGTCATTACGATATTTGGAAAACATATATCAGTGCCCCTTGCCTCCCTGGAAATGAATGTGATCTTCGAATAAGAGGTATGTGAAATGCCAGACCCGGTCAAGAATTTATATTCTACCCTTGCGCTGTTGATTGCTGCGACTGCAACACCATTCCTGCAAGCTGCTAACCCTGCTAATCCTGCTGATCCCAGCAAAATAGTCAGGCAAGCTTTTGAAGCCGCCGATGACGGCTTCGACATGGCGAAAACACAAAATTTCTATTCTGGCTGGGTCTGTGAAGCCCTCTTTGAACCGCTGCTCAGCTATGACTACCTGGCGCGCCCTGCCCGCCTGCTACCACTGACAGCCGAAGCCATGCCAGAAGTCACAGACCAGGGCAAGGTGTTTGTGTTCAAGATCAAGCCTGGTATTTTCTTCGCCCCCGACCCTGCATTCAAGGAAAAGAAGCACGAACTGACTGCAAACGACTATGTGTATACCTTCAAGCGCGTACTTGATCCGGTCAACCGTTCGCCAAATGCCAGTTTCATCGAAGGCAAGATAGTTGGGCTGGACGATGTCGCGACAAAAGCCAGGAAGACTGGCAAATTTGATTACGATGCCCCCGTCGCTGGCCTGAAAGCAGTCGATAAATACACCTTGCGTATAGAACTGAAGGCAACCGATTACAACTTCCTGTACGTAGTTGCCTATGGTGGCTTTGGAGCCGTTGCCAGGGAAGTCATCGAAACCTATGGCGACCAGACCGGCCTGCACCCGGTCGGCACCGGCCCTTACATGATAGAAAAGTACCTGCCGCGCAGTAAAATCGTGTTGACTGCCAATCCGGAATACCGCGGCTTTACCTGGGATTTCAAATCGACCGGCAGCGCCCGCGATGAAGAAATCGTCAAGCAGATGAAGGGCAAGAAAATGCCCCAGGTCGGCAAGGTCGACATCAGCATCATAGAAGAAGAACAATCGCGCTGGCTGGCATTTCAGGATGCCCAACTGGATATAGACAAGCTGCCGCAAAGTGCCGCGACTGCTGCACTGGATGGCGTGGAGCTGAAACCGGAATTGAAGGCCCAGGGCATCAAGATGGACCGCGTCACGGATGCCGGTATCGTCTTCACGATTTTCAATATGCGTGACCCGGTCGTCGGTGGCTATACCAAAGAAAAAATTGCCCTGCGTCGCGCGATAGGCATGGCCTACAGCTATGACGATGAAATAGCCCAGATGCGCCTGGGGCAGGCGGTGCGTTCAGAGATGATCATCCCCAAAGATGTGGTCGGCTATGACCCGGCTTACCGCAGCAGCCTGGCCTATGACATCAGCCTGGCGAATAAATTGCTCGATTATTTCGGCTACAAACGTGGTCCTGATGGATACAGAAACAACCCCGACGGCAGCCCGCTCATCCTCAAAAAAACCGTGGAACCGGCTGCCATCTTCAAAGTGCAGTCAGAAATCTACAAGCGCGGCCTGGACAAAATAGGTGTGCGCATAGAATTCCCGGTCAGTAATTTTGCCGACAACCTGAAGGCAGCATCCGCCTGCAAATTAATCATGTGGGGTGGTGCCTGGAATGCCGACTTCCCTGATGGCGAAAATTTCCTGCAATTGCTGTATGGTCCTAAAGCCGGCGCTGGCAACCACGCCTGTTATGAATCACCAGCTTATGACGCCTTGTTCCGCAAAGCGGTATCCCTGCCTCTGGGTGAAGAACGCAATAAGGTATATGCGCAAATGAATCGCCAGGTAGAGGCCGATACGCCCTGGGTGGTGCACACATCCCGCATCCGCAGCTGGCTGTATCGTCCCTGGATCACCGGCTACAAAAAACACCCAATATTGCATTCTGACTGGGTCTTCATAGATGTCGAAAAGCACTGAGCTTTTTCATTTTCTATAAAGCCCGTCATCACCATTAGCCCACACCGTTTTACCAAGCAGGAGAATCCGTCAATGAAGTTAGCTCATCCGTTTCAGCGCGATAAAACAGCGCGCACGCTGACCAGAACAGGCATGGCATTATGTCTGGCCCTGGCTGGCCTGATGTCATCTGCCCTGCCCTTGCAGGCGCTTGCCGCCACGCCTGACTTTGCTGATCCGGATAAAGTATTGCGCACCATCTTCCCGGTTGCTGAAACCGGCTTTGACCCTGCGGCGACCCGTGACCTGTATTCAAACGCGGTCAACGAAGCGATTTTCGAGCGCCTGTTTACCTATGATTACCTGGCCAGTCCCGCGAAAATCATTCCGGAAACAGCAGAAAGCATGCCCGAGATTTCTGCCGATGGCAAAACCTACACCATCAAGCTGAAGAAGGGTATTTACTTCACGCCTGATGCCGCCTTCAACGGCAAGAAACGTGAGCTGACGGTGGAAGATTATGTGTATTCCTTCAAACGCATCATGGATCCGAAAATCGCCTCTACCCATGTATGGCTGTTAGAGGACAAAATCACAGGTCTGGATCAGTTGGCTGCGCAGGCCAAAAAATCGGGCAAGTTTGATTATTCTGCCAAAGTGCCCGGCCTGGAAATCATCGACAAATATACCTTGCGCATCCACCTGACGCGACCGGACTTTAACCTGCCCATGATATTGGCCTACACCGCCATGTCTGCCGTCGCACGTGAAGTCATAGAAAAATACCAGGACGTACGGGGCGCTGCCATGGCCAACCCGGTAGGCACTGGCGCTTTCAAGTTGATTGAATGGGTACGCGGCTCGAAAATGGTATTGGATGCGAATCCGGATTACCACACCAATATCTGGGATTTCCAGCCCAGTGCCGACCCGAATGACCAGAAAATCGTCGCGGCAATGAAAGGCAAGCGCATGCCGCAAATTGGACGCGTCATCGTCAACGTGATACTGGAAGACCAATCTCGCCTGCTGGCATTCCAGAAAGATGAAATTGATTTGTTTCAGCTATATGGTGGCCTGGCACCACAAGTGCTGAACGGCCCGGATTTGAAACCAGAACTTGTCAAACGTGGCATACAGATGTCACGTATCGTTGACCCAGAACTGACTGTCTACTACTGGAATATGCAAGACCCGGTATTTGGTGGCTTGAGCAAGGAAAAGATCGCTCTGCGCCGCGCCATGGCCATGGCACACAATGTTGAAGAAGAAATACGTATCGTCGACAATGGTCATGCGGTACCGCTGCAATATCCTATTCCCCCTGGTGTGGTGGGACATGACCCGAATTACAAGAGCAGTATCCAGTACAATCCTGCCGCCGCCAATGCCTTGCTGGACAAATTCGGCTACAAAAAAGGCAAGGACGGTTACCGCACCCTGCCTGATGGCAGTCCGCTGGAAATTGTCCACACAGCACAGACTGAATCACGTGGCCATTTACAGGCCGAAGTCTGGAAAAAATCCTATGACGGCATAGGCATAAAAATGCGCGCCGAATTCCGCCCCTTTGCCGAAATCCTGAAAGCGGAAAAACAATGCCAGTTGATGCAGCGTATTGCGCCGTGGATAGCCGACTACCCCGATGGTGACAATTTCATGCAGCTGTTTTACGGCAAGAACATCCATATGAACAACAACGGCTGTGTCACCATTCCCGAATATGACAAACTGTATGAACAGTCACAAAAACTGGCACCGGGGCCAGAGCGTGATCTGCTGTATCACAAGATGACCCGCATCATGGAACTGTATTCTGCCCAACGCCTGGGCTATGCCCGCCACCGCATGATGCTGGCACAACCACGCGTAATAGGTTACAAAAAACATCCCATCATGCACATAGAGTGGATGCAGATCGACATCGACAAAAACAAATAGATAAAAAATGAGCCGCAGACTAACCGAAATTTGAAAACCGAAAGACAAACATGACCGCTTATATTCTGCGCCGCTTATGGCAGATGGCACCAACGATGCTGGGTGTCATCCTGCTGGTGTTTTTCCTGTTCAACTGGGTGGGTGGCGACCCTGCCTATATCCTGGCAGGCAAGATGTCGAATGCCGAACAGATTGCCAATATCCGCACACAACTGGGCATAGACCAGCCCTATTATGTACAACTGTGGATATTCATCAAACAGATCGCCACCTTCAACTTTGGCAATAGCTGGAGTACCGGTGAAGCCGTATCGTCCATCATAGGCACGCGCCTGGGACCATCGCTGACGGTCCTGATTCCCCTGACCATCATCGAAACCCTGATCGCGATTGCACTGGCGCTAGCGATTGCCTTCAAGCGCGGCTCATTCACCGACCGCGCCGTGATGATTGCCTGTACCGTCGGCATGTCGGTCAGTATCCTGGTGTACATCATCGTCGGCCAGTATTTCTTCGCCTACAAACTGGGCATGTTCCCGGTACAGGGCTGGGGCAATCATTTTGTCGAGAACCTGTTCAAATATTCTGCCCTGCCTATCCTGATTGCCCTGGCTGTGGGCGTGGCACCAAATCTGCGCCTGTTCCGCACCTTTGTTCTGGATGAAGTGAACCAGGATTATGTGCGCACCGCCCGTGCCAAAGGTGTGGCCGAAAGCCGCGTGAAATGGGTGCATGTATTGCGCAATGCATCGATCCCCATCATCACCCACGTCATGTCGAACCTGCCAGCCCTGCTGATTGGTGCCTTCCTGATCGAACGTTTCTTTTCCATTCCCGGCATAGGCCGTGAAGTGATCCTGGCAGTGGAACGCAGTGACTTTCCTGTGATTAAAGCCATCACCGTGTATGTCGCTGCCGCCACCATGTTCTTTAATTTGTTGACCGATCTGTTGTACCAGGCGGTTGATCCACGCGTACAGTTGAAATAAGGATCATTCATGAGCACGACTACAACAAATCCATCTGTTCAAACTGTATCTCCCGGACTATGGGCGCTGGCCTGGCGCCGTCTGCGCGCCGACAAGGTCGCCATGATAGCCATGGGAATAGTGATCGCCTTTTTAATTGCCCTGGTGCTGTCTGCCACCGGTGTCATCGCTTCTGACTGGGAACAGGAAAGCGGCGTCAGCTATGCCCCGCCGACCTTTGTCGGCGCAGATACGGGTACTGTCACCAAAGCTGAGGTCGAAGCACCACCTCCTGACAATCCGCTAGACCCGCTGGCCGACATCATTCGTGAATTGCGCAAGCAGCCTGATGCTGATCAGGCTGTCGTCGTCAACGAGTATGGCATTCCTGACCCGCTGGCAAAAGAAATGGCAGAAATCCGCGCTGAACTTGCCAAGTCTGGCAAAGCAGTCGTAGGCGAACGCCTGACTACCTTGCCATTTGGCGCTGACAAATGGGGACACGACATCATCAAGAAAACTGTCAAGGGTGCCGAGACTTCCATCGTCGTTGGCCTGGTTGCCGCTTTCCTGGCGACTTTGCTGGGTACCATGTTTGGTGCGCTGGCTGGTTACTTTGGTGGGAAAGTCGATGATTTCTTTAACTGGTTCTACAGCATCTTTACTTCCATCCCCTACCTGTTGTTGATACTCTCGGTTGCCGCGGTATTACAGCAAAAAGGGGTGACCACCATCATCCTGATTCTGGCCTTTACCGGCTGGACTGGTCCTTTCCGCCTGATCCGTGCCGAATACATGAAGCACAAGGCGCGTGAATACGTATGGGCGGCTGATGCCATCGGCGCTTCGCATTGGCGCAAGATGTTTGTGCATATCTTCCCGAATGTCAGCCATGTGGCGCTGGTGCAGGTATCGATACTGGTCGTCGGTTTTATCAAATCCGAAGTTATCTTGAGTTTCCTGGGCTTTGGCGTGCCGGTTGGCGTGGTGTCCTGGGGCAGTATGTTGAATGAAGCACAGAATGAATTGATTTTGGGTAAATGGTGGCAACTGGTTGCCGCCACCGCTGCGATGGCAGTGCTGGTGACAGCCTTCTCATTGTTCACCGATGCCTTGCGCGATGCGCTCGACCCCAAGCTGAAATAAGGACAGATCATGAGCCAAGAAAACCAGAATCAAACTTTGCTGAAAGTAGAAAACCTGCGCGTGTCTTTCCGCGTCAGTAAAAAAGACAGTGTGGAAACCGTCAAGGGTATTTCCTTTGACATCCCGCGCAATTCCACCGTCGCCCTGGTGGGTGAATCCGGTAGCGGCAAGTCGGTCAGCTCGCTGGCCGTGATGGGCTTGCTGCCGCCAGATACATCCAGCATTGCTGCCGACAGCAAAATCATTTTTGAAGGCCGCAGCCTGCTGGAACTCAGTATCGCGGAAAGACGCGATCTGTGCGGCAAGGAAATCTCCATGATTTTCCAGGAACCCATGACCTCGCTGAACCCGGTATTTACGGTCGGTTTCCAGATCGCCGAAGTCTTGCGCCTGCACATGGGCATGGATGCCAAACAAGCGCGGAAGCGTGCCATAGAATTGCTGGAAGAAGTCGGTATTCCCGATCCCAAAAACAAGATCGATGCCTACCCCAGCCAGATGTCTGGTGGGCAGCAGCAAAGGGTGATGATCGCCATGGCAATCGCCTGTGAACCCAAGTTGCTGATCGCTGATGAACCGACCACCGCGCTTGATGTCACCATACAAAAACAGATCATCGACCTGATCGATGCCCTGCGTATCAAACACAAAATGTCGGTATTGTTCATTACCCATGATCTGGCACTGGTCGGTGAAATTGCCGATCATGTCATCGTCATGCGCAATGGCGAAATCCGCGAATCCGGCACGGTAAAGCAAATCTTTGAAAGCCCGAAAGATACCTATACCCAGGCCCTGCTGCACTGCCGCCCTACGCTGGATACCCGCCCCTGGCGCTTGCCGGTGATTGCCGATTTCATGAACAACAATGGTGCCCTGGTCGACCAAAGGCAGCGCCCGCGTGGTTTGAAGGGCGATGAAGATATCGTGCTGGAAGTGAAAGATTTGGGTAAAAGTTTTTACTCACGTGAAGGTTTCTTTGGCAAGAAAGAATTCAAGGCCGTCGAAGGCGTATCCTTCAAACTGGCACGTGGCAAAACCCTGGGTGTGGTGGGTGAATCAGGCTCCGGCAAAACCACGGTTGGCCTGACGCTGATGCGCCTGCATCAGGCGACTTCTGGTCAAGCGCTGTTTGAAGGCAAGGATATCCTGGCCATGTCGAACAAGGAATTCCATCACTACAAGCGCCGCATACAAATCATTTTCCAAAACCCGTATGCCTCGCTGAACCCACGCTTCACCGTGGGACAGATTTTGATGGAACCCATGCACATCCATAACATCGGTGCCAACGACAGCGAACGCTCTGCCATGGCTTACCAGTTACTGGAAAAAGTTGGCTTGCCTACCGCCGCCTTCCACCGCTACCCGCATGAATTTTCTGGTGGCCAGCGCCAGCGCATCGCCATTGCACGCTGCCTGACCATGAAGCCGGAAGTGCTGGTCTGTGATGAATCGGTATCGGCACTCGACGTATCGGTGCAGGCACAGGTATTGAATCTGCTGCAGGATTTACAGGAAGAATTTGGCCTGTCCTACATCTTCATCTCGCATGACCTGGCTGTCGTCAAATACATTGCCGACCAGGTGATGGTGATGAACAAGGGCAAGGTAGTAGAACTGGCAAATTCGGATGACCTGTATCTGAACCCGACCCAGGCCTATACCAAGACCTTGCTGAATGCCATACCAAAAGGCTTGCAGCACTAGGTTTTGACAATGCAGTTCATGTTGTCAGGTTCTGCCCTGTTTGATCAG
The DNA here is from genome assembly GCF_049340445.1 of Undibacterium sp. Ji50W. NCBI lineage: Bacteria > Pseudomonadati > Pseudomonadota > Betaproteobacteria > Burkholderiales > Oxalobacteraceae > Undibacterium > Undibacterium sp. Ji50W. The sequence goes on along the minus strand of NZ_JBMPOX010000020.1, from coordinate 105,419 downwards.
GGTAGAACCTGTTTTACAAAAACCACGTTCTTACGCTATCCATGCAAGACCAGCTCATCGCCTTACTCAATGCCCACCAGCCAGCAGATGCCACCGAAGCCGGGCACCTGCAAAAGACCCTGAGCTTTGTCACCCATACCGCAAACTGCTGCAGCCGCCAGACACTGACAGGCCATGTGACAGCATCTGCATGGATCTTGTCACCAGACGGACAGGCAGCCTTGCTCACCCACCATAAGAAACTGGATCGCTGGTTGCAACTGGGTGGGCATATGGACGATGACGATATCAGTGTACAAGCAGCAGCCACACGCGAAGCACGGGAAGAAAGCGGCATCCAGGATTTGCAATTGCTACATACAGCATTGTTTGACGTGGATGCACACGCCATCCCCGCAAGACCAAATGAACCAGGTCATTACCATTACGATTTGCGCTTCCTGTTCCAGGCACGACATCTTGATTTTTGCGTCAGCGACGAATCGCATGATCTGGCGTGGGTGCCACTGGCAACGCTGGCGAACGACAGCAATAACAAATCGATCAGCCGCATGGCGAAGAAAGTATTTAAAATATAGAAGCAGAAGCACGCCTGCGCGCAGTGCGCAACACGGTCCCAATCTCAGTAATAATAACTCCCTAAACCGGTGCGCATGGCGCACCCTACGAATCGCCTGAATATCTGCCATGGCGTAGGGTGCGCCACGCGCACCGTTTCCCAAATATGTTCACCACAAAAAATTCAATCGTAGTCAACAATAAGAACTCGTGGGACGCCTTTTCTGCAAGACTTCACACAATACATTGAAGACTCACTTTGAATCTTGGGAGCATTACTTTTGATCACCCAAACTACTCCGTTTAACTCCGACTTCGGTTGGTCTCCACAATAAATTAAAACAACACTGCCTCGCTCCCGAATCGAAAAGCATCCAGGTGCCGGTTTTTCGCCTTTCATATCCTGAACCATCACTTCGTTAAGTGTATTTTCCTCGTCACCAAAAATTGGGTTTTCCACCGACAAACGATTTCCGATCCAGAAGTTGTATCTCCCGCCTCGAAAGTATGGTGCTGGACCGGCGTGACTAACGCACACGCAAGAAACTAACAAAATAGCGACTGCAACTTTAAGCATGCTTTTTGACTTTACAATTTCAGATGAAATTTAGTAAGCAGAAAATCTAGTTTCCCGCCTAATTTCGTCTCGTTTCCTGCGCTCTATTGTCGCTGGAAATTCTTTATTAAAACGCTTGTCGCCAGCTATTTCGACTTGCGTATAATTTCCTTGTTCCAGCTCTTTCGCAATGTCCATCACGATGTTATAAGGCACTTTTTTAACAGGGAGCAAAGTAATGTGTATTTCCGTCATAAAACTAGGCGATTGGGGGATGTACTTCAACTGGTCCCGTATATCAAATGAATGGCCGCCCATCTGCAAGCTCCCATTGGCTTTGATATTGACTGTAACATCAACGGTTAGAATACCTCCTCCCCCGTAACATCCCCATATTCTAAAACCTTGAAACAACTCCCATACCTGATGCGATGAAAACACGATCATGAAAGCAATAATCAATCCAATTAACGCAGTGAGCAAAGGCGCGATATTGAGCTGCTGTAGCAAATCGTCATCTGGGTAGTCTGCATTGGCCATCATGTCTTTATCCTATCTATGCCATCTAATTTGGAGGTGAGTTACAGCAATTCAGGTTCATTAATAATTCGGCTGCATTTAGGTTTAATTAACACCATGCGTTGGAAAAATGATCATTCATCTTACACAGATTAAACCCGCCTGCAAAGTCTACGAAAGTGTAAAAAAGTACATGGCGCTTGACGTGTGATGTGTGACTAACCCGCGTATGAAAAAATTGTTGACCTCTTTCCATATGTCTCGTGGTATTTGGCAAAGTGAAGCGGTGCGCTATGCAATACAGATCTATGATGAAAACCTACCTCGCCCTCCCGTATCAACGCGTATCATTTACCAAATAAAAAAACAGCTTTTCTGGTCTTGGTCACATTTCATAACATTTATCTTTTTGACCAAAATTACAAACACTGGCAAGATGCCCACATCATGGCGGTATCCGCCCTTCTCCTGCATATAAGACGGAGTCCCGATTGGATGCTTTGAAAAGTTTGTTTCTGGAATTGATGCCCGCGGTGGATTTTTGTTCCATGCGTGTGGTTGACGAACGCAGTGAAGAACTGCTGGTCAGGCAAAATATTTTGCAGCCCCTGCATAGCCGTCGCAGTTATGGCGCGATGCTGACTGTCATTCATCAGGGTGGGTATGGCTATGCCGCCACCAGTGACCTGTCGCGCCACGGCTTGCGTGCTGCACTGCACCGCGCCACCGAATGGGCCGCCATCAGTGCAGGCAAGACCGTGACCGATTTCAGCCAGATCAAACAATCGTCGGTGGTCGGCACCTATCAAAGCCCGGTCGGCAACCACTGGAGTCGCAAGGATTTGATCACCTTGCTGATGCAGGAATCAGCCGATTGCCAGATCAGCCGGTTCATCGTGGACTGGAGTGCATCCATCGGCAGGGTCACGACAGAGCAATTGTTTGTCAGCAGTGCCGGTGCAGATATCCGCCAGCATTTCAATTACCTGATCCCCAATCTGAGTGTCACTGCGAATGAAGGAGTAGAAACCCAGACCCGCAGCCTGGGTGGCCAGTACAATGGGTTTTGCCGCCAGGGAGACATGGAAGTCTTGCAGCAGGCTGGTTTTTACGGCGCAGGCAAGCGCGTTGCCGCCGAAGCACTGGCTTTGCTGCACGCGCAAAATTGCCCCAGTGGCCGCATGGATTTGCTGCTGATGCCTGAGCAGATGATGTTGCAGATTCACGAATCCATCGGTCATCCGCTGGAGCTTGACCGCATACTTGGTGACGAACGCAATTTTGCCGGCACCAGTTTTGTCACGCCCGAGATGTTCGGGCATTTCCGCTATGGTTCGGATTTGCTGAATGTCACCTATGACCCGACCCGCAGCGAACAGTTTGCCAGTTTTGGCTGGGACGATGAAGGCAGCGTTGCCGATAAAACCTGGATCATCAAGAACGGCATACTCGAAAAACCGCTGGGCAGCGCCCTGTCGCAAGCCCGAGCCGGTATGCCTGGTGTCGCCAATTCGCGCGCCTGCGACTGGAACCGGCCACCAATAGACCGCATGGCCAACCTGAACATAGAAGCTGGCGACAGTAGCCTGGAAGAGATGATAGCCAGCATTGAGTATGGCGTGCTGATGAATACCAATGTGTCCTGGTCTATCGATGACTCACGCAACAAGTTCCAGTTCGGCTGTGAATTCGGGCAAGTGATACGCGGTGGCAAATTGCAGGAACTGGTGAAGAACCCCAATTACCGCGGCATATCAGAAAGCTTCTGGCGTTCACTAAAAATGGTGGGTAATAACGCTACCCTGGCCGTCATGGGTACACCTTTTTGCGGCAAGGGAGAACCATCGCAAGTCATACGTGTAGGCCATGCATCCCCCGCCTGCCTGTTCAGTCAGGTGGAAGTGTTTGGAGGAGAAGTCTGATGTATGCCTACTTTATTTCCCTGGCCGATCTGGTGCAGCAGCAATTGCAAGGTACGGAAATCAGCACCACCTGGTTTTCGGCAGAATCCAGTGATTTTGTACGCTTCAATCACAGCGCTATCCGCCAGCCTGGTCATGTCTTGCAGCAGACTTTACGCATACAGTTGATACAAGGGCAAACCCATGCCGCCAGCAGCTTCAGCCTGAGTGGTGATCTGCATGGCGACCGCCTGACAATCAGCCGGGTGGTGCAGGATTTACGCGCCCAATTGCCTGAACTGCCAGCCGACCCACATTTGCTGATTGCCGATACCGTCCATAGCAGCACCCGTATCTTGCCGTCTGCCCTGCCGCCGGTGGAAGAGATGCTGCAACAGATATTGGCCACCGCGGGCGATGTCGATATGGTGGGCTTGCTGACCACTGGCACCCTATATCGCGGCTTTGCCAATTCTCTGGGTCAGCGTAACTGGTATGAAAGCCATAACGTTAATTTCGACTGGAGCCTGTTCCATGCGGCGGACAAGGCCGTCAAGGCGAATTACGCCGGATTGAGCTGGGACAAAACCGCTTTCCTTGTCGCATTTGATGACGCCCGACAAAACCTGTCCTTGCTGGCACGGCCACCCATCACTGTACCGGCGGGCAATTACCGCGTTTACCTAAGCCCGACCGCCCTCAATGAACTGATCATGATGCTGAACTGGGGTGGGCTATCAGAAAAAGCCTTGCGCACCAGGCATAGTTCCCTGCGCAGGTTGCAATCCGGTGAAGCCAGCCTGCACGCCATGGTGGATATCAGTGAAGACAGCCGCATAGGTCTGGAACCCGCCTTCCAGGCCCAGGGCTTCATCAAGCCTGAAGTGATAGCGCTGGTACAGGCCGGCAAGCTGACCGGCAGCATGGTCTCGCCACGCAGTGCCAAGGAATTTGGCATGACGGGTAATGGGGCGGCTGAAGATGAATCAGCCCAGTCACTGGTGATGCGCGCAGGTCAACTGGCTAAAGCCGATGTGCTGAAAGAACTCGGCACTGGCGTTTACGTCGCCAATCTGTGGTACCTGAATTTTTCTGACCGCGCCACCTGCCGCATCACCGGCATGACGCGCTTCGCCACCTTCTGGGTAGAAAACGGGGAAATCAAGGCACCACTGAATGTCATGCGCTTTGATGATTCACTGTTCAAGATACTGGGTGAAAACCTGCTGGCCCTGACACAGGAAACCGAAGTCATCATGGATGACCGCTCATACGGCGAAAGACATACCGGTGGTGCGGTATTGCCCGGTGCCCTGGTGAAGGAGATGCGGTTTGTACTGTAGTTTGTACCCAGGTTTGTACCTTAGTTTGTACCTTAGTACGTACCTAAGTTTGTACCATCGTCAGGCCATAATTTCTATTCAAAATAGCAATTTTTTGCTTGATTCAATCAAAATCAGACGTTTTTCCTGCCACACACTATGATGTATGCAGACCGCCCCTCCTATGGGCGGCCACTTTAGGGCAAACTTAGCATTTGCCCGTTTCGATGAGAGCAACTACAATTCCGACCTGTTGCGGAAAAGGCTGCAATTTACGCATTCCACACAGAGGGCAAGAACCCTGGTGTAGAAACAACAAGTAACAAAAACCCACAGCGCAATAGAATAAGGCTTTCCACCACATGATGACGGGAGAGCCTTAAGCATATTGCGGTCATATCTGGAGTCAACATGGCATTTCTGCAAGGCAAAAAAATTCTGATCACCGGTTTGCTGTCCAACCGTTCTATCGCTTACGGCATTGCCCAGGCATGCAAACGCGAAGGCGCTGAACTGGCATTTACCTATGTAGGAGAGCGTTTCAAAGACAGGATCACCGATTTTGCGGCTGAATTTGACAGCAAACTGATCTTTGACTGTGACGTCGCCAGCGACGAACAGATCGAAGCAGTCTTTACTGATTTGGGCAAATCCTGGGATCAACTCGATGGCCTGGTACATGCAATCGGCTTTGCGCCGCGTGAAGCCATTGCCGGCGAGTTCCTTGACGGTCTTTCCCGCGAAGCCTTCCGCATTGCGCATGATATTTCTGCTTACAGCTTCCCGGCAATGGCAAAAGCCGCCCTGCCGCTGTTGCGCGAAGACTCTGCACTGCTGACTTTGTCTTACCTCGGCGCCATCCGCGCCATCCCGCATTACAACACCATGGGCCTGGCCAAGGCATCGCTGGAAGCATCCGTGCGTTATCTGGCAGAACACCTGGGCAAAAAAGGCATACGCGTCAACGGTATCTCGGCCGGTCCCATCAAAACCCTGGCCGCCAGCGGCATCAAGGATTTTGGCAAGCTGCTGGGCTTCGTGGCAGAACACGCACCGCTGCGCCGCAATGTGACCATTGAAGATGTAGGCAATACTGCTGCCTTCCTGCTGTCACCTCTGGCAAACGGCATTACCGGCGAGATCACCTATGTTGACGGCGGTTTCTCGCACGTCATGGGTTTGAATGCTGATTCTTACGACAAATAAGTAGTCTTTCGCCCTCCCCCTGACAATACGGGATACGCCCAGTTGCATCCTGTATCCCGTATTGCAGTATGCTTATGGCATGCATTCTTCCCCCATCCTGATGTTCAAGACCTTGCACGGCACATCCGCTTACATCTACCGGCTGCTGCTGGTCAGTCTTGGCTTTTGCCTGCTGTTGTGCAGCAGGGTTCATGCTGCTTCATGCAATGACCCCTGGCCAGCCTGGGACAGCTTCAAGAAAACCTTTGTCGCCGATGATGGCCGGGTGATAGATCACAGTGGCGCACGTAAACCCACCACGTCAGAAGGCCAGGCCTATGCCCTGTTCTTTGCCCTGACGGCCAACGACAGACCCGCCTTTCAGCGCATCTTGACCTGGACAGAAAACAATCTCGCCGCAGGCGACCTGACAACCCGTCTGCCAGCCTGGCAATGGGGGCAGCGTGAAGACAATAGCTGGGGCATCATCGACAAAAACCCGGCATCAGATGCCGATTTGTGGATAGCCTATGCCCTTGGCCTGGCGGGTGAACAATGGAAAGAACCGCGCTTCAGCGCCTTGTCGAGCTTGCTGGCACAAAGAATCCTGAATGAAGAAACCGCAGACCTGCCCGGCCTGGGCCTGACGCTGCTACCCGCCCCCAGCGGTTTCAATTTGCCCAGTAACCAATGGAAACTGAATGCAAGTTACCTGCCACTGCCACTATTGCGCTGGTTTGAACGCAAGGAAAGCGATGAACGCTGGAAGCGCATGCTGGCCCCCGCCATCCGCCTGATCACTGCCAGTGCACCCAAGGGTTACGCCGCTGACTGGATCATCTATGACAGCCAGAAAGGCTTCCAGCCAGATACCCAGGGCGTAGAAAAAGGTCAGGGTGGCTATAACGCCATCCGCATCTATCTATGGGCCGGCATGATGGCGGATAAAGACAGTGAAAAAGCCCGGCTGCTGAAACAACTGCGCCCCATGGCCAACCTGGTGGACAGCAAGGGCTTCCCGCCCGAATACATCAACATCCTCACTGGCGACATCAACGGCCCCGGTTCCAGCGGATTTTCTGCTGCCACCCGGCCTTTCCTGCAGGCCTTGGGCATGCAAAAGACGCTGGTACAGCAGCAATTGCGCTTGCAGGCACAGCCCATCAAACCGGATGCCTATTATGACCAGGTGCTGTCACTGTTCGCCCTTGGCTGGCAAGACAAGCGCTTCCGTTTCGATGCCCAGGGGAATGCGGATTTTTATTGGCAGCACTTTTGCTGGCGACCATTTTAGAGTTATCAGTAGCAATTCTTAGTACCTTTTGCAGATATTTCACAAAATGGGCTGCATTTTCTCTGCAAATCGTGTATAGTCTCGTTTTTTGCATTGCAATATTTCTGTAAGCAGTGATATCAATGTAAAACAAGTAGCATCGCAAGCCTGTGCACATCCATGTTGTTGGGATAGTGCATGTAAAAGCCCTCCCGCCTCGCATGTCTGGTTGTAATCCATAGACATCATACCGGCGCAAAGCTTTTGTGCCGAAATTTCATTGTCGTCCCTTGTCGGATTTTCTGTGTTCATTTCGTTTGGTTGGCGCTGCATTGTTGCGCGCGTTCGTTTAGCAACGCGCTAATTTATACTGGGACAAAAGCAATCGTTCCGGCAAACATGCTGCCAGACCAGCCTTATCGCTGGTTGTCCAGGCATAGCTGCCGCATTTTGCAGACGCCCTAATTACGAAAGAAATTCATGAGTTTTGAAGCACTAGGTCTCCACGTCAACATCATCCGCGCTCTGACTGATTCCGGCTATACCAAGCCAACTTCGGTACAAGAACAGGCGATCCCTGCCGCGATTGAAGGTCGTGACCTGATGGTCTCATCCCAGACCGGCTCCGGCAAAACTGCCGCTTTCATGCTGCCTGCCCTGCATAAACTGATCACTGCTGAAGTTGTCAGCTATGACGCTGCCAGCAGCAAAACCCCTAATCAAGAACGTCAGGCTGCCCGTTCACGTAGCGACAAACCACGTTTTGTAGCCGCAAAACCAAAAATGCTGGTGTTGACACCAACCCGCGAACTGGCTTTGCAAGTGACTACAGCAACCGACAAATACAGCGCCTATTCACGCCGTATCAAGGCCGTGTCCATCCTGGGTGGCATGCCTTATCCTAAACAGATGCAATTGCTGTCCCGCAATCCTGAAATCCTGGTGGCAACACCTGGTCGTCTGATCGACCATATGGAATCCGGCAAGATCGATTTCTCTGAACTGCAAATGCTGGTTCTGGATGAAGCCGACCGCATGCTGGACATGGGTTTCATCGATGATATCGAAAAAATCGTCGCTGCCACACCACCTACCCGTCAAACCATGTTGTTCTCTGCAACACTGGATGGCGTCGTCGGCAACATGGCAAAACGCATCACGACCGAACCTTTGGTCATCCAGATTGCCGGTTCTGCCAGCAAACATGAAAACATCGAACAGCGCGTTCACTTTGTGGACGACCTGTCGCACAAAAACCGCATGCTTGATCACCTGCTGCGCGACACAACCGTCGACCAGGCTGTTGTGTTCACTGCCACCAAGCGTGATGCAGATACCATTGCTGACCGTCTGAACATCGCCGGTTTTGCCGCTGCTGCCCTGCATGGCGACATGCACCAAGGCGCACGTAACCGCACACTGGATGCATTGCGCCGTGGCCAGGTACGCGTACTGGTAGCAACTGACGTTGCTGCCCGTGGTATTGACGTTCCTGCGATTACCCACGTATTCAACTACGATCTGCCTAAGTTCCCGGAAGATTATGTCCACCGCATCGGTCGTACCGGTCGTGCTGGCCGTAAAGGTCTGGCGATTTCCCTGGTGAATCATGCTGAAGGCATGCACGTCAAACGTATCGAACGCTTCACCAAGCAATTGATACCGGTCAATGTCATCGAAGGTTTTGAACCTAAGAAATCAGCAACACCGGCACGCTCTGCTGCCCGCAAGCCTAACGGCTGGAAACCTGGCGACACACGCAAAGCAGGCGGTGGCGGCGGTGGTGGTTATGGCAACAGCAAGCCAGGTCAGCGCAGCTTCAGCAAACCTGCAGCGCCTTCTTCCAGTGGCACAGGTGCAGGCCCACGCAAAGAAGGCAGCGGCGGCTACAAAGGCAATCGTTCCAACGACAGCAGTACACGTCGCACCTTCGGCGATTACTAATGCCTGTCAGCGCTGTCCTGCGATAGCGCAAGCAACATAGACATTGCTGCATAAGCAATATCACAAAAAAGCGATCACTTATGTGGTCGCTTTTTTTATACTTAATCGCCCGGCGTATAATGATTAGCTTCCGGCATGCATAAAAAAGTATAAAAACCCCATGAGCACACCTACCGACACGCCAGTTCGCCTTACCTCCTTCTCGCACGGTGGTGGCTGTGGCTGCAAGATTGCGCCGGGTGTACTTGCCGAAATATTAAAAAAATCATCCGGCTTCCCTGTGCCCGCAGCCCTCATGGTCGGTATAGAAACCTCGGATGATGCTGCCGTCTATAAACTCAATGACGAGCAGGCGCTGATCGCCACCACTGATTTTTTCATGCCCATCGTGGACGACCCTTTTGATTTTGGTCGTATCGCTGCCACCAATGCCATATCAGATATCTATGCCATGGGTGGCACCCCCATCATGGCCCTGGCCCTGGTCGGCATGCCCATCAACCAGTTGCCACTGGAAGTCATAGGCAAGATTATCCAGGGCGGCGAAGCCATCTGTGCCGAAGCTGGCATTCCCATCGCTGGCGGCCACACCATAGATTCCGTCGAACCAATTTATGGCCTGGTGGTCATGGGCCTGATCCACCCCTCCAAAGTCAAGCGCAATGCCGGTGCCAAGGCGGGCGACAAGCTCATCCTTGGCAAACCACTGGGTGTGGGTATCTTGTCTGCCGCCCTGAAAAAGCAAGTGCTGGACGAAGCTGGCTATGCCACCATGATCGCCAGCACCACCAAACTCAACAAACCCGGCCAGGCCCTGTCTGCCCTTGACAGCGTGCATGCCATGACTGACGTTACCGGCTTTGGACTGCTAGGCCATTTGCTGGAAGTCTGTCGTGGCTCGGCACTCGGTGCCCGCCTGCAGATGTCTGCCATACCCTTGCTGGCCAATGTTGAACGGCTGGCAAGAGATGGCTATGTGACTGGCGCATCCGCCCGCAACTGGGCTGCCTATGGCCAGTCGGTCCGGCTGGACGCACAAATCAATCCACCCCAGCAATCTTTGTTGACCGACCCACAAACATCCGGCGGCCTGCTGGTTGCCTGCGACCCGGCAGCAGTAGATGATGTGTTGACAATCTTCCGTCACGGCGGCTTCTTGGAAGCTGCCGTGATTGGTGATATTGTTGCAGGTGAGCCCCTGGTAACTGTCCTACCCTGATTTTTTGACCTTGCCCCTACTTTTGCACATACCATGAATCAATTAGAACAACTCAAACAATACACCACCGTTGTGGCCGATACCGGTGATTTCCAGGCAATACAGGCCTATGCGCCACGCGATGCGACCACCAATCCATCCCTGATCCTGAAGGCAGTGCAAAAGCCGGAATACCTGCCCTTGCTGGAAAAAGCGGTCAAGGACACCGCAGGTAAATCGATTGATGAGACCATCGATCACCTGCTGATCGCCTTTGGCCTGCAAATCTTGAAAGTCATCCCTGGCCGCGTTTCTACCGAAACTGATGCCCGCCTGTCCTTCGATACCGCCGGCACCATTGCCAAAGGCCGCCAATTGATCGCCATGTATGAAGCTGCCGGTATCCCGCGTGACCGCATCCTGATCAAGATTGCCTCTACCTGGGAAGGCATACGCGCCGCCGAGATCCTGGAAAAAGAAGGCATACGCTGCAACATGACCCTGCTGTTCAGCCTTGCCCAGGCGATAGCCTGCGCCGAAGCCGGTGCACAATTGATTTCCCCTTTCGTTGGCCGTATTTATGACTGGTATAAAAAACAGACTGGCCAGGAAATCTTTGGCGCGGACGACCCGGGCGTCTTGTCCGTCAAGAAAATCTATACCTACTATCGCAAGTTTGGCTACAACACCGAAGTCATGGGTGCCAGCTTCCGCAATACCTCACAAATCCTGGAACTGGCTGGCTGCGACTTGCTGACCATCAGCCCCGATCTCTTGCAAAAACTCAGCGACAGCAATAGCAATGTCACGCAAAAACTGAGCAAGGAAATGGCACTGACATCCGACCTGCAAAAAGTCAGCATGGATGAAAAAACCTTCCGCCTTGAACTGAACGAAGATGCCATGGCGACAGAAAAACTGTCCGAAGGCATACGCGCTTTCTGCGCCGATACTGTCAAGCTGGAAAAGATGATTGCTGCAATGCGTTGAATTGATCGCATCTGACGGGTTATGATAAGGGGCGGATTTATTCTGCCCTTTCTTTTGATAAATGACGTTAACATGAAAAAGCAGTTAGACTTGGCAAGCTGGAACCGACGCGAGCATTTCGCCTTTTTTTCCCAGCTTGACGAACCCTTCCACGGCACGAACCTGAACGTGGACTGCACCCACGCCTATCGGTATTGCAAGCAAAAAGACCTGTCTTTCTTCCTGTTCTATCTACACAGCATTTTGCGCGCCACCAACGAAACAGACGCCATGCGTTATCGTGTAGAAAACGAGGACGTTGTCGATTACAGCGTTATCCACGCCAATGCCACCGTGCAGCGCGCCGACCACACTTTCGGTTTTTGTCCCATTTATTACAACGACAATTTCCACAGTTTTGCCAGCGGCGCGAATGAAGCCATGGACAAAATAAAAAATAGCAGCGGCCTGTGCTTTAACGATGAATGCGCGCGTGAAGACGTCATCCACTTTTCTGCCATACCCTGGATCAGTTTCACTGGCCTGACCCACGCACGGCAATATGATCGCAAGGACAGTGTCCCTAAAATATCGGTGGGCAAGATGTTTGAGCAAGATGGCAAACTGCTGCTACCCTTTGCCATATTCGTACACCACGGGCTGGTTGATGCCTACCATGTGCACCAGTTTCTGAGCAGACTGGAGACTCTTTTCAATAATCCGGAAAAACAAACATGAAAAAACTGATCGCCGTGGCTTGTGCATGTCTGCTGGTGTTCATTAGTGAAGCAGCATTGGCGAACGACAAAGACGATGTATTATGGGCCAAGATCATTGCCCAACACACAGCTGGTAGAAATTGGGAAGCGCAGGAAATACGTCAGGTTAGTGAATATTTACACACGGGTAGTCGCTCAACATTTATGTACGCATTAAGCACGATGAAAAATCGTGATAGTCAAGTGCGCGAGTATGAAACGATTTTAACGGACAGCAATTGGCAAGCGCTTCCAGCACTAGATGATATTTCCAAACTGAGACAATCAATAGCAGGAATGTCAACCATACTAAGGCATACGATTGCATTGGATTATGGAAAGCCCATACGTTTGGGAAATCTATATTTGGAATACAAAGAACTGACAGTTTTTCAATTGGCCGCTAGCGAAGGATTTGATCCGGTCTATACCAGAGTTTGGGCGTACGTAGATACAGGCTGCCTGCAAAAAATAGAAACAAGATTAGGATCAAGAATCGAAATGACTCTTCTTTACGGCGAAGCCAACAAAGATGGAATTTGTCTTCCCGTTGAATTTAATCAGTCAAGCAACTTTGGTACATATTCCTCTGAGAAGAGGAGCAATTTAAAGCTTCTCTATCAAGACTGGCAACCTGTAACTAACGACAAGGCCCCCTAACACGCCCCCCCCTTTTTAATTTGAGAGGTCACCATGTCAAGATACAAAACCCTGCTGCCCCTGCTTGTCATGCTTGCTGGCTTCGGCATGGCGCCCCTGTCCCACGCCGATGATTTTACTGACGGTGTCGCCTATTATGAACAGGGTGATTTTTCATCTGCCATAGAATCATTCAAGACTGCAGCCAACAAGGGCAATGCCGATGCCCAGTTCAACCTTGGCCTGATGTATCTGAATGGCGAAGGCATACAGCAAGACTACAAACAGGCCATGGCCTGGTTTGAACAATCTGCCAGCAAGAACAATGTGCGCGCCCAGGTGAATCTGGGGCGCATGTACGCGAAAGGCAAAGGCGTGGTCTCGAACCACGGCATTGCCGCATCCTGGTTTAAAAAAGCCGCCGACCAGGGCTATGCCGACGCCCAATACAGCCTGGGCATACTGTATGTCACCGGCACTGGTGTGCCTCGTGATTTTGCCAAAGCCAGGGAATTATTCCTGCAAGCCGCCAATCAAAACAATGCCAGCGGCCAATACCAATTGGGCCTGATCTACCTGAAAGGCAAAGGCGTCAACGTCAACCTGGTGGAAGCCTACAAATGGCTGACCCTGGCCGGCGATTATGAAGACACCGCCGTCTACAGGAAATTTGTCGAAGCCAAAATGAGCAAGGAACAAGTCAACGAAGCCCTGGCACTGGCGCAGGACTGGCAGCCGGAGAAGGCAATTAAATAAGCCTACCCACTTCTCTTTTTACCCTCCAAGAAAGTAGGGGCAAAGAAGGCGCACGTGGCGTCGCATTCCACTGTGCCGCTTTCAGCTTGGATGTTAGCAGCGCAAAGCATGCTTTGTGAAACCCCGCCAACATCAAAAACAACGACAACCCCCAAAACCACGAGTAATCAACAGTATTCAAATAAATATGGCATGTGGTTGTGTTGACGTTGGTTTTGACTTTGCTGTTGTTGTTGCCGTTGCTGTTGCTGTTGACCTTAATCCGCTTGGGACGATGTAATTTGTGCGTCACAGAAAATGGAAAAAGAATATCCGATGTCTGAGCCGCAGGCGAGTTGCGGATATTCCCATTTTTTGGGATGCACAAATTATGCTGAAGCGTAGCGTAAGCACCCGAAGGGCGAGTCTGCGGTCGCCTTTCTTTGATTCCGTTCTTTGGCGAAGCAAAGAAAGGAATTCGGCCGCCGGGCCGAGACCCGGCTTGGTTCTACGAAGGGCAATCGCTTTAATCAAAGTACAACATGCAACGAACGCCACTGGAGCGATTGAGGCGACAAGTACCAAATAAGCAAAACTCACACGATCACTATCCTGCCGTCACGCACCTGATAATTACCTGGCCCAGCATCCTCCTTGACCACCCACTTTTGTTTGCCTATCTGGATTTCCACACCTTCATGGATTTTCTTGATGACCTTGACGCCCGCTTGCTCTATCAATTCCAGTTCGGATTCCAGCGTGTCAATCTCTGCGTCCAGTGCCTTTAATTCATCTAGCAGATGCAAGCGTTTGGCGTCGACTTTTTCACCTACACCACCGGCAGCTTTTTGCGGATTTTTGGCGAAAAAAGCCAGCAACTTCAAGACCTGATCAAGCTCTGCTTCCTTGCGTCCCGCCTGGTTTTCCTTGCTGTTGATTTCTTCTTCCAGGTAAGGATCAAAACCTACCTGTATCTGGGTTCTTGTACCATTGGAAGAACCCAGCGAGGCAGCAGCGACCAGCAAGGCTGCCTGCGCCCTGCCACCAAGGATATTACCGACACCCGAGCCAGGCTTGCCGACCATGATTTCTTTTCTGGCAATCAAATCACACTGGCGGGCACTTTGTTCCAGCTGTATGGCCTGCCCAGCTTCGATATGGGAATGCTCGGCAAACAGTGCCTGCACCGTTCCCCCGCATTTGATGCGCGAGGTGATGCCGCTCATGCTTTGGGTTCCTGGCTTTTTCTCGGCCAGGCCGATAATGCCGCCCTTCACTGCCACGTTGCCACCGGCAATAATCTCGGCCGCTTCTACCAGGCCATTGACGATCACATCGCCTGTCACATTCAGGCTCATGCCGGCCTTGATATCACCTTCGACATGGATGGTGCCTTCAAAGTGGATATTGCCGGTACTGAGATCGACATCAGGCACCTGGAGTACAGGGTTGACGATCACACCATCAGGCACAATCATGGGCTGGCCACTATTCGTCGCCAGCAACAAATCCGGGTCAGTGGCTGCGGGTGCAGCACCTTGCAAGGTGGGGCCAAACAACATCTCTGGCAGGGGCTTGGCCAATACCACCTGGCCCATGATGTTCATACCGAACTTGCCTTGCACTGGCGGTATGCGGCGCATCAGCTCATCACCGGCATGCACAATCAGGATATGGCCCAACTCGCGGAACTTGATGACGGCCAGTTCATCCCTTTGCGCTTTCGCATTTTTATGTTCGCCAAACAAAGGTTCCAGTCGCCCTTCAATACCATTGAGTACCGGATCGCCATGGACAACCAGCAGATTGTCACACACACCTGCTGCCAGCGCGGCATCCAGTTCTGCATGCAAAATACCATGCACAATGCCCTGTTCACGCAAGGCATCGTTGACCGCTTTGCCGACCGGCTTGCCACCTTGTGCTGGCATCAGCGTCAACCAGGCAGACAATAAATCATCGGACAAGCGCAATGAAAATTCCGCATCCCTGCGGGCACCAATGTCCAGCTTGACTGGCTCTTTGGCATCCCTGCACAGTTTTATAAAAGCCAGCAGGGCGGACTGTTCCCTATAGAAATTGGCATATTCACTGGCATCCAGAGCCTCTTCCAGGTCAGCCAGATCGGGAGTGCCGCTGCCTTCCTGTGGCGTATAGTGGGCGCACAACACCCCTGCGGACTCGTCCACAAAAAATGACAGTGTTGCCGAATTAGAAAGCGATTCGTCCAAGATGCTTCCTTAAGATGGAGGTTCGACGTCAAATACGTTGCATATTAAAGCCGCATATTATTACATCATAAATGAGTGATCTAGGGCAACGTTTCTGAAATTAGCTTCATCTTGATTGAATTTGGCAGGAAAAGCCTGTTTTATCGAAAAACCTGTACATATAGGCATGAAGATTCCTGCCCTGCGTGCTGCGGCTTACTTTGATCCGGCAGGCTCTTCGCTGACGGCAAGGAATTCAAATTCGACCAGGGCATCGTCACCCCAGGCCTTCTTATACAGAGGTGGTATATATTGCAGGCCATTTTTACTGATCTCTATTTTTTCTCTTCGGTCCTTGCTGACCAGATAAGCCGCACTCAATCTCCGGGGCGACCAGAAAGAAATAACAATCAAGGATGAGTTGCAGGCACCGCCAAGAATCCGGAACAGATTGCGCGTGTCGTATGGCGTATCGTCATATTCCACTGCCCACCATATGGCGCATTCCAGGCGCAAATCACCCAAACGTCGCATGTCTGTTGGCACACCTTCACTGTGTATATCGGGGCGCCAGCGGAACTGACCTCTTTTCCGGTTCAGCAGCAGATCTGCATTTTCATCCAGAGCCTTGGGAATTTTTGGTAAGACAAAACTGCCATCGATGTCAACAGCGATAGGGACCGAGCTTTGTTCGCTGGCAATACGCAAGTTCAAATCACGCAAACTGGTATTGGCGTCAACCGGTAGCAGGATGAATTTCAACATCGCCGCAGGTGCCAGTTGGCGGTACTGATCAAATGCTTCCAACCCCTTATACATCTGCCTGTATGATTTCAGCTCAGGATCTCTGGTACTGGAAATTTCTACTTTGGCCGGCACATCTTCACGCGAATATGCAAAGCAATGCGCGCTCATGATACCTAATGACAGACAGGTGGTGAGAACGGTTTTAGCGATCAAGTGTTTTCCCAAATCGTGAATGATGCGGATGTGAAGACCTTACATGCATGCAACCGGCACAACAAAGCCAGCACAATATTATAACCGTTGCAAGGCATCCAGCAGCGGCACGCAGGCGTCTGCCACCCGGTTAAGGCTGTGTTCGCGCAAGGCAGCCAGATCGACCTTGTGTTCGCTTTCCAAACCGGCCCAGGCCAGCAAGGCAGCGCAGGCTTCAGGATGGTCAAACAAACCATGCAGATAAGTGCCCAGGATCAGGTCATCTTGTGAGCGTGCGCCTTCGTCTTCGCCATTGATCCTGAAAACCGGCTGCGTATCATTACTGGCATAGGTAATGCCCATATGGATTTCATAGCCACTGACCTTGGCCGTGCTGGAATTGAATACACAGAGGCCAGTCACCTGTTGCAGGCGTTTTTCCTGCGTCAGTTCAGTGGTGATGTCGAGCAGGCCCAGACCATCAGAATCACCGGCCTGCCCCTCAACACCATGCGGGTCACTGATGACCTGGCCCAGCATTTGATACCCGCCACAAATGCCGATGACCTTGCCGCCATAACGCAGATGCTTTTCCAGCACGGCTTGCCAGCCCTGTGCCTGCAAAAAAGCCAGGTCGGCGCGGGTGTTTTTACTGCCAGGCAGGATGATCAGGTCGGCAGGCGGTATCGACCGGTCGGGGCCAATGAATTGCAGATCGACATCCGGGTGGGCACGCAGCGCATCAAAATCCGTATGATTTGATATGCGCGGTATGGCAGGCACAATGATGCGGAACTTGCCAGCATGACCCTGGCTGGACTGTATTGCATCTTCAGCATCGAGTTGCAGGCCATGCAGGTAGGGCAATACCGCCAGCACCGGTTTGCCAGTCTTTTTCTCCAGCCAGTCCAGGCCAGGTTCCAGCAGGCGGATATCGCCACGAAAGCGGTTGATGACAAAACCGACGATGCGTTTTTGTTCGGATTCTGACAGGCAATCCAGGGTACCAACAAAATGAGCAAACACGCCGCCACGGTCAATATCGGCCACCAGGATGACGGGGCAATCGACGGCTTCAGCAAAGCCCATATTGGCAATATCGCGATCCCGCAAATTCACTTCAGCCGGGCTACCTGCGCCTTCGACAATAATCGCGTCATATTGCTGTTGCAGACGGCCATAGGATTCCAGCACGGCACCCATGGCGACGGTTTTGTATTGGTGGTAATCACGCGCATCCATGTCTGCCCTGACCTTGCCATGGATGATAACTTGCGCACCAGTGTCGGAAGATGGTTTCAGCAAGACCGGATTCATGTCCGTATGTGCAGGCAAACCTGCAGCCACTGCCTGTAGGGCCTGGGCACGACCTATCTCGCCACCATCTACAGTAACGGCACTATTGAGTGCCATGTTTTGCGGCTTCATGGGCACCACCCGCACACCCTGGCGGTGCAACAACCGGCACAGGGCGGCAACGACCGTGCTTTTGCCCGCATCGGAAGTCGTGCCTTGCACCATCAAAGTTGAAATTTTCATGATAACCGTGTTCTTATTTACGCTTTCTGCGCTGCCTGCCATTCGGCAATCAGTATATGCAATTGCACCAGCCCGTGCTGTATCGCCGATGGGCCCGGCGACAGGATATCAGCCGACTTGATTTCCAGCACCCGTCCATAACGCACGGCAGGGATATGGTCCCAGCCGTCGCGCGCCACTACACTGTCGGGCCGGAACTTCTTGCCACACCATGAACCGATAATGATATCCGGCGCACGCCTGACAACTTCAGCAGGGTCGGCAATGATACGCTGTTTGGCACTGTGAAAAACTGCCAGGTCGGCAAAAGCGTCTTCCCCACCGGCTATCTGTATCAATTCAGATACCCAGCCTATGCCTGACATCAGGGGTTCATTCCATTCTTCAAAATACACCCGGGGGCGGCGGTTCCATAGCGCAGCCTGTTGTTTGATGGTGTCTATCTGGGCTTGCAGCTCGGCAATCAGTGCTGCGCCCTGTTCCTGCTTGCCGACCAGGTTCGCCACTACCTTGATCATGTGCAAAATGCCTGCTACGTCACGCTGGTTGAAGGCATGCACTTCTATCCCGGCGCTGATGAGTTCACGCGATATTTCTGACTGCATATTCGAATACGCCAGCACCAGATCAGGTTTAACCGCCAGGATACGGTCTATCTGCGCCGATGAAAACCCGCTGACCTTGGGTTTTTCATCGCGGGCACGCGCTGGCCGGGTGGTGTAGCCAGAAATGCCGGCGACGCAGTCTTCTGCCCCCAGGGCATACAAAACTTCCACCGCTTCAGTGGACAGGCAGGCAATGCGTTGATACATACTGGCTGAATTCATTTTTTCCCTTGTGGCTGGGCCACGGTTTTATCGCGTTTCTGTCTGGCAAGTTCCAGTGCCTGGCAAATCAGTTTCGTGCCTTCGATAATGCGCGGACCAGAACGGTTGACCAGATCACCTTCTATAGACACCAGGTTATTGCTTTTTGTTGCAAGCAAAGTAGGAAAAGTTTTCCATTGCTCGATACCGCTCACGGCCTGGGTTTTGCTGTCGCCGGTGATGATGACTTCCGGGTTTTCCTGCAAAACTGCTTCTGTCCCGACGATGGGTGCAGTAGTAGACAATTTACCAAATATATTTTCCCCACCACAGGTATGAATCGCATCGCTGACGATGTGGCTGTCATTAAGCGTGTAGAGCGGCTTGCCCCATACCTGGTAAAAGGTCCTGACCTTGCTTTTATTCTGGTACTGGCTGTTCAACTGTTGCACTTGCTGTCTGAATTCTGTCGCCGCTGCCTGCGCCTGTTTTTCTGTACCAAACAGGCTACCGAACTTGATCAGGGTTTCCGCTACATTGTCCAGCTTATGTGGTTCGCTGAAAAAATAAGGAATGCCGGAATTATGCAGTACCTCCAACTGGCGCTCATAGGCACCATGCATCCAGACGATCAGCAAATCCGGCTTCATCGCCAGTATGCGTTCAATATCCAGTTGCCTGTTGTCACCAACATGCGGGATATTTTTTGCCGCTGCCGGATAATCGCTGTATTTGACCGTGCCAATAATCCTGTCACCCGCACCTGCCACGTAAATCATTTCCGTCACATGCGGCGACAAACTGATAATCCGCTGCGCAGGTTTAGCTAACGTAACCTGATTACCCAAGTCATCCGTCACCGTAATAGCCGCTTGCGTATGACCAGTCAATACAGCAAATCCGGCAATCATCACAAAGCTTAAAAACTTGGCCATATACTTCCCATATTCAAAAATATAAAAACGAAATGCATCTTTGCACTTACTCTGCACTTCCTCTGCGCTCACTCTGTGTCTCTGTGTCTCTGTGCCTCTGTGGTGAGTGGTCTTAGGTTTTCAACTCACACCACTCATCCAGACCGCTCTCCAGCCGCAACCATCCCGCCTCACTCCCTGGCAATCCAAAGCGCAGGCCATGTGGCCGATGGTGTCCCTGCGCAAACCAGCGCAGCCATATGCCGCGCTCTGCCATGAATTGCCATAACTGTTCTGATTTACCATCCAGTTCATGATGACTGCACCACTGGAACAAATCAGTACCTGACGTATGCATGCCATGCGCTTTCAAAAGCTGGCGCAGCCGTTCGCCTTCTTGCTGCAAGCGTTGCGCCGTCTGCGACTGCCACATCTGGTCAGTCAACGCGGCAGTAGCGATTTGCTGGGCTGGTCCGCTCACGCTCCAGGGACCAAGGTAATTCGCCAACTGCTCCAGGAAATTTTTCTCAGCGGCGACAAAACCCAGGCGTATACCTGCCAGACCAAAGAACTTGCCGACTGAGCGCAAGACGATCAGGCCGGGCTGCTCTGCATGGGCCGTCACACTGATATCAGGCAGGGTATCGGCAAAGGCTTCATCCACCACCAGCCAGCCGCCGCGTGCAGCCAGTTGCGCAACCCAGCGCAAAAGCTGGGCTGGCGGGATGGATTCACCGGTGGGGTTATTGGGATTACACAGCACCACTACATCGGCCTGTGCGACGGCTGTATCCAGCTCTGCATACGCACATTCCGTCACTGCATGCCCGGCTTGCCGCCATTGGTAAGCATGTTCGGCATAGCTGGGGGCTGATACGACCACGCGCGCAGCCTGGCGCAAGCGCGGCAAGGCCTGTATCACCGCCTGCGAGCCTGCCACCGCCAGCATGCGTGGCGCGCCATAATAAGATTGCGCAGCCTGCACCAGCGCATCAGAATATTCAGGCAGACGATGCCAGGCGTTCGCTGCCAGTGGCGGTGCCGGATAAAAATGCGGATTGATGCCAGTGGACAGGTCCAGCCAGTCTTCCAGCGGGCGGCCAAAATGCCGTACTGCATCGCGTAGATTGCCGCCGTGTTCAAGCATGGATGACTCCGCCGAGAAATAGTGCTGCCATCAACGCAATTTCACACCACAGTGCAGCACCACCTTTGACCAATTGCAAGGCACGCAAAATATCTGCTGCTTTTGCGGTATCACCTTCCCCCAGCAGTGGCCGCATTTCCGCCACGCCGTCATAACTGGCACTACCGCCCAATGCCAAGCCAAGCGCACCGGCACCGGCTGCCATCACTGGCCCTGCATTCGGGCTGGGCCAGCTGGGTGCCTGGCGCTGCCAGCATTGCCATGCCAGACGGGTCTTGCCCAGCACGGCATAAGTGCATGCAGTCAAACGGGCGGGTATCCAGTTCATGACATCGTCGATACGCGCAGCGACGCAGCCAAAGCGCAAGAATCGTGTCGAGCGATAACCCCACATGGCGTCCAAAGTATTCACCAGCCTGTACAGCACCGCGCCAGCACCACCCAGCAAGATGAACCAGAACAAAGTGGCAAAGACGGCGTCACAACCATTTTCCAGTACGGATTCAACACTGGCTTTAGCCAGGTAGGCTTCATCCGCATCTTGCGTATCACGGCTGACGATATAGGATGTACGTTTTCTGGCTTCTGGTAAATCACCGGCCTGCAAGGCGCTGGCAATGGCGGCATTATGTTCATGCAGGCTGCGCAAGCCCAGGCAAAAATACAGCAAGACAATATGCAATACCGGGGCCAGCCACAGGCTGAAACGCTGTGCCAGCACAAGTCCCAACAGACTAAGGGCTACCAGCGGCAAGACCGCCAGGCACCAGGCCACAGCCCCGGTCCAGCGGCTTGCTGTTGGCGTATTCAGTCGGCGCTCCAGCGCATTCGCCAGATTGCCAAAACCCACCAGCGGATGAAATTTGCTTGCTTCGCCCAAGCCCACATCCAGCAAGATGCCCAGCAACAGACATAACACCATGGCCAGGCCATCCTGCATCAGCATGGCTGGCCTTTAAAATACAGCGGCAAACCGGCAGCAACCCAGACCACCGTATCTGCAATGGCAGCCACGGCCTGGTTCAAACGCCCTGCTTCATCCACAAACCAGCGCGATACGGCCCCCATGGGGACGATGCCCATGCCGACTTCATTCGTTACCAGAATAATCTGCCCGGGTGCCTGCGCCAATGCATCCAGCAAGGCCTGGCGTTGCACGGCAAACTGTGCCGGTGGCGTGACATGACCTACATCAGGAAAGTCTGCCGCTTCTGAAAACAGCAGATTCGACAGCCAGACCGTCAGGCAATCAACCAGGATGATATTGTCTGCACGACTATGCGCCATGATGGTCGCGCCCAGTTCCAGGCTTTGTTCCAGCGTGCGCCAATGCGCGGGGCGGCGTGCGCGATGATGGGCAATGCGCTGCTGCATTTCGGCATCATCCGCGTTGGCGGTTGCCAGGTACAGTACCTCTTTTTTGTTGGCACTGAAGCCGCTCGCCAGTTGCTCGGCAAAAGCACTCTTGCCGGAACGCGCACCACCAAAGATCAGGCTGGTACGATGTGCGGGTTTCATGTTGCATCTCGTAAAAACAGCGCTGCCGTTGCCGCCGGGTTGGAAGCAAAGTAGGCATGAAAATAAGAAGCGCGCACGTTAGCATTTCTGTAAATAGCCTCGCCCTGCTGTTGGGTGGAATGTTGGGTGGAATGTTGGGTGGAATGTTTGATGGTATGGCTGCTGGCCGTCAATGTGGTTTCAAAACGCGAGTAATGAAAGGTATGCCCGCGCAATTCCCCCTGCGGGGTAACCCAGGCTTGTGAGCCGAGTGCTGTCAATTTTTTTTGCATGATGACTTTGCCTGGCAATATGCCTGCCATAGGCCAGCTTTGTTCCTGCTGATCTACCAGGCCTTCAGTGATCGCCATCATGCCACCGCACTCTGCCAGTATAGGCATGCCTTGCGCATGGGCGGCATGCAGTGAAGCCAGCCAGTTGCTGGCCTGCGTCAGCGTCCTGGCATGCAATTCAGGGTAACCGCCGGGCAGGTACAGGGCATCAGCTTGGGCCGGTATCGCTTCATCTGCCAAAGGCGAAAAGAAAACCAGTTCAGCGCCCAGCCCAAGCAGGCACTCAAGATTGGCTGGATAGATAAACGCAAATGCGGCATCGCGCGCAATGGCAATCGTCTTGCCTGCCAGGTTGGCGGCGGCTTGTGATGCATGTTGCAAAATATGATGTGATGCATGCTCATGCAATTCAAAGCTGTTGTCTGGCAAGGCATCCCAGGCTTGCATGTCCAGTTCCAGGCTGCTCGCCATGGTATCGAGTATGGCTTCGATGCGATCCACTTCTTGCGGCAAGACCAGGCCCAGGTGACGTTCGGGCAGGAATTCTTCCTGACGCGGCAAGCTGCCCAGCAAAGGAATATCGCGCATGGCAGCTGCCACCATTTTGGCATGGCCTTCCGAGGCGATGCGGTTGGCGATGACACCAGCCAGATGTACCGGTCCAAAATCACGCAAACCCATGGCCAGTGCGCCTACCGTCTGCGCCATGGCAGAGGCATCCAGTACCGCCATGACTGGCACGCCAAAGGCGCGCGCCAGGTCAGCCGACGACGGGTTGCCGTCATACAGGCCCATCACACCTTCAATCAGGATGACATCGGCATCCAGCGCAGCGCGCGCCAGCATGCGTTCTGAATCAGCCTGCCCCACCATCCATAAATCCAGCGAATGCACGGCTGAACCGCAAGCGCGTTCCAGCATCATGGGGTCGATGAAGTCTGGCCCGGTTTTAAACACACGCACCCTCTTGCCAAGGTTCACCAGCTTGCGTGCCAGTGCTGCCGTGGTGGTGGTCTTGCCCTGGCCTGATGCAATGGCCGATATCAGAACGACCTTGGCGCTGGGCCTTACCATTCCACACCCGCCTGCGCCACGATACCTTCCTTGAAGGCATGCTTGATGACCTGCATTTCTGTAACTGTATCGGCAATGGCAATAATCTCTGGCAAGGCACCGCGACCGGTGACGGCAACGTGCTGCATTTCTGGCCTGCCATCCAGATCATCGATGACCATCTGCAAATCCAGGTAATGGTATTTCAGGGCGATATTGAGTTCGTCCAGCACCACCAGGCCTATGGTCGGGTCAGTCAGAAAGCGTTTTGCCTGTTCCCACGCGGCGGTGGCTTTTTCCATATCACGTTCGCGGTTTTGGGTGACCCAGGTATAGCCTTCACCCATGGCATGAAATTCGACTTCATCAGGAAAGCGGCGCAAGAAAATTTCTTCCCCGGTCGACATCGCCCCCTTGATAAATTGCACCACGCCGACCTTCATGCCATGTCCCATGGCGCGCATCACCATGCCAAAAGCGCTGGAACTTTTGCCCTTGCCATTGCCGGTATGTACCAGCAAGACACCGGTCTTGCGTTGTGCCTGTTCTATCTTTTCATCCATCAGCGCTTTCTTGCGTTGCATGCGGCGTTCATGGCGGGTATTGATGTTGTCTGTGGCGGTGTCTGGCTTGGGCGCTGTATTGCTGCCCAAGGTATTAATGCTCAATGGATCACTGCTCATAAGGTTCTCAGTTTTGCGGAAAGAATAAGGTTTGTTCACCATGGGTGAAGCGCTCTATGGGATGCCCCAGACAGATACTGAGTTGGGATGCATTAAATATTTCATCAGCAGGCCCGGCTTGCCAGTTGCCATCGCCCATCAGCAACAGGGCATGGGTGGCAATGCGGTAGGCCATGTTGAGGTCGTGGCTGACCATGACGACCGCCTTGTTGTGTTGCGCATCTTCTTTGCTGCACAAGCGGGCAAACAGTTGCATGACGCTGACCTGGTGCCCAAGGTCCAGCGCATTCGCCGGTTCATCCAGCAACATCCATTTCGCATCTTGTGCCAGCAAGGCG
Source organism: Undibacterium sp. Ji50W (assembly GCF_049340445.1). NCBI lineage: Bacteria > Pseudomonadati > Pseudomonadota > Betaproteobacteria > Burkholderiales > Oxalobacteraceae > Undibacterium > Undibacterium sp. Ji50W. The sequence continues at coordinate 80,443 of NZ_JBMPOX010000020.1, read as the reverse complement.
GCAATGGCCACGCGCTGTCTTTCACCGCCAGACAGGCTGCGCACATCGCGTTCAGCCAGGTCGGCGACATCCATTTCGCGTAAGGCTGCCATGGCAATTTCCAGGTCGTCGCTGTTTTCCCAGTAATGTGCATCCTGGTAGGGATGACGGGTGCTGAGCACGGTATCCAGTGCAGAATAACCAAAAACATCCACTCTGCCCTGCGGTAAAAACGAACGCTCACGTGCCAGCCCGGTCAATGGCCAGTCTTGCAGCAACTTGTCGCGCAGGTAGATCTGACCGCTTTCTATCGGACGCAAACCAGCCAACGTGCGCAGCAAGGTGCTTTTGCCGGCACCATTGCGGCCTATGATGCACCAGCATTCACCCGGCTGTATATGCCAGTTCAGTTCACGCACCAGTACACGCTTGCCTACCGATAGATTAAGGGCGCGGATGTCCATCAGCGCCTCCGCAGTTGATGCAATTGCAGCAAAAACAGGGGAACACCTACCAACGCGGTAATGACTCCAACCGGCAACTGCTGTGGTGCCACGACGGTACGTGCGACCGTATCTGCCAGCACCAGGAAGCAACCGCCAGCCAAAGTCGCAGCGGGCACCAGCAAACGGTGATCAGGACCCCAGGCAAAGCGACACAAATGCGGCATGATCAGACCAACAAAACCGATGCTGCCTGCATTGCTGACCGCGCTGGCCGTCAACAAGGCAGAACATAAAAACAGGAACTGGCGCAAGCGACCAATATTGACACCCAGGGTGCTGGCGTTATCGGCATGCATGGCAGCCACATTGATGGAGCGTGCATTGCGCATGGCAAACAGCAAGATACCGCCAAGTATCAACCAGGGCAGATAGCGTGACTGGGTATTCGACAGATCACCTATCATCCAGAACACCATACCGCGCAAACGGCTGTCTGGCGCAATCGACAGCATGAGAGTGATGATGGCACTACATCCGGTGGCGACAATGACGCCGGTCAGCAATAAGATAGGTGCACTGCCGTCGGTGCTGCCAGCACCACGCAGATCACGGTAAGCCAGGCCAAATAACAGCAGCGCAACGGCAATCGCGCCGACAAAGGCGGCCACATCCACCAGCCAGAATGCGCCGAAAAACAATATGGTTGCCAGCGCACCAACAGATGCACCACCAGATATACCGAGCACATAAGGATCAGCCAGCGGATTGCGCAACAAGGCCTGTAACATGACACCAGCCAGCGCCAGTGTGGCACCGGTAACGAAACCGGTAAGCGCACGGCCCAGGCGCAAATCCAGCAGGCTGCCGGGCAAGCTGGTCGGCGGGCCGCGCAGCAATTCCAGCAAGGCTTGCCATAACTCGACAAAGCTCAGGGACACCGAACCACAGACACAGGCAATCAATATGCTAGCTATGGCGGCGGCCAATAAAATCGGGAGAACCAGTCCGGCACGTTGAGCGACCGCCATCCCGGGAGATTGCTTACGCTGTCGTGCAGAAAAAAAAGACGCCATCATCGGTCTGATCCAAAGGAAAAACAGGTTTTGATGTGCAGCGCCAGTCAATATACACCAGCCTGCACATCAGAAAATCAGCCCGAAACGTGGCAAATCACATCAATGTCTTGCCACGTCCCTGTCAAACTTATTAGCTTGATCAACTTGTTCAGTTTATTTAAAGCCGTAGTTCACACCGACAAATACATTCGAACCGGCTGTCGCATAATTTTTTGCCAGTTCATAGTCTTTGTTCAAGGCATTGTTCCAGCGTGCCAACACGGTGGTGTTTTTTGCCAGTTCATACGTCGCATACAGGTTCAACAAATTATACGAACTCAATTTTCTCAAGTTGGCAGCATCATCGTAGCGGTCGCCAGAGTAGATGGTTTCCACGCCAACTTTTGCATTCGCAAACGCGTATTCAGCAGCCAACGTACCATGCTGTTTGGAACGGCGTGCCAGACGTTTGTTTGCCGTGTCGTCTCTCGGGTCCTGGATGTCGATGGAGGCACGCAGTGTCAGGTCAGCAAAACGGGTTGTACCACCAACTGTCAAGCCAGACAAAGTCGCCTTGTTAACATTATGCGCACAGCCAAAAGAATAATTAAGCGTGTTTGGGCAATAAGCTTTACCTTGTGGATCGTTACCAGAAACATAGACCAACAAGTCCGTTGCCTTGTTCTGATAATACACAGCGCTCAACTGCGTATCGCCCTGTTCAAAATACACGCCGATTTCTGCATTTTTTGCTTTTTCTGGTTTGTTGCTGGCAACGCCATAACCAGGGTAATACAGTTCATTGAAAGTTGGTGCACGGAAGCTGGTGCCATAGCTGGCATTGACGCGCAGCGCATCAGTGAAACGATAACCGTAAGCGACGCTGCCCGTGGTATTGGAACCATATTGCGAGCTGCGGTCGTTGCGGATGCTGGCGCTGGCCAGATGCGCATCTTGCTTGAACACATATGATGCGGCAAAAGAATTCGTCGTGCGTTTCGTGCCATTGATGCCCTCTGTGACCAAGCCTGAAGAAACAGAATCAACATTTTCCTCACGCGTTTCAGCAATCAGTTGTAATACATCTTTACCGATTCGGATATCATTCTGGAAGCTGATACTGTTCTGACGTGTATCGATCTGGCTGGAGCCAAAGCCTGTGCTGAAACCCTTGTCAGCCGTTTCTGCATATTGCAGCGATGCAGACCAGTAATCTGTCAACTTGCCACGACCAAAGATGGCGATGGTTTCCAGTGTCCCGATATTGTGGTCATCGCTACCAGCACCGGCATCATATTGTGCATTATTTTTGCTGTGTAAAACACTGGCACCCAGTTCATAACCCTTGCTGATTTCCCATACCAGACGGCCATTGAAACTATCCATCTTGTAGCCATCTTTGTCAGCGTTGTAGGTGAAAGCACCTGCGCCTGGCTTGCTGGCAGAGAAACCTTCACTCTCTTCATGCCCGGCATTCATGCTAAGGCTGAGGTTGCTGGCAACAGAACCAGAAAAACCGGCCTGCAATTTACGTGTGCCATAGCTACCCAGACCAGCCGAAACGGTAGGCGTAATTTCGCCCGTGCCTTTTTTAGTAAATATCTGTATCACACCGCCCATGGCATCCGCGCCATACAGGCTGGACAAAGGACCATACACGACTTCGATACGGTCTATCTGTGACAGAGGAATGGAAGACCAGGTAGCGCCACCAGTCGTGGATGAACCAATGCGTACGCCATCAATCAACACCACGTTTTGTGCATTGCTACCACCGCGCATGAAGACTGAGGATGTCGTACCAGGACCACCATTGCGGGTAATTTCTATGCCGCGCTGTTGCTGCAACAGGTCAACGATGGAAGCCGCGCCGGATTTGGCGATGTCTTCCGCAGTGATGACGACATTATCAGCCAGCACATCTTTGGCGGCTTGCGCCTGACGGCCAGCGGTAATGACCACACTGGAAGCAGCGCCAACGGCAGCAGTTTGTGCAAAGACGGTAGAAGACGGGAATGCAGCGGCCAAGGCCAGGCTGAGGGCGAGCGGTTTGAATACAGATGTCATGATTTTCAGAAAAATAAAACATGCAGCCGACGTCCCCGCAGGCTGCAATGGAAAAAGCAATAGGAACATCGGTATCGTCAGCGCCAGTGGTCTGATTAAGAACCTGTTGTCGATCTTACTGCGCGAGCGCAATCGTAATCTACGCGGGGCTCATGCGCTGCTCAAAATGCTCATGTACTTAAGTACATTCCGCTTTTTGCGCTGCGCTTTTGTTACCCTTACCCCGCTGACGCTCGCTCGCTACAGATCGACAACAGGTTCTCGGAAGCGGACGCAGCGTTCTGCGCCTGATTTCCACGAAATTTCCCCGTCCGTATTACTTCACTTATTCTGGCCGGTATCCGGGCTGACAAGTATCACCATCTGACCTTCCCATGCACATAGCACAGTGGTATTGGAAAATGGCTGGCTACAAATCTGAATGTGAAGAAACAAGCATTCAGTTTTTGCAGCAACTTGTACACCGTTGCGGGGGCAGCACACGTTTGCCTAGCGTAGCTAAGCGTCGTGTTTCCCGTTTAACCGCAGATATGAACATATCCGCAAGCACCAAAACCCCGCCATTCTATAGACAGACGGGGGTAGCCGCAAGTTCAGGGGGTTTAAAAACTGAGGCAGATCAGTTTATTAACTTATTGAAAACAAAGCAGATTTGCTTTGCCAACATTGTCCAGACATCCGATTTCAGGCCAGATGCGCCGTTTTGGATATCCAGGCAACAACAAGTTGCGCGTGCAATTCAGACATTTCTGATAACAGCATGCCAACGTTGTAACTATCACCGCTGAGAATGGCATGCCTGACCGTGCCCTTGCAACTGACCTTATAGATCTCGGCTTCTTGCACAATACCGGGGATTTCTATCATCATCGGATAGCTGCGCTGAGGAAGCAGGCTTTCAGGCGACTGCAAAAGCACACCCTCTGCCGATATATTGATCACCCGGGTGAAGATCAATCTGCCATCCGGCATCTTGATACCAGAGCGCCAGGTGACGGTGACACGGGGTGATTTTCTGAGTTCTATCATGCAATGGCTATGCCTGGTGCGCTGACGGCTTCACTGTCGGTCTTGCGTAAATACTATCTGTAGTATTTACGAAATACCAGTATTTCCGTATATTCACCAAAGCTAAGGCTGAGGTTTTGTGCACAAACCAGTTGCGCCAGTTCATCTGCTGCCATGCCATCCTGCCAGACCAACAGCATGCGCATGATGCCGGCATGCGCCACCACCAGCGCTTCTGACAATTGCATCTGACGCAGATCAGCCAACCAGGCAATCACCCGCTGCGCCACATCCAGCGCCGATTCACCGGCACCGGGGCGATAGGTCGCCGGGGCTGCTGCCCATGCATCAATCTCGGCGCGTGGAATGGTATCCCAGGCGCATAGTTCCCATGCACCAAAATGCATTTCCATCAAACGCGGGTCGAGTTGTGGCTGCGCATGCAAGGCTTGCGCCAGCAAGGCACAGCGTTGCAAGGGGCTGGAAAATACGGGGATAGCGGCAACCAATTGCTGGCGTATCTTCGCTGCGAGTATCTGGTAATCGGCAACCAGCACCGGCACATCGGCCTGCCCATAGCACAGACCATCGGCAATCTGTGGTTTGGTATGGCGCAGCAAATGCAGGCGCATGTCAATGCACCTGAAAAGCCAGCAAACCCAGATAGATGCCGACTTCTGCCACCTGCTGCGTGGCCCCCAGGCAATCACCGGTAAAGCCATTGATACGACGCTGGAACATGCGCGCCATGCGCCAGGTCAGCAAGACGATCAAAACAAGTGCCGTCAGCAATGAGGCGGGCTGGAATGGAAAGTAGACCAGCAACAAGGCCGCAGGCAAGCATACGGTCAGGCAGGCGATCAGGAATTCATCAGAACGCATTTCCTGCGCCAGTGGCTTGGCCTTGCCTTCATGCCGCGCATAGTCCATGCGCCAGATCAGGCTGCATGATGCCAGGCGCGACAAGGGGTGGGCCAGCAACAAGGCGGGCACTGTCACCTGCGCAGGCAGGCTGATCAGCAATGCCAGCTTCAGCGCCAGCATCAGCAGGATACCAATGGCACCATAGGCACCCACGCGTGAATCCTTCATGATGTCCAGCACGCGCTCTGGCGTCATGCCACCACCAAAACCATCGCAGACATCGGCAAAACCATCTTCATGGAAGGCACCAGTCAGCAAGATACCGGCAATCGTGGACAACACAACTGCCACCGTATGCGGCCATAACTCGGCCGCGCCAGCGTACACGCCAGCACATACCGCGCCGACTACCCAGCCAATTGCCGGAAAATAACGCGAAGACTGACGCAGCCAGTCCGCCTCAAAGCCCACCCACGCAGGAATGGGAATGCGGGTAAAAAACTGCAGGGCAATGAAGAATAAGCGTAGTTGATGCAAGCCAGCTCCTGCAATGGAAAATTATTTCAATCGCTGCTTTTTTCGCTCACCTGGGCGGAGGAAAAAGTCGCCATCTGGTTCAGGAAATTCACCGCAGCCTGCAACATCGGGTACACCAGCGCCGCACCTGTGCCCTCACCCAGACGCAAATCCAGTTGCAGCAAGGGCTTGACCTTTAATGCCTGCAACATGCGTGCATGGCCGCTTTCATCTGACTGATGCGAGAACACGCAATAATCAAGTATGGCCGGCTGCATTCTGGCTGCCACCAGCAAGGCACTGGTCACGATGAAACCATCGATCAGCAAGACCATGCGGCGCTCTGCCGCCGCCAGCATGGCACCGACCATGGTGGCAATTTCAAAACCACCGAAGGTAGCCAATACATCTGCCGCCTGGGTCACGCCAGCATGCATGGCAACCGCTGCTTCAATCACGGCCTGCTTGTGCCGTATGCCTTCGCTCGACAGCCCTGTACCTGCACCGACACAATCGGCGACCGGGATACCAGTCAATTTGTGCATGAGCGCTGCTGCTGCCGTCGTATTGCCTATGCCCATCTCGCCAAAACCCAGCACATTGCCCGATAAACCGGCTACCAGTTCACCACCATTTTGCAGGGCAGCCTGGCATTGCGCTGCTGTCATTGCAGGCTCTTTGGCAAAGTTGCGCGTGCCTGCTGCCACCTTCATGCTCAACAGCTTTTCACGCGGACCAAAATCATGATTCACACCCGTATCCACTACATGCAGGGCGATGCCATTCTGCCGGGCAAAGACATTGATCGCTGCGCCATCTGCCAGGAAATTTTCTACCATCTGCCAGGTCACATCCTGGGGGAAGGCAGAAATACCTTCCGCCACCACACCATGATCACCGGCAAATACGATGATGGCCGGGTCACGCAATTGCGGCTGGCTACTTTGCTGTATCAGGCCGATTTGCGCGGCCAGTTGCTCCAGGCGACCAAGGCTGCCCAGGGGTTTGGTCTTGTTATTGATGGCTGCAGCCAGTTCAGCTTCCAGCGCAGGATGGGCAGTGCCAATAATGTTGGTATTTGTCATGGGGCGTATCAATAGTAAAAGCGGTCCATCAAAATGACTACCCAGGTTGCCACCGCAATCAAAAAGGTCAGCAACACAGCAGCACTGCCAAAGTCCTTGGCATTTTTAGACAGGGTATGACGTTCCAGCGAGACGCGGTCAACGACTGCCTCAATCGCTGAATTGATCAGTTCCACCACCAGGATCAACACCAGCACGGCAATCATCATCAGTTTTTCAAACGCCGACACCGGCAAGACCAGGGCGATGATGACGCCGATGATGACCAATACCAGTTCCTGACGGAAAGCATGTTCGTTTTTCCAGGCGGAACGAAAACCATCTATGGAATAAAAGAAAGCCGAAAAAATCCGGCGCAGGCCACTTTTGCTTTTGAATTCACTGACAGCTTGTTCTTTTTCAGACATTTCTCTTCCTTAAACCTTATTCGCGGCATGGCAAATCCACGCCATACCGCCCTAGCTTTGCTCAGGTGGCGAATTTTACAGGACTATGTGCGGCGAAGAAGAAGATTTACTTGACGCAAATTAAATTATTGTCAGCGAATCTCTAGACACGTTGGCATTTTGCCGACGAAGCAGTGACGTTCATTTCACATTATGGTATAAGGTATATATTGCAGCGCACCAACCATAATATGAAAAACGATTCTACCAGCTCAGATAAAACCTCGATTCAGGTCATAGAGCGCATGGTATCCCTGCTGGATGCCCTGTCGCGCTACCAGGACCCGGTCAGTCTGAAGGAGTTGGCGATAGTAACAGGCTTGCATCCTTCGACTGCGCACCGCATCCTCAATGACATGGTCATTACCCGCTTTGTTGACCGTGCTGATACGGGCTATTACCGCCTGGGCATGCGCTTGCTGGAATTGGGCAATATCGTCAAGAGCCGCCTGAACGTGCGCGAAGCCGCGCTGGAATTCATGCGTGCCCTGCACCGCCAGACCAACCAGACCATCAACCTGTCGGTACGTCAGGGGGATGAAATCGTCTACATAGACCGGGCATTTTCCGAACGTTCCGGCATGCAGGTGGTGCGTGCCATTGGTGGGCGTGCACCACTGCACCTGACATCCACCGGCAAGCTATTCCTGTCACTGGATGAACCCAAGGCCATCCGTGCCTATGCCACGCGCACCGGCCTGGCGGGTCACAATAAAAATTCGATTACCGATCTGAACAAGCTGGAAAAAGAACTGGCCGCCGTCCGTGAAACCGGCTACGCCAGGGATAATGAAGAACTGGAACTGGGTGTGCGCTGCATGGCCGCCGGCATCCATGATGACAGCGGCAAGATGATCGCCGGGCTGTCCATTTCCGCCCCTGCTGATCGCCTGCAGGAAGAATGGCTGAGTAACCTGATCGATACCGCCAAGCAGATTTCATTAACCCTGGGATATACCGGCCCGGCGTAAATGCTGACGATCAAACCCTGCAAGCATTAGCAGATGCACCCCGGGGCTGGCATTGATTGACATCTGCCTCGCGTTACTTCTAGCTCACTTAGTCATCATCTATAGGCAGGTAGCTCAGGGGTTCAATGTCCCATTTTCCAACATCCTGTTTCCACCATGTCAGCCGACCGATCAATTCACCGTCAATGTCATACAGTCGGATATTGGCAGGTGTGGAAACCCCAGGTGAGGAACCGCACGAACTACCAATACGCATGGATCCAGAAACAAAACCAAAATCGCATTCGGCGTGTTTTATTTGCATTTGTGGTTCGTCCATGAATTGGAAGTTTGACCCACCACAACAAAGTGCCCGGGGCACATGTCCACGCAACATCCTCCAGCGCAAATAACGCTTGGCTTCACCTACTACTTCAGCTTCATCCATGTACTCAGATTGAACTGGATATTCAATCGAGCGACCTGCTCGCGCACTACCGTATGCATTTTCAAATTCACGCAGTGCGAGGATATCCTCTGCAATGCACAGACTGGAACAATCCCTGCACCATGCATGGCGAACCAGAACCTTCAGTACATCGTCATCCGCCACTTGCTTCCCAACCGGTTTAGGACCTAAATAGTAGCAAGCATCCGTAAATGGGAGGAAAAATTTTTCCCGACAACTGCTGCAAGTATACGTGTACATAGTATCTCCTGAGCATATCCTTATCGATGAAAGCCGAGAGCTCTGAAGATAACGAACACTACCATAATTGCCACAAATCCTAGCACGGCATTAATGCTCGTTGCGGTATTCATGCTTTTCTTTCTTTTTCGATTTTCTTCTAAAATGTCAGAGCCCATTTTCAAAGAGCGGGAACAATATTCGTTCACTTCCTGAGCATTTGCGAAAGTTCTGCGTATTTTTGCATAGGCATTCGTGCCGACAATACTAAATGCAACACCAGGCTCTTCGCCAGAAGTACCGTCAGCGGTAATTGCAATCAAATGCAAAAATGGTGCTCCCCCTCACCACTATCTCTGTCGAGAGCATATTCACATTTTCCTTCATCATCGATGGCAAACAAGCGCCTATAACCATTGATTTCTCGCGTTTCAAATCTGTCAAACATATAAACCATCATATGACGCACCTTTCATAAAAAAACATCTTATATTGAAGGTAAGCCGAATCGCAAGAACTGGCATAAAAAAACCGGTACATACCCTCTGTACCGGTTTTTTTTGACACTTTGCCTTATTTATAAGCACCGCAACCGACAAAATAATCATCTACTTTTTCAAAATAACTGGACTTGGTTTCCAAGGCCTTGGTGACCGGGTTTGGCCATTGATAATCTATCCAGCCATCGTTTTTTGTTTTGAGTGCCGTGATCATGTCCCGGATGATGGACTTGCCTTCCACCTTCAAGTCCAGCAGATTCTTGCCTATCATTTTGGGATTGGCACCGTGCGACAAATTCACCCCGTTCATGTCATAAACAAACAGGTATAAATCGCGATCATGAAAATCCTTGTTGGCTGCATCGTTAAAATCTGCAAAGGCTTTTTCACGGCCGTTTTTCTTGATGTAGGCAATGCCCTTTTTCACCATGGCCTGCGCCTGCGCAGTGGACCCGCGGTCTTCCCGCGCTGATGCTGGTGCCGACATAACAAAACCCATCACTGCGATAGAAATCAGCTTGCTTATCCATTTCATGACATATCTCCTTAGTGTTTGGTCTGGATCAACAACTCCAGCACATGGTTGTTCTTGTCTTCAGAAACCAATATTTCATGGTGAGCTGCGCTTAGTCCAGCATTAACCACTGTGCAACGCAGCATTTGTGGCGGGGTAGCCCATGCAACGTCACATGCAAAGCCACATGCATAGCGAGATTTTTATTTGACCGTCAGTTGATTCATGACCCCTTGCACATCATCCAGGCCACGTACCAGTTTTTCCAGTTCACTGGCTTGCCCGGCGGTACGGACACAGCCCTTGAGCCAGACAAAGCGGCGCTGGCCTTCGACCCAGATGCTGGTTTCAGCAAAACGGCCATCCGCCTCTATGGCACGCTTCACTCTGGGAATGATTTCCTGGTCGTACAGATAGGAATTCGGCAGGCGGCATTGTCCTGACTGGTAGCAACTGGTGCCACGCTCGATACGACCATGTGCTTCTGCCCTGGCCTGTGCCTCTGTCAGCATGGGGCCGTCCGGAACCGGGCATGCGCTGATGGCCTGGGTCACCTTGAGAAAAGGGTCATTGAAATAATTGGTTCTGGCTTCATCACCAAGAGCACAGATTGGCAGTGAAATGAATGTTGCAAAAGCAAGCAGCCATCGACCTTCCAATGAAAACATACCTGAATTTCCTGAATAGCAATGTCAGCGAGATTACCATCTTAGAACCTGCTCACGATCTTACTGCGCGAGCGTGATCGGGGCTCATGCGCTGCTCAAAATGCTCATGTACCTGAAGTACATTCCGCTTTTTGCGTTGCGTTTTTGTTACCCTTACCCCGCTGACGCTCGCTCGCTCGCTACAGATCGTAAACAGGTTCTTAAGCAATGTATACCGTCTTTGTCAGGCGTAAAAAAGCCAGTACGTTAGCACTGGCTTTGAGGAATGCATTGAAGCAAGAAATTACATTCAGATTTTCGCGCCAAAGCGGTCAAATCGTGGTGAATAATACTGGTCGCCGTTCAGCGAATACATCAGGCGTTTGACTTGCCCGGTAATCAGTTCACGCTTGACCAGGCCGATGTAACGGGAATCGCGGCTATTGTCGCGGTTGTCACCCAGCATCATGTATTCGCCTTCCGGCACTGTGACGGGTTGAAAGCTGCGCAGGGCTTCACGGTCTGGCATGATGATCATGTCGTGCTGCAGGCTGCCAAGGCGTTCGCGGTACACCAGTTGCTGGCCACTGTATTCACGCTTTGGCGTCAGGTGGTCGTCACTGCGTGGCTGCAAAGGCTCATAGCTGGCAGCTTTGCCATTGATATACAGTTTTTCATCACGCATCTCGACCACGTCGCCAGGTACGGCAATCAGGCGTTTGACCAGGCGTACTCCATCTTCAGGCGAAGAGAAAGTCACTACATCACCGCGTTGCGGGTCAGCCATATGCTTGAGGATGACATCCGTAAACGGCAACTTGACGTCATAAGCCAGACGGTCACAGATGACGCGATCCCCTTCCAGCAGGGTCGGATACATGGAACTGGACGGGACGGTGTAGTAATCAGCCAGGGCACTACGCACAAAGACCATGCCCAGCATGAGCACGATGAAACCTTTATTGTCGGCAATTAATTTTTTAAGCTGCACGGTTATCTCCTATACATAAAAATCAAACTTGCCTGAGATAGACAAAAAAATACCCCGAAAGTTCGGGGTATTTTTAGCGGTGATGCAAAAGACTATTTCAAATGCAGGTTATTTCGCATTCATCAGTGCAACTGTTGTGTCCAGCATACGGTTGGAGAAACCCCATTCATTGTCGTACCAGCTCGATACCTTGACCAGGCGGCCAGATACTTTTGTCAGTGTTTCATCATAGGTACTGGAGGCAGGATTGTGGTTGAAGTCAACCGACACCAGCGGTGCAGTGTTGTAATCCAGGATACCTTTCAGGGCACCTTCGGATGCTGTTTTCAAGACCTGGTTGATTTCTGCCACTGTGGTGTCACGTGCGGCAACAAAAGTCAGGTCAACCACAGATACATTGATGGTTGGTACGCGCATGGCGTAACCATCCAGTTTGCCATTCAGTTCTGGCAATACCAGGCCAACGGCAGCAGCAGCACCAGTTTTGGTCGGGATCATGCTCATGGTGGCAGAACGGGCACGACGCAAGTCTTCATGCATCACGTCGGTCAGCACCTGGTCATTGGTGTAGGCATGGATAGTCGTCATCAGACCGTTGACGATACCGATCGCATCATTCAAAGGCTTGGCCAGCGGTGCGAGGCAGTTGGTGGTGCAGGATGCATTGGAAATCACTGTATCAGTGGCTTTCAGTACGCCATGGTTGACGCCGTAGACGATGGTGGCATCCACATCCTTGCCACCTGGTGCAGAGATGATGACTTTTTTCGCGCCGCCAGCCAAGTGGGCAGAGGCTTTTTCTTTTGTCGTGAAGAAGCCTGTGCATTCCAGCACGACGTCAACATTCAATTCACCCCAAGGGATATTGGCTGGATTGCGTTCTGCAAATACCTTGATTTTGTCACCATTGACGATCATGGTGTCGCCTTCGACCGTGACTGTGCCTGGGAACTTGCCGTGGGCGGTGTCATAACGGGTCAGGTGCGCATTGGATTCTGCATTGCCGAGGTCATTGATCGCAACGATCTGGATCTCGTTCTTGAACTTGCCACCTTCATAGTGAGCGCGAAGGATGTTGCGGCCGATACGGCCATAGCCGTTGATTGCGACGCGAATCGTCATGGTTTTATCTCCAAAGGACTAAACAACAATAAATACAAATTAAAAAACCTAAGACCTCTCAACACAGAGGCACGAAGACACAGAGAAAGGCAGAAGAACTACAAAAGCTATTTAGCTTATACAATTCATCATTCATCAGTTTTTCTCTTGTTTTTCCTCTGTGTCTCCGTGCCTCTGTGGTGAGCTTTTTGGTCTTCAAAATACGTCTAATGCAAAGACAAAGGTGTACGCATGGCATTTACCGATGCCATCAGTACCGACAAATCGCGCCAGCCGTAGCCTGCTTCCATCAAATCCATGCCATCCCAACTGAATGCCTGTTCGGTCAACAGGACGCCGCCCAGTTCCTCGTAGAAATTGCGGGCGATGGCGTTGCCGGATATGGCCCACACCAGCAAACTTTCCGCACCTTGCGCCTGCAGGGTACGTGCTACTTTCTGTACCATGCGACGCCCTATGCCGGCATGCTGCCAGGCGGGCCGCAGATAAATCGCGGTCAGTTCAGACTGCATGCCCAGCTTGGGTTCTGGCAGCATCATACCGGATGCAAAGCCGATCATTTGGCCTTCGCTTTCGGCGACATACACACAGATACGGTCGGCAGCTTCAGACATGGCCTGCAAAATCTGACGCCATTTCAACATACTGTCTTCCACGCGCATGGCATCCAGAAAGCTGTCGGGTATCATGCCGCGATAAGTCGCCTTCCAGCTTTCTACCCGCACGGCAGCAATCGCCTCTGCGTCATCTACAGTAGCACGACGCAGGCTAACCTCTTTGATGCTGCTCACAGTGCCGTCAACTAAATCAGTCATCTTATTTAAGCCAGCGTTGCTTTCACCTTGGCAACCACGTTGTCCACGGTAAAGCCAAAATACTTGAACAGGACGCTGGCCGGTGCCGATTCACCAAAGGTGTCGATACCAACCACGGCGCCTTCCAGACCTACATACTTGTACCAGAAGTCGGTCACACCGGCTTCGATGGCAATACGCGGCAAACCCTTGCCCAATACCGCTGCTTTATACGCTGCATCCTGACGATCAAATACGTCCGTACAAGGTATGGATACCACGCGTACCGGGATACCCTGCTGTGCCAGTTCTGCTGCAGATTTAACGGCCAGTTCAATTTCAGAACCGGTCGCGATCAATACTGCTTTTGCATCAGCCACGTCTTGCAGGACATAGCCGCCGCGCTGGATATCTGCGATCTGCTGGGTGCTGCGCTCTTGATACGGCAGGTTCTGGCGCGAGAAAATCAGGGTAGACGGACCATCATTGCGTTTTACTGCATGGGCCCAGGCCGCTGCTGATTCCACGGTATCGCATGGACGCCAGTTATCCAGATTAGGGATCAGGCGCATGCTGGACACGTGCTCGACAGATTGATGCGTCGGGCCATCTTCACCCAGACCGATAGAGTCATGCGTGAACACAAACAGGGTACGGATTTTCATCAGCGCAGCCATGCGGATGGCATTGCGGCTGTAATCAGAGAAAGTCAGGAAAGTCGCGCCAAACGGGATATAACCGCCATGCAGGGCGATACCGTTCATCATCGCGCTCATGCCGAATTCACGCACGCCATAATTGATATGGTTACCAGCCTGGTTGCCACGGACGGCGACGCATTCTTTCCAGTTAGTCAGGTTAGAACCGGTCAAGTCAGCAGAACCACCAAGGAATTCTGGCAGCGATGGCGCAAATGCCTGGATCGCATTCTGGCTGGCCTTGCGGGTAGCAATGTTTTCTTTTTTCTCTACGCAAGAGGCAATCGCATTCGCCACCACTGCATCGAAGTTGGCTGGCAAGTCGCCATTCATGCGGCGTGTCAGTTCAGCCGCTTTTTGCGGGAACTGGGCCGTGTAGGCTGCAAATTGTGCATTCCATTCAGCTTCGGCTTTGGCGCCATCCGCTTTTGCATCCCAGGCAGCATAGACATCGGCCGGCACTTCAAACGGAGGATATTCCCAACCGATATTGGCGCGTACTGCAGCAATTTCTTTGTCGCCCAGCGCAGCACCGTGCACATTGTGCGTGCCTTCCATGTTCGGCGAACCTTTGCCGATCACGGTCTTGCAGCAGATCAGGGTGGGCTTGTCAGATTTTTTGGCGGCAGTGATGGCATTGAACACGGCTTCGGCATTGTGGCCATCAATCGCCGGGATGACATTCCAGCCATAGGCTTCAAAGCGTTTTGGCGTATTGTCAGTGAACCAGCCTTCGACGTGACCGTCGATGGAGATACCATTGTCATCCCAGAAAGCGATCAGTTTATTCAGTTGCAGCGTGCCAGCCAGCGAGCAGGCTTCATGCGAAATACCTTCCATCAGGCAGCCGTCACCCATGAAGGCGTAGGTGTAATGGTCAACCACTTTCAGGCCGTCCTGATTGAACTCGGCGGCCAGCAATTTTTCAGCCAGTGCCATGCCGACGGCATTGGTAATACCCTGCCCCAGCGGGCCAGTGGTGGTTTCCACGCCTGGTGTCACGTGCACTTCAGGGTGACCGGCAGTTTTGGAATGCAATTGACGGAAATTCTTGATCTCTTCCATAGGCAGGTCATAGCCTGTCAGATGCAGCAGCGAGTAATGCAACATCGAACCGTGGCCATTCGACAACACAAAGCGATCACGATTAATCCATTTTGGATTGGTCGGATTATGGCGATAATGACCTTTCCATAAAGCAACAGCGATATCGGCCATGCCCATAGGCGCGCCCGGGTGACCGGAATTGGCTTTTTGTACGGCATCCATGGACAAGGCACGAATTGCATTGGCCATCTTGGTGAGTGTTGCTGGCTGAAGAGATGAAATCATGGTGTCAGAAGGTAGTCTTTAGAAAACTGGTCAGTGTAGCGTTTGGGGGACAGTAAACGTTCCCCACGAAAACCCGATATTTTACCAGAGCATGAGGTCCATACTACAATTGCGACTCTTTGGAAGTACAAACAGACGCAAACAATCGCCAAACAGGGCTATTTTCTGTCATCAAACACTTTGCTTTACCAGTAAAACGTACACATGCCATCAAAAAATCACCGCTTCACGCAAGAAGATTTAATTGAACAATTTCCCCGCGAGACTTTTATACGTGGAATTAGTTATGCAACAGATAAAAAAGTGAAAGGCTGGAGTTTTGAGAATGATTTTATAGAATCAGAAGTTCAAGGGAGCGGGCGGAATATTTACACCCAGGAAATTGAGCTTATCTTTGATAACAATGGGGTACTGGAAGAAGTCATCGGCAGCTGCAGCTGCCCGGTCGAATACAATTGCAAGCATATTGTTGCAGTTTTAATAAGTATTTTAGACCATCAGCAAAAAACCGCTCCTCCTGGCAAACCGGCCATCGAGGTGCCTCTTAGCTTTACGGAACAAAAATGGCTGCATGAACTGGAATTTGCGCAACATGTCAGACATTTCAATGACTATGCGGGTTCCGGCAAACCAGAAAAGCCGGATGACGGCTTTTTGATATTTACCCTGTCAACCCTGGCAAATAGCAAGGAAGTCCGCCTCATACCTGGCAAGGCAAAACTCAACGCCAAAGGGGAACTTAAATACAGCAAGTTGTCCCAGGCTGTGCGCGACGTAATGCGAACCAGTCACTTCATCAAAGGTGATGACTACGAATTACTGGCCCTGTTCAATATGAGCACCATGAATTCCTATTATTACTCTTACTACAATCCAAGAGAAAAAATGGGCGCGGTCTTGCTGGAACGCATAGCCAAGGCAGGCAAGCTGTACTGGTTAAGTACCGAGAACAAGCAAAGTTCGATCAAGAAAATGGAATTTCGTGAGCAGCAACATGCCCATCTGGCATGGCAGGAAGAGCAAGGCCATTTGCGCCTGCGCTGGCAACTATCAAAGCAAGACGACGATTTGCCAGAGGCATATTACCTGCTGCCTACCGACCCGCCGTGGATAGTGACGCCCCGGAGCTGTGGCAAACTGCACACGGCAACAAGCGGCAATCTGGATTTGCCAGCACTGATCAAATTGGCCGAAGAAGCACCGGCAATTGCCAGCACGCGCCAGAAAACCCGCATTGCAATGGCGCATAAATTACTTGAATTGGGCCTGCAAAACACCATCCCCCTGCCTGCTGAATTACAAAGAATCCAGCGCGACGACATCCAAATGCGCCCCTCGCTGGTGATGGGCTGCCAGGAACGCAGTGCGTCAGAAACCATAGACTTTGCCCTGCTCCAGTATTCCTACGATAACACCTTCGTTCCCTTTGACCTGCAAGGTGACAGTATCATGCGCCGCAACGGTGACCATGTGGAGAGCATCACCAGGGACAAGCAGGCCGAACAGGCTGCCTTGCAAACCTTGCTGGACCAGGGGTTTTCGGTATTGGATATCAGTGGGCGTAACGCCGGTGACGTGTTTGTACTTGGGGACCAAAACGCCTGGTTGAAATTTACCACCCAGCAATTACCGCTACTTGATGCGCAAGGCTGGGATGTGCGCCTGTTGGGTAATTACCGCTATGACCTGGAAGAGGTAGAAGACTGGTATGCCGAAGTGGCAGAAGAAAACCAGCAATCCACCTGGTTTGACCTGGAGCTGGGCATCGTCGTCAACCAGACAAAAATTTCGCTGCTACCCTTGCTGGTTGGCCTGATACGCCAGGCCCCGCAAGATTTTAGTGTGCAACAACTGAACCAGCGTGCCGACGATGAACAGGTATTATTGAGCCTGCCTGACAACAGCCGTGTGGCCCTGCCGTATGCGCGCATCAAACCTATCTTGCTGGTCCTTGGCGAGCTGTATTTCAATGAATATCAGGGTGGCGCAATACGCTTGCCCATGCTGGATGCGGCCCGCCTGGCAGAATTATCCGCCACCACGCAGTTGCGCTGGATAGGCGGTGAACGCCAGCAAGCCTTTGGACAGCGTCTTGCCGAATTTGGTGGCATCCATAGCATCACTCCCCCAGCCGGCCTGCGTGCCACCTTGCGCGAATACCAAAAAGAAGGTCTGGCATGGATGCAGTTTTTGCGTGAATACCAACTGGCCGGCATACTTGCTGATGATATGGGGCTGGGCAAGACCATACAAACCCTGGCGCATATCCTGATAGAAAAAGAAGCTGGCCGCTTGAGCCAGCCTGCGCTGGTGGTTGCCCCGACCAGTCTGATGGATAACTGGGCCAGCGAAGCGCAACGCTTTGCGCCTGATTTGCGGGTGCTGGTCTTGCAAGGCAAAGACCGCAGCAAGTTGTTTGAACAAATCCCTAACGTGGATCTGGTATTGACCACCTATGCCCTGCTGCCGCGCGATGAAGAAATCTTGCGTACACATCGCTATCATTTACTGATACTCGACGAAGCCCAGTATATCAAGAATGCCCAGGCCAAGGCCAGCCAGACTGCCAGCCTGCTGCGGGCCAATCATCGCTTGTGCCTGACTGGCACGCCCTTGCAAAATCACCTGGGTGAATTATGGTCCCAATTCAATTTTCTGATGCCTGGATTATTGGGAGACGCCAAAGCCTTTACCAGGGATTTTCGCAATCCCATAGAAAAGCTCGGTGACAGCCAACGCCATGCCTTGCTGACACGCCGCATCAAACCGTTCTTGCTGCGCCGTACCAAGGACAAGGTTGCCACGGAATTGCCTGCCAAAACCGAGATCGTGCGGCACATAGAACTCAGCGGCGCACAGCGCGACCTGTACGAAACCGTGCGTGTGGCCATGGATAAAAAAGTGCGTGACGAGATCGCAAAAAAAGGGGTGGCGCGCAGTCAGATTATTATTCTGGACGCATTACTGAAGTTGCGTCAGGTTTGTTGTGACCCGCGTCTGGTAAAAATCACCGGTGTTAACACGGGCAAGGGTAAAACCCCCGTTTCTGCCAAACTCACAGAACTGATAGAGATGGTGAAAGAATTGCTTTCTGAAGGCCGCAAGATACTGGTATTTTCACAGTTCACCAGCATGCTGGAATTGATAGCCGAAGCCCTGCAAGAAAAAAAATTGACCTACGTTATGTTGACCGGCGACACTGAACACCGTGGTGAAGTGGTGCGCCGCTTCCAGGAGGGGGATATCCCCTTGTTCCTGATCAGCCTGAAAGCCGGTGGCGTGGGCCTGAACCTGACAGCGGCAGACACCGTCATCCACTATGACCCGTGGTGGAACCCGGCCGCAGAAAACCAGGCTACCGACCGCGCCTGGCGTATTGGGCAAGACAAGCCTGTGTTTGTCTACCGCCTGATCGCCAAGGGTACGCTGGAAGAAAAAATCCAGGAAATGCAACTCAAAAAATCTGAACTGGCACGCGCCATACTGGATCAGGGCGAGGTCGGCAGTGTACAACTGACGGCAGAAGATTTGCAGGGCATTTTTGAACCCTTGAATTAAGAAGGATTTATGGAAGGCTTACACCTGACCGCGGACTGCTTTGACTGTGAAGCAGCGCCAGAATATTTCGTCAGCCCGGAAAGCCTGCGTCTATGCCTGAGCAGTATCACCATCGCCGCCGGCCTGACCATAGTCGGTGAAAAATTCCACCCCTTCACGCATGAAGACGGCAGCCCGGCTGGTGTCACCGGTGCCTTGCTGCTGGCAGAATCGCATGTCGCCATCCATACCTGGCCAGAACGCAATGCCATCACGCTGGATGTGTATGTCTGTAACTTCAACCATGACAATGGCAGCAAGGCCAGGCAGATCGTCGATGCCCTGATTGCCCTATTCAAGCCGCGCACGGTATCACGGCAAGAGTTGCAACGCGGCGAGCCTGGCACGGGCCTGGCATGGGAAGCCCTGAGCAACAACAGCTTTGCCGCCACCCGTATCAATCAGGTAGTGGCGCGGCACACCAGCGCCATGCAAGACATAGAGATTGCCGAGACCAGTGATTTTGGCAAAGTCATGCGCATAGACGGTGCCATGATGACCTCGGAAAAAGATGAATTTTTTTATCATGAATGCCTGGTACACCCTGCCGCCATAGCCCACCCCGAGCCACGCACCGCCCTGATCATAGGCGGTGGTGACGGCGGTTCATGCGAAGAATTGCTCAAGCACCCCAGCATCACCAGCATTACCCTGTGTGAAATTGATGCCGACGTGGTCGCCATGGCACGCCAGCACCTGGGCAAGATACATCGCGGCGCGCTGGATGATTCAAAAATACAACACCGTTATCAAGATGGCTTTGCCTATATACGCTCATCCGCTGATTGCTACGACCTGATTTTGTTGGACCTGACCGACCCCGTCAGCCCCACCGGCAATTCGCTGGCGGCTACCTGCATGACGCCAGCCTTTTTCCAGGCCTGCGCCCAGCGGCTGACGGCGCAAGGCATGCTGGTTCTGCATCTGGGCAGCCCGTTTTATCATCCTGAACGATTCAGCGACACACTGGCAAAACTGCATACAGCCTTTGCCCAGATCCATCCTTACACGGTGTTTATTCCCCTGTATGGTGCCCTGTGGGGTATGGCCATTGCCAGCAAAGAACTCAATCCGCAGGCGATTCTTGCGTCAACGGTAAATCAGCGCATCAAACACCGTGGCTTGCCATTGCTAAAGTATTACAATGCTGATGTGCATCAGGCATTATTTGCCCTACCCAATTATGTGAAAGACCTGATGCCGGCCACCTGAACCAGGAGAAACCGTGAGTGCCGGAAAAGACAGACAACATGGCAAACGCAGGGCAAGCCGCAGCCTGCCGCTAATGCTAGTGACCAGTGCTGCACTGACTGCCTGTAGCAGCAGTGACAGCGACAGCAACCAGGAACTGACCGCCATACGCGACCAGTACAAGAGCCTGGAAGATTGCCGCAAGGATTGGGGTGATGGCCCCGCCTGCGAATCGGTCGCCACCAGCAACCTGAATACAAATGCAAATCTAAACAATACCGACACCACAGGTACCAACACGGGCAATGGCTATACCGGCTCGTCTTACGCTGGCACCGGCGGGCATTACAACGGCTACACCATGCATTACTTTGGCCCGCATTACAGCCCGGGTAACCGCGAAACCGTGCAAAGAAGCTTTGGCTTTCAGGGTGGCAGCAGCGACCATGCCGTCAGCCGCAGCACCAGCACTAGTCGTGGCAGCGTCAGTCGCGGCGGCTTTGGTGGCACGTCCCACGGCTCTTCCGGGGGCGGTTAATGATACGCAACTCACTCACACCGCGCGCCGGCTGGCAGCAGCAATTTGAATCCCTGGGATTTAGCTATCACTCCATCGACGGCCTGTATTGGGATGAACGTTATGCCTACTGCTTTACCGCAGAGCAGATCGATATACTGGAACAGGCCAGCCTGGATTTGCACCAGATGTCCTTGCAAGCGGTAGACCACGTCATCAAAAATGGCATGCAGGAAAAATTTGCCATCCCCAGTGCATTCTGGTCGCAAGTGGAAGACAGCTGGCGCGCCAAAGAATTTTCGCTATATGGCCGCTTTGACCTCAGTTGGGACGGCAACGGCGCGCCCAAGATGCTGGAATACAATGCCGATACCCCGACCGGCCTGGTGGAATCCAGCGTCGCCCAGTGGTACTGGCTGCAAGATGTGCATCCAGATGCCGACCAGTTCAACTCCCTGCATGAAAAACTGATAGAACAATGGAAAAAATTCCCCAACAAGGGCATGCTGCATTTCGCCTGCGCAGGGGGTAATGAAGAAGACGAAGGCAATCTTTCTTACTTGCGCGACACCGCGATACAGGCTGGCTTTGCCACCAAACAATGCGCCATAGAAAGCCTGGGCTGGGATGAAGAAGAAGGCGTGTTCGTCGACGATGCCGACAGCCAGATAGACAACCTGTTCAAGCTCTACCCCTGGGAATGGCTGTGCCGTGAAGACTTCGCCAACCATTTGCTGAAGCGCCCCATGCGCATCATAGAACCGGCATGGAAGATGGTATTGTCCAACAAGGCCATACTGCCGATATTGTGGGAACTGTTTCCCAACCACCCCAACCTGCTGCCGGCATCTTTTGATGCCTGGCGCATCAGTGGCAACCACGTAAAAAAACCGCTGTATTCACGCGAGGGCGAAAACATATCCATCTATGCCAATGGTGAAGTGTTGCATACTGGTGGCGATTATGGTGCCGAGGGTTATGTCTACCAGGCCTATGCCCCCCAGCCCAGGTTTGACGACGGCATCACACCGGCATACACCTCGATAGGTGCCTGGATAGTCGGTGATGAACCCGCCGGCATAGGCATACGCGAAGATGAAACCCTGATCACCAAGAACACCAGTCGTTTCATTCCCCATTATTTTGTAGAATAGGATGCCCCATGAGTGAACAATTAGTGGCACACGGGCTGATCGCCTTCTTCAGCCATATCGCCGCAGCCTTTGTCTTGCTGGCGGTATTTGTGGTGATCTATATCCGCATTACCCCGTATCGCGAAATTGCGCTGATACGCGCTGGCAATGTGGCAGCGGCAGCCAGTCTGTCGGGTGCCGTGCTGGGGTATTGCACCGCACTGGCATCGGCCATTGCCAACAGCGTCAGCCTGGTGGACATGTGTTTCTGGGGTGTGGTGGCACTGGTAATACAGTTGCTGGCATTTGGCATCGCCCGCCTGCTGATACCGGGTATCGTGTCTGACATACCGGATAATAAAATTGCCTCAGGCGTTTTCCTGGGTGCATTAAGCCTGGGTTTGGGGATGCTGAACGCCGCCTGCATGACATATTAGAACCTGTTTACGATCTTACTGCGCGGGCGTGATCGGGGCTCATGCGCTGCTCAAAATGCTCATGTACTTATAGTACATTCCGCTTTCTGCGCGGCTCTTCACCCCGCTGACGCTCGCTCGCTACAGATCGTAAACAGGTTCTTAGAATAAGTTTTAAATTAATCGAGAAAGCAATGCCACGTTTTTATTGTCCGCTGCCCTTGAACATAGGTGCCAGCATCACCCTGCCGGATGAAGTTGCGCATCATGTGTTTGTGCTGCGTCAGAATGTCGGTGACAACATCCATATTTTCAATGGTGAAGGTGGCTGCTATGTCGCCACCCTGACTGAAGTTGGCAAGAAGAATGTGACCGCCGATGTCAAAGTGTTTTTGCCGGAAGAATGCGAGCTGCCGTATTCACTGAACCTGGTACAGGCCCTGCCGGAAGCATCAAAAATGGACTGGATCATAGAAAAAGCCATGGAGCTGGGCGTCAGCGCCATACAGCCTTTGGCGGCGCAGCGCTGCGTCGTCAAACTGTCAGCAGAACGCGCCGAGAAAAAACAGGCGCACTGGCAAGCGATCATCGTTGCGGCTGCCGAACAATGTGGCCGCAATCGCCTCGCCCATCTGGCACCGGTAATGAACTACGCCCAGTGGCTAGGCCAGCAAGACATGCACCAAAGGATACTGCTGACACCACGCGCTGACCAGTCACTGGCCGACTGGTCGCGCCATCACCCGGCACAGGCTGTCAGTCTGATGGTGGGACCAGAAGGTGGTTATACCGATGAAGAAGAAAACCTCGCCATCAAACATGGTGTGCTGGCCCTGTCCATGGGGCCACGCATCTTGCGTACCGAAACAGCAGGCCTGGCCGCCATCGCCATATTGAATGCCGCCTGGGGCGGAATGTAATTCAGACATTGCAATTGCAGTAAAATAATGTCAAATTTCATATAAAGTTCACAATTACTGTACGCCAGACAACATACACTCGCCGTTATGCATAGTCGTACACATCAACTTCATCTGAAAGGATAATCATGGGACTTCTTGATAACGCATTAGGCATGCTGGGTGGTATGAACCAGGGTAATAACGGTAGTACCGACTCCAAATCCATGCTGATCCAGGCAGCAATCGGCATGCTGAGCAATAATCAGTCTGGCGGTGGCTTGCAGTCACTGATCAATACCTTCCATCAGGCTGGCCTGGCGGACATCGTACAATCCTGGGTGGGCACAGGGCAGAACCTGCCGATTTCTGCTGCTCAAATACAGCAGGCCCTGGGCGGCGGACAATTGCAACAACTGGCCGATGCCGCAGGCATTTCCCACGAAGGCGCAGCAAGTCATCTGGCCGATTTTTTGCCCGGCATCATCGATCACCTGACACCGCATGGCCAGGTACCAGACGCTGGCAGCATCAACCCGACGGATGTGCTGCAACAGTTTTCGTCGCTGTTCGGGAAATAATCACAGCGAGCCATCGCGCGCTTCCAGCACTCAAAGAAAAACAGCGACTGGCATTTTTGCAGTCGCTGTTTTTTTTAAAATAAATCTTAGCCATGCGCCAACTACATTACCAGTTCATCTTCTGCACTTCCGATATTGCATTTTGAAAACCTAGTTCTGCAGATTCTTTTATCAGACTGCGAGCCTGCTCTACATCTTGGTCGATACCTAGTCCGTCTTTGTGCATCAGCCCTAAAAAATATTTTGCAACAGGGCTTCCTCTTGCTGCAGCCGCAGCATACCAAAAAACCGCTAATTTATAGTCTTTGGGCACACCAAACCCTTGCTCATACATGTTCGCAAGATGAAGTTGTGAAGCTATTCCATTTTCATACATATCATCTGAATCAATGGGCGACGCCAGGGTAAATTCAGCCGCTTTGCGATGCCAATACATCGCACGTTCATGATTTTGCAACGATGAATATGAATATTCCCACCCTAGATAATATTGAGCTCTCAGATTGCCGCCCTCAGCTGCTAGCGTCCAATCTTGTATCACTCGATCTGAAAGTCGCAGTGTTTTAGTCAGAACACCTGGTTCACCAACAAAAAAATACCATGATTCTCCAAGATCGATGTTGTAAACCTGGTGACTAAGATATTCATTTATCTCATAGGCAGAAATATCGACGCTATCTTCTTCATACGTTTTGCTAACTTTGACCTGGGAATCTCGCAAATCTACCGTCGTACCATACCTGCAACTATCTGCATGGGTCCAACCTATAGATAAGCTATTCGTTTTTAAAATTCTGCGAGCACGGTGTACAGTTTGCCATGAAGAATTCCGTTTAACATATACACCATCAATGTATTTACCTGCCAATTGATCTACGGTATGCCACTTATGAAAACTTGAAAATTCCTGATTTCCTGTTAATACCAAATTACTAAATGGAAGGCCTCGGTTATGGTGCTCAAGTAACCAAACTTCACTATCTCTGTGTACTGCAACATTCAATACAGGCTTATATTGAAGTGGATCATTTGCACGGTAAGTTGACAACACCATATCGCCGACCTGAATTTTTTCAATTGGCACCACCCCATTCTCGGTATGCACCAGGGTTCCTGCTACAAACCCACTTTTGACACGCTTTACATCACCAAGATTTTTTTCTGTAGACAAATACCTGGGATCTGGTTCACGTTGTGGGTTCTTTCGCTTGCCACCACAAACAACACATCCATTTTCATGCAAATAAACTTGGTCGTTTGGACATTTTTTAAATTCCTTTGGAGGGTGATCATCGTTGTATGCCCATATTATTTCTTGATCCACATTGGCATGCTCAGCTACAAACGACTGAATGAGGACACGCAATCTAGAGAGAGCAATTTTCAAAGCACCGTAAATAGTTGCCCCCAAACTCTCCAATACCGCGCTTATTACCGCAAGCAGGAACGACTTATCCTCTTCGATATTTGCGACATTCCATGGCAAAGTACTGATATCAAAACCAGTATATCGTCCCCAAACGTCCTGATCATGCGAGGCAAACCAAACAGCAAACATACGCTCTCTATCAGTTTGCGCCAGTTTTGATGCCCCCTTGCCAATTCTATGACAAAATCGTTATAGAAATACTCGCGCTCAAATTCCCAGTACGCTGGCAACAAGTCTGGCCTTGCCTTATATTGATAAATTTTAGCCAAAATACCCTCTTGAACTTAAGCTATTGAAAATAGGCATATCGTTGTTTTAATAATATATGACAGCGAGTTTGCATTTATTAATATTCACCATCACATTTTTATATCTGTAAAATGGATAACTTGAAAGTTGGCTCCCTAAATCACTGAAAAATGGCTCGTGCAAAGACCTACTTAACGCCAGAAGAACAATGGCGAAAAACTGTTTTATATGTCAAAAAGCGAGTGCCGCCGAAGACTATAGAATGGTACGATTGGCTAAGTTACTACGAACGCGATTGCAGAAATTGTCGTCGACTTAATGACAGCATGCTTAAAGAATTATGGAAAAATTCACAACCAAATAACAACTTGACGATTAAGGAAACTCGCAACCAAATCGCAGTAATTATACGTCCACATCGTTTTTTCCTTGTTGGAGATGTGTTGTTTGCAAGCGGTGGCTTTGGGGGACAGCATGATCGCGCAATTTTTCTAAATGGGGTTTCATCCAAGGGTGTAAAATTAAACTATTTCCTTGCCAGATCAGGTGAGGGTTATTCTAAAGGAATCGTTAAAATCTGCGATGTGCCTGGTGATCTCATTGGCTACCAGTGGGATGACCAGCCCCTTTGTCGATTTGTTGATACCTTACGCGTACGGTAGGGCGTAGCCGGGTAGACGCGGGTATCCCGGCATTTTTTCATACTCAATCAGCTGTCATGATAATGAACAATTTTCGTCGTTTTTTTATGGCGCAAGATAAATTTCCACCCTCTCCTTACCCCGCCCAATATTATTGCGCTTCAATCTGATCTGCCCCAGTTCCCCAGTCTTTTTGACATGGGTACCGCCACATGGCACGCGGGAAAATCCGGCGATTTCCCAATAACGTCGTTGCGTCGCTTCATCGTCAAAGGCGCACTGAATATCGAGATTGGCATCAATGATGGCTTGCGCTTCTTGCGTATACGCAGGCAGCAAGGGAGCAATGCTTTCAGGCCAGACAAAATCTATACGCGCCTTATCCTGGGCTATATGGGCACCGGCTTTACCGACACCGGGCAATGACTTGTAAAACAATTCCAACACTAGCTCGGCCGCAAAATGCAGGCGCATCAGGCGATAACGCCGGTCCCAGTCTATGCATACTTCCACATCCTGCCCTGGCAACAAGCCATGACCATCGCCCAGCGTATACACCAGATCCAGTCCTTCCTTGCGGGCGGCAACTACCGCATGCCCGGCTATCGTACCCTGATCGCTTTCCTGCCCTCCAGAGAATGCAAAAAGGATCGTTGATACCAGACGGACATCATTGCCGTCAACTTTGCTGACTTGTGTCAGCAGGCTGGTTTGATAGGGGTCGTTCCAAAAGATTTTCTGTGTCAATTCACATCTCCTTACATACCCCTTATTCAAGATACCAGTCAGGTAAAGCTTCGCGCCGCGCTCTCCAGTTATCAGGAATGCCTTCGCTACCAACAAACGATGCGACAACACCACCAACTATTGCGCATAAGGTATCGCGGTCGCCACCTGAGCTGACCGTTAGCCACATCGCTTTCTCGAAATCTTCCAATGCTTGTCCGCAGCACCATAAGGCCAAAGGCACGGTATCTTGCGCCGACATATTATTACCATTACCCAAAACAGAGACAGGGAAATCCATGTTCCCTACTGTGATCATGGACTGTGCACGAACCAATTTGGAACGCACTTCACTTTGAGGTAACAAGTCGATAATTCCTGCCAAAAATTCTGCATGTTTGGGTCGTATTCCTATATCCCTGTAAAGACAAGCCTCGGCAGCTGCCAGTGCAACTGCAACGGCTCCTGCTATTCCTTCGGGATGAGCGTGCGTCACTTCAGCCGACAAACTTGCCTGTTCCACTAGCAAATCCAGATCATCAGCAAAATAGGCGCCCAGCGGGGCAACACGCATGGCAGCACCATTCCCGTACGAACCTTGTCCTTCAAAAGCGCTGGCAACCACATCCTGCCAGGCCTCACCGGCATTGATGCGCGCCAAAACTCTATGCATGGACGGACCATAGGCCCGGTCATAGCTATAATGCTGCGCAAAACTTTTGGCCAGTGTGTCCTGATAAATTTCACCATGATGGCGCAAGTTCGCGATGACGGACAGCGTCATTTCTGTATCATCAGTAAAATACCAGGGAGCCTTCGGCAACTGCTTTCCTTCATCAAGCAATAGCTTGTTTTCTTCTTGAAAAAAGCACTGGCCGAAAGCGTCACCCATAGATAAACCATCCAGTGATATCAATGCACGTTCTAGTGAATTCATTATGTCAGTTCTATTATTTCAATATCAGAATGTAAGTGCATTTACCATTCTCAGAAAAGTAAATGTTCTTTGATTTTTTATACCTGCGTCACTTACACTTTCGGTTCGTGACTATATGGGGCAACTCAGACGTATCGCCTCATGCGACATCAAAAACTGCCAGTGTTTTTCATACAGCGGCAGATCAGTGACGGGCACGCCCAGATCCACCGCCTTGCGATAAATGATGCCGAGGAAAATATCTGCCTGGGTGAATTCTGTGCCGACAGCAAACTGACTGCTGCGCCACAGGCGGCTTTGCAGTTTTTGCAGATTGATGTAGAGCCAGTTGGCGCGTGTCGGCTTCATTTGTTCCCTGCTCCATTCCGGATGAAAATACCGCACAGTGCTGCCGTTTTGCTGCGGATGAATGGACGAATTGACTGCTTCGCAAATCTCACGGACCTGGGCGCGGGCAAAGGCTGCGGTATATTGCAAAGGCGGATGGGGAACCGTCTCTTCAATGAATTCGGCCATGGCCATGGATTCACTCAAGGGTACACCATCAACTTCCATCAGTGGCACGCGGGCAAAAGGGCTGTGCTGGGTGACATGTTCACCCACCTGTGTCAGCCCCACGTCTATGCGTTCATACGGTACTTGCTTGTAATCGAGTATCCATAACAGTCGCTCACAGCAATTGGCGTCTGGGGCGTGATAAAACCTGATGTGCATAAAATTCTTCCTTGATCGCCATGTCGGCAGGTCAGCAGCTTAGCAACCAGCCATTCCATTCACCGACAAAGCTGCGTTGTGTAATATCGTCATGTTAATGTAAAATAAACAATCCCGCATCCGCCTTCATGTGTGCAAGGCAAACCACCTACAGGAGAGTGCAATGTCCATGAACTTGACGAACAAAACCAGTTACCAAGCCTATTTTACGGTGTTGAAAGGTGATTTGGTGGTGGTAGAGCATATACCGGTGTCGCCAGATGCCCTGGCAGAACTGTCGACCGATCTGCCGCCCGCCAGCCTCTTTGCCACGACCACAATAGAAGGCAATACTTATACAACCGCCACCCAGAGCTTCGTTGGAGCAGCGGGTTTTCTGGCACAGGTCAAACAAGTCCCTCAGCAAGGTACCTACGATTTTGAATTAGTCAACGTGGGGTATAGCCACCCGAATCAATTGCAATTGCAGAAGACGTGCATAGGACCTGTGATTTTCTCCCTGCGCACGAATGATCACGTCGAACAGAATGTAGTTGTCACCGATAATTTTGTAGCGACTACGCTCAATATCAATGATACCTACAGCATCTACGCCGTCATTAACGGTGTCACCACTGAGGCCGTACAAACTAACAACCCTCAGGCGACCATTACCGCCGTTGTCGACACCACCTCGCTGGAAAGCGGATACTTTACGCTGGTCGTTTCCTGATCTGCACGATAGTTTATGCGATAACCGATAACATCAAAGAAAAGGCCCGCCAGTTGACACTGGCGGGCCCTTTCAATATTAGTGCCCGAACCAGGGCGTGTTGACCTGAATTAAGTATTCGGTGAAAAAGTATCGCGTCTTTTTTTTGCTTCCACGTAATCGGGATGAGTGGCCCAAGCACGCAATTCTTCCTCGGATGAAAATTCTTCAAGTGCTACCTGTTCCCCATCTTTCGCGACGAATCCCTCATGTGAAATGTAGCTCTGCATGCCATCCGCCAGCACACAGGGCATGTCCCACGGTGTCAGGGAAATGTCGGTAAACCCAGGGAAGTAGCGAAAACCATGCTTGCCTGGCAAATACTGCAGGTCGGCCTTTGCCACCCCTTCCAACGGAATACTGCGCGCTTGCCATCCGGCACAGCCAACGCCTCTACCACTGTCACCATATAGCCACGCTTGGCCAGCTCATGCGGTGCGGTCAAACCTGCGATACCTGCGCATGCAATCAACACTCTAGTTTGCTTCAACGAGCTGTCTCCCGGGATGAAATAGCGGAGATGAACGCAACCGCAACCAGCAAATATTATGCTGGCAGTCTGTTGGTTGTGGGCAAGCTAAGTGCAGGCAGGGCTCTGATTTGTTTAAAAAAACGGACAGTACAGGACGCAAACTACGCTAATTTTTGTGTCTGTTGGCATTTTAGTTTGCTTCTGTTCTGGGTGATGCCAGCAATGTGACCCACTCCTCACAAAAAAAAACGCTCAGTCAAATACCGTTGCCTGAGCGTTTGCAATGCGCCTGCATCTTGCTACGAGTTCGTACCACCACGACAGTCCTGCATACTTTTATTCCATATCACCATACTTGAACACCGCCACACCGTGCAAGGCGACAGAGGCAATATTGCCAGCTGCACGGACTACGGAGGTTATTCCATAAACAGTAGCTGCACCAGAGCCCATCATGCTGCGCATATGTTTTATGCCGTCGTCCGTATACATGAACTCGAACAAGAGAGGGCTCAGGCTGATTGCATCGCGGAAAACTAGCAGTTTGTATTCGTTCCTGACGTTGTCGTTTTTTATCCTTGCCAGTTCACTTTCCGTTGATGGACTATAGAGCTCCAGCAGCATGTAGCTCATCAGACCGGCAGAGATGACACCTGCACCACACATCATTGCGAATTCGTTTGTCTTGTACACGATTTCCAGCTCACCAAAAAAGGTATAGGGAACGGGAGGTGTATCCACGCCTTTTTTCCAGACACGAATAGCACTTAAGACAAATTTGACCAAGCCCAACGCCGAAGTGAGGCCAAAGCTGAGGTAAACTACCCATTCGTAGCGTTTTGCAAGCGAACGGTCATCCCCCAAAGTTGCATTCAGACGTGCGTACATGGCTGGCTGTGAGCCAAAGGTAAAGGCGGCTGCGGCAATCATTCCGCATAGGCCTTGAAGTAAACCGACACTCGCAAGAATGGCATTATGGGCTGGTGAGCGTATACCAGTGTTTTTGACAACATCGAAATGCACCGCATCAGATACTGTATTGGCGATTACGACCAGAGAACGCGCCCCGATAAATAAAATTTCCCAGACACGCGGTGTGCCAGGTACATTGTCAGCCGTTAACATGGGAGCGGATGCAGGGTGGTGTTCGTCAGCATCTGCAGTGAGACTTGCCCTTGGTGGCAATCCTGCCGCAGCACGCATTTTTGCTGGCAAGCCTTTGGCGTCACCGGCAAAACTGCGGGCATCCCCTTCAATCAAGGTGACGAAAGCATACAAGGTATTGAAGAACACTCCCAACGCCAGGCACAGCAGGCTGAGGATGGACAAGTCCAGACCCGTAATCCATTTATACAATTCACTGACAAATGGTATGTAGATCGGTGCATCAAGTAATTTGACAAGCGCATCCACGCCATCAGCGATGTTGCCAGTCATATCAGCAAGACGCCCCACCAGAGCTTCCAGTCCCATGTCAGTGCCATTGGTCATGGCATTTTTCAATTGTTTCACCAGATCACCTGGCGAGAGGTCGAGTAGCGACCCCGCAATGCCAGGCAAGGCCTTGATGACACCGAGGAAAGGGTTGCCAGCGTCTGCTGCGGGAGCGACTGTGCCACTAAGCTCAGCACCCGGTAATGGGCTTACCTGACCACTGTTTGATTTTTGCAGCATTGAGTTGGCCTGTACACCATCGCTGCCCTTGATAGCTGGCGAATCCTTGCCGCCAGCATCCCGTGCATTGCTGTTCAGGCTGGATTTTCCAGCAGGTATAGACGTTTCAGGCAAGCCTGCAATCATCCTGGCAATGCGCGTCATACCAGCCTTGTCTTTCAAGGTTTTTTTCTGTACCTCATTGGAAATACGGAAAATGTCCAACAAGATACGCTGCGCATCCAGAATCGCACCCCAGTCAAACAATGCCCGCAAGAAGGCAATCAATTTTTTGATGGCGACCACAAGTTGTTCAAAGAAACCGGCAATGGCATTGAGTGCATCTTCCACCGTTGCCACCACCTTGTTGACGACGTTGACAATGCCGTTGACTACCTTGGTGATGGCGATCCTGACAGTGTCAGCAACGATGACGGCGATGCTCTTGGCACTTTCATAGACATTAACGGCAGCATCCTTGATGCCTGACCACATGTCATCAAAAAAGCCACCCAGCATATGTGGTGCATGTACACTGACAGGTGTTGCTGCGCCCTGTGACAGGGTCATTGCTTCCTGCGTATGCAGGGTACGGTAACTATAGCCATTGGGCCCGCCTGCTTCGATGACGAAGCCCATGGCACCACCCATGGAACGGCGGAAGGCATCCGGGTTGGCCGGGGCCTGGCGCGGGGTACCTGCCACGGTGCGCAACAGAGTCACACGGTCGGTATCTGCACCGGCATCTTCCTGCTGCATGGAATCGATAAGCAATAAGTCAGGATTGCTGGCATGGCCATCGCCCGCTTTCAGCAAGCCAGGTTCTATGCCTTTTTCTGCGGCACGCATGGACATCAGCTTAAGTTGCGCGGGTGATCTGCGCGCCTTCAGCATGGTCTGGTTATTATTGTCGGTACTGGCAGCGGACGACACCTGGCGCACCGCCCGCGAGATATCTCCCGCATGTTCCTTGTGTTCTTCATTGAGCAGGGTTTCTTCGCCACCACCTTCTTTCTTCCAGTTGGTGACACGCGGCTTGGTCATGTCATCACTTTGCATTGTCGACAGCTTTACTTGCGCATCCTGGTCAGGGCTGATGATGATGCGTTCATTGCGGTTCATGAAACCGGCTCGGGCGTATAGCGATGGTGCGGTCAGGTCTTCAGCTTCCATGACGATGGTCATGTCGCCATTGGCTTCACTGTCGACGGTGACCGAGCGTTCAGTATTGACCTGGTATTTCTTACCTGCGACTTCTATCGTTGTTGGTTTGGATGCCCATAGTGTGATGGGTTCGCGCATGCACAAGCCACCATCAGATTCGCGTGAACGCAAGACCACGCGCCAGGTGGAACGGTCTTTCTTGTCGCTGATCTTGTCGCCTGTGGTGTAGTTATAGTCCTGTATCAGTTTGGCTTGTGCGGTCAGCGTTGGTGGCACAGGTTTGGCTAGCACCTGGTTATTAATCAGTACGTTGACGTGAAAGCGCTCGTTGACTGGCATGAACGAAGTCCACAAATCCAGCGAAGGGCCATGGCCTGCTTCTGGCGAAGAGATACTGAGGTTGAGCGTGCCATCACTGCCGGTAACTGCGGAAAATACCCTGGCGATATTACTGGCCCGCAGTACCGGATCAGGCTCAGTACCTGACTTGACACCCAGCACTTCTGTACCATTGATGAAGATGGACGAAGGGTCGTCTGGGCGTCGTTTGATGTACCACATCTCCACCCGTTTGCCTGCCATGCCTGCACCGTCTGCTGCGCAGACCTTGGCCGTCAGCGCATACACAGGCTGATTGCCCTGCATGCGGGCAATGGATGCCGTGCTTGTGATATGTGGGTAAGATGGTTGCGTAAACGGCAGGTCAGTCAGCCACCATGCCGGACATTCAATGCATGGTTCTTGCGCCAATATACCGCTGTGGCCTTGCAGGGCTGAATCATGCACGGACTGGTAATCAAAGTTCCAGTAAGCCAGCAGAGCGGGTTCGTCACCGCGCAGCTTGACCAGCATGCGTGAGGCGATTTCCGGTGCGACCAGATAGGTGTCCCAGATACGTACTTCAGCAATCATGCCGCAGAAGGATTTTTCTGCACGCAAGTCTGCTGCCACGTTTGCTCCAACATAGGCTTTCAGGCCAGCCGGCGCGACCTTTGGTGCCGACGGTTCTGCCAGGTGTACCGTCGGTACAGCCTTGCCATCCACATACAAGATGACCTGGTCAGTCGTTTCATTGGCAGCAGCCGGGCGACGTGATGCTGCAAAGTGATGCCATCTGCCATCCATGATCGTTGTCTGTGCCTTGACGTGTATGCCAGTCCATTTGTCATTTTCTTTGGCGCTTGAAGAATAATGCAACGTGCCATCGGCATCCAGCCACATATTGATGTCGAAATCAGATTCTTCCGTCGCCGCTATGCCAACGATGCCGCCACCCGCACGCGCTGCTGCCTCACCTGTCAGACGCGGCACATTGACCCAGGCTTCCACACAGCTTTCCTGCACGCGCATCAGGTGCAAGGTAGCATCTTTGGTGCTGATGTCGATCACTGCATGCTGGGTACCATTAGCGACAGGATTACCCTGACGGTCAAGATTCAGGCGCAGGGCAGAAATATCGCCAAGTACGACGCTGTGCATGGCACCGTCCAGCTCTGCATCCTTTGCGCTGGTGAGGGTGTCATGGCAGCCTGTGTACACCGTGCCTGCATACACCTGCGGCGTACCAACTGTGCCATTTTGCGCCTTGTACAAACCTATCAGCTTACCGGTCTTGCCATTGATGGCGGCAATCGTGCCGCTGGCTGTGGTGCAAATTACCCGTGCAGCACGATCAAGCACCGGTGTATTGACAGCATTGGATGTGCCTGAAGGCTGGTCAGGCAAGGTGATATCCCAACGCACTGTCAGGGTACTCAGGCTGTAGGCCAGTGCCTTGCCATCTGCCGTGGCGAGTACCAGCAAGTCTTCCGCCAGTGATGCCACCATGCCGTTGATCTTGCTATTGACTCTGGAGGAAGTAGCAAGCGGTGCGGCTGCCAGGTTCGCCGTGTCGAGCTTGACGACAGTATCGTCAAACATGGCAAATACCCAAGAGCCTGCTATGCAATAGGCTTCACTGGTGACGCTGTGTTTGCCTGTTTCAAGACCTGTCACGCAATCAATGAGATGCAGTCTCAGCTCATTGTGTATGCGCGTCAGTACCGTCAATCCACTATTCGTCGCCGTTTTGCAAAATGCCAGTTGTAACGGCGTGCCGGGCAGCTTGATGCTCAGGCCGGTGTCTGCCTGGCGTTCGGCAATCACAACATGAGTATTGCCGGCGCCCGTTGCTGCAGCCACATAGGTTTCATTAACAGCAGGTGCTGGCAGGGCTTCAGCATGTTCATTGTGCAAGCCTGCAAAAGCAGCAAGCTGGGTCTTTTGGCCACTTCTGGCATCGATGCGCACCAGCGAATCATCCTGCGTCAGCAACAAGAAGCTCGCGCCATCTGCTATAGGGTCAGAGATTTTTTCAGCAATATCCATGGCCCATTTGCGTTTGCCATCCTGTGTGCCTACTGCATACAAGACGTTCTCGGTAGGGAAAGCCAGAATGCCATTGCTGGACAGGGCCGACGAACCCGTCACCTGCGTTTGCCCGCGTGCACCCCAGGTATTGGCATACGGCCATTGCTTGGACGATTCGCGTAACAGGTAAGGGAAGGCATTACGGTCCATGCTCAGATCAGTGCGTCTAGATGCATGGGTAATGAATTGCGATTTGACACGGTGCTGGGCAGCAGCATTGTAGGGCTCAATTGCAGCCTTGTCAGTGGCTTGAACTTCATCCAGACGCCACAGGCCCAGTAGTTGCGGCTCTGTGCCTTTCAGGGCCGTGCTGCGGTTGCTTTCTATCAGGCTGGCTTCCATCGCGCAATTCCACAGGCGCACTTCGCGTATCAGGCCATTGAAGAAGGATTCTGCCTCATTCCCTTTTTTGGACACCAGCGCACCTATCGTCAGCGCAGTATTACCTCCTATCGCCAGCCTCGCTGCTCCCGGCGTTTCGGGCAGGCGCACTTCCTGCGGTACGCCATCAAGGATGATGAGGTAAGTATCATTGCGCCTCACCAGGGCGATATGATGCCAGTTGCCATCTGCTGCAGACGATGCGTTGCTGCGCCCTGCGCTCTGGCGTTTGCCATCGGCAGAAAATATCGCCACCCTGATTTGCCCGTTGGGCGTGAGGTTGAGCCTGAAGCCATTTGCATTGGGGTCATCAGTAGTAGGGTAGGCCGAGATAATGTCACCACCCTGGCTACTGCGCACCCAGGCTTCTACTGTGAAATTACGCTCACCAAAATCAAATTGTGTGCCATCAGGGCGGATATTGATACGCGACTGCAAGCCATCAAAATAAGCTGCGGTCTGGTTGGCATAAGGTCGCGCCGCAATGCCACCGAGATCATCCGCCAGGAACAGCGTGCCATTGGTGATGACGGCAGGTTGTGCACTAGCCAGATTGGGCAGGGAATAAGCCATGCCGGCCGCTCTGCCGTTTTCTACATAAAAGCGTGCAAGCTGTTTGCCACCATCAATCTTGACATACACTACACCATCAATGATACGCGGACCGCTGGGGTCTTTGACTTTGCTGCGCCACTTGATCTTGCCATCGGCCAGTGCAAAGCAAATCAAGTCGCCAATAGAGTTGGTGGCGATCGCCACGCCAGCGGCAAGATTGGCCGGGTCAGTCTCACTGGTCTGCAATAATTGTCCGGTACCTTCTTGCGGTGGGCGTGCGGCTTTCAGGTTGACCACTTTTGATGCAGTCCTGACCTTGGCGGGTATGTCAATGACAGGTGTGTTCCAGTTGACGTTGCCTTCTTCACCGGGGCTAATCTTGTACAGCTCTGTGCCTTTTTCAATACAAATGCCATGCAGATCGCGCCCGGCAACCAGCACTACTTTTTCTGCGGCGCATGGCGCAATAACGGCACTGAGCTTGTCTTGCGCATGGGTATAGGTCCAGCGGGTGTCGCCTGAGCGCAAATTCACGCCCAGTAATTTGCCCGCAGCGACAAAGAATACCGCCTCACTGCCATAGCAGGCAGGCCCGGCGCTACCCTTCGCCACTTCTACAGGTTCAAATGCCTTGGCACCGGTAGCGGCAAAATAACCCGCCACCCGGGACGCGCCTTTTTTTGAATCCAGATACATGGCCATGACAATGCCCTTGTCAGCCACCAGTGAGCTGGTGCGGCCCAGTTTGGGCGATGTCCAGTTCGTCAGTTTGGCACCATTTGCCAGGCTCAACGCCGTCAGGTAATCACCGTCCATCAGGTACACCGCGCCATCACATGCGGTGACGCGCGGATCGGTGCCGGTGGGCTGGCGCATTTCATACACCCATCTGGAATCACTCGCTGCTGACACCGGCACTTGCTTGCCGTTATGAATATCAACTGCATACACCACCTTGCCCACTACGCCGATGAGCTTGTCACCCGCAGCCAGCAGGGGTGATGTCAGCGGCCCATACACTGACGGACAAGTCCAGGTCGTCGCCAGAATTTCTGCTCCCAATGCGTCTAATAATTTGTTCATGATACCCTCGTATATTGATCAATAGATAGAACAGGTGCACAGACGGCAGGCCGTCACCAAAGACTAGCCTGCCCGTGCAAGGATTATGTAACGACAGACTTACGGACGATTGGTCTGCACGTCCACAGAGATTGCTATTTCGGCGATCGTGCCATCTTCCAGTTTGACTGTGCTGACACTGTGCTGGTAGACAGGTTTGTCGTCGAAGTGGATGCCGCCACCTGGTTTGGGGAAAGACACAGGAAACAGAACATCACCATGCGATCTCGGAAGCAGGTTCTCGTAGGTGCCAGCTACCAGTGTCACTATGCTGTTCTTTTTTGTTTTGTCGATGTAAGCAATGCCATCCCAGTCGGTATCAAAGCTGGCCGTACCACCGGGGTTGAAACTCATTGTCAGGCGGGTTGAACGCACAGGTTCTGGCCCAGTGACCTCGGTACGTGGGTTAAAACCTATACCGGTTTTTTTCATACACACTGTGACACGCACTTTGACGTAATCTGCCTTCAGCGCCATGTACGCCAATGCGGCCTTGGCGAGAGGCTGCATCTTGCTGAATTCTTCATTCAGCGCAAATGTAGCCACAAAATCCACTGCACTGGCTGCTGCGCGTAAGGAAGGCAAAGCCGTTGCCGCCAGAAAGCTGCCCTTGGTAAGCTGACCCAGTTGCTGGCGCAAATTGCTGATGGCATAACCGGGTTCCCTGCCATTTGGCAAGGGTGCCGCTTCTGCCTGCAGGCTGGCAGGACGGCTGGACCTGACCACGCAATGCATTCTTGGTCCGGCAATCACCGGGGCATGACGTATCCACGCTATGCTAAAGCTGGGGCTGCCATTCCAGGCGCCTATCGTGCCCCGGTCAAGCTCAACCGCTGGCGGCGGATAACTCGGGTTTTTTGCAGGCTCTGGACAATCGATTGTATTGGCAAGCAAGATGCGGAAACCCAAAGCACCATCACCAGGCTTGAGTACATCTGTCTCCACCACCAAGGGGTAATCATCATTGCCTGCGCCAGTATAGGCAAAGCTTGCATGCACAGCATTGGCATTCTGGCGCAGGTTCCAACGGTCACGCTTTTTGACTGCCGCACCATAAGCATGCAAGCGTGATGCCGTGCTGGTGGTCAGCAATACCAGCTCAGTTTTTGGTTCTACCTGATAAGCAGTCCAGCCACCCGCTGGTGCTTCCACGGTTTGCACCAGCGATTGCGTGGGGTTGATATCCGTCACAAAAAAATCTGCACCCAAAATACCACCACCCATCAATACCTTGCCATGACAGCTCAAAGGCAGCACCTTGTCACGCACAGGTTTACCCTTGCCTTGCCAACCAGGCAGTGCATCCAGGTTGGGCGTCAAACCATCCAGCACACTGATATCGCCGTCTTGCGTCACATAGTAAAGGCGGCAACCATAATTGCCAGAAGACAGCAGAGGCTCGGCAATGGCCAGTGCGGCACGCAAAGGCAGGCTGGCATCACGCATGACGGGCGACACCACCCCCAGCTTGTCATCCATCGCGTATACCGTTCCATTGAGCCCCAGCGTAAATACCTGGCTGCCACTGGAGCCAGACGCCTGTTGCACACGTACTACCGGGGCAGAGTACACAATCTTCGCAACCTTGCTGGCAGTCTGCTGCAACTCAAGCTGCGCAGTTTCCATCACTTGCGCCGCGTCCTTGCTGTCAACACGCAAAAGCTTGCGCACTTCGACCGCCAGTTCTTTAGAGTCTGCGGTGCTTTGCTGATCCAGGTCAGCCAGCGACGCCGCCAGCACCCGCTTGTTGCGCGCCTGCATTAATTGCATGTACAAGCCCTGGTCTTCTTCAGAATAATCATAGAATTCATCTGGCGGTTCATGCGCACCCGCTTCTGCATCATTAATACTCCAGCTTTGGCCAGTAGACAGATTCTGTGCCGCAAAGCATTGCAGCTTCACCAGAAACCAGGCACTGAGAACCGGCCCATCCTGTATGTACAACACAGAATCACTGACACAAAACCCCGCAATACCTTGCCCCATGCGCGTAGGAAATGTCTTCAGCGCGCTGGACATATCGTTCACCGAAAACAGCCCCACAGCCTGCGGCCCCCCGGCGACCAACACCGCACCTCCCTTAGCAGTAACAGGGGCAAACATCTTCTCCCCGGGAAAAGCGCATTCAGCATCAAATTGAAGCGGTCCAAATTTCGGGGTCAGCACAGTTACCATCAATGTCTCCGTAAGCAGGAATAGGAAGGGAAGCAAATCAGATTGAGAGCAAAGGTCTCAAAAAAGCAGATTTACAATTAGCTATTATGATAGATGGAATTGCTATAAAATTGCTAGATATAGCATTGCTACAGGAGGGAAAGCATGTCGCTCAAACGTGCTACATGCACCGAACCCAATCCGCCGTACAATCATGTTTCGTGTAATTGAAACCGTCCATGCCCACTTCTCCTGAAGCACTCCTCATCCATGTCGCTATCGTCGAGGACGATCCCGACTTTGGCGATGCCTTAAGCCAGGTGATTCAAGCCGCGCCGGATATGCACCTGACAGGGCTGGCCGACAGCCGAGCGCAAGGAATGACTATGTTGCTAGATCCACCGGCAGATGTGCTACTGGTCGACTTGGGCTTGCCTGACGGTTCTGGCATTGACGTCATCAGGGCGGCCGTATTGTTGTGGCCCAGTTGCAGTGTTATGGTCAGCACCAATTTCGGTGATGAAAGCAATGTCATGCGCTCGATCGAAGCCGGAGCGGTCGGTTATTTGCTCAAAGACAGTTCGCCGGGCAGAATGATCGATGAGATCCGCAGCCTTGCCAGCGGCGGCAGTCCGATCAGTCCGATCATCGCACGCCAGGTACTGGCACGCTTCCGAAAAAAAAACCCCAGCAGCCCCAACAGCGCCGGTAATGTGGATGCGCTGGAAAAGACCGCAGACCCGGTGGCCGTCTTGTCAACCCGCGAAAAAGAAGTGTTGGACTTCATCACCAAGGGTTTTACGATGCATGAAATCGCTAAGCTGATGCAGTTGTCCCATTTCACGGTACGCACTTTCGTGCGGCGCATCTACAGTAAGCTCAAGGTTACCTCGAAGACAGAGGCTATTTATGAAGCCAGGATGCTGGGGCTATTGTCCGGTTAAACCGATCAGGCTGTGTTCGACTGTCTTACCTGTTTTGCGTATCAAGTCTTTGAGCTTTACCATATAAATGCCGCATGAGATACCGCCCTGCACCCCTATTACTCAATACGATGTTGGTCGTTTCCGTAGTCTTGCTATTTGCCACGAGTCTCTTGTCTCTGAGCGCCGACGGCGTACAGCCTCCTGCAGCAAGCATGCATCTGACTCAGGCTGACTGGCAGGTGGCGGATGCGCCCGGTTTCAGTGCACCGCCACGCACGCTGGACAGCAAGGACTTGGCGGATACATGGAGACATGTCGTACTGCCCCTGGCATTGCCTATTGCTTTGCTGCGTCAAGCCAGTACGGACTCAACCATCAATGCTACCCGTACCACCTGGATCAAGCTGTCTGTGCTCGGCATACCGGTTTCTTCCGACCCTTTGGCGCTGTATGGCATCCGCGTCAAAACGGATGGCACCATCGCGGTGTATGTCAACGGTCAACTGGTTCACCGTGCGCAGGAACAAGGTCCGTTGTGGAACAGTACCCGTACCCCGTTGTGGGTTGTACTGAAAAAAAATACAGACAGCGCACCATTGAGCGAGATTTTGATTCGACTGGAACACTCCCAGAAAACCCAAATAGCCTTGTCTTCTCTTTGGCTTGGACCAGTTGGCGAGCTGAGGGGACGCTACCAAGTACGCCAATGGTTACAACAAGAATTGCCTGAAATGCTCAGTGCGGCGTTTCTGGCTGTGGGGTTTTTTGCACTGTTTGTGTGGCTCAAGCGCCGCCATGAAACAGACTATCTGCTTTTTTTCAACCTGGCCGTCACCTCATTCTTTCGACACCTGCATTACTACGTGAACTTGCCGATCGCCAATGACTGGTTCGCCTGGCTGACAGTCAATTCACTGCTGTGGCTGATCACCGTGGTCCATTTTTTTCTTTGTCGCTTACACGGCCGTGCGCTCACATGGTTCACCCGCTCTCTGGTCGGAATGACCGGCCTGATTGGTGTGCTGACACTGCCTGCGCTGGCAGTATTGCCAAATACCCCCAAAGTCACACCGTTGATTTATATCATTGCGGCGCTGATGGGCGCGACAGTTGGCCTGGTGGGAGGCGTCAACGCCTGGCGTCGTTCCAACGAAGGAATGCTGGTGGCCGTTGGCGTTGGCTTATTCACCTTGCTGGGCATGTCTGACTGGATGCTTCAAAATAACATCGTCAGCCCGGAAGGCTGGTATATGGGCGCTTACGCCAATGCCATCAGTTTCATCATTTTCGGTTCCCTTATATCTCGGCGCTACATCAATGCAATTAGTGAGGTGGAGCAAGTCAACGCAAACTTGGCGCAGCGCCTGCAAGTACGGGAAGCAGAACTTGAGATCATTCATCAGCACTTGCGCGAGGCCGCATTGCTACAAACGATCAGCGATGAACGCCAGCGCCTGATGCAGGATATGCATGACGGTCTCGGTTCTTCCCTGATCAGCGCGATTCGCTCTGTTGAACGCGGCGGCGTGAGCGAGCTGAAAGTGTCGCAAATTCTAAAGGATTGCCTGGACGACTTGAAGCTGACTATTGATTCGATGGAACCGGTCGAAGCCGATTTGCTGCTACTGCTGGCCACGTTACGCTTCCGGCTGGGCCCACGTCTTGAGAGCACTGGCATTGCGTTGTTGTGGGAGGTGCAGGATTTGCCCGCGTTGGCCTGGCTGGAACCGTCCAGTGCACTGCATATTCTGCGCATCGTTCAGGAAGGCATCGCCAACATTTTGCGCCATACTCATGCCACTGAAATCCGGGTCGGCACTACCTTGGCAACGGATGGCGTGCAGGTGACGATAACAGACAACGGTCAGGGCTTCGATGTGGGTAAAGCATTGAATACTACCGCAGGACGTGGACTACATAACCAGCAACGCCGCGCGCTGGCCGTCGATGGA
This sequence comes from Undibacterium sp. Ji50W, assembly GCF_049340445.1. NCBI lineage: Bacteria > Pseudomonadati > Pseudomonadota > Betaproteobacteria > Burkholderiales > Oxalobacteraceae > Undibacterium > Undibacterium sp. Ji50W. The sequence continues at coordinate 38,172 of NZ_JBMPOX010000020.1, read as the reverse complement.
AGAGTGGCCTGGCAGTCGGGTCCAACTGGAACGTGTTTCAGGCTATGGCTGCCGTTGGAGCGTAAGACACACTTAGGGCTGCGCTGATAACCGGTGTACGGCGATAAAAGGCATTGATTCTCTCCAAAGTGCCGCAAGCCAAAGACTTTACCAATCAGCGCATCCGCAAGTCAGGGGAGATTGACGAGCCTGAACGCGGCAAGAACCACAATAAATCGAAGATCCGTGCGCGAGTTGAGCACGTCTTTGCAGTCGTCAAGCGCCTTTGGGGATTTAACAAGGTTGCGGTACCGTGGTTTGACCAAGAATGCCACACGCACATTTACTGCACTGGCCTTGGCCAATATTTATTTATCGCGTCGGCATTTGATGGCACAGGTGCGCCCTTAGTGGGCACAAAGTAGCAAAAAACCCCATCAATGGCTTGATGGGGTCCAGAAAAATAGCTTGCACGATGTTTTTATTAATTGAATCTGCTACCCGAAGTCTCGTGCGCTGAAAATCGATGCTTATTCAGCGTAGCCTTAAAGCGTAATTAACTACGCAATTTATTGCACGATCAGCGACACATCATCAATCAGGAAAGACGTGATAGTCGTACTATCTTCGACACCAACAAAATACACACGTATGGTCTGGCCTTTAAAGCTGCTCAAATCAAAGGTCTTGTTGACATAGCTTGTGCCCTTATTCAGATTCGAATACGTTGCCAGCGTTGCCAATACCGTGCCACTGCTGTTCTGGATTTGCAGCTTGAGGGTATCGTAAGCCTGGGTGGTCGTGGTTTCATCCGAGCTGACCCGTAACCAGAAACTCAGGCTGGCCGATGTGGCTGCAGAGGGGATGGTCACTTGCTGATACATGGTATCAGTATGGGTGCTGCCATAACCGTTGAGCCAGGCCTTGTAGCTGCCAGTACGCGAAGCTTCCGTGGTGTCGCTGTTGATGACGCTGGAACTGGTCGTCCAGGAACTGGCACCACTCTCGAACCCACCATTGGCAATCAACTGCGTGGATGTGGTGGTATTGCTGACAGAAAAACTCACCGCCGATGAAGTACCGATATTATTGGCAGCATCATAGGCTTTGGCTGTCAGGCTGTGGGTACCATTCGACAGCGTGGTCGAATTCAAGGTGCTTGAATACGGCGATGCGGTACTGGTTGACACCAGTGAACCATCCACATAAAACTCTACCTTGGCAACGCCAACATTATCCGTTGCCGTGGCAGACAAGGTAATGTTGCCACTGCTGCCGCTTTCACTGACTGACACCGTAGGTGGAGTCGTGTCAGTAGTCGGATTATTGATGGTGAAGCTGACCGCTGATGAGGTACCTACATTGTTGGCCGCGTCATAGGCTTTGGCGACCAGGCTGTGGCTGGCATTGGTCAGGCTGGTGGAGTTCAGCGTCATACTGTAAGGCGAGCTGGTAACTGTGCCTTTGAGTGTACTGTCCACATAAAACTCTACCTTGCTGACCCCCACATTATCTGTCGCGCTAGCGGACAAAGTGATGGTGCCGCTGCTGCCGGATTCACCTGCACTGACCGTAGGTGGAGTGGTATCACTACTGCTGTTGGACTGCGTTACCCAGACTGGTGCAGACCACAAGATTTTACCGTCATCCTGGGTAATTTTTGCATAGTAAAAATGCTCGCCCACAGTCGGAGTGGTCGTGGTGGTGGCGGTGCTGGACAATTGCGTCACCGTTCCATTGCGGCCAGGTACACCTTCATAGATAGCCACGGTGGACACTGTACGACCACTGGTGCTGGCAAAATTACTGACCAGTGTCAATGCGCCACTGTTGGTAAAACGTTCGCCCATCAGATGGCCGTTGGCAGTCAGGACAATTTGCGAAGTCTTGTCCATGGTGGCAAAGACACGGCGTGCTTTCAACGCATCAAGGAAATTAGCAGTATTCAAGGCAGCGCCAGTCGGCAACAATACGCCGTTACGGTTGGTATAAGACGCCCCCCAGTTGGCACAATGGTTATCCTGGTCTGTGGTAAAGGCGACGTGGTAACCGGCTTCCAGTGCTTTGTTGCAGGCACCTTCATAGGTACTTCGGCTGGTTTCTGTTTCTGTGGTATTGGTTGAGAAGGCTGACGAATTCAATATTTCACAGGCAACCATGGCCTGGTCACCATCGGCGGTATAACCCAGTGCGGTTCCATTGACAATAAATTGTCCACTACTCGATGGATGATTGAACTGCCCTATCCAGCCACGCTGACGCATCAGTGTGTACAGGCCAGCATAATCATTTTTTGTCGTGAGCGTGTCGGCGATCAACTGGTTGCTGCTATTGTATTCCCAACCCAGCAATTCATTGGAGTTGAAAATATTCATGTGTCCACCGTTGGTGATGACACCCCATTCCATGCCGTAAATCCCCAGGAAACCGGCATGACCGGAATTAAAGCTGATGGCTGCGGCAAGCCCGGATTGATACAGGTTTTTAGCCGTAACCGGATTGGCGGATGCATTGGTGCTGTCAGAACCGTCGTACATATGGTTATGTTCAGACGTCATCAAAAAATCCAGGCCCTTGTTCAATGCATACTGATACGCATCGGTCGGACCATACGCTCCAGATTGCGGATTTTGTGCGCCAACACAGGTTGTCAGCTCACCACCGCCATCACTGTGATTGGTCTGACTGTGCAGGTTGCCGTAATACACGGTGTAAGGCAAAGATCCGGTCGCCGCAACCGGCGGTGGTGCAGCGCCGGCAACCGCCTGGCGGTTTACTGTCTTGCTGGAGGTAGACAGTGTTTTGCTGGCTTTGGTCGGCAAGGCGGCAAAGCTTGGCATTTTAGGTGCGATCACGCTACCTACTTGCAGCGGCCAGCTTTGAGTGATGATTTCAGTATCATGCTTGGCCAAAGCGCGCTCTACCAGGGTAGCGACATCCGCTGCCGGTGCTGCCTGCAGCACTGCGGCATCGGTCGCCTTGGCAGTCAGCCTGACCTGGTAGACGCCATCTTTCAGGGCTTCACCCTGGGGGCCACGACCACTCCAGAACATCTGTGTCGTCACGGTTTTCTTGAAGAGTTTTTCTACGCCATACCAGTGATCAATCACACGCCCATTGGCCCCCAGCAATTCTACCCGCCAGGTGATGGCCTGCTCTTTGGCGACATACGGATATTCGAATTCCATTGTGAAATAACGGGATTCGGCACCAGCTTTGGCATCAGAACGATATGGCACGTGCAGACTGGCATCAAATTCATGATGATCCGGAATAGATGCGTAGACAGCATCCATCCCCGTAAAACCGACTGCAAAAACCAGACTTAATTGTAGCGCCAGCAGTTTTAGCCTGCTGTTTTTTTGTTGCCCTTGCATAAAAAATTCCCCCTGAATGATTAATATTTGACATTCGATTATGTGGCTGTCTCACACACATCTTCATTCAGATGGAATCGCCAAAACAGAGGGCAAACAAACCATTTCACGCACGTGTTCCGGGTAGAAACACGTTTGCTCTCTCGCTTCTTTTATTCCAGCCTTGTTCAGATATCTGTAAGCAGCCATTCTTGTACGACTCTACCTATTCTTCTTACCACGATGCTGTTTGCAGCTTTCCAGAAACGAGATTTAACGACAGTTCAACTAAGCAATCGTTTGCGCAAACGATTACTAGATTAACATTGGCACATGTCAATTTTGTGACCTTTTTTCACTTTTTTTTACAAATGTGTAAAAAAACTACTTTTGCCATATTTTTCGAACTGCTTTGGGGCATTTTCACCAAACATTCTCAGGCCGCACAAAAATAGACAGAGGATAATTTTGTGGGTTTGATAATTTTGTTTGAAATAAAAGTATTGCTCGTGTGGATTTTGAGAAAAATCCGCAATTTCAGGCGCGCAGTGCAGCCTGATGCTGTTTTAGCCAATTTATTTGTTCTTCAGTGTCAGGGACACGGACCCTGCGCGCTTTGCTTACCATTGAAAGAGCTTCAGCCACATCCTCGCCGTGCCGCATCAAAACAGCAGCAGCCAGCAATCCAGTTCTACCTATACCAGCACGACAATGAATAACTGTATTGTCACCATTGACGATGGACGAATGCAGATGCACCACAAGCTTTTGTGTAGCGGACAATGAAGATGGCACACCTCTATCCTTGATCGGAAAGTGCAGGAAATCGACTTGATTTTCGGCACATAAAGCAGGTGCAGCTTGCAAACCCAATTCACGAATTTCATGATTTTCAAGAAGAGACACTAGACGACATATCCCGAATTGCGCAATTCCGCGAAACTCATCTTCTATCCACTCACCAGCAATAGGTTTGGCCATTACAGCCAGAAAACCTTTACCAAGTTTGCTTACTTTATAAATGTCGGAATACATAAGTAGGAATCATTTCATCAATATGAAAACGAGTACATAAGCTTATCTGATTTCAAAATAGCTTACATCTGCGAGTTGTCGTTTTTCAGCATAAAGAATTTACAGAACCTTTTTAATAGCCAGGCTGGCGCGTTACTACATCATCGAAAAAACTGTCTATATCATCGAAGTTGCTACAGACAAAACACAAGAAGACTCACCCAAAATTGCGGCCATCATGAATTCCTTCTATGTGAACTAGCTGATATCATATAGCCAGTACAAAAGTCTTCTCCACCTGGGCGTACTACGATTTACTCCAGGCGCGAGAGCGTAAAATTGAAAACGGTGAGATTCGAACTCACGGCCCCCGACAGCGATGCTGTATGTAGACAGGTGCATTCAACCACTCTGCCACGCTTCCAAAATTCTGTATGTGTATTGTGTGGGCGCATAAACCAATTTGTAAGATACGCTGCGTGTAGCGTTCGCTGTCTTATGCAAATCGATATGCAAAAAACGGTGCGCACGGCGCACCCTACTCCGGTACAACTGGTGCGCGCGGAGGGGATCGAACCCTCATGCCCATTGGGCTCTGATTTTTAAGACCAGTGTGTATACCCTTCCACCACACGCGCATTTAAGCTCTTCACGTACATGCATTTTTCGTCATGCAGGTGTCTAACCATCTGGCGGAAACGGTGAGACTCGAACTCACGGGACCCGAAGGCCCTACTGTCTTCCAGACAGCTGCAATGGCCGCTCTGCCACGTTTCCGTATTTATTTCGATCTGCTGCAGGGTGCGCCACGCATACCGTTCGCTGTCTCAGGCAAATCGACAAGCACAACACATCCGATGCGCGTGGCGCATTACCCTACTACGATAATTGGTGCGCGCAGAGGGACTTGAACCCTCAATCCTTTCGGCACTGGTTTCTAAGACCAGCGTGTATGCCAATTCCACCACACGCGCATTCAAAATTTTTCACTCTCGTATCCGGTGGTAGGGTGCGCCGCGCGCACCGCTCACGGTTTTATGCAAATCGATATACACAGAAAACCCGATACGCACGGTGCCCCCTACTATGTGATAACTGGTGCGCGCAGAGGGATTCGAACCCTCACATTTTTCAATAGCAGCTTTTGAAGCCGTCGTGTCTTCCAATTCCACCACACGCGCATAAATCTCATTCACATCAAACTGCTTTGGGGTGACCACTCGGAATCGAACCGAGATAAGCGGATTCACAGTCCACGACTTTCACCGTTAAGTTATGGCCACCCCAAAGCAGGCTGAGGCGTTTATCTTTGTTTCACTTGCTACCTGCAATAGCATGCATGCAGCACCTGCGACGACATGACACGAACATCAAACTGGAAGGGGATCAAGGAATCGAACCTTGGAATGTCTGGTTCAAAACCAGATGCCGTCACCGCTTGGCTAATCCCCTATTAAACTGGTCGGAGTGCGAGGATTCGAACCTCGGACCTTCTGCTCCCAAAGCAGTTGCGCTACCAGGCTGCGCCACACTCCGTAAAACATCTGCTTACCACCACACGCTGGCAAGCACTAAAAATCAAGCTGTATAAAAACCAAAAAGCCCGGTGCGTTGATCGCATCCGGGCTTATCGCAACAGATATGGTGCACGCTAACTGGTGCGGGATATCTGTGGGGTTTCCCCCCGGATGTTGAGGTGCAGGCAAGCGCCCAGATGATGCAAGGGCAAAGCTGGCTGCGCGCCTTGTTGCGCTAACTGCAGAGGCAGATTGGCGGGCGAAGGATGGGACGAGAGCGGGAACAGATTGAGAACCGCGTCGCCAGCCTGTGCCAGACCCTGCGCATTAGCGCACAAGCCCTGGTTCAGTTGTTGGAGTCGCGTGGTTTTCACAATCTATCCTTTTCTCTATTTGCTCGTTTAAGTGGGTGCTGCTGTATTCGATGAAGCTATCTTGCCACATGTTTTTAAATAAAACAAGCATGGCATGACGAATTTATTCAATTTAATGCGATATTTTTGCAACATACGCATATTCCTGTTGGGGATCAAGCTAGCGGCAAGCATGCAGACATCAAGTTAAAAAGCGTTTTAATTAAAATTTATGCTAGACTAATTAACATCTTAATTCACCTTGAATGCCAGCTTAAATACCAACTTACATGCCAGCACCATGCGTTTGCCATGCAAGGTATTGCACCCTGTATTGCTGTGTACCTGTGATGAAGCGGTGAATAGGCAGGATTGGTGCTGCTTACCTTGGGAAATGGCAGTGCTATCAAGGCCAACCTATGCTCCCCCATCACCTCATCTTCACCCGACACGTCATCCCGATTTGCTTCTTCACTCTCCACTGCCAAGGAAAAAACCATGCCACCGATCACCGAAAACAGTAGCAGCCCCTCTTCCCCCACCTGGCAAAACTGGAGCCAGAATCTGTTTTACCAGGGGGATAATTATTACTACACACCGCGCACCCGGGCTGATTTGCTAGCCATCATCAACAACGCTGCCACGCAAAACAAGCAGGTGCGTGTATCCGGTCAACGCCATTCGCAAACCCCACTGGTGGCCAGCAGCGAATCACCGGCCAGCAATTTTGTCATCGTCGATATGTCCTGCTATGCCGATCTGGGCGAAGACGGCAACCAGCGCATGCAACTCAGTAGCGATGGCAAAAGTGTGAGCGTCAATACCGGTGTGCGTGAAGATGAACTCGACGCATTCCTGACGCAAAACAAACTGATGCTGGAAACCGTGACAGCCGGCGGCTTTTTCAGCCTGGGCGGGATGACCGCTGTAGACGTGCATGGCGCAACCGTGCAGGCACCCATCTTTGCCGAAACCGTGACGGCCTTTGCCATCATGGGTCCCAGCGGCGCGGTCAAAGTGATTGACAGCGGCACTGCCAAGGCCGGTGCATGGTCGCCACTGCAATTTGCGCGTGTGTCCCTCGGTGCGCTGGGGGTGGTCACTGCGGTGACCATCCGTGTCTTGCCACGTCCTTATGCGAATAGCCTGACATCGGGCATCAGTGACCATGTGTGGGAAAGTGCATCTGATTTCGGTACCGGCATGGCTGCCCTGCTGGCATCCAAAACCAGGGTGGAAACATTTTTCAACCCGTATGCCTTCACCGGCACCAGCAACTTCATGGCCGCATGGTGGAATGTGGACAGCGGATCAGGTGCCGCGCCCACACCCGTACCGGTACCAGATGCCTGCCAACTGGCGCTGAAAGATGAATTCGGCGCGCCCTATTTACGTTTCGGCGAACATCTGGCCGAAGAAGCGGCCATCTTTGCCCAGGATTTCAGTATGCCGCTTGTTGCTACCGGCCCGGCGGCACTGATTACCTCTACCGCGATATCGGTCATCAGGAGCGAGGTCAAGACAGCAGGTAAAAACAATTCTGACCTGTGGCTGGGTGAAGCTGCCAGGGTTATTTTTATGTCTTACTTTATCGAACTACCTGACCTGGGAGCCAGCAGCCTGTCCAAGGTTTGGACGGCATTGCAATCGGTGAGCAGCAAGGTCAACAAAAGTGCCAACTTCCACATCGCTGCACCGATGGAATTTCGCTTCATCAAGGGCGGCGATACCGCGCTGGCTGGCACGTATACAACATCTGCAAACTCCTGGTTCGTCAACCTTGACCTGATCGCTTTTGTGGCCGTAAACAGCAGTAAGAATGGTCTCGATTATCCGGCAAAAATGCTGAGCTTTTTTGCTGAAGTAGAAAGCGAATGGATAGCCATGGGCGGCTGGCCGCACAATGGCAAAATGTACGGCTTCTATGACCCGGCAGTCGGCCCTGCGGCACCTACGGCCCCGTTCAACCCGGCCTTCCTTGGGCAGTTGCGTGACCGTCGCCAGGAAAGAGTACTGGCCTTCGAGACATACCGTCAAAGCTGTGACCCGACAGGGATGTTCAGCAATCCCTATGTGGCAAGGCTGCTTGGTGAATAAGGAATGACCGGCCTGCTGTGATTGCACTTTGCCGGTCATTCCAACTTAAAAAGCGCTCATTACAGAGATACGGAGACACAGAGGTGTCACAGAGAAAGCAGTCAAATTTTAAAAGCAGTTAAATTTTATGGCTGGCCTCTGTATGAAACAAGCTCTGCTTATTTCACGCCATCCTTCAGCATCAGCTTCTTGATCATCCCCACAGGGGCGCTGCCATAGCTGAGGAATTGTTCGTGGAATTGCTTGAGTTTGAACTTGTCGCCCTGCTGTTTTTTCAACTGTTCACGGAACTCCAGGATTTCGCTGTAGCCGCTAAAGTAACTGGCCAGTTGCACCGACGTGTATTGCACCCTCAGCCATTTACCATCGGCTTCTGCCTTGGTCTGGAAAGCCTGGTTCATCAGGAAATCTTTGGCCTCGGCCTCTGTCATGCCCAGCACATGCACCTGGTAATCGAGGATGGTATTGCAGACGGCGCGCAAATTCCATTTGTAATACATGAGCCACATTTCTGGCGTATTGCCGCCATAGCCAGATTCCAGCATCATGCGTTCGCTGTACACGGCCCAGCCTTCCACCATGGCACCGTTGCCGAACAGGGTCTTGATCACCGACGGTGACTGATTCGCATGTTGCAGTTGGGTGTAATGGCCTGGAATGGCTTCATGGATATTCAATATCTGTAAAACCCAATAATTGTGTTCACGCAAGATACCTTCGACCTGCTCCGGGCTTTGTCCGTCAAAAGGCGTGACATTGTAATAGGTCTTGTCATTGGGCCTGAAGATACCGGGTGCTTCTATCGATGCCAGGCTGACACCGCGCTGGTACACTGGCGTCTCGCGCACGATCAGGGGCTTTTTGGCATCCAGGCTAACCAGGTCATGCTCACGTATCCATTTTTCCAGTTGCGGCAACTGGCTGCGGATTTCAGTGAACAGGTCTTTGCCTGCCACATGTTTTTCAGACAGCTTGTCGATCACCATGGCAATCTTGCGGACACGGTCGGCAGGCTTGGCTTGCGTGCCCATGGTTTTATCCCATAGCTGATCCGCCAGTTTTTCCATATTCAGATGCGCTTCGTCCCGGAACTTCAGTGCGCGCTGATAAGTCTGTTCTGCCGTCAGTGAAGACTGGATGTCAGCAACAAATTTGCCTTCATATAAATCCTTGCCTATGCGGAAAGAGCGTGCGGTGGCGGGGTCCAGTGTTTTTTCCAGCGACTCCAGAAACTGTACATAATCATTGACGGCAGCACGCGCATTTTTTAAACCTTCATCCAGAGCGGCTTTGTCCTTGCCGGCCAGCTTTTCCTGGGTGGCCGTTTTTTCCAGTTCTGCCAGCACAGCGATGGCACCGGCACTTTGCTTGATCGCCAGGCGGGTATGTTCTGGGGTGGGGTTCTTGATACTGGCTTTGGCAGCAGCGTAATAGGCAGGCACGGCTTGCAGACGCTGTATGGCCACCTGTACCCGTTTGGCTGTGGGCGCAAAATCGGTATTCAGTATGGCATCAAAACCGCCGGCAATATTGTGCTGGGTAGGATTCCATTCAAATTCGCGGAATTGCGTCAGATACCAGCGCGTGCCATTCAGGTAATTGCGTATCAGCGCCAGATCAGTCTGCTCATTGGCAGACAAGCTTTCTGCATCGACCTTGCCGATTTGCGCCAGCCAGTTATCGGCAAAAGCCACATAGGCATCGCGGGTAGCCTGATTGGGCAATACCAGTTTATTTGCATCCTGATAGCGACCTGCCGCCATTGCCATATCCGGGTCTTGTTGCCACAAGGCGCTCAGGAAGGAAGCCTTGATACGGGCAACCCCCTGATCCGCTTTTTTGCTAACAGTTACCGGGGCAGCCGTGGCCGACATACTGCCAGGTGCAGCCATTACCAGTGAAGACAGCAAAGTGGCAATCAGAACAGAACGCAATGGCATGGGCATAATGAGTATCTCGCAGGCTTAATATATTAAGAAATATGAGGTTAACACAAGATGGCAGCCATCATCTGTATTTTTTATTGTCTCCAGATAAAGAAAGCATGCCTGCAACACCTCGCCCATCAGCGTCAACGTTCATTGAAGGGGCTTTCTTTGTTACACTCCAGCCTTGGCCGAGCGTTAGTGTGGCAAACCCGCAGCATCACAAAAAGAAAAACATGAACACCCCCACCCCACTTCTGCAATTGCACTGGACAGAAAACGACGAAGCACGCTCATGCCGCTGGCATTCAGAAAGCGGTGCACCGGCCCCCAAGCGTGTGCAGATTGCCGATGACCGCATGAATGTAGAAGCTGCCTACAAACTGGCTTGCGAAGGCACGGCCTTGCTGTGGCGTGGCGACTACCACAATGGCAAGCAACTGTTGCAGGCGCTGGCTCGCCGCATCGATAAAAAACCGGCCAGGGCCAGCAAGAAAGCCAAAGTACCTGAATCCGCGAAAGAAGCATTCAACCTGCATCGCCAGGCACAATCGCAGCGCGCCCGTGTGCTGGCCATGGTATTGATTCCCTTTGAAGCCGATTACCGTATCACCCTGCGCCGCGCACCGGATGTAACGCAAGCCTGTCAGGAAGTATATGGCGAACCGACGACCGCCTTTGTCGCATCCCTGCGAGAATTACTGGGCCTGATAGGCGCCCATGAATGGCGCAAGAATGGTGTGGAGATCGCTGCGCTGGGCGCAAAAATCCACCCTTACTATGGCGTCTTTTCGCCAGTACGTGGTGAATACATAGACTTGCTGGCCAAGGCCCCATTGCCATCGACCGACCTGGCTTTTGATATCGGTGTGGGCACGGGTGTACTGTCAGCCTTGCTGGCAAAGCGCGGCGTCAAACAGATCGTGGCAACCGACCAGGACCAGCGCGCCCTCGCCTGCGCCCGTGAAAACATAGACAGGCTGGGCATGTCCGGCCAGATAGAATTGATGCAGGCAGACCTGTTTCCACCTGGTCGCGCGCCATTGGTGGTCTGTAACCCGCCATGGCTGCCGGCCCGCCCCAACTCGCCGATAGAATATGCCGTGTATGACCCTGACAGCCGTATGCTGCGCGGCTTTCTGGCTGGCGTGGCAGAACATCTGGAGCCGCAGGGCGAAGCCTGGCTGATCATGTCCGATTTTGCCGAACACCTGGGCCTGCGCGGCACTACCGATTTGCAGAGCTGGATAGACGCTGGCGGCCTGACTGTCGTCGGCAAGATGGATATCAAGCCACGCCATCCCAAATCCACGGATGAAAACGATCCCTTGCATGCAGCGCGCGTGAAGGAAGTTACATCATTGTGGTGCTTGAAATTAAAATAGTTAGGACTTACGCAAAACCGCCCCAGCTGCGTTGCAGCTCCTTGCCGTACTATTCGTACTGTCTTCGTCGCTGACGCCTTGCTGGGACAATTTTGCGCAAGTCCTAATAATAACGGTACTTTTTGGTCCGTGACTCTCCGCTCACGGCCTATATGAATTTATTAATTGTTTAGAAAATTCGCATCATGATCAACAAACCCGCCCGCATCCTGACCTTTAAATGCAAAAACTGCAGTAAATCCGTCCAGGTCTTCCTGCAAAAAGTCTCTGCCTGCTCACATATCCAACCCTACCAGGGCATTTGCAACTGCGGCGAAATCATGAAACACGCGACTGGCAATAAAGAAGCTGTGCAGTCTTATCTGAGCTCCAATGATGTCTTGTGGTCACATCATCATTAATTTGATGTATCAATGACCGTCCAATATCTGCGCATAAATCCGAACGCTGATCTGCCAGAACTGGCACCGTCACCTCCGTTTAAAGTGATAGTCCTTGCCGATCATGTGGTAACACCAGAATGGCAGGATAAGGTCAGCAATCACCTCGTCGATGCAGGTTGTTTGTATATGATGGCCTGGGGCGTTGATTGCAGCAGTTGGGATGATGCATTCGATATGGTAAATGTCATGAAATTTATTGACCAAGGCATTCCTGAAGACAAATTCTTGATGACAACCTGGCACGACGATGAAACCATAGAAGAAGTCTTTCATTTTTGCAAATTTTCAGCCCAACATCCCACGGTTGAATTAGATCGTGTCTTGATTTTTCATATTTCACAACAAGATGCATCTGGAGACTTGATTAGCAGATATGAGATGGCTGGTTAACACGCCTGCCTGCTCTTATCACATAACAATATGAGCCAATACCGGGTGATTTAATTGCATTATATTCATTAAATTGCCTTTTCTGATTAATAGCCTGCTGAAACGATTTATAATCTAAGGCTTTGCAGCAGTTTTCTGGAAACAATGAAGGTATTTCGCGGACTTCCAAATGCAGCCTCCCGTGCACCCTGTGCGCTGGCGATAGGCAATTTTGATGGCGTGCATCTGGGCCACCAGACTTTGCTTGCCCGTTTGCGGGATGCGGCCACACGTCTGGGCATAGAAGCTGCCGTGATGACATTTGAACCACATCCGCGCGCATTCTTTGCCCAGATGCTGGGTGACATCTCGAAAGCACCTACCCGTATCGCCAATTTGCGCGACAACATGGCTTCGCTGCAGGCAGCGGGTGTGGACAGGGTGATCGTTGAACATTTCAATGCCCATTTCGCCGCATTGTCGCCGCAAGACTTCATCGAAAAAGTATTGGTCGATGGCCTGCACGTCAAATGGGTCATGGTCGGTGAAGATTTTCGCTTTGGTGCCAAACGCGCCGGTGATATCGCTACCCTGACTGAAGCCGGACAACGCTTTGGCTTTACCGTGGAAACCCTGCCTTCGGTACAAAACAAGGGCGTGCGCATTTCTTCATCAGCAGTGCGCCTGGCCCTGGCGAATGGCGATTTTGATGAGGCCGAAGCCTTGCTCGGTCACCCTTACCGTATTTCTGGCCATGTGGTACATGGCCAAAAGCTGGGGCGCAGCCTTGGTTTCCCTACGCTGAACCTGCGTATCGCCCATCACCGCCCGGCCCTGAATGGCATCTTTATCGTGCAGGTCCATGGTTTGTCTGACCAGCCTTTGCCTGCCGTGGCCAGCCTGGGTGTGCGCCCTACGGTTGATGACAGCGGCCGCGTGCTGCTGGAAACCCATGTATTTGATTACAGCGGTCACGCTTACGGCAAAGTCGTGCAGATAGAATTTTTGAAAAAACTGCGCGACGAAGAAAAATACATAGACTTGCCGACCCTGACTGCAGCCATCAACAAGGATGCAGATCAGGCACGCGCCTATTTTGCCGACAGCCACCGCCCTGCCCGCTCTGCCACTGACCGAATTTGAAGCTCACCTTGTTGTACTTTTACTGTACTTGTTTGTGACTTCATCCCGATTTTAAAAATAGAAAACTCATTATGTCTGAAAACAAAGCGGCAAAAACTGCCAGTAAATACCCGGTCAACATGACCGAAACAGCTTTCCCCATGCGCGGCGATCTGGCCAAGCGCGAACCCAAGTGGGTCAAGGAATGGCAAGACAAGAAAATCTATGAACGTGTGCGCAAGGCGTCTGCCGGTCGCCCGAAATTCATCCTGCACGATGGCCCACCCTATGCCAATGGTGACATCCACCTGGGTCATGCCGTCAACAAGATATTGAAAGACATGATCGTCAAAGCCCGTACCATGGCTGGCTTTGATGCACCGTATGTACCTGGCTGGGATTGCCACGGCATGCCCATCGAAATCCAGGTAGAAAAACTGTTTGGCAAAAACCTGCCAGTGGCCGAGGTGCACGCCAAGGCACGCGTGTATGCGAATGAACAGATAGAAAAACAAAAAGCCGGCTTCATCCGCCTGGGTGTTTTGGGTGAATGGGATAATCCCTACAAAACCATGGCCTTTGGCAATGAAGCAGATGAATTGCGTGCGCTTGGCAAGTTGCTGGAAAAAGGCTATGTCTATCGCGGCCTGAAACCGGTCAACTGGTGTTTTGACTGCGGCTCTGCCCTGGCGGAAGCTGAAGTCGAATACGAAAACAAACGCGACCCATCTATCGATGTCGGCTTCCCGTTTGCGGAACATGACAAACTGGCCGCTGCCTTCAAGCTGGCCAAGCTGCCGCTGGACAAAGGTTACTGCGTCATCTGGACCACAACACCATGGACCATCCCATCCAACCAGGCGCTGAACATGCACCCGGAAATCACTTACGCCCTGGTCAAGACCCAGCGCGACGGTGAAGACATCTTGCTGATACTGGCAAAAGACCTGGTCGAAGCCAGCCTGAGCAACTATGGCCTGACAGGTGAAGTCATCGCGACTTGCCTGGGTGCGGATTTGTCTGAAATCAAATTCAAGCATCCACTGGCAGCAATGGATGCTGGCTATGACCGTTTTTCGCCAGTCTACCTGGGCGAATACGTGAGTACAGAAACCGGTACTGGCGTGGTGCACTCTGCGCCAGCTTACGGTATCGAAGATTTCCAGTCATGCAAGGCGCATGGCATGAAGGATGACGACATCATCGCCCCTGTGATGGGTGATGGTAAATTTGCGTCCAGCCTGCCGTTCTTTGCTGGCATGACGATCTGGGAAGCATCCAAGCCTATCTGTGACAAACTGCGCGAAGCGGGCACCCTGTTTTCGTTCAAGATGTTTGAACATAGTTACATGCATTGCTGGCGTCATAAGACACCGATCATCTATCGCGCCACCTCACAGTGGTTCGCCAGCATGGACAATACACCCAAAGCCGGTGGTGACAGCCTGCGTCAGACAGCATTGAAAGCGATTGATGACACCGCCTTCTTCCCGGCATGGGGCAAGGCGCGTTTGCATGGCATGATCGCCAACCGCCCTGACTGGACCTTGTCGCGCCAGCGTCAATGGGGGGTGCCTATGGCTTTCTTCCTGCATAAGGAAACTGGCCAATTGCATCCACGCACACCAGAGCTGCTGGAGCAAATCGCCCTGCGCATAGAAAAAGAAGGCATCGAAGCCTGGCAAAAAATCGAAGTTGCTGATTTGCTCGGTGATGAAGCTGCCATGTATGTAAAAAACCGCGACACCCTGGATGTCTGGTTTGATTCTGGCGTGACGCATCAAACGGTTTTGCGCGGCTCGCACAAACAACAATCACAGTTCCCGGCAGACTTGTATCTGGAAGGTTCTGACCAGCATCGCGGCTGGTTCCATTCTTCGTTGTTGACGGCGTCGATGCTGGATGGCCGTGCGCCTTACAAGGCCTTGTTGACACATGGTTTCACGGTCGATGGCGACGGCAAGAAAATGTCCAAGTCTTTGGGCAATACGCTGGCACCACAAAAAATATCTGACACTCTGGGTGCCGATATCTTGCGTCTGTGGGTTGCTTCATCCGATTATTCGGGTGAACTGTCCATCTCCGACGAAATCCTGAAACGTGTGACGGAAGCCTATCGCCGCATCCGCAATACTTTGCGTTTTTTGCTGGCCAACACCTCTGATTTTGATGCTGCGAAAGATGCAGTCGCCATCAATGACTTGCTGGAGATAGACCGTTACGCCATCGCCAATATGGCAGCATTGCAAAAAGATATCCTGGCACATTTTGAAGCATTTGAATTCCACCCTGTGGTCAGCAAATTGCAGTCTTTCTGCTCGGAAGACCTGGGTGGTTTCTACCTCGACATCCTCAAAGACCGCCTGTACACCAGCGGCACGACTTCGCATGCGCGCCGTTCTGCACAAACCGCTATCTGGCATATCACGCAATCGCTGCTGCGCCTGATGGCACCGATGCTGTCTTTCACCGCTGAAGAAGCATGGCAGTTCTTTGCCGCTGCCGATGCCTACAAAGACAGCGATGAAACCATCTTCACGCAAACTTATTACAACCTGCCAGAGATCGCCGATGCAGAAGCCTTGCTGGCCAAGTATGCCGCCCTGCGTGCAGTCCGTACGGATGTCACCAAGCAGCTGGAAGAAGTACGCGTGGCCGGTGGCATCGGTTCATCCTTGCAGGCAGAAGTGACGATCAAGGCCAGCGGCAGCAAGTTTGATGTATTGAACAGCTTTGCCGATGACTTGAAATTTACCCTGATCACCTCAGCAGCCGGTGTGGAACAGGTTGCCAGCGAAGCCGAAGAAGCCGTAGTCGTTGCCCCGTCCAAATATGAAAAATGCGAGCGTTGCTGGCATTATCGTGCGGATGTAGGCAGCAATCCAGAACACCCCGGGCTGTGTGGCCGTTGCGTCAGCAACCTGTTTGGTGCTGGCGAAACACGTCGGTATGCATAAGTAAGTTTAAGAAAGTTTAAATAAGCATTTGTCATACGGGCTGGATCAAACGCAAGTCTGACCCAGCCCGTATTCACCAAGACTTCACAAGAGTTCAATGCCCATGGCAACCAAAAAAAAACCTGCTGTTTCAAATAATTATTCAGGTTCCAGCTCTTCTGGCGCTGGCCTCGTGCCCTGGCTGGGTCTGGCTGCCATCGTCATCTTGCTGGATCAGGTCAGCAAGATCACCATCAGCAAGGCCTTTGCCTATGCCGAGACCCTGAGCATCACCTCATTTTTTAACCTGACCCTGGCCTATAACAAGGGCGCAGCGTTCAGCTTCCTGGCGACTGAAACTGGCTGGCAGCGTTATTTATTTACGGCTATTGGTTTGATAGCGGCCGCCTACATTACGTATCTGATGAAGCGCCATGCCGGGCAAAAACTGTTTTGCACGGCGCTGGCACTGATCATGGGTGGTGCCCTGGGCAATGTCATCGACAGGCTGCTATATGGCCATGTAATAGATTTTCTGGATTTCCATTACCTGGAAATTTATCATTTCCCGGCCTTTAACATCGCCGATAGCGCGATTTGCGTCGGTGCGGCATTATTCATATTGGATGAATTGCGCCGCGTGAAAAAATAAGGAGTAGCACCATGAGTCTGCGACTGGCTGGTAAAAAGATCGTTCTGGGCCTGACCGGTGGCGTAGCCTGCTACAAAATCGCAGAATTGACGCGGGCGCTGGGCAAAGCCGGTGCCAAAGTGCAGGTGGTGATGACAGAATCAGCCACTCACTTCATCACCCCGGTGACCATGCAGGCCCTGTCTGGCAATACCGTGTATACCGACCAGTGGGATGCACGCATCAGCAACAACATGCCGCACATAGACCTGACCCGTGATGCTGACGCCATCGTCATTGCGCCCTGCAGTACCGATTTTATCTTCAAGCTGGCCCATGGTGCCTGCAATGATTTGCTATCCACCTTGTGCGTTGCCCGCCCGGCCGACCTGCCGCTGCTGGTCGCCCCCGCCATGAATGTGGAAATGTGGCAAAACCCCGCCACCCAGCGCAATGTGCAACAGATCAGGGCCGATGGCATACATCTCCTTGGCCCCGCCGCTGGCGACCAGGCTTGTGGCGAAACCGGCATGGGCCGCATGCTGGAACCTGCACAGTTGCTGACAGAAATCATCGCAGCCTTCCAGCCCAAGACACTGGCTGGCAAACATGTACTGATCACCGCTGGCCCCACGTTTGAACCGATAGACCCGGTACGCGGCATCACCAATCTGTCATCTGGCAAGATGGGTTATGCGATTGCCCAGGCTGCCTGGGAAGCTGGTGCCGTCGTCACCCTGGTCTCTGGCCCTACCGCATTGGATGTCCCGTATGGCGTGCACCGCATACAGGTACAGACTGCACAACAAATGCATGATGCCGTGATGGCGCAACTGGCGCAGTCGACACAACATAGGCAGGATATCTTCATCGCCGTTGCCGCCGTTGCAGACTGGCGCGTCGCCAATGCCAGCGCGCAGAAACTGAAAAAAACCTGCGACAGTGATACGCCACAATTGCAATTTGCCCAAAACCCGGACATTCTGGCAGCCGTAGCCGCCCTGCCCGATCGCCCTTACTGTGTAGGCTTTGCCGCCGAATCAGAAAACCTGTTGCAATACGGTGCCGCCAAACGCCTCAAGAAAAACATCCCGCTGCTGGTTGGCAATATCGGCCACCATACCTTTGGCAAGGACGACAATGAGCTGGTACTGTTTGACGAGCAAGGCCATACCGCCCTGCCACGCGCAGACAAACACACCCTGGCCCAGAACCTGGTAGCTGAAATCGCCTTGCGTACCAGCCTGATTTAATTCTTCCATTCATGCCCAGGGGCCAGCGTCCTTCGGGCATTATTTTTTGCTCAATACCATGAAAAACATAGACCTGAAAATCATCGACAGCCGTATGAAAGACTTGCTGCCCGCCTACGGCACCCCCGGCAGCGCCGGCCTCGACCTGCGCGCCTGCATCGATGCCGCCATCACCATTCAGCCCGGTCAGACAGTGTTGATTCCCACCGGCCTGGCCATCCACATCGCCGACCCCGGCTACGCCGCCATGATCTTGCCACGCAGCGGCATGGGCCACAAAAACGGCATCGTGCTGGGCAACCTGGTCGGCCTGATCGATTCCGACTACCAGGGCCAGTTGATGGTATCCACCTGGAACCGCGGCCAATCAGAATTCACCCTGCAACCCATGGAAAGACTGGCACAACTAATCATCGTCCCGGTGTTGCAGGTGGGTTTTAATATTGTTGATGAATTTGGGCAGAGCGAGCGTGGTGAGGGTGGGTTTGGGAGTACGGGTAAGCATTAAGGATGGTGGCTGGGTTCGGCCTGTGCCGGACTTTTGTAATGCATGCTTTTTGCTACGACTTGCCAGCGCCAAGGTGAACAAGTCGGAACGGCATTTACTCCTTCTCCTTCAAGGAGAAGGCTGAATTCCCTCCCCTTCAAGGGGAGGGCCAGGGTGGGGATGGGTTTCTTTCGATGTACGGCAATCATCATACCGTCGCTCCAGCGGCGTTGTTTTTGTGCCGTACTTTGATTGAAACGATTGCCCTTCGTGGACACAAGCCGGGTCTCGGCCCGGCGGCCGAATTCCTTTCTTTGCTTCGCCAAAGAACGGAATCAAAGAAAGGCGACCGCAGACTCGCCCTTCGGGTGCTTACGCTACGCTTCAGCATAATTTGTGCATCACAAAAAATGGGAAGATCCGAAACTCGCTACGCTCAAACACGAAGCTTTCTGATCCATTTTCTGTGACGCACAAATTACATCGTCCCAAGCGGATTAAAGTCAAAGTCCACGTCAAAAACAACTGCAACAACAAAGTCAAAACCAACGTCAACACAACCGCATTCATATTTATTTGAATGACATCGATTAACCATGGTGTTGGTGTTGCAGTTGCTTTTGACTTTGTTGTTGATTTTGACGTTGTATTTGTCTTTGACTCTCTTCCGCTTGGGACGAAGCCATTTGTGTAGTGCAGAAAATGGAAAAAGAAGGTCCGATGTTTGAGCCGCAGGCGAGTTGCGGACCTTCCCATTTTTTGCGCTACATAAATGGGCACTCCCGCAGGGAGCGAGTCTGCGGTCGCCTTTCTTTGATTCCGTTCTTTGGCGAAGCAAAGAAAGGAATTCGGCTGCCGGGCCGAGACCCGGCTTGGTCCCACGAAGGGCATTCGTTTCAATCAAAGTACAGCACAAAAACAACGCCGCTGGAGCGACGCTGATAGGCTTGCCGTCATTCAATCGCAACGCCAATCTGGCGAAACAGCGCAATGGCTTGGCGCCCTCAAGCCAGCGTCGCCAACGCTGCCAGCAATTTCTCCTTCAACTCCTCATTCTTCAATTCCTGCTTCTCCACATCAAAATTCTCATAAAAGGTCGGCACTGACAGACTGGCTTTTAATTGTCCGCCAAAGAACGGTGCAGAGGTCGTGGCGGATGCCAGGACGCTGGCGCCGCCGCGTGCGCCGGGGGATGTGGATAGCATTACCATGGGCTTACCCTGGAACACCTTGCCATTCGCGCGGGAACACCAGTCAAACAGGTTTTTATAGGCAGCGCTGTATGAACCATTGTGCTCAGCGAAGGAAATCAGGATAGCGTCGCTATTGGCGATCTTGTCCAAAAAGGCCAGGGCCAGTGCGGGCTTGCCGAGATCGGCTTCTTTGTCCACGCTGAACAGCGGCAATTCATAATCATTCAAGTCCAGCACTTCTACTTCGGCACCGGCAACCAGGTGGGCGGCATAGGTGACCAGTTGTTTGTTGACGGATTTTTTACTGCTGCTGGCAGCGAAGGCGAGTAGTTTCATGATGGCTTCCTGGTAAAAATGAGTAAATGAGAAAGTTTGACGAAGGAACAGGCGCTCAGGCCACCGCACAAGATCATCCAGCTCAACAAATGCCAGCGGTACTTCGGCAGCATAGGTGGGTGTTGCAGCATGTTGAACAATGTCACCATGCTGGAAAATAAGCGTGCACGAAGTTTTAACAGTGCCTGCATAGGAAGCTGTTGCCTGACGAAGAGTGGATGACATGCGCCTGTCACATCTCCATGAAGAAATATGAGCAAGCCGCTAAAAACCGATTCATTGTTACGCAAAAAAATTATATCAAATATAATAGTTTTCATCCGTTTTTTTGCAGTGCAACGTCATGCAATGCAGGATGCTTGCTTTGGAATTACAATCCATGGCAAAACCAGTTTTAATGTCTGCCCATGCTTGCTGGATATATCACTCCGGCTTCTATGTCAGACTCATCCGGAAAGGACCATGCATATGAGTGTCATCAGCCTGATCATCAGCCCGCGCGTCAAGGATCTTGGCGGCTTTACAGTTGGCCGCATCCTGCCATTTGCCAAACGGCATATGGTAGGCCCGTTTATCTTCCTGGACCATATGGGTCCAGCCGAATTTGAAGCCGGACATGGCATGGATGTACGCCCGCATCCGCACATAGGTCTGGCGACGGTGACTTATCTGTTTGAAGGCAATATGTACCATCGTGACAGCCTGGGTTCAGAACAGGAAATCCTGGCCGGTGCCGTCAACTGGATGACGGCCGGGCGCGGCATCGTGCATTCTGAGCGCAGCAGCCCGGAGCAGCGTAAGCAGAGCCGTACCCTGCATGGCTTGCAGAGCTGGGTCGCGCTGCCGAAAGAATTTGAAGAAGTGGAACCAGAGTTCCATCACCATGCGGCAGATACCCTGCCCACATTTGACATCGGCCAGGTGGCATTGAAGCTGATCGCTGGTTCTGCCTATGGCCATACGGCACCGGTAAAAATATTCAGCCCGCTGTTTTACGTGGAAGCAAAAATGCCCGCTGGTAGCCAGTTGCAGGTGCCAGCAGAGTATGCCGAGCGTGCCCTGTACCTGATATCAGGCGAATTGCGTATCGGTGATGAAACCATACAGCAGCGCAGCATGCCTGTGTTTGAAGAAGGCACAGAAGTAACCATCACCGCCAGCAGCGATGCCCACCTGGTCTTGCTGGGTGGTGCCACCCTGCCTGAGCAGCGTTATATTTTCTGGAATTTTGTATCGACCTCGGAAGCGCGCATCGAGCAGGCCAAGGATGATTGGAAAGCGGGCCGCCTGGGCAAAGTACCTGGCGACGATGAATTTATCCCGCTGCCAGACTAAGAACCACCAATCGAAACAGGAACAAGACCATGAGTGATCAAACCATTTCCGCCCATGTCATCGAAACCGGCGAAAGTAATTTTGCTGTCGACATCGCTGTATCCGGCCACCACATCAAAGGTGACGAGCCGCTGGATGTAGAAGGGGGCAACCTGGGCCCTGCCCCGTATGACCTGCTGACCGCAGCACTGGGTGAATGTACTGCCATCACAGTACGCTGGTATGCGCGCCAGCATGCCTGGCCGCTGGACAAGGTGGAAGTCAAACTGACCCACCACAAGGAAGGTGTGCAGGATATATTCACGAAAGAAGTCATCCTGCAGGGTGCAGAATTGACCGAAGAACAGCGCACCCGCCTGATTGCCATCGCAGCCAAATGCCCGGTACACAAGACCATCACCAGCTCACCGACGATTATCACCAGCGCGGGTTGACTACCAGGTTGAACCCAGTAATAAAAAGTAAAAGCAAAAAAGTAAAAGCAAAAAGCGAAAACAAAAGCAAAGTAAAAAGCCCGGCGCATAACCGGGCTTTTGCTTTGCTTACTTTTTCACTGACAGGGCTTATTTTTTCATCTTGCGGCTGCGTCCTGCTGATTCCCGCAAGATGGTGTAGTTCCAGTCATCACTATGCGAGCCGCCTGCCGTCGTGACGGATACGCGAAACATGTCGCCGTCACCCTTGATCCGGATACCGGATGCCGTATGCTTTTTGCTGGCATCCATGCGTTCATACACATCAATTTCTACTTCATTACCTTCGAGTGCCGTTTGCGATAACACGGCATCGATGGTCTTGGTTGTATATTCCAGTATATAGGTGGGAAGTTTCAAGCCAGCCATACTTGTCTCCTTTGCGCATAGGTGTGCAACCCTTGCTCATTATTGTCTGGAAGGCCCCGCACGTGCTTAGATCGTCAACACGTTCCAAGCACGTGCGGGGTGTGTAGCAGTTTATTCGACTTCAACCACCTCTTGCGATGTTTCTGGCGGAGTTGCATCGCCTTCAGAAAATTCCAGTTTGATCTGGTCTTTGTCATCCAGGTCCACAATCACGCGACCACCCGTCACCAGCTTACCGAACAAAAGTTCATCCGCCAAGGCTTTACGTATCATGTCCTGTATCAAACGTGCCATAGGACGGGCACCCATGAGCGGATCAAAGCCTTTTTTACCCAGGAATTTACGCAAATTATCCGTGAATGTCGCTTCAACTTTTTTCTCATGCAATTGCTCTTCGAGCTGCATCAGGAACTTGTCGACCACGCGCAGGATGATTTCTTCATCCAGCGCACGGAAGCTGATGATGGCATCCAGACGATTGCGGAACTCAGGCGTAAACATGCGCTTGATATCCGCCATTTCATCACCGGCTTCTTTACTGTCATTGAAACCGATAGAGCGTTTCTGCAGGCTTTCAGCGCCGGCATTGGTGGTCATGATGATGATGACGTTGCGGAAATCCGCCTTGCGACCGTTGTTATCCGTCAAGGTGCCATGGTCCATGACCTGCAACAGGATGTTGAAGACATCCGGATGGGCTTTTTCAATTTCATCCAGCAACAGCACGGCATGTGGTTTTTTGGTGATGGCTTCAGTCAGCAAACCACCCTGATCAAAACCAACATAACCTGGTGGCGCGCCGATCAGGCGGCTGACGGCATGCCTTTCCATGTATTCCGACATGTCGAAGCGTATCAGTTCTATACCCAGGGTGAACGCCAGTTGCTTAGCGACCTCGGTCTTGCCGACGCCGGTAGGACCGGAGAACAGGAAAGAACCGATAGGCTTGTCTGTCTTGCCCAGGCCGGCACGTGCCATCTTGATGGCAGATGACAGCGCTTCAATCGCAGGTTCCTGACCAAAGACCACGTTTTTCAGGTCGCGGTCTATGGTGCGCAGCTTGCTGCGGTCGTCCTGATTGACAGTCTGTGGCGGAATACGGGCAATTTTCGAGATGATGTCTTCGATATCGGCCTTGCCTATGGTTTTCTTTTGCTTGGATTTGGGCAAAATGCGCTGTGCCGCGCCAGCTTCGTCAATCACGTCGATGGCCTTGTCAGGCAAATGACGGTCATTGATGAAACGGGCAGACAGTTCAGCCGCAGTCGCCAGCGCCGATGCAGAATACTTGACGTTGTGGTGTTCTTCAAACTTGGATTTCAGACCACGCAAAATCTGCACGGTTTGTTCCACGGTTGGCTCATTGACATCAATTTTCTGGAAACGACGTGCCAGGGCGTGGTCTTTTTCAAACACACCACGGTATTCTGTGTAAGTTGTCGCACCGATGCACTTCAACTGGCCGCTGGACAGCGCCGGTTTCAACAGATTGGATGCATCCAGCGTACCGCCCGATGCCGAACCGGCACCGATGATGGTATGGATTTCATCAATGAACAGGATGCCGTTGGGTGTGTCTTTCAACTGCTTCAGCACACCTTTAAGGCGCAGCTCGAAATCGCCACGGTATTTGGTACCCGCCAGCAAGGCACCCATGTCCAGTGAATAGACTACGGCATTATTCAAAATATCGGGTACATCACTTTGGGTGATGCGCCATGCCAGGCCTTCGGCGATGGCGGTTTTACCAACACCGGCCTCGCCCACCAGCAGCGGGTTGTTTTTGCGACGACGGCACAGGATCTGGATCACGCGCTCTACTTCGCTGTCACGGCCGATCAGTGGATCGATCTTGCCTTCGGCGGCAGCCTTGTTCAGGTTTTGCGTGAACTGGTCAAGCGGGTTTTCCTTGACCTGGGCTTCGGCGGCGTTTTCTTCGTTACCTTCTGGTGATTTGGCCGGTTCGTTGTGACTGTCCTTGCGCACGCCGTGCGAAATGAAGTTCACAACGTCCAGGCGTGTCACGCCCTGCTGATGCAAATAATACACCGCATGGGAATCTTTTTCGCCAAAGATGGCAACCAGCACGTTGGCACCGGTGACCTCTTTCTTGCCATTCGATGCCGACTGCACATGCATGATGGCGCGTTGGATCACGCGCTGGAAACCCAGCGTTGGCTGGGTATCGACTTCACTGGTACCGGGGACGGTAGGTGTATTGTCGGTAATGAAATTACCCAGGGTTTTGCGCAAATCGTCAATATTGACAGCGCAAGCCCTCAAGACTTCCGCTGCGGAAGGGTTGTCCAGCAAGGCCAGCAATAAATGCTCGACCGTGATGAATTCATAACGAGCCTGCCTGGCCTCAACAAAGGCCATATGCAGACTAACTTCCAGTTCTTGCGCAATCATACTTCCTCCATCACACATTGCAGGGGGTGTCCTGCCTTACGGGCGTGCGTTAAAACGAGTTCCACTTTGGTCAGCGCAATATCCTTGGAATAAACGCCACATATCCCTTTGCCATCCCTGTGCACCTTGAGCATGATCTGCATGGCAGTCTCACGATCCTTGTTAAAATATTCTTGTACGATGGCCACCACAAATTCCATAGGAGTGTAGTCATCATTCAATAAAATCACCTGGTACATGGAAGGCGGCTTTAGCTTCTGAGCCTGGCGTTCCAGTATCGTACCGTTTTCTTGCTTGTTTCCCATACGTATATTCTAGTACGTTGATTCACTCCAGAGACAAATAATAAGCGAATAAAACCAGCTTAATTCTCGCCCTGATCAAATGTTACGCGCTTTCGGCTTTTCTCGCAGATGGTGATTAATTCCCATAGATCAAGTTTCTTTTAAAAATCTATTTATTTCCGTTTAATTTACGGGATTTTCTTGTCATTAAGTAAAAATACAACAGTACTGAGTGACTAGTGCATTTGTAACCAAAAGTTTCTTGACTTTAGCTTTTTTTCCGCCAAGAATGATATTTATTGACAAGATAAGTACTAAATTGTCAATATGAAGTGAGCAGGTCAAGGGGGAGGTAGCATAGTGCTAGGTTTCTTGCTTTTACGGCTCGTGTGATTAGTTTCTATTTGAAAGATGCATTATGGCAACAGGTACCGTCAAGTGGTTCAATGATTCCAAAGGTTTCGGCTTTATCACTCCGGATGACGGCGGTGAGGATTTGTTCGCCCACTTTTCCGCAATCCAGATGAACGGCTTCAAGACCCTGAAAGAAGGTCAAAAAGTAACGTTCGAAGTCACGCAAGGCCCTAAAGGCAAGCAAGCTTCCAACATCCAAAATCCTTAATACCGATTCTGGCTTTATGAAAAACCCCGCTCAGGCGGGGTTTTTTTTCACCTGCTGCCCGCCTGCATTCATTTTGCCTTAAATCCGGTTCAAGGCTACAGTAGAACTCCTTTTGATTGTAGCGCTACCCGGAACCCGATTTGCTTCATGAAACTCAGGTATAAAATCATCCTGCTGGCGGTGGCGCCCTTCCTGTTGTCCTTTGCCGGGATAGCGCTAGCCGTGTTTTACCAGGCAACCTTTCTCGCCAAGCAGCAAAGAAACACAGTTGAGCAAGCTTACCTGGCCAGCAAGGAAGCCGAGCTCAAGCATTATGTCACCCTGGGCACAGCGGCCGTTTCCCATCTTTACAACAGCAAACAACAAAGCCCGGCCACCCGCGAAGAAGCCAAGAAGATCCTGGCCGCACTGGATTTTGGCGACGATGGTTATTTTTACATTTATGACATGCAGGGCAAAAACCTGATGCACCCGCGCCAGCCCGACCTGGTTGGCAAGGATTTATGGGGCATGACTGACCCACAAGGCAATTTCACCATCCAGGATTTGATCAACAAGGCCAAATCCGGTGGCGGTGCCATCCGCTACATGTGGGAAAAGCCATCCATGCACAAGGTCATGCCCAAGCTTGGCTATGTGGTCATGCTGGAACAATGGGGCTGGATGCTGGGCACCGGCATTTACCTGGACGATGTCGACAACGCCCTCAATAAAATTGACATACAAGTGGCGAAAAACATACAAAGCACCATGTCCTGGATCGCCGGCATTGCCCTCATCAGCGCCCTGCTGATTGCCTTGTCCGGGCTGGCGCTGAATATCAGTGAATCGCGGCTGGCTGAAGCCAAGCTCAAAGTGCTGGCGCAAAGCGTGGTCAGCTCACAGGAAGATGAACGGGCCCGCCTGTCGCGCGACCTGCATGACGGCCTTAGCCAGTTGCTGGTATCGATCAAGCTGCAGATCGAATCCGGCCAGGTCAAGCTGGGCCAGAATAATGGCAACCCGGATGCCGCCAAGACTTCCTTCGCGCGTGCCACCGACCAGCTTAACGAAGCCCTCAGCGAGGTGCGACGCATTTCCCACAACCTCCGCCCTGCCCTGCTCGATGATTTGGGCGTGGTGGCCGCATTTGGGCACCTGGCGGACGAATTTGAAAGCGCCACGTCCCTGCCGGTCAGCTTCCACGCCGAAGGTGATTTCCATGCGCTGAGTGAAATCAGCAATACCGTGCTGTTCCGGGTGGCGCAAGAGGCGCTGACGAATATCCACAAACATGCCGAAAAAGTCAGCCATGTCGATATGCAACTGAATTGCGAAGGCAGCAGCATCTGCCTCATCATTACCGATGACGGCAGCGGCTTCGACATCAAGGGCGTGGCCAACCACCCGCACCGCGGCATAGGCCTCAGCAATATGCGCGAACGACTGGCCGCCATCAACGGCAGCCTGGAACTACAATCAAATAATGACGGCACCACCGTCATCGCCCGCATTCCGAACGGAGAAGACACATGACCGACCAACAAACGGTCCAGCCACTGCTGACAGAAGCTGCGCCAGACAGCGCCAATCAACAGCCAACCCAGGTCCACCTGCTGCTGGTGGATGACCACCCGCTGGTCAGGGATGGCCTGCGTGCCCGGCTGGAAACCATCGCCACCATCCACGTCGCTGGCGAAGCCGGTAACGCTGAAGAAGCGCTGGCCATTGCCGCCTCTACCAGGATCAACCTGGTGCTGATGGATATCAACCTTGGGACAGGGAATGGCATCAGCCTGACAGCCCGTTTCAAGGCCGACTACCCGGACATTGCCGTCATCATGCTGTCCATGCATGAAAAGGCAGAATATGTGAACCAGTCCATGCAGGCTGGCGCGCGCGCCTATGTCCTGAAAGATGCCCCGGCGGTGGAAATCATTGAGGCTATCGACACGGTCATCGCTGGCGGCACGTATTTCAGTTCCGGCCTGAAAAAACAGAGCGGCACACCCGACAACAGCCAGATACTGACCCAGCGGGAACAAGACATATTAAAAAGCATTGCCACCGGCAAATCCAATAAACACATCGCCAATGAACTGGGCCTGAGCGTCAGGACCGTGGAAACCCACAGACTGAATATCAAGCGCAAGCTCAATATCGAGGGACAGGCGGATTTGATACGGTATGCCTTGAATAATGTGATTGCCTAAGTCCTGCAATAAACAAACCGACCCGCAGGTCGGTTGTTCAGCTTATTTCTTTTTGTATGCTTCGAGTGCACGGGTTCTATCGTCCACCCCTTCTTTTTCTACATCGAGCAAGCCTTGTCTTGCGGTATTGATCTGCCTGACCAGGCCGTTATATTGGTTCAGATCCTGTTCAGTGTCGAACATCAGGCTACCAGCTTCGAGTTTGATTTTGCCAAAGCGACTTTCACACAAGGCTAGCACCTGCTTTTTCAATTCCAGAAACGACCGCAAATATTCATTGCGGCGTATCCGGCGATCAAGGATGTCTTCCATGGTCTTTTTATTGTCAGCCACAATTTCCTGCCTTTGCTGCGGCGTCATGACGATTCTTTCTACCGCGTCGGTATAGGTCGCACGCAAGCTGTCAAAGCGCTTTGAATTATTATCGAACATATTTTCCGCAGCCAACAAGGTAAGATTGCCTTTTTCCAATCCTTCGCGCGTGGTCAAATTTGCTGGCAGCAAAACATCGCCAAGGTCTATGGCTTTCATCTCTTCAGAAAATTGCATATTCTGTTTGAGGTTGGCGCGCAGATAGTCGAAAGTCAGGCGTGCCTCCTGGTCAAAAAACCGTTGGCCAGTCAGCGGAATGCGCTCAGATAACTTGACGTTTTCGCCCAGCTCATCTTTTTCAAGTTTGAGACTCATTTCCATCAACTCGGCAATCGATTTGCGGGCCTGGCGTATGCGGGCCTGCATTTCATTCTTGGACCAGTTACCCAACTCTTCCTCACGTTCATTCTGACTGTTTCTCAATGCATTGATTATGCTCAGGACAGTGGGTGTCGCACGAAATTCATTCAGGGCCTTGCGGTCGGCGATGGGCAATTTATTGAATTCAGCTTTCGCGGCATCCAGGTTTTGATTCGTCTGGATTTGCCACAGTCGAGTAGAAATCCTGCCTATCGGCTTGGGTAATTCCTTCAACAGCTTTTGCGCATAGTCAGACGACAAATACTTGGCAAGCACGGTGGAGGTATGCAGATTAATGGCATCGACGGTAAAAGGCCGCATGAAAATTTCCTGGTCCATATACGTCTCAGGCTTTGCTCTGTTATTGGTTTCCACTTCACGCCGGATGGAATTCTGTATCCCCTGGTCTAAACCAAACATACGCACAATTTGCTGCACATCCTCGACGCGGGCCGGAGTGGTGATGGGTATCACCGCCGCTTCAGCAAACGAAGCAAGGCAAGACAAACAAGACAAAAACAGCATTATTAATAATCGCCATACAGACATTTTCATTCCCTCATTCATTTTATAATTTTTGATTTTTTTAGGACTGACGCAAAACCGCCCCAAAGCGTTGCAGCTCCTGGCCGTACTAAATATTTTTATTACTTTACTTATTTTTCTTCAGTCGCTCTGCTTCAAGCTCCGCCAAGGGTCTGTATTCAGCCGTCAATATTCCTTTTTCAACAGAACGCTGCATATACACCATGGCCTTGATCTTGTTGCCGTTGATGATATTTAGTTGCGCAATATAGAAATAAGCTTCTGCCAGGGCGGCGTCCAACTCATCTCCAGTGCGCTTATGCACCTGATGCAATACCTGGTCTTCTGATTTTCCGCCGGTATTGGTCGCTGCCAGCATGTCATAGAGCCAGTCGTCACCACTGTCTATCGTGCTTGCCAGCGTAGCTTGCGGATTTTGACGTTTCAGCGCCAACTGACGCAGGATATTGGCGCGTAATTTGGCGTGACTGGTATTGCTTTGATCAAAGCTCAAGGCA
The DNA here is from genome assembly GCF_049340445.1 of Undibacterium sp. Ji50W. NCBI lineage: Bacteria > Pseudomonadati > Pseudomonadota > Betaproteobacteria > Burkholderiales > Oxalobacteraceae > Undibacterium > Undibacterium sp. Ji50W. The sequence goes on along the minus strand of NZ_JBMPOX010000020.1, from coordinate 8,314 downwards.
AAACTGTCAGCTGCTTCACGCCATTTTGCCAGCGCGAACAGAGACATGCCCCTCAGCATATGAACATCACCATCGGCAGGGGCTTGCGCCAGCAAACGCCCGGCATCGCTTTCACTATTCTTGAAATCACCAATCGCAAAATAAATTTTTGCACGGCAGCGTAACAACACCTGGGCATCCAGTGCTTCTTTTTGCAAGGCCTGCAAATCGGCATTGGCTTCAGATTTTCTTCCCATGCGGGCATAGGACAAGCCGCGCTCACATAAAGCGATGCCAGCATTGCTGCTGTTGGCGCGCGCCTCATTGATGAGCCGGGTCTTGCTGCGGATGTTTTCTTCCAGTTGCTCGCTTATTTTTTGTTTCAGCGGCAGGTCGGCGACGGGCTTGCGGTCGGCGGCCTCCCGCACATCTGTCTTGCGTACGTTCGCCGCGCCTTCCATCATCGCGCCGAATTTGCGCGTATCTGCCATATACTCGACCACTTCCTGCGGCGCTACCCGGTCTCTCAAGGTGCGCAGTTCTACCGAAGCCCGGAACACATTCCCTTTAAACGTCAACACCTCGCTGGCCTGGAATGCCGGGTTGTCTATCTTTGAAGTCGATGGCGTGTAATTCGCATTGATTTCTTCAGGCAGGTTGATTTCCAGTTCATACCGAATCAATGGCGTAAGGCCAGCCACCACCAGTGGCTGGGTGCGCTTGGGGTTTTCTGGCAAGACAAAACGCTCACGCATATTCGATGCCTGATAACGCAATTGCCATCCAGCAGCTGTCTTTTCCAGCATGCCGGGGATCTGGAAATTCAACTCTATGTTCAGGGTATTGGCCTGGCGATTGTCTGTCACCGTTGGTCCGGATCGCAGTTCGGCATTCGGATAGCGCCGCAAAACGGAAGCAATATACCCGTTCTTGACCTGTTCCCTGGTCTGGCTGGCCAGGTAGTGACGCACCTGTTCTGCCTCAACCCCAGAGTATTGGTGGATAAGCTGGAAATCTGCCAGTCCGTCCAATTTCTGCAAGCGGATTTTCTCTACCCTGCCGTTGATGGTCTGTGTGCCTTCATCTTTTTTCGGGACGGTAGCCAGATCGCGCGTCTCTTTTTGAATCACCAGCACTTCCGCCCCTTCATGTACCTGGCCCATATTGGTCAGGGGGCCATACTGAGCCGCCCGGGTCGGGTCCAGATAGTAGGTCTTGCCATTCACCCTGGCCCGGACTATTGCATGATCAAAGGCCATCGGTGTGGGCAGCATTTTTCCGGCCAGTCTTGGATTGGTGGCAGAAATCAATACGGGTGACGCCTCTATACCCAGCTTGCGCAAAATGGTCACCAGCAACAGGGATTTATCTTTGCAGTCACCATAACGACGCGACAAAACCACGTCCGGAGGGAAAGGTTTGTGCGAATTTTCACCGATGGAAATCGACAGATAGCGTATCTCGTTTTGTACGTAGGCCAGGGCTTGCTGCACCGTTTCATCGGAATTGGCCGCACCACGCAAACCGGCAACGACTTTTTCGACATCGGCACTGGTGTTGCTCACATCAAACAGGTTTTGCGCCCATTGACTCACTTGCTGCCATTGTGAAAATTCTGAAAACTGTATCGCCCGGAACTGGAGTACGTCGCTCGGAACATACGGTTCATACTCGATCGCTTTCATGGGGCCGGCAGAAAAGCTCATGATTTTGCGACCAGCGACTTGTTCTTCCCTGGTCTGGATAGCGCCGTTACCCTGTCCTATCACCCGGTAATTGATCGGTCTGCTGATAGGCGAACTCAGGCGCACACGCTTGCGCAAGGTGGGAAAACTGTTATCCCACAACATGGTTTGAAAGAAGTTCCCGTCAAAGACAGGATTCTGCCCCGTCGTTGTATAGGCTATATCAACAATATCACCCACCCGTATATCGTCGATCACGATAGAGGCAGTGACAGAACCGGTGAAGATGCCAGAATCGAGATCACTCTCCATTTGCAGATAGCGGATGTCGGCCGTCGTGGTCTTGTCAAACACGGTGGCACCGCGCAATACCCGCACGCTGTGCAGGCCGACTCGCTGGTATTCGGGGTGGAAAGGGATTTCTATCCTGCCCACCTGGGTCAGCATGGACGCTTCATTCACCTGCGTCATGCGATGGATGTAAGTGCCAGGCTGCTTGTCGACATATACCTGGACGTCGGACAGGCGAATCACCAGTGGTGCTGTGATGCTGGCATCCGCGACCTGTTTTCCCTGGTCTTGCTCAACCCAGGCCGGAACAGCCTCGCCGCGCGTCAGGTTCTTTTCAAAGCGTTGCGGATCTTGTGATTTGCCTGTGCCAGGATTATCCGTTTGGGCTGCATGCACCAGGCCATTGCATAGCAATACCAGAAAAACTGCACAACAGACAAAGAGAAAGCCGTAGTTGAACTGTTGATTCAGTCTGCAAGATAGTCTTGTCAGAGATATCGCTTCAGTTGCTTTTTTACTTGTTTTGTATGGCGTCATAAGTATGCAAGGAATGGTTCACTGGCTTGAAAATACAATCAAGAAAAGCGAGTGGCATTATTGCGGATTATGATGATCAACAGCCATGAAAACACAGACCAGTATGGTCGTGCCGGAGTCCCGAAGCCATGATCCAACAATCTATGCCTGCTCTGAAAACCAACTTCGAGATTTGTTTGTCGGGATAATTTTATCAGATTGATTTATTTTCATGCTAAAAACTCGCAACCAGCAAAAAGCCCTCTGTCTTGCGACAAAGGGCTTTTTATTGCTTTCCTTACAGGTGATACGGCTTGCTGCAAGCCGTATCACAATATTGGAATTTACATGTTTTCGATCATGACATCGCCGAAACCGGAGCAAGACACTTGGGTCGCGCCTTCCATCAGACGGGCGAAGTCATAAGTGACTTTCTTGGCTGTGATGGCTTTTTCTGTAGCGCTGATCAACAGATCGGCGGCTTCCAGCCAACCCATGTGGCGCAACATCATTTCTGCGGACAAGATCAGGGAACCTGGGTTCACATAATCTTTACCGGCGTACTTAGGTGCTGTACCGTGGGTTGCTTCAAACATGGCGATAGAGTCAGACAGGTTAGCGCCTGGAGCAATACCGATACCACCAACCTGGGCTGCCAGCGCATCAGAGATATAGTCACCGTTCAGGTTCAGTGTAGCGATCACACTGTATTCTGCCGGACGCAACAGGATTTGTTGCAGGAAGGCGTCAGCGATGGAATCCTTGACAGTGATTTCTTTGCCTGTTTTAGGATTCTTGAATTTGCACCATGGGCCGCCATCGATCAGTTCTGCGCCGAATTCTTTTTGTGCCAAAGCATAAGCCCAGTCACGGAAGCCACCTTCGGTGTACTTCATGATGTTGCCTTTGTGGACGATAGTCACGGATGGCTTGTCATTGTCGATAGCGTACTGAATCGCTTTGCGTACCAGACGTTCTGTGCCTTCACGGGATACTGGCTTGACGCCGATACCAGAAGTTTCAGGGAAACGGATTTTCTTGACGCCCATTTCTTCGGTCAGGAACTTGATCAGTTTTTTAACCTGGTCAGAACCTTCAGCGAATTCAATACCAGCATAGATATCTTCAGAGTTTTCACGGAAGATGACCATATCTGTTTTTTCTGGCTCACGCACTGGGGAAGGCACGCCTTTGAAATAACGCACTGGGCGCAGACAGACGTACAGGTCCAGTTCTTGACGCAGGGCCACGTTCAAAGAACGGATGCCGCCGCCAACTGGCGTAGTCAGTGGGCCTTTGATGGAAACAACGTAGTCTTTCAAGACTTTCAGTGTTTCTTCTGGCAGCCAAACATCAGGGCCATAGACTTTAGTGGATTTTTCACCGGCATAGATTTCCATCCAGCTGATTTTGCGCTTGCCTGCATAGGCTTTCGCTACGGCCGCATCAACGACCTTGATCATGACCGGGCTGATATCAACACCAGTGCCATCACCTTCAATGAAAGGGATGATAGGATTGTCAGGAACATTCAGCGAAAAATCAGCATTGACGGTAATTTGTTTACCTTCAGCAGGTACTTGAATATGTTGATACATCGTTTTCTCCGTAGTTGGGCGATCAAGCGGGTCGCGCTTTTCTCTTCATTTGTCTTGCATGCCCATATGTTGCCGGTCGTCAATTTGACTGATCCAGCAGATCAGGACAGCATGACTTTTGCATTAACTCTTCTATAAGACACAAGACCATCATTTCGTATTATGCACTACTATTTTACTGTATGCCATCAGTTTGTCAGCTTTGCTGGCATCAAGGCAGCCAGATTCACGCTGCAAGCCTGCCTTCGGCAATCTCCATCATAGTCCTTATGTGGCTTGTGGGCAGGTTTATGGTGAATAAAAATCATCTTTGTTGATGACGGCAGACCCGGACGATCCTTCCTGGATTGCTGACGGTTTTTGCTTCAGGCATTTTACGGTTACCATATTGGCATGAAACTGATTTTGCTCAATAAACCCTTTAATGTGATGTGCCAGTTCTCTGCACACCCCACCCGCCCTACCCTGGCTGATTACGTCAAGATTCCCCATATCTATCCTGCTGGCAGGCTCGATGCCGATAGTGAAGGACTGTTGTTACTGACTGATGACGGTCAATTGCAAAACCGCATCAGCCATCCTGACCATAAACAAGCCAAGACTTATCTGGTGCAGGTGGAAGGCACGCCCGGCCGGGAAGCACTGGAGAAACTGCGCCAGCCACTGGACCTGGGTGATTTTGTGACCCAGCCCTGCATCGTCAAGCACATCCATCCACCCGAATGGTTGTGGCCACGCACACCACCCGTGCGCGACCGCGCCAGCATCCCCACCAGTTGGTTGAGCATGACTTTATCAGAAGGGAAAAATCGCCAGGTCAGGCGTATGACCGCGGCAGTCGGCCTGCCAACCCTGCGTCTGGTCAGAAGCAGCATAGGGGGCTATTCACTGGAAACCCACCCTTTATTGCCCGGCGAATGGCTAGAAGTTAAACTTTAAACAAAACTTGCACGGAATTTTAGAAAAAATGCCTGAAACCATATAAATTAATTAGAATTCCTGTCAACGCCCGGGTAACTGATCGCGTTATTTACCATGATTCAATTGAATCACTATTAACCAACTCTTGATGAAGGACATTAAAATGAAAAAATTGATCGCCGCTCTGGTCGCATGTCTGTTTGCTTCTGCCGCTTTTGCCCAAGCATCTGCTCCTTCAGCTAAAGCATCTGCACCAGCCAAAGCTTCGGCATCCGCATCTGCTTCTGCCGCAGCGGCTGCATCTACTGATGCATCCAAACCAGCTAAAAAAGCGAAAAAACATAAAAAAGCAGCATCTGCTTCCGCATCCGCATCGATGTAATTTTTACACTTTTTAGTGTAAAAGCAAGGCAGGCTTATCCCCTGCCTTTTTTTATTGTCTGAATTTAGACAACATGGCAGCGCACAAAGCAAAAAACCGCAAGACATTGCGGTTTTTTTTCACTTCAGGCCAAGCTAGACTTGGTAATCTAGACTACCAATGCAAAAGCTTATTGGTCTTGCTTAAAAGCAGGCTTAAAAATTAAGCCAGTGCTTTCAAAGCAGATGCCAGACGGCTCTTATGGCGAGCTGCCTTGTTTTTGTGAATGATTTTCTTGTCAGCGATACGGTCGATAACCGAAACGGAGCTTTGGAAAATTGTAGTTGCAGCAGCTTTGTCACCAGCTTCGATTGCTTTACGAACAGCTTTGATCGCTGTGCGCAGCGTGGAACGCTGACTGGAGTTGTGTGCATTCAGTTTAACTGCTTGACGAGCACGTTTGCGTGCTTGTGCGGTATTTGCCATGAGATTTCCTAAACGTGGTCAAAGCGACGAGGTCAAAACATTTGATTAAATGCCACGTCGCAAAAATTCTATACAGCTTTGCAGTATAACTGGATTTATTTTTAATGGCAAGCATTCCTGTCGAATCTTGCCACAAGCATGCCTGTTTTTCGCGTGGAAGCAGGATTTTCGCAACTGTCATGCCCAATAAATGCCTGACTGTATCTATGCGCATGGGGGTAAACGGTGCAAAACTAGCTGCTAAACACTATTTTACCGCTTACTCGCCGGTTTACCTGCCACACCCTTTTTATATGTGAAAGCTTCGCCATGAATTGCATACCCCTGACCCTACGCGGAAAATATGTCACGCTGGAACCGCTGACACAAGGTCATATCGCCGACATCCAGGCTGCCGCTGCCGATGGCGAGTTGTGGAAACTGTTTTTTACCTCTGTCCCCACGCCTGACAATACCCAGAACTGGCTGAATATCGCGCTGGAGATGCAACAACAGCAAAAAGCCCTGCCCTTTGTCGTGCGTGAAAACGCCAGCGGCCAGATTGTCGGTGCCACCAGATACTGTAATATGGACATGAACAACAAGCGCCTGGAAATTGGTTACACTTGGTATGCGCAGCGCGTGCAACGCAGCCCGGTGAATACCGAATGCAAGCTGCTGTTGCTGGGCCATGCCTTTGAAGAATTTGGCTGTATTGCCGTCGAGTTCCGCACAGACTGGTTCAACCGCCGCTCGCAGGCTGCGATAGAGCGCCTGGGTGCCAAGCGGGATGCCGTCCTGCGCAATCACATGATTTTGCCGGATGGACGCATCCGTGATACGGTGGTATACAGCATCCTGAATTCTGAATGGCCGGGTGTGAAAAAGAATTTGCAATACATGCATACTAAATATGAAACCTAGTGTAGTGCTGCACTAGTAAATAGGGAGACTGACCAGTGCTGATCGATTTTTTCTTTACCCTGAAAGACGCCAGGATACCGGTATCCATCAAGGAATTCTTGATGCTGCTGGAAGCCATGGAAAAAGGCCTGGTCAGCATGTCGCTGGACGATTTCTATTTCCTGTCGCGTATCATCATGGTCAAGGATGAAGCGCATTATGACAAGTTCGACAAAGCTTTTGGCCTGTACTTCAAGGGCATAGACACCATCTTTGAAAAGCGTCCCGACATCCCGCTGGACTGGCTGACAAAGCGCATGGAACGTGAATTGACCGATGAGCAAAAAGCCGCCATCGAGAAATTTGGCTATGACAAGCTGATGGACAGGCTGCAGGAATTACTCAAAGAACAAAAGGAACGCCACGAAGGCGGCAGCAAGTGGATAGGCACTGGCGGCACTTCTGCCTTTGGCAATGGCGGCACCAACCCCGAAGGTATACGCATCGGTGGCAAAGGTGGTGGCCGCAGCGCCGTCAAGGTGTGGGAAGCGCGTTCTTTCCGCGATTATGACGACGGACGTGAACTCGGCACCCGCAACATCAAGGTCGCTCTGCGCCGTCTGCGCAAATTCGCCCGCCAGGGTGCAGAAGAAGAATTGGCACTGGACGCCACCATCAAGGCTACCGCGAATAACGCCGGCTACCTCGACATCAAGATGCAGCCAGAACGCAAGAACAACATCAAAGTGCTCATGCTATTGGACGTAGGCGGCACCATGGACGACCACATCGCCCAGACCGAAGAATTATTCTCCGCCGCCAAGACCGAATTCAAGAACATGGAATTCTTTTATTTCCACAACTGCGTCTACGACCACCTGTGGAAAAACAACCGCCGCCGCCATGCAGAAAAATTCCCGACCTGGGATGTCTTGCGCAAATACACGCCCGACACCAAGGTCATCTTCGTCGGCGACGCCACCATGAGCCCCTACGAAATCCTGCAGGCTGGCGGCTCGGTCGAATACAACAACGAAGAAGCCGGCGCCACCTGGCTACAACGCTTCACCTCTGCCTTCCCCAAATACATCTGGCTCAATCCCGAACCAGAAGGCCTGTGGCAATACCGGCAATCGATCTCCGTCATCAAACAGATCATGAGCAACCGCATGTTTCCAGTGACGATAGAGGGGCTGGAGCGGGGGATGAGGTTGTTGAGTAAGTGAGGTTTAGCTGCGCTGATGTGCAGGACATAGCAATGTAAATACTGGTTGCATTGACGTTGCTTTTGACTCTGCTTTTGAACTTAATCCGCTTGGGACGAAGCCATTTGTGTAGTGCAGAAAATGGAAAAAGAAGGTCCGATGTTTGAGCGAAGCGAGTTGCGGACCTTCCCATTTTTTGCGCTACATAAATGGGCACTCCCGCAGGGAGCGAGTCTGCGGTCGCCTTTTCTTTGGATACTTGCTTTTGGCGAAGCCCCTCCATGTCAGGATAGATGTCGCGTCATCAGAAATCTAACCCGTTGGAGAGCGAAAGGCAGAGTAAGATGAAACGAGTACGCTATACGGCAGAACAAAAGGAATGGGTAATTC
>NZ_JBMPOX010000019.1:0-114603 GCF_049340445.1 Undibacterium sp. Ji50W | reverse complement strand
TCGCCAAAATAAAGTATCCAAAGAAAAGGCGACCGCAGACTTGCCCTTTGGGTGCTTGCGCTACGCTCCAGCACAATTTGTGCATCACAAAAAATGGGAAAGCTTCGAAACTCGCTTCGCTCAGACACGAAGCTTTCTGATCCATTTTCTGTGACGCACAAATTGCAGCGTCCCAAGCGGTTGAAAATCAAGGGCAAAACCAGCAACAGCAACAGCAACAGCAACGTCACCGCGGCAGCAATGCATATTTTTCAGTCAATCGTTCAACCGATTTAATCCACTCCAGCCTGCACAGGCAGCCGCACGCTCACCGCCAAACCGCCACCCTCACGATTGGTAAATCGTATTTCGGCATGCAGTTGTATCGCCAGTTGGGCGACGATGGCCAGGCCAAGGCCGGCGCCGCCGGTGTCGCGGTTGCGGGAGGATTCGAGTCGCACAAAGGGTTGCATCACGGCGTTCCATAGCTCTTCGGGGATGCCGGGGCCTCTGTCCTGTACGGTGATGACGGCATGTTGCTGGTCGCTGTTCAGGGTAACTTCCACTTCGCTGCCAAACTTCAGGGCATTGTCGACGAGGTTGCCGAGCAGGCGGGACAGGGCCAGAGGGCGGGTTTGTAGAGTCTGACTGCTATGCCCATGCAGGCTGACCTGTTGGCCGGTGTCGCAATAGTCTTGCACCAGGCTGCCAGCCAGGGCATCAAGATTGATTTTGCTGCTTGCTTCCTGATTCGTTTGTAATTGATTTTGTACCTTGGCATAGGCCAGACCTTGCTCTACCAGTTTTTGCATGGCATGCAGGTCGGCTTGTATTTTATCGCGCTGGCTGTCGTCGTCCATGAGTTCGGTGCGCAGGCGCAGGCGGGTGATGGGGGTTTGCAGGTCGTGGGTGATGGAGGCCAGGATTTGCATGCGCTCAGCCAGATAAGTGTCTATGCGTTCTTGCATGTTCTGGAAGGCGGTAGCTGCACGGAATACTTCTCGCGGTGCACGGGCAGGGAACTGTGGCCTGGCACCTGGTTTTACCATGGCATCGGCGGCTGCAGCCAGCATGGCCAGTGGGCGTGTCGCTGTCCTGACTGCCAGCCAGGCTGCCAGCATGAGGATGGCAAGCTGCACGCAGAGCAGCGAGAACATGCTCCATTGTATGGTGTACGGTGTCGCAGTCAGGCGGACGGTGATTGGTGCACCGTCACTCAAGGCCAGATGCAATTGCAGGATTTTTTTATCGTTCTCAGTGCGTACGCTGATCCTGATTCTTGCCGGATGCTCCAGATTATTTTTTATGGCCTCTATCGCCTCGTTGGCAATGTCCACGTCTATGCTGTCCGTGGCATCCGCGGGTGCGGCTTGCAAGGTATATACGTAGTTGTTGCGGGCCAGTTTGTCCAGCCAGGACTGACGTTCGCTGACTGGCAGACGGTCAAGAAAGGAAATGGCATTGGCGACATCCTTGCCTACCGAATAGACCATATGATTTTTCCTGACCTGCATCTTGTCCCATTGCGACGAGGCAAACGAGAGTGAATAAGCCATCAGCAGGGCACTCAGCAAAATCAGACACAGGCGGCCAAACAGGGTGTGCGGCCAGTGCGGGCTTTCTATGATGTGCATCAGCTTTCCCCTTGTGCCGTGACCTGTGCGCAAAATACATAGCCTTCGCTGCGCACGGTCTTGATATAGCGTGGTTCACGGGCATCATCGCGCAAATGCTGGCGCAGGCGGCTGACCAGTAAATCGATAGAGCGCTCGAATAAATCAGCGTCACGACCCTGGGTCAGGTTCAGCAACTGGTCACGATTCAACACGCGTTGCGGGTGTTCAACAAAGACTTGCAACAGGCGGTATTCGGCACCGCTTAGCGTGACCATAATACCTTCGCTGTCCAGCAGATGGCGTGCCAGGGTATCAAGTTGCCAGTCACCAAAATTGAGCATGGCGGGTGGTTTTTGTTCGCGAAGCTTGGGCGGCAGCATGCGTGTGCGACGCAAGACCGCCTTGATGCGGGCCAGCAATTCCCGTGCAGCGAAAGGCTTGGTCAGGTAATCGTCGGCACCCATTTCCAGGCCGACTATACGGTCAGTCTCTTCTGCGCGTGCAGTCAGAAAAAACAGGGGGATGACTTTGTGCGGACCTGAGCGCAATTCGCGGCACAGGCTAAGACCATCTTCGCCCGGCATCATGATATCGAGCACGATGAGGTCAATGGCGCTGCCTTCGAGCAAGGCGCGCATTTGCTTGCCACCCGCTGCCGTGCTGACCTTGTTGCCATTCTTGCGCAGGTACAGGGCAGTCAGTTCGCGTATTTCTGCATCATCATCAACGATGATGATGTGATCCGGGGATTCAGTGTTTTCCATGTGCTGGGCTTGGCGCTCATTCTTGATGGTTCATTCCATAGTGCTTTATAGCTTAAATAGCGGCAGAGACAAAATCTTTTGTATCCCAGTGTATCTGAGTGCTGTTGACACATAGTCAGATGCAAATAAGGCATTTCCTGACATCTGCCAGATACCTTGCGACTGTCTAATGACGTTGCCGTGATGAATTCATCACCTCGACAACTCAAGGAGAACTGACATGAAAAAGCAAATGATCGTTATCACCACTTTTGCCACCGTATTGATGAGTGCCTGGTCTGCCCAGGCCCAGCAGGCCGGTTTGTCTGATTACTACCTGGCACCTGTGGAAGCGGAAATTCAGGCCAACAAGCTCGCCAATAACCAGGCAAATAAGCCAGACGCATTCGCTGGTACCTGGCTGACCCAGAGCGGTAGCCTGGAAGTGCAAATCGGCAATTGTGGTCAGTCTGTGTGCGGCAAAGTCAGCAAAATCAACGATGCGGCGAATTTGAGCAACATGACGGCGATGGGCAGTACCGCAACGTCTGCATCCGCGATACCTGTATTGGGTAAGACCATTATGGAGGGCTTTACGGCGAGCGGAGCCGCCACCTGGTCAGGCACGATTTTCAATCGCGCCGATGGCCAGACCTATGCGTGCCAGATGCGCATGCTGAGCCCGACTGAGCTGGAAGTCACAGCATACAAGGACAAGCCAGAAAATGGCCGTAGCCAGGTATGGACGCGCGTATCAAATACCGTCACTGCGCAAAAATAAAAATGGGAGCATCACTTTTGATGCCCCCATTTCAGTTTTCAATCTCAATGCAGACCTATGGCAGCAACTCAACTTCGCCCGGCAACAAGGTATTGGCTGGCAAGGCATCGAGCTGTTTCAGCCTCTCATAATACGGTGTGAAGTCTGGTGCTGTACCATCAAATAGTTGCTGGAAATCGTCGATGACAAAATAGGTTTCCTGATAGCTGTCTATCTTGTACAGGGTTTGCAGGCAGCGCTGTATGTCGAGATGGATATGGCGTGAAGTTGTTCCGGGCTTCAGGCAATATTCAACTTCGCCACCAGACGACAGTATGCCTGCACCATAGATGCGCAAACCCTGGTCGGTCCTGATCAGGCCAAATTCCACCGTGTACCAGTACAGGCGTGCCAGATAATCCAGGCCGCCGAGTTTCATCGCCTTTAGTCCGCCCTTGCCATATAACTGCATGTAATCGGCAAATACCGGATTGAACAGCATGGGTACGTGGCCGAAATAATCATGGAAGACATCGGGTTCAACAATGTAATTGAATTCTTCCGGTTTGCGCAGCCATACGGTGACAGGGAAGCGGCGATTGGCCAGGTGTTCAAAGAAAGTCAGTTCCGGGATCAGACCAGGTACGGCGACGATGCGCCAGCCAGTGGCAGCAAAGAGTTCTTCAGAAGTACGGTCAAAGCGCGGGATACCGTCTGCCGCATCCATCTTATGCAGTGCTGCGATAAATTCATCACAGGCGCGGCCGGGCAAAAGCTCCATCTGACGCTGGTACAGCTTACGCCACAGGGCATGTTCTGCTTCGGTATAGGCGGCCCAGTCTTGTTCGACGACGTAATGTTCGTCGGCTTTTTCATAGTTGCCACGCAGGGCGGCACCATTCGATTTCTCGGCAACGGTGGCGAGAAAATCTTCGTTGGTAACGGTGGTGTCCATCATATTTTAGAAAAAAGGCTGACATCAATAATGACGATCAGCCTTTTTTTATCTCCATTCAGGTTTGGCGAAAAATCAGACAGTTGTTTCGTCTTTGATGACGCCACGACAGATCTGATCCAGTTCTATCGATTCAAACAGGGCGCGGAAATTACCCTCGCCAAAACCCTGGTCGCCTTTGCGCTGGATGATTTCAAAGAAGATAGGGCCAATCACTGTGGTCGTGAAAATCTGTAACAGCAATTCACGTGATGTTTCTGTGCTCTTGCCATCGACGAGTATGCGCAACCTGCGCAATTCGTCCAGGTTTTCACCATGGCCAGGCAGGCGACGGTCAACCAGGTCATAGTAGGTTTCTATGGTGTCCTGGAACACCACGCCATTGCCTTTCATGTCACCAACGGTGTCATAGATATTGTCCGTGCCCATGGCGATGTGTTGCACACCTTCGCCGTGGTACAGGTCCAGGTATTCGGCGATCTGGGATTTATCATCCGAGGATTCATTGATCGGGATACGGATTTTGCCGCAAGGTGAAGTCATGGCTTTGGATTTCAGGCCTGTGTGTTTGCCAGCGATATCGAAGTAACGGATTTCGCGGAAGTTGAACAGGCTTTCATAGAAATCTGCCCATTCCTTCATGCGGCCACGATGCACATTGTGGGTCAGGTGATCGATATAAGTCAGGCCTTTGCCAACTGGGTTGGAATCTACACCGGGAATCGCCACGAAGTCGGCATCATAAATGCTGATATTGCCGATGGCACCAGGTTCTGCACCATCTTTGCCGTGCCAGCGGTCGACAAAATAAATCAGTGCATCGCCTATGCCCTTGATGGCAGGAATATTCAATTCCATAGGGCCGGTTTTATTGTCGAAGCCCCAGGCACCCAGATCCAGTGCACGCTTGTAGGCGGCATTCGCATCCTTGACGCGGAAAGCGAAAGCGCAAACGGATTGGCCATGTTTGCGGGCAAATTTTTGTGCGAAAGAATCAGGTTCTGCATTGATGATGAAGTTCACACCGCCTTGGCGGTACAGCGTCACATCCTTGGTGCGGTGTTTGGCAATCGCGCTGAAACCCATGGTGACGAACAAGTCGCCGAGTGCTTTGGGATCGGGTGCTGCGTATTCGATAAACTCAAAGCCATCGGTACCCATAGGGTTGTCCCAAGTCTGGAAAGTCATGCCTGTCTCCTTAGTGTCATCATCAGTGTCCGCTGCATCTGACTGCTTTCAAGGCAGGCTTTGATGTAGCTCAAGCTATCAGTATAGTCCGCTAAACGCGCCATATAATTGCCAAATACCCCAAAGACTTCACGATTTGAGCAATAATATTGCTTAAATCATTTAATTAATGGCAGATTATGATGGAAATTGAACTGGATAAAATTGACCGAAAAATCCTGGCAATTTTGCAGGCCGATGGCAGGCTGACCAATCAAGAGGTGGCAGAACGGGTGAATCTGTCGCCTTCACCTTGTCTGCGCCGCATCAAGCGGCTGGAAGACAGTGGCGTCATACGCAAGTATGTAGCCCTGCTGGAACCGGCCAAGATAGGCCTGGGTTTGCTGGCTTATGTCAACGTGCGGTTGGAAAAGCACAGTGACAACCCCGGTAAGAGCGGTTCGCGTTCACCGCGTGAAGACTTTTCTGTCTCCGTCGCGCAGTGGCCGGAAGTGGTGGCCTGTTATGCCATGACGGGGGAAATGGATTATCTGTTGCGGGTGCATGTGGAAGACATGAACCATTTTTCACGCTTCATGATGGAAACATTATTGCGCCATCCTGCTGTGCTGGATGTCAAATCGAGTTTTTCCTTGCAGCAGATTAAGGATACGACGGCGTTGCCTGTAGTAATCAGTGGCTGATTGCAGGAATTGTTAAAAATGCGTATGCCAATGAAATTAAAGACCACAACAGTTAACCCTGGAATTATCAGCCGCTTATCTGAATTTCTGTTTACTGCCTAGACAAAAATAGTTAACATTTACGCAGTATTATTTAAAATTTGACAACCAAAAATAGAGTTCAATCGAACAATTATTTAATGAGGGAATTGGAAGTTATGGAAAAACATGAAAAAGTCGCAAGAACACATCGCGTTTTAGCTATTTTGTATGGCCTCTTATTGGCTGTATTTGGATTCTTGCTTTACCCTCATTCAGGGCTGCCGAGTGGTGGCTTGATAGGCGTTGCTTTGCTTTTTTTAGGCCTGACAGTTTTGCATTATGCAACTTCTGTAGGCGCATCCAATAAAAAGCCTTGGGCACGAATGTTATCAACTTTAATTGCTCTGCTTATGTTGTTTGCATTCCCTGTCGGTACGATAATTGGTGCTTATTTGCTCTTTAATAACTGGAGTGATGATGGGTACTATGAAGCGACATAATTAAATATAAAGAGGGAATCGAGGTCTTTTCAATTTCAATCTTTGCGATCCAGGATACCTATTTATGTATAAGGTTTTCTAAGGGGCTGTTGCAAGATGAAAGTGGTTAGGCATCGTTGTCGCAGTCAGTACGTCAGCACGTCAGCACGACAAGGCAACGCAACAACGTCGGGTTAATTTTGAAACAGTCTCTAAATACAAGATGAAAGAACATTGCTTATCCCGGCCTTTGCATAAGCGCGATCCAAAGGCCATCTGGATAAGCATGTTTTATTTCGAACTATCCTTCATCCCCGGCAAATGACTGAGCCATTTGGCGGCTGCGCGGGTATTGGCCTTGATGGTGTAATCGATGGCGGCGACCTGTTCCTGCATGGCTTCTTTGAGGACGCTGACGGCGTCAGCGGGCAGGATTTTCAGGTAGGCGTCGGCTTCGCCATATTCGCGGTGGATTTCCATGCCGGCTTTTTTGGCGATGTGTATCATGGTCTGGTTGGATGACAGGCAATGCATGTACAGGGTATCGACATCATCATTGCGGCAGTGGATGGCACCACGTTCAAACAGCTTGGAACCTATGCCCTTGCCACGCGCAATTTGGGAGACGGACACACCAAATTCGGCGACCTTGTCTTTGTCAGTGACGTCATCATTCTCGGCGCGTGGTGCATAGGCCAGATGGCCAACACCGACAATGCGGAAGTGGTGGCTGATGACACCAAATACTTTGTCGCGCGAAAAATCGATGCCGTCCACGTATTTTTCTATCATCGCGTCCGGCAGGTAAGTACCGAAGCGCAAGAGGCGATCACTTTCTTCCAGTCCAAGAAAATGACGCAGGATGCGATGCCTGTCCTTTTCCGACAATTCCTTGACGAAAACGGTAGATTTGGAAGTTTTTTTGCTGGCGTCCAGCAAGTGTTTTGGATCTTCAGGAAACATATCTGACGCATTCATGGCAGCTCCTTATGGGTAGCTTTTGTGCACTGCACAATGCATTGTAGATGATCTGGCCTGATTATTCCAGCGATGTGCGGGCTTTGAGAATAAAACTTCTATTGTTGCGCGTTTGCGGCTGCTTCCAGCGCGTTTATTCTGCCTGCGCGTATAGCTATCGGGATCTGCTGGGGCTGATGGGCATACAGGCTGGCAATTTCGCCACCATTCACTTTCAACACGATATCCAGCGCCTGGCTTAACTGCAATTGCGGGGCGAAGACCGTGTCTGTTGCCAACTCTTCAAGAGTCAGGCAGGCACAGGCACTGAGCATCTCAAGAAAACGTTCCGGCTTGCGCAGGGCGTCGCAGCGTGTCAGTAAATCAACGGTGTCAGCGGCTGACAGCGATGTGGCATCTTTGATGTGTACATGTTCACGCGCCAGCATGACAGCCATGTCACGGCAATCTGCCGGTACTTTGAGACGCTGGCAAATACCGTCCACCAGTTTTACCCGCAGTTTTTCAAGGGGCAGGGCATTGCTTTCTGTCGACGCTATCACCAGATCATGCAGCAACACGGCAAACCGGGTGCTCAGCGAGGTATTGCGCTGTGCGGTGGCATCCAGTATCTGCATCAGATGCTGGCCATGCTCATTGCCTGAGTCTGCTTCAAACAGCTCATTCAATTCAGGCAATAATCTTTGCAGGGCACCGCAACTGCGCAGCACGGCAAACATGCGGGAAGGCCGGGTTTCCATCAGACCGCGGGACAGTTCTTGCCAAACGCGTTCTGCCACCAGTGCATCCACTTCGCCGGCGGCTACCATGCGTTGCATGAGCGCGGTGGTTTCTTCTGCCACGCTGAAATCCTGTGGCGGTATGGCAAAGCGGGCGGCAAAGCGGGCCAGGCGCAAGATGCGCACCGGGTCTTCGCAAAATGCCAGCGACACGTGGCGAAATACCCTGTCCTGTAAATCGCGCAGACCACCATAAGGGTCGATGATATTGCCAGTGTCATCCTGTGCCATGGCATTGATGGTCAGGTCGCGACGTATCAGGTCTTCTTCCAGCGTGACATCGGCATCGGTATGAAATACAAAGCCCTTGTACCCGGCAGCAGTTTTGCGCTCGGTACGTGCCAGCGCATATTCATCATGGGTTTGCGGATGCAAAAATACCGGGAAGTCTTTGCCCACCGGCAGATAGCCCTTGGCCAACATCTCTTCTGGTGAAGCACCGACCACCACGAAATCGCGGTCCTGCACAGGCAAGCCCAGCAGGGCATCACGCACGGCACCGCCGACGATATAGGTCTTCATGTCGCTGCTTCAGGCTTCCGGGCTGCCATTATGTCCGGGCAGGCCTTCGGTTTCCAGCAGTGCTTCCCTGACCCACTGGGCGACGGCGGGATGGGCCAGTACGCGTTCGGCATAAGCCTGCAAGGCAGGGGCCAGTGATACACCATAGGTGCGGAAACGCATGACCACTGGCGCATAGAAGGCATCGGCGATGGAAAAGGCACCGAACAGGAACTCGTGCGCGCCGTACAGGGCCAGGCAGTCTTCCCAGATTTCGCTGACGCGGCCTATGTCGGCCTGCGAGCCTATGCTACGGCCCTTGCCAGGCAGTGAGGCGCGAATATCCATGGGCATGTCGGTACGCAGGGAAGAAAAGCCAGAATGCATTTCTGCACAGATACTGCGTGCCGTTGCGCGCGCTGCCACATCTTCCGGCCACAGGTTGAGTATGGAAAACTGTTCGGCCAGGTATTCGCAAATCGCCAGCGAATCCCAGACGGTGATCTCGCCCGCCAGCAAGACCGGCACGCGGCCAGCGGCTGAATATTCGGCGATGCGATTGGTGGTATCGGGCTGGTTCAGCACGATGCGGACTTCTTCAAACGGAATGCCAAAAGCCTTCATCGCCACCCAGGGACGCATGGACCAGGATGAATAATTCTTATTGCCGATGATCAGTCGCAAGCCGGCGCGTTCTTGGCCCAGCATGGCTGCCAGTGCAGGTTGCATTTCAGTATCTTGCATGAGTTTTTACACTTAAAAATTGGTAGGAAGATCCGCATCAGCAGCCGTCATGCCCTTTGGTATCACAACGCCCAGACGGCTTTTCAGGGACTGGGGTTTTTTCTCGAACAGGGCAGCATAGTAGGTGGCATTCGACAACACATTCTTCACATAACTACGGGTTTCATTGAAGGGAATGGTTTCTGCAAAAATCGCACCTTCCACCGGGCGACTCAGTTTTGCCCGCCAGGCTCTGGGGCGGCCAGGGCCGGCATTATAGGCGGCTGACGCCAGCGCCTGTGAGCCGCCAAGATCGGTCAGCACCATATTGAGGTAATTGGTACCCAGGGCAATATTGGTGTCCACATCATTGACTTGTTCCGGCACAAATTTGCCCAGGCCAATTTTCTTGGCGACATAGCGCGCGGTAGCTGGCATCAACTGCATCAGGCCAGATGCACCCACGTGGGATTTGGCATTCATGATGAAGCGCGACTCCTGGCGTATCAAGCCATATACCCAGGCCATGTCCAGCCCCAGTGCCTGGGTGGTTTTGTACATGCTTTCGTTGAAAGGCGTAGGGTAGCGCTGGCTGAAATCGAGCTCGCCCTTGGTGCGGTCCGACGTGTTGACCATGCGGTCCAGCAAGTTGTTCTGGCGGGCCAGTTCGGCGGCGGCCAGATGCTGGCGTTCGCTCATCTTGCGTAATTCCCAGTTCCATTCACGCGTACCTTCAAAGCGCAGGTTCATGGCATAGAACTTCAGGGCTCTTTGCAGGTTGGGATTTTTTTCCATCGGTGCCAGTTCTTCCGGCGTTACTGGTTTGACAGTAACCGGGACACCGATTTTCTGGCCCAGTTCTTCCAGCGCAAGTTGTCCATAGAAATGCAACTGATCAGCGATGCTGGCAAATTGCACACGCGCCTCTTCATTCTTGCCTTCGGCTTTCAGGGCGCGACCATACCAGTATACCCATGCTGGATCAGCCTTCAAGGCTGGCGGCATGCTGGTGATGCCGGTTTTGACCAGTTTCCAGTCGCCTTCGCGCAAGGCAGTACGTACCCGCCATTGATAGGCTT
Organism: Undibacterium sp. Ji50W; assembly: GCF_049340445.1. Taxonomy (NCBI): domain Bacteria; kingdom Pseudomonadati; phylum Pseudomonadota; class Betaproteobacteria; order Burkholderiales; family Oxalobacteraceae; genus Undibacterium; species Undibacterium sp. Ji50W. The sequence goes on along the minus strand of NZ_JBMPOX010000019.1, from coordinate 104,119 downwards.
CCTGCGACAGCGGGGCGGTATCGGCACGTTGCCAGTAGCCCCGTGCATCCGGTTCCAGCTTCAGCGCGGCTTGCAGGGCAATTTGTGCCCAGCCCGTGGATTTTTCTGCATCGTTGAACTGGCTGGCATAGCGACTGAGTATGCTGGCTGCCTGTTCATGATCGGTCTTGGCCAGACGGCCCAGGGCGATCAGGTAGAGTTCATGGGCAGTGTGGCCGGCTTCGGGAGCTTTTTTTGTGACAACAGCTGGTTTGTCGATGGCATCGGCCATCTGTTTTTCCGGCACGTTCAGCAATTTGCCCAGACGCTGCGCCAACGGCAATGCGCCGTTTTCGCCAGCCATGCGGACTTGTGTCCACAAGTCGTTATTGCTGAATTGTCCATTGCCTGCCAGGTAAGTCACCATGTTGTAGCAGCCATCGCCGTAGTCGCGTGGCGAATTCAGCAAATTGCGTGCTTCACTGGCGACCTTTTGCTGTTTGATGGCCCTGGACAGCACGGCGTAGCAACGTAACTGATTGTCATCTGCCACCACGAATAAAGGATATTGCTGATCAAAGGTTTCCCATTCGCCGCGTTTGCCCAGCATCAATAACCAGTCATTGCGCAGGCGGTCGGCGATGGCGCTGCCTTCATACTTGCTCAGAAATTCACGAAATTCGGTATTCGTGGTTTTCACCAGCCGTGCGCGCAGGCGATAATAATCAATATAAGAGGGGATTTCGTAATTTTTGAGTGCCGCGGCATGCTGTTCTGCATTGCCGGAGTCATCATGGAAGGCGGCGTCACGCAAGGCCATGAAGCGGTCATCATCATCGATCATGCCTTTTTTTGCCGCAGCAGCGCTGGCGACAGTGGATGCGCCGAAACCTGCTAAGATCATCAGGCCAAGTCCAGCTAAACTTTTTTTCACAGGCATCTTTAGACAGTTTTTGATTACATTTCTAACAGTATGACACAGCCCAAGGCCAGCGCACATCCGATGTACACAGAAGCCGCACGCAGTCGTCACGACTTGCGGAAAAGTTTACTGCAAAAACGTCGGGATATTGCAGTTAACATCCGACAACAATGGGACAGGCAACTGGCCGAAAAGTTGCTGCAATGCTGTCAACAGCAACAGATCACCAGCCTGGCTGTGTACTGGCCGATACGGGGTGAGCCTGATTTGCAGGCAGCGTATGCAGTCCTGTCAGAGACCGGTCTGCAACTGGCGTTACCACTGGTGCTTGCCAGACAGCAGCCCTTGCAATTCCTGGCCTGGCGGCCGGGTGACCCCATGCTGGCGGATGAATATGGCATACCAGTACCAGCCCAGCGTACTCAGTTTATACAGCCGGCAGCGCTATTGATACCCTGTGTCGGCTTTAATACCGGCAAGTACCGCCTGGGTTATGGCGGCGGGTATTACGACCGCACCCTGGAAAAAACACCGCGCCCGCTCACCATAGGCATAGCCTATCAATGCACGCAGGCGGATTTTGCTGCTGACACCCATGATATCCCTATGGATATCGTCATCACGGAAGCCTGAGGTGTAATGCCTACAGCTTAAAACCCGACCGCACTGCCATCCGGATTGCGTGGATCAGAATAGCCGGCAAATCCTTGAGGATAAACTTGTATGGTCTGGGTCTTGCCCAAAGTCGCTGCCGGGCGCAGGACCTGGCCTTTTTGTTCCAGCAGGCGCAGGGTATCGATGCTGATTCCTTTTTCATAACGCAACTGGTCTGGCATCCATTGCTGATGGATACGCGGCGAAATGGTGGCTTCGGCGACATTCATGTCATGGTCAATGACATTCAGGATCGTTTGCAGGGTCGTGGTGATGATGCGGCTGCCACCAGGGCTGCCAGTCACCAGGAAGGGTTTGCCATCCTTCAGCACTATCGTCGGTGACATCGAGCTTAGCGGGCGTTTCCAGCCCTGTACCGCATTCGCATCGCCACCCAGCAAGCCAAAGGCATTCGGTACGCCGGCCTTGACCGAAAAATCATCCATTTCATTGTTCAGCACGATGCCGGTGCCGCTGGCGACGATGCCGCTGCCAAAGTTCAGGTTCAGGGTGTAGGTGGTGGCGACTACATTGCCGAATTTGTCGGCCACGCTGTAATGCGTAGTCTGGTCGCTTTCATACGGCAGGGGCTTGCCTGGCTTGATGTCGGCGGAAGGTGTGGCACGGTCCGGCTGTATTTTCTTCACCAGCTCATCGGCATAGGCGCGCGAGGTCAGGCCTTTGGTCGGTACTTTGTAATAATCCGGGTCACCCAGAAATTCGGAACGGTCGGCATACGCCAGTTTCATTACTTCGCTGAGTTGATGCAGGGTCTGGGCACTGTTGGCACCCTGTTCCTTCAGGGGGAAATGTTCCAGCATGTTCAGCATCTGGATGATGTGCACACCGCCCGAGCTGGGTGGTGGCATGGACACCACTTCATAGCCGCGATAATTGCCGCGCACGGGGATGCGTTCCACCGCCTTGTAATTTTTCAGGTCGCTGGCAGAGATCAGGCCCTGATGTTGCTGCATTTCGGCGACGATTTTTTTTGCGATCGCACCTTCGTAAAAAGCCGTAGCGCCTTGCTCGGCAATCAGCCGCAGCGACTGGGCCAGGTCTTTTTGCAGCAGCCGCTCGCCAGCCTGCATGGGTTTGCCATCCTTGAAGAAGATGGCGCGGCTGGCGGGCCACTGGCTCAACTGGTTTTTACCAGCGTCTATCAGTTCAGCCAGATGCGGGCTGATGTCAAAGCCCTGCTCGGCCAGACGTATTGCTGGTGCAATCACGTTCTTCCATTTCATGCTGCCATATTTGCGCAGGGCGAGTTCCATGCCGGCTACCGTGCCAGGTACGCCGACTGCCAGATGGGTATGCAGGGATTTGCCGGGTATCACCTTGCCATTGGCATCCAGGTACATGTCCCGCGTGGCTTTTTCTGGTGCCAGCTCACGAAAATCCAGGGCGACATCCTTGCCCGATTTGCTGTCATGGATAAGCATGAAGCCACCACCACCGATATTGCCGGCATTTGGCAGCACCACCGCCAGCGCAAAGCCGACTGCCACTGCAGCATCCACCGCATTGCCACCGTGCTTGAGTATCTCCAGGCCTACCTGGCTGGCCAGGGCCTGCTCGGTCGCCACCATGCCTTGTTTGGCATATACCGGGCTGATGATGGGGTAGCTGGTATCGTATTTGATACCGGCCGCCAGTTGCGCCTGGCTGGCAGGGCTGAGCAGGCCAAAGCACAGGGGGATGAGCAGACTCAGGTATAGCTTGCGAGGGGAGGGCATGCGAATAGCTCCAGAAATCATTGATGACAGAAATAGTAATACCAATTCTGACATGGCGCGCACAAAGTATTCCGTCAGCGCAAAATAAAAAAGCCGCCCGAAGGCGGCTTTTCGTCTAAATGCAAAATGCAAATTATTTTGCTTCAGCTTCTGCAGAGGTTGCACCGGCTGGGATAACAGCGATAGCAACAGTTGCGTCACCACCATGTACCACAGCTGTCACGCCTTTTGGCAGTGTCAGTTGGGATACGTGGATGGATTGACCAGCTTCCAGTTTGGACAGGTCAACTTCAACGAATTCTGGCAATTCTGCTGGCAGGCAAGAGATGTCCAGTTCAACAGCAACGTGGCTGATGACGGCGGAGGACAGTTTCACTGCTGGAGAAACGTCAGCGTTGATGAAGTGCAGAGGCACTTTAACGTGGATTTTTTGGTTAGGATCTACGCGTTGGAAGTCAGCGTGCAAAACCAGTTGTTTGTAGGCGTGGACTTGGAAGTCGCGCAACAATACTTTTTCTGCTTTGCCATCCACTTCCAGGTCCAGAATGGAAGAGTGGAATGCTTCTTTTTTCAATGCATGGTACAGCGCATTGTGATCCAGAGTGATGGCGACTGGTGCTTCTTTACCGCCGTAGATGATGCCAGGTGTTTGGCCAGCATTGCGCAGGCGGCGGCTCGCTCCGGTCCCCTGTTCTTTGCGTGCAAATGCGATTACTTTCATGGTGTTACTCCAAAAAATGCAAACCGTTTATTCGGTTTTGCGGTATTGAACCCCCGCGACCAGGGGTCCAGAAAATAGCACCGTCAATTGACGGTGCCGGGAAAAACTTAATGCGTATTTAGTCCGTGAACAAGGAAATCACAGACTCACCCTTGGTGATGCGGCGGAACGTTTCGGCCAGTAGGCTGTCGCAAGACAATTGACGAATCTTGGGACAGGCGCGGGCCGCTTCTGTCAGCGGTATGGTGTCTGTCACCACCAGTTCATCCAGCGGCGATTGCGAAATACGTTGTATCGCAGGGCCGGACAAGACCGGGTGGGTACAGTATGCCAATACCTTCTTGGCACCACGTTCTTTCAATACTTCAGCAGCCTTGGTCAGGGTGCCTGCAGTGTCAACCATGTCATCCATGATCACGCAGTTGCGGCCTTCGACTTCACCAATGATGTTCATGACTTCAGAGACATTCGCTTTTGGACGGCGTTTGTCGATGATGGCCAGATCGCAACCCAGGCGTTTTGCCAAAGCACGGGCACGTACCACGCCGCCCACGTCAGGGGAAACTACCAGCAGGTCTTCGTAATTCTTGGCGACCAGGTCACCCAGCAAAATCGGTGAAGCGTAAATATTATCAACAGGGATATCAAAGAAGCCCTGAATCTGGTCGGCATGCAAGTCCATGATCAACACACGGTCTACACCGGCTTCTTCCAGCATGTTGGCAACCACTTTGGCAGAAATCGCGACACGCGCAGAGCGTGGGCGGCGATCCTGGCGGGCATAGCCAAAATACGGGATAGCGGCAGTGATACGGCCAGCGGAAGCACGTTTCAGGGCATCAACCATCAACATGATTTCCATCAGGTTGTCATTGGTTGGCGCGCAAGTCGACTGCAAAACGAAAACATCTTTACCACGCACGTTTTCATTGATCTCGACCAAGACTTCACCGTCAGAGAATTTGGAAACGTCTGCTTTGCCGAGGGGGATGCCGAGTTGCTTGGCGACACCGGCAGCCAGTGCAGGATTGGCGTTGCCAGTGAAAACCATCATGTTGTCATGTGCGCGCGCATTTGCCATGGCTGGAACCTATCGGCTGAGATTGTGGGTCTGGCTTATTTTGCATGGGTTTTATACAAAATGAACCGCTGTTAAAACTGAAAAAGCCGCCGCACAATCTATGCGGCGGCTTTAATTTAATGGCAGGGGAAGAAGGATTCGAACCTTCGCATGCCGGAATCAAAATCCGGTGCCTTAACCAGCTTGGCGACTCCCCTACACAACCGTTTGCCTGTTTCCAAGTTCGCCGCTATTTTAGCGTCAAACCAGCTTCAAGCCAAATGTTTTTCGATCCCAATTTCTGCGCCATCGGGTGGCGACTCAGTGCTTTTGCTTTCCATGATGTCCAGCGATCCGGTACTTGTTTTAACACTGTGTCTGCTGCCGTTTCGTCGGCAAAAGCACAAAAAACACAAGCTCCTGATCCCGTCATCTTTGCATGTCCGTATTGTGAGAGCCACTTGATGGCTTCATCTACTTGCGGAAACAATGCGCAGGCAACTGTTTGCAGATCGTTTTTCCAATGAATTTTTACATCACTGGAAAAGTCCGCTATTCTGACGGGATTTGTGTCTCTTGTCAACTCCTTTGCCGAAAAAATTGCCGGTGTGGGGACTTGTACGCCGGGCTCCAGCACCACAAACCAGTCTTCAGCGGTACGCAAGGCCTGCAATTCTTCTCCCACGCCTTCGGCAAAGGCGTTTTCGCCGAATAGAAAGAAGGGTACGTCAGCACCTAGTTGCAGGCCCAGCTTCATTAATTCTGCCCGGGTCAGCCCGGTATTCCATAAATGATTCAGCGCCAGCAAGGTGGTGGCTGCGTCGGATGAACCGCCACCCAGGCCACCGCCCATGGGCAGCTGCTTGTGCAGGGTCAGATTGGCCCCCAACCCACAACCGCTATGCTTTTGCAATAATCTGGCTGCCCTGACAATCAAATCACTGTCGGCAGGTACGCCGGGTAGGTCATTGCTCCTGTGCACAATGCCGTCATCGCGCACTTCCACGTCCAGATAATCGCAGCGGTCTATCAACTGAAAGGCTGTCTGCAGCAAGTGGTAACCATCTGGCCTGCGGCCCGTTACGTGCAGGAATAGGTTCAGTTTGGCGGGGGCAGGGCAATTGTCGAGCCGCTTTATTTCCATTCTTTCACCACGACGCGGATAGAAACATCACCTGCTTGTTCGGTATATCTTTGCAAGTCTATACGTTCGGGGAAGCTGGGTTGTTCATGCCAACTGGCATAACGAAGCTTCCAGCCCTGAATATTCAGGGTCTGGTCTTCTGCCTTGACTGCAATTGCTCGCTTGCCATCGATGGCGACAAAGCCCTGCAACCAATCGCGCAAACCAGTCACTGGCAAAGACCAGCCCAGAGTTTCTTGCAAGAGTTGGTCGAGGTCGCTGGCGCTGCGCGTGCTCTTATCATTAAGCTCCAGTGTTGCCATTAACTCATTCTGATTGATTCGGGCCATGATCTGACCCAACTGTGATAACAGAGTGATACGTGTACCATGGGTATCCTGCTCCCATTCAAAGCTACCAGGCAGGCTTTGCAGCTTGCCAGCTTGTTGGTATTGTATGGAGATCTTGCCGCTGATTTGTATTTGCGGTTGATACTGCCTGTTGTTTGCAATGTTAGTGCTGGTCGCTGCCGTTGCCGGTGCTTGTGTCTGGCTGTTCAGGCTGGCGCAGCCTGTATTGAACAGAACGCAAAAGGCTAGCAAGGCCAGCAAGCTAAGTCGGGTAGTTGATGCCATGGTTGTCATGCTTGTATACATTGTTTCGCTCAAATGACAAGGCGGACATGCTCTGTCCGCCATGGTGCCGCTGAATAAATAAAACGCGCAATAAACTCAGAAACTCTTGAGTTCTGGCTCCCGCATCAGGGTTTGACCTTTAGCCTGTCCAGCGTGCTTTTCAGGGTCTGGTTATCCGGGTCTTTTTGCTGGGCATCGCGCCAGATTTTTTTGGCATTGTCTTTCTGTCCCATGGTCCACAGCAATTCACCCAGATGCACGGCGATTTCGGCATCAGGCCGTAACTCATAGGCGCGACGCAATGCCTGTTCAGCTTCCTCGTATTTGGTCAGGCGGAACTTGACCCAACCCAGGCTGTCGAGAATGAAGGGATCGTCCGGTGCCAACTGGTTGGCTTTTTCTATCAGTGTCGATGCTTCATCCAGACGGATATTGCGGTCGGCAAGTGAATATCCGAGCGCATTGTAGGCATGCTGGCTATTCGGCGCGAGTTCTATGACCTTGCGCAGCGAAGTTTCCATGCCATTGATATCTTTCTGGGCTTCTGCCAGCATGGCAAAATCGTACAGCAGGTCGGGATTATTGGGTTGCTGCTGTATGCCTTCCTGCAGGATGGCCCTGGCCTGGTCGGGCTGACCCGCATCCCTGAGCAACTGTGCTTCGGTTTGTACCAGTTGCGTCTGTTCGGCCTCATTCGAGGCTTTTACGCTATGTACAAACTGCCTGGCTTCATCCAGTTTGCCCTCTTTGGCGTACAGGAAAGCGCGGCGCATCTGGACATTGAACCAGGCGGTATTACGGCCTTCAAACGACTCCACCTGCGACAGCCAATCCTGTGCTGCCTTATAGTCCTTGCGTTCACCGGCGATACGCGCCAGATTGACCAGGGCATTGGTGGGGTCACGTTCTTCACCTGGTCTGGCTTCCAGGGTTTTCAGGTATTGGACGAAATATTTTTCTGCTTCCGCCGGTTGATTTCTTTCCATGGCCAACACGCCCAGCGTGTAGGTGGCGTTATTGTCGTCCGGCCTGTCGCGGGCGATTTGTTCAAATTCCCGTGTGGCTTTATCCAGTTGCTTGAGGTCTATCAGGATGCTGGCATAGGCCAGGCGGACATCGCGTGCCGTTGGGTTTTTTTGTAAAAAGGCAGCCATGGCCTTGGCGGCATCTTGTTGCGATGAAGCCTGGGCTACGGTCAGGATGGCCAGTTGCGAATCTGTCTTGGTATTCAGTACAGCCTGCGCCTCGCTCACGGCGCGCTTGTTGTCACCTTTGGTATAGGCACCCTGGGCCAGCGCCAGGTGGGCATCCGGGCTATCTTTATAAGGCGAGAGAATTTCTTCAAGCACATCAAAGGCTGCGTTCTTGTCACGCGCACGGGATAGCAATCGCTGCGCTTGCAGCATCAGTATGGCGTGCTGTTTAGGGTCAGCGGTTTTCAGTTTTTCCGTGAATACACTCTGGATTTCTGCCAGATTATTATTCATGACCATGAAGCCCAGATAATACTGGGTAGCTTCATTGGAATTCGGGGCGAGTTCACGCCAAAGGCGTATGGCCGCCAGCGCTTCGCCAGCCTGTTTGACACTCAGGGCGATTTCAGCAGCGCGACGGGCAATACGCGGGTCGCGGGTTTGCTGCGCAACCGAGTACAGCGTCACATAGGCACCCTGCCAGCTACCGCGCTGATAGGCGATTTCAGCCGTGATGATTTTGTAAAATAATTCTTCGGACAGGGTTACTTCCGGTAATTTGTCTTCAGGCAGCGAGACGTCCGCCGTCACCCCATTCAGGGTTTTTTCGGCTGACAGGGCAGCTTGCGCCGCATCGTTGGCGTGATTCGCATCGCTGGCTGAATCCGTGCCTTGCAAGCCTGTACTGGCACATCCTGTGACCAGTGCTGCACTCAATAGCCATGATGCTGGTCGCAGAACAGATACAATAGAAGTAGAAAATAATGCTGGAAATGTTTTCAAAACGAGCCCGGATTAACAGAAAAGATGATTGATTTTACGCTGAAGCTGAAAAGCTGTGGGTTCAGCGATGTTATTACACTGTGTCAAATTGTAATGGTAAAAGTTCCCGCCCATGCCAGAATTACCTGAAGTAGAAGTGACCAGACGCGGCGTCGCGCCTCACCTGACCGGAAAAACCGTGAGTCAGGTCATCTTGCGCAGGGATGGCCTGCGCTGGCCTTTTCCGCCGGATTTGCCCGTATTGTTGACTGGCCAGCGCATTCTGGCTACCGGCAGGCGCGGTAAATATCTTTTATTGCATTTTCAGCATGGCTGCGTTTTGATCCATCTGGGCATGTCGGGGCATTTGCGGGTCTTGCATAAAGATGTGCTGCCAGCCAAGCATGATCATATTGATATTGTCATCGGTGATATGGCCTTGCGCATGACCGATCCGCGCCGTTTTGGTGCGGTACTGTGGCATGCTGCGGCAGACGGTGACATTGAAGAACACCTGTTATTACGGCAATTGGGAGTGGAGCCACTGGAACCCGGGTTCAGCGCGGAATTGCTGTACCGTGAGACACGTCAGCGCACCGCGCCGGTCAAGCAGGTACTGCTGGCGGGCGATATTGTGGTGGGAGTTGGTAATATTTATGCATCAGAAAGCCTGTTCAAGGCTGGCATTAATCCCAAAACTTCGGCTAAACGTATCAGTTTGGCACGGTATACCTTATTGGCGGAGGCCATCCGGGTCACTCTGGCAGCCGCCATAGAACAGGGCGGCAGCACGCTCAAGGACTTTCTTGGTGTGGATGGACAAAGCGGCTATTTTCAACAATCTTATTTCGTCTATGATAGAACTGGAGAGGCCTGCAAAATCTGTGGCCAGGCCATCAGACAGATACGGCAAGGGCAGCGCAGCAGCTTTTATTGCGCAAAATGTCAGAAATAAGCCCAATAAATCGTCTGAAATGCAGGCAAAATTCAATTTACGCGTATTTTTCCAGAGCTTACATATATACTTGGAAAATTAAAAAAGTTAACTGAGGGGAACATGAGCAATCTGGTTCAAAAATTCCAGGAGTACAGCGACTGGCGCAAAGGAGTGGTGAACGCGCTGGAGCAGTATCGTACGTGGATACATGGATCGGATATGGCCGATGCCGCCAGTGACCAGCGTATTGCGCGATTAATGGAAAGACTGGTTGACGACAAGCTGTCCATCGCTTTTGTTGCAGAATTTTCACGCGGCAAGTCAGAGTTGATCAATGCGATTTTCTTTGCCGATTATGGTCAGCGCATTTTGCCATCATCCGCCGGTCGTACCACCATGTGCCCGACCGAACTATTGTATGACGATACGATTCCGCCCTGCATACGCCTGCTGCCCATAGAAACCCGGGCCGAAGCGCAATCCACCAGCGAATACAAGGGCCAGAGTCATGTCTGGACCGTGTTGCCACTGAATATCAATTCCGGTGACGGTATGCTGGAGGCTTTCAAACAGGTGAGTCAGACCAAGAAAGTCAGCATAGAATTGGCAAAATATTATGGCTTGTTTGATGAAAACGATCCAGATGCTGCGCTGGAAGTGGATGAAGATGGCCTGGTTGAAATATCCCAATGGCGTCACGCGATCATCAATTTTCCGCATCCCTTGCTGAAAGAAGGTCTGATCATTGTCGATACCCCTGGCTTGAATGCGATCGGTACCGAACCTGAACTGACGCTGAACCTGATTCCGAATGCGCATGCAGTATTGTTTATCCTGGCGGCCGATACCGGCGTCACCAAGAGCGATATCGATGTCTGGCGTAATCATATTGGCAACGGCCCAGGCCGCATGGTGGTGCTGAACAAGATTGACAGCATGTGGGACGAGTTGCGTACGCCGGAAGAAGTGGAAGCCCAGATCGTGCGCCAGATCAGCACCGTTGCACATACATTGGCAATCGACGAAAAACAGGTATTTCCGATTTCTGCGCAAAAAGGCCTGGTCGCCAAGATTAACAAGGATGCCCCTCTGTTGGCCCGCAGCCGCTTGCCGTCGCTGGAATATGCCTTGTCCAAGGAATTGATCCCGGCCAAGCAAAACATCATCCGTGCCCAACTGACGTCGGAAGTGAACGAAATCACCAGTGGTCAGCAAGCCATCATTTCTGCCCGCAGCCGCAGTGTGGTCGAGCAGATGCTGGAATTGAAAAGCCTGCGCGGCAAGAACATGAACGTCATCGAACACATGATGAAGCGCATCGATGCCGAGAAAAAAGAATTCGATGCCAGCCTCTTGCGCATGCAGGGCACACGCTCGGTATTCACGCGTTTGTCCACCGAGGTGTACACCAGCCTGGGTATGGACATCTTGCGCGAAGAAATACGCAAATCGCGTGAAGCCATGGAAAAGAGCAAGTTCTCTACCGGCTTGCGTGAATCGGTCAGGCATTTCTTTGCCCAGGTCAAACTGAATCTGCTGACTTCGAACAAGAAGACGGATGAAATTTCGGAAATGATGACTATCATGTACCGCAAATTCTCGACCGAGCATGGTTTGGCACTGTCTGCACCGATGCCGTTTTCACTGGATAAATACATCAAGGAAGTCGAAGCGATTGAAGCTGTGTACCAGAAACAGTTCAGCGCCAAGACCATGCTGACCACGCCGCAAGTCGTGCTGATGCATAAATTCTTTGATTCAGTGGCTGCCAGGGTCAAGCAAAGCTTTTTGCAAGCCAACCGTGATGTCGAAGCCTGGCAGAAAGTTGTCATGGCACCGCTGGAAGCACAGATCCGTGAACACAAGAGCCAATTGAAAAACCGCATGCAGTCGATACAAAGAATTCATGTGGCGACGGACAGCCTGGAAGACAAGATCAAGTCTTTCGAGACCATGCAGGCAGATATCGATGCACAAAAGGCTTCACTGACGACGCTGGAAGAAAGTCTCAAAAATGCCCTGACTGCAGAACTGAGTGCACTCAAGGTCGCTGCCTGATAGATGAAGTCTCCCGTATCAGCAAACAGGATGGTGACAGAAAGCCATCCTGTTGCAGCCGACCCCGATTTTTCCTCCCGTCTTATTGCATGGCAAAAGCAGCATGGCCGACATGGCCTGCCGTGGCAGCAGAGCCAAGAAGCATATCGCGTCTGGCTGTCTGAAATTATGCTGCAGCAGACCCAGGTAACGGCTGTCATTCCTTATTACCAGCGTTTCCTGACTTCCTTCCCCACGGTATTTGCACTTGCTGCCGCACCGGTGGAAGAAGTCATGGAACACTGGAGTGGTCTCGGCTATTACACACGCGCACGCAATCTGCACCAGTGCGCAAAACAGGTGGTGGAAAAATACCAGGGGCAGTTTCCGGCTGATCCGGCCTTGTTGCAGGAACTGCCTGGCATAGGCCGTTCCACTGCAGCCGCCATCACGGCGTTTTCATATGGCACCGTGGCAGCTATTCTGGACGGTAATGTCAAGCGCGTGTTGGCCCGCGTCTTTGCGATTGATGGTTATCCCGGCAGCAAACCGGTTGAAGACCAGATGTGGAAGCTGGCGCAAGCCTTATTGCCGGCACAAGGCATACAAGCCTATACCCAGGGTTTGATGGACATGGGGGCGACGCTGTGTGTTCGCAGCAACCCCAAATGCCAGCAATGTCCGTTTCAGGATCGCTGCCTGGCCTATGCCCAGAGCAGGACTGCAGAATTGCCAGAGCGCAAACCCAAAAAAGCCCAGAAGGAAAAACAGGCCATCATGCTGGTGGTGCAGGATGGCCTGCAGATATTGCTGGAGCGTCGCCCGCCGACTGGCATCTGGGGTGGCCTGCTGTCTTTGCCAGAACTGGCAGGCATGCAGGAGTATGGCGATGACATGATTTCGGTCGATGAACAAATGGCTGAACTGAAACAAAAGGCTGGCCGCTTTGGCGTGATTAACAGTATCCAGATTTTGCCTGTGGTCAGCCATGCGTTTACCCATTTCAAATTACAGATTTTGCCTGTGCACGTGCAATTGTCTGAGCGTCATGCGATGATTTCGGAAGCGGATCATCGCTGGGGAAATCTGCGTGATGCCGGACAACTGGCCTTGCCTGCCCCTATAAAAAACCTGTTGATGTCCCTGGATACGCAAGCCCTTCTGGCTTTCGATACGATGGGTAAGGATGGCGAATAATAATTAATCAGTGGATGCTGATGCCATGTAGCTGTGTCTGCACCCCTGTGAAAATCAACATTAGTCAGGAGACTGCTTTGTCGAAACGTTTGATACTCAGACTTTTGTCCGGGTTTGCCCTGTGTACATCCATGGCCGCCCATGCCGCTGTGACCAAGCCTTGCCGCTTGCCGGATTTTTCGGAGGAAGTGCAATGCGGCCAGATACAAAGACCCTTGAATCCGGCGCAGCCACAAGGCAAGAAGATAGACATCCATTATGTCGTCATCCCTTCCCAGGACAGGAACAAATTGCCGGATGCGGTTTTCCTGCTCGCAGGCGGGCCGGGGCAGAGTGCCATCAACGTTGCCAGTTGGGGGAATGGCTTGCTGGCCCGCATGAACCGTCGTCGTGACCTGGTGTTTGTCGATCAGCGTGGCACCGGCCGTAGCGCGCCACTCGAATGCCCGGCGCTGGAAAAGGCCGATGAGGTCTTGTCGCCCGAACAAAAAGTCAAACTCACCGATGATTGCCTGCATCAGTTGCAGACCTTGCCGTATGGTGACTTGCAATATTTCAGTACCAGCATAGCCATGCAGGATCTGGAAGCAGTACGCCAACAGCAGGGCTATGGCCGTATCAATCTGGTTGGGGCTTCGTATGGCACGCGTGCCGGCCTGGAATATCTGCGTCAGTTTCCACAGTCGGTGCGGCGGGTCGTGCTGGACGGTGTGGTGCCACCCGATATGCGCCTGGCCAGCTCGGATGCACAAAAAGCACTGGATTCCCTGTTCAGGGATTGTGTGAAAGAGCCGGCCTGCAATGCCAGTTATCCTGACCTGGCGAATCGCTGGAAAAAACTGCTGGCCAGCCAGCCGCAAAAAGTCAGTATGCCGCATCCGCGTCTGGGTACCCCACTTAAATTCGAGATGACGCGTGATGGTTTGCTGGGGCTGGTGCACAAGACCCTGTACAGCCCGACTGCCTTGTCGGCCTTGCCGTATGCGCTGACGCAGGCGGCGCAGGGCAATTATGCACCGCTGATCACCATGAGTGGTGCCACCAGCCTGCCGGGACCGGGCGGCATTGCCTATGGCATGCATTTTTCTGTATGGTGCGGTGAAGCCTTTGCACAGCCAGGCAGCTTGCCGGCAAATGATGACTTTGAAAAACTGATGGCCGAGATGTATACCCAGACTTGCAAACAATGGCCACGTGCGGAAATTCCTGCTGCGTTCTTTACCATCCCGCTGAGTGCATCCCCGGTATTGCTGTTGAGCGGTGGCCTTGATCCTGTAACCCCGACCAGACATGGTGAAGCAGTTGCCAAAGCATTGGGGGCAAAAGCGCGTCATGTGCAAATCGAGAATGCCGGCCACGGTTTACTGGCGCAGGGCTGTGTGCGGGACGTCGTGCATCGCTTCCTGAATGCCAAGGAAGATGATGAGGCCATCAAGGTGGACGCGAAATGCGTGCGCCAGATACCAAGGGCGCTGGCATGGCAGGCACCCGTACCGGCAAAGGGCGATAAAACTGCGGACAAAACTGTAGAAAAGACAGTTGACAAGAGTGGGCTCAAAGAAAAGCTCAAAGAAAAGCTCAAAGCGGAGCCCAAACCATGATTATCGTGAAAGACCTGCACAAGGAATTTGTGCGCATGGGCAAATCATCCGGCAACGCCCTTAGCAGCGTGGCGCGCAGTCTGGGCCTGATGAAAAAATCCAGCGAAGTGGTACGCGCTGTCGATGGTGTCAGCTTCACCGCGAACGATGCCTGCATCACTGGTTTGCTGGGGGCGAATGGGGCTGGCAAGACCACCAGTCTGCGCATGATCGCGGCCCTGTTGCAAGCCGAAAAGGGTGACATCATGGTGGATGGCACTGCCGTCAAAGCCGGTACTTCATCCACCCAGTCGCAGATGGGGGTCTTGTCTGATGCGCGTGGCCTGTATCCGCGCCTGACTGCCAGGGAAAATATTTTGTACTATGGTCTGCTGCATGGCATGGATGCGGGCCTGGCCGAGCAGCGTACCCAGCAACTGGCACAATGGCTGGATATGCAGACCCTGCTGGACCGGCGCACCGATGGCTTCAGCCAGGGCGAACGCATGAAAACCGCATTGGCGCGGGCACTGGTGCATGACCCGAAAAACATTATTCTGGATGAACCGACCAATGGCCTGGACGTGGTGGCGACGCGGGCCCTGCGAGAGTTTTTACGTTTCCTGCGTTCACCCGAAGGCGGCGGTAAATGCATCATCTTTTCTACCCACATCATGCAGGAAGTCGAACGCCTGTGTGATCAGGTGGTGATTGTTGCCCAGGGTAAGGACGTGGCCCATGGCACGGTAGAAGAATTGCTGCAGCAGTCCGGTGAAAATAATTTTGAAGATGCATTCGTCAAACTGGCATTCCTGCATCCTCAGTCATCTCAGTCAGGAGTAAATTGATGAGAGCGAGTTTAGCTATTTTGCGCAAGGAACTGCGCGACGCCCTGCGTGATCGCCGTACCCTGCTAGTGGCCCTGATCAGTTCCCTGCTGGGTGTGCCTTTGATGCTGCTGATTTTTTCCGTGGTCCTGTCGCAGGTCGAATCACAGGAAGAAAAACGTTCTGTCATGGTCATCGGTATTGAACATGCACGTGGCCTGGAAAACTTTATCGCCCGCCAGGGTTACAAGCTGAAAACCGCGCCCGCTGATTACGAAGCGAAATCACAAAGTAAGGAACTCGATCAGCCGGTGCTGTTGATTCCCGATGATTTTGACGACAAACTGGCGGCAGGTGATAAAGCCACGGTGGAAATTGCTTACGATACGTCGAATCGTCCGGCTGAATTTGGCGTGCGTCCCCTGCGTCGCCTGCTGGATGCATATGCGCAAGAGACGGCCACCATGGGTTTGCTCATGCGCGGGGTTTCGATAGAATTATTGCAGCGTATCGATGTCCGTGAGCGCCATTTGAAAAAGCCGGATGAACGCAAGGCCACGGTAACCACCATGCTGCCCATGATGGTCTTGATGGCCATCGTGCTGGGTGGCATGTATGCAGCTATTGATACCACTGCCGGTGAACGTGAACGTGGCTCGCTGGAACCACTGATGATGAATCCCGTCAGTGGCTGGCAACTGACGATAGGCAAATGGGGGGCGGTTGCCATTGTTGGCATGGGGGTGGTGGTGCTGACCATTTTCAGCTTCTTCCCCTCGCAATGGCTGATCCATAATGAAACCCTGCGTGCCGAATTCCAGTTCAATTTCAGGGATGCCATGGGCTTTCTGTTTGTGCTGTTGCCGCTGGCCGCCAGCATGGCAGCGATACAGATTGCCGTTTCACTGGACTGTAAAAGCTACAAGGAAGCCCAGGTACGCAACCAGTTGGTGACCATGTTCATTCCCTTCGTTTCACTGGTACCCATCCTGTTCCCGGGCAGGGAACCGGCATGGTTCCAGTGGGTGCCGGTACTGGCGCAAAACCAGATGATGAACCAGGTATTGAAAGGGGAAACCTTGAGCCCGCTGGCGGTTGGTATTGCCTTCCTGGTGTGTGCCCTGATGAGCTTGTTCAGTCTGGCTTATATCTCACAAAAAATGCGCAGGGTGGTGATGCACTGAGTTTAGGCTCAGGCATGGGGCGGGAACAGCGTATTTACGACAGGCGTCTGTGTCTGACCAGAACCTGTTCCTGGCTCTTGAAATGCGCTGCCAGTTTTTCCACCATATATACAGACCGGTGCTGGCCGCCGGTGCAGCCTATGGCAACGGTCAGGTAGCTGCGGTTGTCGCGTTTAAAGGCAGGTAACCATTTAGCGATGAACTGGCTGATGTCGGCGAACATCTCATGCACGATGGCCTGTTCTTTCAGGTACTGGATTACTGGTTCATCGCGTCCGGTCAAGGGGCGCAGGGCGGGGTCGTAATGCGGATTGGGCAGCATCCTGACATCGAAAACAAAATCTGCATCCAGCGGCACTCCGATCTTGAAGGCAAAAGACTCAAACATCAGCGTCAGCGGTGCATGGCTGATCTGTATAACATCCTTGACCCAGGCGCGCAGCTTGTTGGCGCTGAGGTCGCTGGTATCCATGACGTGGGCGACCAACTGTATGCCTGAGAGTATCTCGCGTTCTTCCTGTATGCATTCGGTCAGGCTGAGCCTGTCGCCGGGTTCTTTGTCAAGGCCAAGGCGGTGTGACAGGGGATGGCTGCGGCGGGTTTCTGAAAAGCGGGCCACCAGTGATTCGGTACTGGCAGTCAGGAACAGGACTTTGACATCATGCCCCTGATCACGCAGGGTTTGTATGGCTTCCGGCAGGTTGGTCAGCAAGTGCGCACTGCGGGTGTCGATTGCGATGGCGGCGGAAGGTATGCCTTCTCTGATCAGAGTGGTGACCAAGTCTGCCAGCAGGCTCGGTGGCAGGTTATCGACGCAATAATAACCGGCATCTTCCACCACATTCAGGGCTACCGATTTGCCCGAGCCGGATATGCCGGAGATAAGCAGGATTTCCATAGACTTTACTTAGTGAATATTCAGTCACCGTTTTCCATGGCACGTCGTTGGCGTTCCATGAAATCTTCCAGAGTATTAATGCCACGTAATTGCAAGATGGTATTGCGCACCGCTGCTTCCAGCAAAACCGCGATATTGCGGCCGGCAGCAACCGGGATGACGACTTTCCTGATCGGCAAACCCAGCACTTCTTCAGTTTGCGAATCGATGGGCAGGCGTTCGTAATTTTCTTCCAGCGTGCTGCGGCGAACCAGATGCACGATGAGTTTCAGGCGCATTTTGCGGCGTACTGCGGTTTCACCAAAGATGGTTTTGATATCCAGCAGGCCCAGGCCGCGCACTTCCAGCAGGTTTTGCAACAGCTCGTGGCAGCGGCCTTCTATCATATTCGGGGCGATGCGTGAAAACTCGACCGCATCATCGGCCACCAGACCATGGCTGCGTGAAATCAATTCCAGACCCAGTTCGCTTTTACCCAGACCGGATTCACCGGTGATCAGCACACCTACCCCCAGCACATCCATGAACACGCCATGCATGGTGATACGCTGCGCCAGTTTTTTGGACAGATAAACACGCAGGTAATCGATGACCTGGGCCGATGGATAGGGGGTAGAAAACAGGGGAATATTATTGTCGTCGCAGGTCGCCAAAAAGGCCGGTGGCGAATCCAGCCCCTGGGCGACGATCAGCGCCGGCGGCGCACCTGCCACCAGTTCACGCATCAGGTTGTTGCGTGAGGCATTCGACAGGCGGTTGTAATACGATAATTCCTGATGACCCAGCACTTGAATCCGGCCCGGATGGATGAGATTCAAATGCCCTACCTGATCGGCGGAGGAAGCGGCGTCGCCGGTAATCTGCTTGTCGGCACCAGAAAAGCCGGCAAACCAGCCCAGTTGCATGGTGTCACGATTGTCGTCGTAGATTTTTTGTACGGTTAATTCTGTCAGTGATGGCATGGCTATAGGGGCGGTCTGTGTCAGGACTTCAGCAAAAGCATGACCAAACTGGCCGGCCAAACGGACTTGCCATGGTCACGTAAAGGTGAAATCAGGGTGTTTCAGGCAAATCAGGTCGCCATGCCATGATTCTGTCGTAAATGGCGCCAGCATTGACTTCCGTATTGAGCGTATCACGGAAACTTTCATTGGACAGCATTTCTGCCACTTCTGACAAAATCTCAAGATGCTGCTGGGTGACATTGTCAGGCATCAACAGGAAAATCAGCAGGCTGACGGGCTGGCTGTCGGGTGACTCAAACGGGATGGCTTCTTTCAGCCTGACCAGCGCCGCAATCGGGGCCTTCAGGCCCTTGATGCGGCCATGCGGAATCGCTACGCCATGCCCCAGTCCGGTAGAGCCCAGGCGTTCACGGGCAAACAGGTTATCGGAAACAACGGAGCGCGCTATGCTGCAATTATTTTCGAATAACAGCCCGGCCTGTTCAAATGCTCTTTTTTTGCTGGAGACTTCCAGATCCAGAAGTACGTTGTTGAGAGGCAGGATTTTTGCAATATTCGTCATGGTGCAAGATCAGTTTACAGCGGAATGGTGCAGTGCACAAAGTTGGGTTTTGACAAATTATAGGCTTCTTTTGACTGCTATGCGTAAAACTTGGTGAACACTTTTAACGAACATTGTCACCTAGTAATTTTTCGAATTTATCTACAGGCAAAGGTTGACTGAAATAAAAGCCCTGCATTTCGTGGCAACCAGAGTCAGCCAGGAAGAACATCTGGTCTGCTTTTTCCACACCTTCCGCTGTGACACTCATGCCCAGCGCATTCGCCATGGCGATAATGGCATGGGTAAGGATGACGGAATCCTGGTTGTGCGGGATTTCACGAATGAAGGAGCGGTCTATCTTCAGGTTATCGATAGGGAAACGTTGCAAATAGGATAAAGAAGAAAAACCTGTGCCGAAATCGTCCAGCGAAATACTGATGCCCAGCTTTTTGATGGCATCAAAGACCGGTAGCAACAGGTCGACATCCCCCATCAGTAAACCTTCAGTAATTTCCAGTTGCAGGGCGGTAGCCGGCAAGCCGACTTCCTGCAACACCTGCTCTATGTATTTGGGCAGGCCAGGGTCCTGGAATTGCTTGGGTGAGATATTCACGCTGATGACCAGATCGGGCAAATACTGCTGCCGCCATAACTGGGTTTGCAGGCAGGCCTGGCGCAATATCCAGCGACCCAGTGGCAGGATCAAGCCGATTTCTTCCGAGATGGGGATAAATTCATTCGGTGGAACCAGGCCCATCCCCGGCATTTGCCAGCGTATCAGGGCTTCCGCACCGACTATGCGTGACGTACTGAGGGAAATCTTGGGCTGGTAATACACCAGGAATTCATTTTCTGTCAGCGCACGGCGCAGATTGGTTTCCAGGGCATAGCGGTGCTGCGCACGGACATTCAGTTCGGTGGTAAAGAACTGGTAGTTGTTACGTCCGGAGTCTTTCGCATGGTACATGGCCGAATCGGCACAGCGCATCAGCGTCGGACCATCTTCGCCGTCATGCGGATAGACGGCGATGCCGATCGAGGTACCCAGATGGTATTCATTGCCTTCAATGACGAAAGGATCACGCATGCGGGCCAGTACGCGTTCGGCCAGGTCCTTGAGTTGCGAGGCATCTTCAAAGGCTTCTGCCACGATGACGAATTCATCACCGCCAAGACGGGCCAGCATATCCGTGCTGCGTATGCATGAACCCAGGCGTGACGACACGTCGCGCAACAGGGTATCGCCGGCCGCATGGCCGGCGGTGTCGTTGACGTTCTTGAAGCGGTCCAGGTCCAGGAACAGCAGGGCCAGCCGGTGTTGCGTGCGCTTGGCTGTCGACAGAGCCTTGACCAGGCGCTGGTTCAACTGGTGCCGGTTTGGCAAACCTGTCAG
Organism: Undibacterium sp. Ji50W; assembly: GCF_049340445.1. Taxonomy (NCBI): domain Bacteria; kingdom Pseudomonadati; phylum Pseudomonadota; class Betaproteobacteria; order Burkholderiales; family Oxalobacteraceae; genus Undibacterium; species Undibacterium sp. Ji50W. Next base: position 83,772 of record NZ_JBMPOX010000019.1, on the reverse strand, counting down.
GGCGTCAAAGGACGCCATGAAATTCAATTGCTTTTGTGTTTCGCGGACTTCGGTGGTGTCGGTAAACGAAATCAGCACAGCCGACACTGAGGCGCTGCTTTTCTTGTTGATCGGCAGTACATTGACCAATAACCAGACGACCGATCCATCGCGCAATTCCACCCCCATGGACAGGTTCAGAATAGGGGTCCTGCTACGGAATACCTGGGACGCCGGGTCATCACCCATGCGTATCGACTGGCCTTCGTCACCCAGGATATTCTTGAAATAACGATGGCGCCGGCCTACGGTGCTGATGTCGTCTATCTTCAGGATGCGCTGGGCGCTAGGATTGCAGGTCAGGATATGGCCGGTCGGGCCTATCACCATGATGCCTTCACTGAGATTGGTGACCACGGAGCGATAGCGTTCTTCGCTTTCCTCCAGGCTTTGTTCCATATTCTTTTTATCGATGGCCAGACCGATGAGGTCGCAGGCATCCATGATCATGGCGCGCTCGTCGTCATTCGGGCTATGCACCGTCTTGTGATAGACATCGATGGTACCGAGCAGGCTGTTGAACGCGGTGGTGATCGGCAGCGACCAGCAAGAGCGCAAGCCGTGGCGCAGTGCTGGTTCTCGCAGGTTTTTCCACAAGGGGCTGACGGCGATGTCCTGGACGATGGTGGTACGCTGATAAAAAATCGCCGCCGAGGCTGAACCTGAACTGGTATTGACTGGCAGGTAATTCAACAAAGCGGTATAGCCGTCCGGCAGTGAGGGGCCAGCCCCCAATGTCAATTGCTGGCTGCTGCTGTCAAACAGGGTGATCGCACACAGGGCACCGTTGTCGATCAGCCTTTCCATGCGGTCACAGACATCTTCCAGAATATCGGCCAGTGGTTTGTCGAGAGCGATCATCTCGAGAATTTCTTTCTCGTGATGCAGGGCTTCATGCACGCGGCTGGATTTAGGGCGCATCTGATCCGTCACCGGCAAGTTGGTGACTGAGTTGCCGTGACGGGTATTGATTTCACGCGCAGTCAGCAGGATGGCGGTCTGCTTGTTGAAGCTGAACTGGGTACCGCGTACTTCTATGTCCAGTAACTGCCCATCCAGCCGTATGCATTGGCAGACATGCTTGCTTTGCGCGCCTTCTTTCCGCAGTTTTTGCAATATGGTCCTGGCACCTTCATGGTGCTGGCCATGCAGGAAGGCTTCCGGTTTTAAACCTATCAATTGCTGCTGGTCTGCTGCACGCATCAGTTCTGTACCGGCGGGATTGGCGTACACCAGATTATCGTCTATCAAGACATACATCGCATCCGGATTATTTTCCAGCAATGCCATATGCCAGTCATCGCTGACGATATGCTCGCGCATGCTACTAGTGGAAAACGGTATCGGTGATATCACGATAATCTTAGTAAGTAATAAGTCTGACTACTTTACATCAAGCAACAGTCTAGGACAATGATGGCAATTAGCTAGCATATTAAAAATATATCAAATAAGACGTTTTGATGCTTTTAAGATCGTAAACAGGTTCTAAGTTGGTGCTCAATTCAGGTCGAATCGCGCAAATAAGAAAAGAACGTCACCATTGCCCTTGTTTTTGGAAAAACGCGGCACGTAAGTCGCCATCAGCTTGCTGCTGCGGGTGCCTATGGATGCCACCGGCAGGATCGCAGGGAAGGGGAAGCCGCCAAAGTAATCGGTACGGCTGATCAGCACACCGGTCGCACCACCGCCGATCTCGACTTTCTCACCCAGTGGTTTCATCCATTGATAAGTATAGCCCGCCATCAGTTGGGGGCGGAAATGGGAATCTGAAATGGCCATGCCGTACAGGAATTCTTCGTTGTCATCTTTGTCGCGCATGGCCTTGGAAAAGCCCATGCCCCAGGTGCGCTCATTCAATTCGGCGATTCTGGCGGCGGTATAGGTGTTACGGCCATGGTGGGTGTAACCGGCCACCATCAGTTGCAGGTCGCCTTCCTCCAGGATTTTGTTGACCTTGGCTTTGGAGCTATCCCACCAGCCCATGTCATCCTGGCTGCTGGTTTGTGCCTGCGACGACAGGCAGGCCAAGAGACTGGAAACGCAAAGCGCGGCGCGCAGAGAAAAATTGTTGAACTTCAGCATAAATAGATATTGAAATGGTAATAAATAAAAATACGCACCAGCTAGGCAAAACAATGGCCGGTAGCTGACTTATTGGCGCGCATTGCGACGATTGTCCGGGCCCTGGCCAGAGCTGAAATTGCTGCGCCAGGGGTTGATATCCAGTCCGCCGCGTCGCGTATAGCGCGCATAGACAGACAGCTTCTGTGGTTTGCATTGGCGCAGGATGTCGACAAAGATGCGTTCTACACACTGCTCGTGGAATTCGTTGTGGTCGCGAAAGCCTATCAGGTATTGCAATAGTTTTTCCTGATTGATTTGTGAACCGACATAATGGATTTGTATGCTACCCCAATCCGGCTGGCCGGTGACCAGGCAGTTGGATTTCAGCAGATGGGAAATCAGGGTTTCTTCTACCGGCGCTTCGTCAAAATTGGCTGTCAGCAGTGCCGGGTTCGGGGTATAGCTATCGACTTCTATATCCAGCCTGTCCAGCAACTGCCCCTGCATTTCATGCATGGCCAGTTTTTCGAACTGATCCGGGGTCGTCAGCCTGACTTGTACTGCTGCGCCAAAGCCGGCGGACAAATCGGCCTGCAACAGGCTGACCAGTGCGTCGCTACCTGCCAGGCGAGTCTGGTTGAAAGAATTCAGGTACAGCTTGAACGACTTGGACTCGATGATGTTGGGTGAATCAGCCGGCACCGTGACGGCCGCAATGGCCACCTGTGGTTTGCCGCGCAGGTTCAGCCATGACACTTCATAGGCATTCCAGATATCCACACCAAAAAACGGCAGACTGCCGGTCAGCCCGATTTCTTCTCTTTTTCCGCTGCGGGAAATCGGGAAGAGCAGGCTGGCATCATACTCGGACTTGTAAGTCGCGGGCTTGCCCAGCGAAGAATGTTCGGGCGTGTTTGGTACGGAATCTGTCATATTGTCTTGCTCGTTGTTGCTAGTGCTTATTCAGGCTAATTCAGGCTGGCTCAGATCAACTCAGACCACATCAGCCCAAAAATAATTGATAAACGGGATTCTTGCTTTCATCCCAGTAACGGTAACCTAATGTTGCCAAAAATTCACGGAAAGCTTTCATTTCCTTCTTTGGAACTTGTAAACCGACTAAAGTTCTGCCGTAATCGGCACCGTGGTTACGATAGTGGAACAAACTGATGTTCCAGTTCGGTGCCATGCTGTTCAAAAAGCGCATCAGGGCACCCGGACGTTCAGGGAATTCAAAGCGGTACAGCAATTCATCTTTCGCCAGGCTGCTCTTACCGCCTACCAGGTGACGAATATGCAGTTTTGCCAATTCATCATGGGTCAGGTCCAGTGCAGGGAAGTCGTGCTTGGCAAAATTCTTGGCAATTTTGCCAGATTCCAGCTTGTCGTGTACTTGTATGCCGACAAAAATATGGGCGGCTTTTTCATCGCTGATGCGGTAATTGAATTCCGTCACATTGCGTGCACCCACCAGTTCACAGAAACGGCGGAAGCTGCCGCGTTCTTCCGGGATGGTAACGGCAAACACGGCTTCGCGTGCTTCACCGACTTCGGCACGTTCGGCGACAAAGCGCAGACGGTCAAAATTCATGTTGGCACCGCAGGCGATGGTGATCATGGCTTCGTTCTTCAGCGGCTTCTTGTCAGCCTTGGCGCGTTCTATATATGCTTTGCAACCAGCCACGGCCAGCGCACCAGCGGGTTCCAGTATGCTGCGGGTATCCTGGAACACGTCCTTGATGGCAGCGCAGACGGCATCTGTATCGACCGTAATCACTTCATCCACATACATTTTTGCCAGGCGGAAGGTTTCTTCACCCACCAGCTTGACGGCTGTGCCGTCAGAAAACAGGCCCACATCGGCCAGTGTGACGCGCTTGCCGGCTTTCAGGCTGCGTGCCATGGCATCAGAATCCGTGGTCTGCACGCCGATGATCTTGATGTCGGGGCGCACCGCCTTGACATACGCTGCCACACCGGCGATCAGGCCACCGCCGCCGATGGCAACGAAAATCGCGTGAATGGGTTCGGAATGCTGGCGCAAAATCTCCATGCCCACCGTGCCCTGGCCGGCAATCACATCCGGATCATCAAAAGGGTGAACGAAGGTCAGTTTGCGTTTTTTCTCCAGTTCCAGCGCATGGCCGTAGGCATCTGTATAAGAATCACCGAACAGGACGATTTCAACCAGGTCACCACCATGGGTGCGTACGGCGTCGATTTTTACGGGGGGTGTCGTGGTCGGCATGACGATGACCGCCTTGCATCCTTTTTTGCTGGCGCTCAGGGCCACGCCCTGCGCATGGTTGCCGGCCGAGGCACAGATGACACCACGCTTCAATTGTGCCGGGGTAAGATGGGCAATCTTGTTATAAGCACCACGCAACTTGAAGCTGAACACGCTCTGCATGTCTTCGCGCTTGAAGTAAATTCGGTTATCCATGCGTGCCGACAGACTGGATGCGAGTTCCAGCGGGGTTTCAAATGCGACGTCATAGACGCGCGCTGTCAGGATCTTTTTCAGATAATCGGTGCTCATGGATGTCTTATTTATGGTTAAAAATGACTGAACTAAGTCTAATTTACTGCTTATGTAATTGAAATTACCGGCGCCATTATAATGGATGCCTTTTACAGACATAGCAAAACGCAATGATAGAAGCAGGCATACACTGGTTATTGAGCGTTCTGGCCCAGCCTGAAATTGGTCTGACTTCGGTTTTCCTGATCAGTTTTATCTCGGCGACTTTACTGCCCCTGGGGTCGGAACCGGCGGTTTTTGCCGTCATCAAAGCCAATCCAGATATTTTCTGGCTGGTGATCGTGGTGGCATCCGTGGGTAATACTCTGGGGGGCATGGTTGACTATGGCATGGGCTTTGCCGCCAAGCAGGCCTTTGACAAGGAAAGAGAAAGCTACTGGTACCGCTGGTTACAGCATTTTGGCCCAAAAACCATGCTACTGGCCTGGCTGCCCGGCATTGGTGACCCCATCTGCACCCTGGCAGGCTGGCTGAAAATGCCCTTCTGGTCCAGTGTCATGTATATGGCGATAGGCAAGTGCCTACGTTACATACTCATTACCTGGCTATTGCTGAAACTACCTGACGGTTTCTGGCGCAGCATTGCCAATTACATAGTTTGATTGGTGTAGCAGGCATATGGGACGGGGTAAATATTACACGTGGTGGCGACGTACGGGCGAAAAACTGGAAGCCGCGTTCTATCAGGAAAACTGGGCTGCACGCATCGCCTATGCCCTGAAGTTGCAGGGCGCTTTACATGTGGACAGACGTGATTTTTACCTGCCCGTGGCACAGGGTTTCACATGTAAACTGGCTTTTATTTCAGATTTGCATGCAGGCCCGTTGACTGACGTGCGTTTGCTGGAACAGGCATTTGCCGCCATTGCAGCTTTTGAACCGGATGTCATCCTGTTCGGTGGCGACTATGTATCCCTGCATGCCAGGCATATGCGGCATTTGCTTGGGCCGCTGAGCTTGCTTAATCCGTCTACCCCCAAGTTTGCCGTCATGGGCAATCATGATCTGTGGCTGGATGACGCGCATATCGCCAATTGTCTGCAGGATGTTGGTATTGAGGTCTTAGTCAATCAAAACAGGCGTTTACCTGCCCCTTTTGCAGATGTTTCCATTTGTGGCATGGATGAACCTGGGGTTGGCGTGCCGGATGCAGGGCAGACTTTTACCGGGGCAGAGGCTGTGCGCCTGTTGCTCATGCATTCACCTCTGGGTCTCAAGCATATGGGTCAACATGATTTTGCCATCGCCTTTTGTGGCCATACCCATGGCGGACAGATTGCCACGCCCGCTGGCAAACCACTGATCTTGCCGCCAGGCTCGGGCGAACGCCACTTTGCCCAGGGTTTGTTTGCCTTGCCCGGGCAGCGCCTGTTGCTTACGAGCCGTGGCATAGGCATGAGTGATTTGCCAGTGCGTTTGTTTGCCCCTTCAGAAGTGCATTTATGCCATTTGTATTCCACTCATGACCGTTTGGCACGGTAATACGTACATCAACGTACATCAAATCTTGCAATCAATGACCGGTCTTGTACGGAATAGTTTTTTTCAAAATAATTCTGCCGTTTTACAGGCTTGTCATAATCCTTGACTATCATTCTTGCCTGACATCAAAAATGTGCTTTTTTTAGCGTACTTGAAAATAGTCAAGACACTTGCCCTTGGCATGTGCATTACGAGGAAATCAAAATGCAAGATAGCAAATCAGCAAACCAGCCTGCACGTCGCGGATTTTTGCATGGTCTGGTGGCCACAGCAGCAACTGCCACCCTGGCCGCGCCAGCACTGGCAAAGCCAGCCGCAACAGCCGCCTCTGTATATCTGGATGCCGCAAAATGGTCGCCACGCAACCGTGAACTACTGGCGTCGCTGATTGCCCGTCATGGCAGCGCCAGCAAGAGCTATTCGGCCAAGCGCAAGCCTTATGCTGTTTTTGACTGGGATAACACCAGCATCATGAATGACTGCGAAGAAGCGTTGCTGATGTACCAGATCAACCACCTGGCGTTCAAACTGACACCTGCAGAATTTTCTGCCATCATTCGTCAAAATGTACCTGCAGGTAATTTCACTGCTGACTACAAAAATGCCGCAGGCAAGCAACTGGACCTGGAAAGCATCTGTACCGATCTCGACAGCGATTACGCTTACCTGCACGGCAATTACAAAGGCATGGCCGGTAGCCGCAGCCTGGAAGAAATCTCTGAAACTGCACAGTTCCAGGATTTTCGCGCCAAACTCTATCTCCTGTATGAAGCTGTCAATGACACGCATGGTGTGAATGTTGGTTACCCATGGGTGATCTACTTTTTCGCCAACATGACAGTCACCGAAGTCAGCGCACTGGCAGAAGCGTCCAATGATGCCAACCTGGGCATGAGTCTGACCAAGACCAAATACAGCAGCCCGGCATCCCTGTCTGGCGTCGCCGGTGTCGTCACGACCGCACACTTCCACGGCATACGCCTGTGTACAGAAGTGGCGACACTGATGGACAGTTTCCGTCAAAACGGTTTCGACGTGTATGTCAGCACCGCTTCGCTGGAAGACGTGGTCGCTGTCTTTGCCACCAATCCTAAATATGGCTACCATGTCAAACGTGAAAACGTGCTGGGCTTACGCCTGGAACAAAACGGCGATGTCTACAAAAATGCTTACCGCAAAGACTGGCCTTTGAACTGGGGGCCCGGAAAATCTGTTGTCATCAAGCGTGAACTGGTCGCCCAAAAAGGCTATGGCCCGGTATTCGTTGCTGGCGACAGCGATGGTGATTACGACATGCTGCGCGATTTCACAGAAACAGAAATCGGCCTGGTCGTGAACCGCCTGAAAAAAGGCAAGATTGGTGAATTGTCCAAGGCTGCTGCTGACGCAGTCAAAGAAGCACATCCGCGCTTTTTGCTACAAGGCCGCCAGGAATCGACGGGTAACTGGTTGCCGATGGAAACTACGCTGAAATACGGCAAGACTGCGCCTGCATTGCTGGGTTGATTGGATTGATGGCGCTAATTGTTGATTCATACCGCAGGGGGCCATCGTGCTTTCTGCGCAGTGCACCGGGTTCTGATGCCAGGATGAACGTGAATAAAAAACGATCAGAGCCCATTTGCAGGCAGGTGTAAAATACGACTACTGATGTAGAGCAAATTTGCCCACTGCTTTTTTGCATGGTCTTAATTGTGATGAATTTGCAAAGATAGCCGTTTTTGCGTCATTTATGACAGCTTTTGCCAAATTCCATTTGGAAAATTGCCAGAGCTACCATGCATTACCGTATAAACTTCAAGGCTGTTGGAGCGTGGTGCATCGCAATAAGTTAGAATGGATGTTTAAAAATCCGTCCAACCACGCCACTGATGAACGCTCCAGCCCAAATCCAGGCCCTGCTTGCTGACACGCCCCAAGGTGCCACTCCTACCCGCGTGCGGGAAATTCCTTATAACTACACCTCGTTTTCTGACCGCGAAATCGTCATCCGCCTGTTGGGTGAAGATGCATGGCGCTTGCTCGATCAATTGCGCGGCAAACGTCAGACCGGGCGATCTGCGCGCATGCTGTATGAAGTGCTGGGGGATATCTGGGTAGTACGCCGTAACCCTTATCTGCAAGACGATATGCTGGATAACCCCAAGCGTCGGCAGGATTTGATTGATGCCTTGAATCACCGGCTGGCCGAGGTGGAAAAACGCCGCCTGAGCACAGCCACTGATGACGATACCGAACGCAGTAATAGCGTAGAGACGCTGGTGCAGGGCGCACGCAAGGCGGTTGCTGCATTTTCCAAGGAATTTCGTGATACCTATGATTTGCGCAAGAAAGCCAGCAAGTTGCTGGCGCGTTTTACCGCAAAAGACAATATCAAGTTCGATGGCCTGAGCCGGGTATCACATGTCACCGACGCGACTGACTGGCGTGTCGAGTATCCCTTCGTGGTTCTGACGCCAGATACCGAAGATGAAATGGCTGGGCTGGTCAAAAGTTGCATCGAGCTGGGCCTGACCATCATCCCGCGTGGCGGTGGCACGGGTTACACCGGCGGTGCGATACCGCTGACGCCTCTGTCGGCTGTCATCAATACCGAAAAGCTGGAACAACTCGGTGCCGTGGAAATGACACGCCTGCCAGGTGTTGACCGCGATTATGCGGTTATCTATTCTGGTGCCGGTGTGGTGACCAAACGTGTGTCGGATGCAGCTGAAAAAGCCGGCTTTGTATTTGCCGTTGATCCCACTTCTGCCGAAGCTTCCTGCATAGGCGGCAACGTCGCCATGAATGCCGGTGGCAAGAAAGCTGTATTGTGGGGCACGGCGCTGGATAACCTGGCTTCGTGGCGCATGGTTGACCCGAATGGTGATTGGCTGGAAGTCACCCGTCTTGAGCATAACCTCGGCAAAATCCATGATGTGGAAATGGCCAAGTTCAAGCTGGAATGGACACATCCGGGCGAGAAACAGCCGTTCAAGACGGAGCAACTGGATATCAAGGGCCGTGTATTCCGTAAAGAAGGTTTGGGCAAGGATGTGACTGACAAATTCCTCGCGGGTTTGCCAGGGGTGCAAAAAGAAGGTTGTGATGGCCTGATCACGTCGGCACGCTGGATCTTGCACAAGATGCCGAAATTTACCCGCACTGTCTGCCTGGAATTTTTTGGCCAGGCACGTGATGCCATACCCAGCATTGTTGAAATCAAGGATTATCTCGACAGTGAAACCAAAAAGGGTGGTGCCATCCTGGCAGGACTGGAACATCTGGATGAGCGTTATCTGCGTGCAGTCGGTTATACGACAAAATCCAAGCGCGGTGTCTTGCCCAAGATGGCTCTGTTTGGTGACATTGTTGGTGATGATGAAAATGCCGTGGCACAAGCTGCGTCTGAAGTCATACGCATTGCCAATACCCGCGTCGGCGAAGGTTTTGTGGCCGTCAGCCCGGAAGCTCGCAAGAAATTCTGGCTGGACCGCGCCAAGACGGCGGCGATTTCCAAACACACCAATGCCTTCAAGATCAATGAAGACGTGGTGATACCGCTTAACCGCATGGGTGAATACACCGATGGTATAGAGCGCATCAATATCGAATTATCGATACAAAACAAGCTGGCCTTGCTGGCTGCTTTGAAGGCTTTCTTCGCCAGGCGCAATCTACCGCTGGGCAAGAGCGAAGATGCGGCTGGGGACGATATCCCCGCATCAGAATTGCTGGAAGACCGTGTCAATCAGGCCGACGTCTTGTTGCAGGAAGCAGAAGCACGCTGGACGTATTTGCTGAATAATCTGGACAAACCACTGAGTGCAGCGAAAGCAGAGTTGCTGACCCTGGGTCTGGATAAACTGGAATTTGTGTTCGATGAAAGACTGAAGAGTCAGCCCGATGCGACGGTGTTTTCCATCGTCCAGGACAGGACAGTCAGGGTATCGTGGAAGACAGAAATCCGCGCGCAATTGCGTCAGATTTTCAATGGTGGTGCCTTCAAGCTGATACTTGATGAATGCGTGGCCCTGCATAAAAAAGTCTTGCGTAGCCGCGTCTTTGTCGCCCTGCACATGCATGCGGGCGATGGCAATGTGCACACCAATTTGCCGGTCAATTCTGACGATTATGAAATGCTGCAGGTGGCGCATCATGCCGTCGCCCGTATCATGGTGCTGGCACGGTCGCTGAATGGCGTCATCTCTGGCGAGCATGGCATAGGCATCACCAAGCTGGAATTCCTGACCGAAGATGAAATCAAGGATTTCCGTTCGTACAAATTACGCATCGACCCTGAAGGCCGCTTCAACAAGGGCAAGCTGTTGAACCTGCCCGAATTTGCTGCCGACCTGCGCAATGCCTACACACCTTCGTTCGGCCTGATGGGGCATGAATCCCTGATCATGCAGCAAAGCGATATTGGTGCGATCGCGAATAGCGTCAAGGATTGCCTGCGTTGTGGCAAATGCAAACCGGTCTGCGCGACCCATGTACCACGCGCCAATTTGCTGTATTCGCCACGTAACAAGATTTTGGCAACCTCGCTGCTGGTTGAAGCCTTTTTGTATGAAGAGCAGACTCGTCGCGGTATCTCGATCAAGCATTGGGAAGAATTCGAGGACGTGGCTGACCATTGTACGGTCTGCCATAAATGTGTGACCCCATGCCCGGTCGACATCGACTTTGGTGATGTGTCGATGAACATGCGCAATCTCTTGCGCAAGATGGACAAGAAATCCTTCAACCCTGGCACGGCGTCAGCCATGTTCTTTTTGAATGCCAAAGACCCCGCCACCATCAAGGCGGCGCGCCAGGTGATTTTTGGCTGGGGTGTGACGGCACAACGCCTGGGCAATACGGTATTCAAAAAGTTCGCCAAAAAGCAAACCAAGGCACCTCCAGCCAGCCTGGGCAAGCCAGCCATACGCGAGCAGGTAATCCATTTCATCAACAAAAAAATGCCAGGCAATCTGCCCAAGAAGACCGCGCGTGCCTTGCTGGACATTGAAGATGACAAGATGGTGCCCATCATCCGCAATCCGCAGACGACGACGGCAGATACCGAAGCCGTGTTCTACTTCCCCGGTTGCGGTTCGGAAAGACTGTTTTCGCAGGTCGGCCTGGCAACTCAGGCGATGCTGTGGAATGTCGGCGTACAAACCGTGCTGCCGCCGGGTTACCTGTGCTGCGGTTATCCGCAACGCAGCGCCGGCCAGTTCGACAAGGCCGAGAAAATGATTACCGATAATCGCGTGCTGTTCCATCGCATGGCGAATACCCTGAATTATCTGGATATCAAAACCGTGGTGGTGTCTTGCGGCACCTGTTATGACCAGATACAGGGCTATGAATTCGACAAGATATTCCCTGGCAGTCGTATCATTGATATTCACGAATATTTGCTGGAAAAAAATGTCAAGCTGGCGGCGGTGAGTGGTACGCGTTATATGTACCACGACCCTTGTCATACGCCGATGAAATTGCAGGACCCCTTAAAAACAGTCAACGCACTGATCACCACAGTCGATGATGTAAAAATCGAAAAGAATGATCGTTGCTGTGGTGAGGCCGGTACTTTGGCGGTGTCACGTCCTGATATCTCTACCCAGATACGCTTCCGTAAAGAAGAAGAGATGAACAAGGGTGCTGATAAACTGCGTGCCGATGGCTTTACCGGTGACGTCAAAATCCTGACATCCTGCCCGGCCTGTCTGCAAGGCTTGACGCGCTATGATGAAGATTCTGATACGACCGCAGACTACATCGTCGTCGAAATGGCCAAGCATATCCTGGGACCAAACTGGATGCCGGAGTATGTCGCCAAAGCCAATAACGGTGGTATAGAAAGGGTGCTGGTGTAATGTCGGTGACTTGTGAATTATGTGATGCCAGCGCTGGCGATATCATCGTCAGCACAGACCAGTTACGCGTCATCCTGGTGGATGATATTAACTACCCTGGCTTTTGCCGTGTCATCTGGAATGCGCATGTAAAAGAAATGACTGATTTGCCTGCGGCAGACAGAAATATTTTCATGCAGGCAGTCTGGAAGGTGGAGGCTGCCCTGCGTGAAGTCATGCAGCCGCACAAGATGAATGTGGCCAGCCTGGGTAATATGGTGCCGCATCTGCACTGGCATCTGATTCCGCGTTACACCGATGACGCACATTTCCCTAATCCCATCTGGGCTGCAGCGCGTAGCGATACGCCGGATCAGTCTGCATTGGATGCGCGCCGCAATTTGTTGCCACAATTAAGGCAAACCATTATTTCCAGTTTCAAATCATGAGCATAGGCAAACCACAGCCGACGGCACTGAATGCACGTACGCTATCGCGTGTGCTTGAAGTGTCTTTTGACGATGGCAAGGAATTTTCTTTGACCTTTGAATTACTGCGTGTGTATTCGCCTTCGGCAGAAGTACGTGGCCATGGGCAAGGGCAAGAAACCCTACAGACTGGCAAGCGGGATGTGGGTGTGGTGGGCATAGAGCCGGTTGGTAATTACGCGATCAAGCCCATCTTTTCTGATCAGCATAGTTCAGGCATTTTCTCCTGGGATTATTTGTATTGGCTGGGGGAGAATCAGGCACAGTTGTGGCAGGATTATCTGGAAAGATTGCAGGCGGCCGGGCATGCCGGGGAAACGGGGCGGGATGCACCTATGCAGGCGAAGGGTGCTGGAAATTGTGGTACGAAGCATTGAGTGTGCGTTGATCTCAGACCTTAAATTTAGGTCAGCGCTGCGATCTTTTGATAAGTCTTACCCATGTTAACGTCATTCCTGCGCAGGTGGGAATCTACCGGGCTGGCTCTCCAGCGGCATTCGTGACATATCGTAAAGCTTTGCGTCGTGGCTAAATTTTGTAGGGTGCGCCATGCGCACCATAGCTTGTAGGTCGGGCCGGGCCTCGCTAGGCTACGCTTCATCAGCCCGACATTCAGTCTTCGATAAACGCATTCAAAAAAACGAATCGAAATTCCGAGTTCGTTTTTTAATTACCCGCGTACGTTATTTAAGATTGCAGGCCGGTGGTAGACCGGCGGCTACATACCTTTTTGCTTCGCCAAAAAGGTATGCCAAAAAGGCGACCCAGGCGTCGCTGCCCCCTAAAGGGGGTTCCCTTTGCTGCAAGTCAAAAAATGGGAAAGTCCGAAAACTCGCCTGCGGCTCAAACATCGGCCTTTCTTTTTCCATTTTCTGCCTTGCAGCAAAGGCATCGACACATGGGAACTGCGGAAAGTCAAAAGCAACCGCCACTTCAAAAGCAACTGCAACCGCAACTTCAAAAGCAACCCCAACTTCAAAACCGACGCTAATATGTGCACTGGTGGGTGACGCGTGTCCAGCTTGTCCGTCTACTCCAAATCCGCCTTATCAAGATAAATCGTTCCCTTCACTCCAGCGCGTTTATCCACCTTACCCTGCAAGACCTGCAAAAACTCAGCATCAGTCGCAGCCTGCAATCCTGTCTTCTTCATCACCACGTCCGACATTGCCGCAGCCGCAGGCACACTGATCGCCAGCACGTGATCAAAGTCAGGTCGACTATCGATCTCCTTCAACAGAAAGCGTTGCTTGCCACTACCTACCTGATGATAGATGGCTTGTTTGTTGTCGCGCATTTGTGGCGAGAGCTGGCGGAAGATCAGGGTCTTTTCTACTTCCACTGGCACGTTCTTGTATTCGACTTTTCCGCCCTGTTCAAAATGGCCGAGTACGATGTTTGCCTTGAATTGTTTCAAAGGCATTTTGCTGCCTGTGGCCAGTCTGGCGATCTCGAATTGCTCCGGTTCCATCGTCCACAAGACCAGCTTTTGTTCCAGCCTTGATTTGATGACGGTATCGAGTTTTTGATCGAGGCAGCGTATCTGCAAGACGACCTGGTAATCATGCGGTGCGTGGAACATTGGCAGGTGCGAGACATACATGCCTTCGCTATTGCCAAACAAGAGCATGCCGTGGACGCCCCAGGTGGGGCCATGTTTGCTTTCTGCGTGGGCACTGAAGATGAAGCAGAAGCTGAGGATGACAAGGGATAATAAACGTTTCATATGCTTACACCTTCACCAGTAATTTGCCACGATGTTCGCCTGTGAACAGTGAATTCAGGGCATTCGGCAATTGTGCAAAACCATCGATGATGGTTTCTTCAAACACCAGTTCGCCGGCCTTGACCCAGGGCGCGACGATGGCCAGCATTTCGTCCATGCGGTGCAGGTAGTCACGTGCCAGTATGCCTTGTATGGTGGCACGCTGATATAGCATGTGATGCAGCAAACGTGGTCCCATTTCTGGAATATCAAGGCCACCGTTGTATTGGCTGATCTGACCGCAGATGATGATGCGGGCGCGGCGTTTGATGATGGGGATGATGGCATCGGTGACCATACCACCGACATTATCAAAATACACATCGACGCCACCGGTGAGGCGTAATATTTCCTTACTCAGTGCTTCGTCATTGGCAAAGGCTTTGTAATCAAGCGCCCAGTCTGCCCCAAGCTTGTCTGTCAGCCATGCACATTTTTCTGCGCCACCGGCGATACCCAATACTTTGGCACCATGGCGCCTGGCGAATTGCACGACCAGTGAGCCAACTGCACCGGCGGCACCGGACACCACAACAACTTCACCTGCGTGTGGTTTGCCAGCTTCGGTCAGGCCAAACCAGGCGGTGCGGCCGGGCATGCCAAGTACGCCCAGGGCGGTACTGACGGGGGCGATAGCCGGGTCGATTTTTGTCAGAGCGCTGACATGTACGCGTGCGTGACTTTGCCAGCCTGTCATGCCAAATACCCAGTCACCTTCCTTGAGGCTGACTGCATTCGATGCCAGTACCTGGCCGACTACGCCAGCAGTCTGTACGGTATTTAAGGGATGCGGATCGGGATTATAGGTAGGTTTGGCAGACTGGTTGATGCGCATATACGGATCGACGCTGATATAGCGGGCGGCGATCAATACTTCATCGCGGTCCAGTGCAGTATCCAGAGGCTGGCTGCGTAATGCATAGTGTCCATCGCTGACGATGCCAGTTGGATGGCGGGTGTATATCCATTGCTGGTGAAGCAGGTTTTCAGGAATAGGCATGATGGAGGCAGAATGGAAGAGAGTAGGCTTATGCTAGACCTGATAAAATGTCCAGTAAAGCAATATATATTCACATTTAATGTCCAAATTGGAAATGTAACTGGTCATGAACCTGACGGACCTGAAAATCTTCGCCTGTGTGGCAAGGCAGCCTTCGCTGGGGGTCGCTGCGCAGGAATTGCATCTGACACCATCCGCAGTGTCCAAGGCCTTGCGCCGACTGGAAGGGGATTTGGATACGGTGTTGTTTGATCGTTCTGCCAAGCAACTCAGCCTGAACACCAGCGGCCAGCGCATGCTGGAATTTGCCCGCAATATGCTGGCGCTGGCGGATCAGGCCAAGGCAGATGTCAGTGGTGAGCAAGCCAGTCTCAGTTGTCGCGTGGCCGGGCCAGCCATCTTGCTGTGGCGTCATGCAGAACAGGTCAGACAGGCTATGGCGGCTTATCCGGAAGCAGAAATACATCTGACCAGCATGTACGAAGATGAGGCCCTGGCTGCCCTGGAGCGAGGCGACGTAAACAATGCGCTGGTAACCAGTGAGGTGTTGCATGGGCGTGGTGGTTATTGGTCGGCAAACTGGGTCAGTACTTCTTTGGGGGCCTTGCATTTGCAATTGCTGGCGGGGCTGCAACATCCACTTGTGACCGGGGCACTTGCCGTGCCAGGTGTGGATGGCAGTGATGCCAGCTTGCTGATAAGTAGCCAGCAAGCATTGGAGTACGATTTTGTCAGTCCTTCTCGCTCATTATTTTGCGGCAAGCAACGTGGTAATTTGTCAGACGGCTGGCGGGATGATCAGTTACCACGCAAAATACGCTACTGGATAGACGATTTGCAATTATTGTTGTCCATGGTGAAGTCGGGGCGGGCGCTCGCCTATCTGCCGGATTTTGCCCTGACAGATGCAGGATTGCGCAGATTGGAAGTCAGTGACTGCAGCTTTCAATGCAGCGAAGAAGTGCACCTGGTATGGGATGCAAAAAATGCAGCGCGATGGCAAACTGAATTAGCCAGTGCTCTGGCCGTGCATGCTGACGTCACCTGATTTTGTCTCTGATGCAGGGAATTAGGCAGGGAACTGAGCCACGAATAGGCTACAATCCGTTACATAGCAAATTTGGCAGGGACGGGGCAAAATTCCCGTACAGTGAGGGTGAAATTTGACGAACCTGCCGTTTTGGTAAAGATAAGGCTAAGAAAATGAGCAATACCACCCATTTTGGTTATAGCACCGTAGAAGAAGACCAGAAAGTCCATAAAGTTGCCGAAGTTTTTCATTCGGTTGCGGCCAAATACGATGTCATGAATGACATGATGTCGGCTGGCCTGCACCGGGTATGGAAAATATTCACTGTGGCCCAGGCGGGCGTGCGCCCCGGCTTCAGGGTGCTGGACATCGCCGGTGGTACAGGTGACCTGACCAAGGAATTCGTGCGTCAGGCTGGCAAGACCGGTGAGGTTTGGCATACCGACATCAATGAATCCATGCTGAGGGTAGGGCGTGACCGTCTCTTGAATAAGGGCCAGATCACCCCCACCTTGTTATGCGACGCAGAGAAATTGCCTTTTCAGGACAATTACTTTGACAGAGTGACCGTGGCATTCGGTTTGCGCAATATGACCCACAAGGACCAGGCACTGGCAGAAATGCAGCGTGTACTGAAGCCGGGTGGCAAGTTGCTGGTGCTGGAGTTTTCCAAGGTACCGGAAATCTTGCAAAAACCGTATGACCTGTATTCTTTCAAAGTCTTGCCGTGGATGGGGCAAAAGATTGCCGGCGATGCCGAAAGTTATAAGTATCTGGCTGAATCGATACGCATGCATCCGGATCAGGAAACCCTGAAAACGATGATGGAAACGGCAGGACTGGACAGAGTGCAGTACTTTAATTTGACGGCAGGTGTGGCCGCATTACACACCGGTATCAAACTTTGATGCAAATAAAACTTGAAACAACAGGAGTCGAATGATGAAAAAGTTTCTGATCGCAATGCTGGTCGTCGCCAGTACGATGGCAATGACCGTCTCTGACGCAGAAGCCAAACGCCTGGGTGGCGGCGGTTCTATCGGGCGTCAGTCGAATAATGTTTCGCGTCAGGCAACCACACCGCCAGCGAATACCAATAATTTTAACCAGGCAAAACCGGCTGCTCCTGCAGCAGCACCGTCTGCGGCTATCCCGCCTAAGCCATCTTCCCCATGGAAGGGCATCGTCGGCGGCCTCATCGGTGGTGCCTTGCTGGGCGCAGCCTTGTCGCATTTTGGCCTGGGTGGCGCGGTCGCCAGCATGCTGGGTAGTTTGTTGACTTTTGCCTTGATCGGTTTTGCGATTTTCTTCGTGATCCGCTTGTTCCGTAACAAGAATGCCGGGGGCGCGGCACCAGGTTTTAATCAGCCTGCCTATGCAGGTATGCCATCCAGCACGCCGGAAATTGGTTCACGCCAGGAGCCTATGGCCTTCCAGGGTAATGCGGCTTCTGCTGCAGATACGAATGCCAACTGGACTGTGCCTGCCGATTTTGACGTACCTGGCTTCTTGCGCAATGCCAAAGGCTATTTCATCCGTTTGCAAGCCGCATGGGACAAGGCAGACATCAATGACTTGCGTGAATTCACAACGGCAGAAATGTATGCCGAACTGAAATTGCAGATACAGGAACGTGGCGCATCTGCCAATGTGACTGATGTTGTGACCCTGAATGCAGACTTGCTGGGCGTGGAAACCGTTGGCGCCGATCATCTGGCCAGTATCAAGTTCACCGGCATGATCAAGGAATCTCAAAGCGCGCCGGCAGAAGCCTTCACGGAAGTATGGAATCTGTCCAAACCAGTCAATGGCCAGGGTGGTTGGGTACTCGCTGGTATTCAACAGATGTAAGAACCTGTTTACGATCTTACTGCGCGCGCAATCGAAGTCGACGCGGGGCTCATGTGCTGCTCAAAATGCTCATGTACTAGAGTACATTCCGCTTTTTGCGCTACGCTTTTGTTACCCTTACCCCGCTGATGCTCGCTCGCTACAGATCGTAAATACGTTCCAACAAGTTTGATGCTGCGCAGCCATGCTCGCTGCGATAAGCTGTTAAACTGGAAGCCGTCCGCATTTGCTGGACGGCTTTTTCATTGGCAGCTTAGTTGGCAACCCATTTGTAAGCTCATTTGTAAGCTTAAGCAACGCCATTGCCAGGATTATTTTGCGACAGCCCTGATTTGAACATGATCCCCATCGCTCCTTTTATCAATCATTTGCTGGCACAGGAAAGCTGGGCCAGGAATAAGCTTCTGCCTCATGCCGGCCATATTGCCTGCATCGACTTGCAGACCATGCAGGTGCGCCTGAAAGTCGGTGCCGATGGCTTGCTGGAAACTGCCGCGGCTGATGCCATACCCCAGGTCACCATCCATATCAAACTCAGCGATTTGCCACTGATCGCGCAAAACCGCGAGCGCGCATTTTCCTATGTACGCATAGAAGGCGATGCCGAGTTTGCCAATACCATTTCCAGCCTGAGCCAGAATTTGCGCTGGGAAGCAGAAGAAGACCTGAGCAAGTTGTTTGGCGATATCGCTGCCGTGCGTATGGTTGGCTTGGCCAAAGCCATCCATCAGACCGCACTGGAAACCCATCAGAAAATCCAGGAAAACCTGGCCGAATATTTTTTGGAAGAAAACCCCATGCTGGTCAGACCTGTGGCCGTGCAGGGCATGAGTACCGAAGTCAGCAAGACGCGGGATGATGTCGAGCGTCTGATCAAGCGCATCGAAAAACTGGAAAGGATGCGCGGATGATATTGAAGTTTCTCAGACTGGCAAAGATTATTCGTATTGCCATCAAATATGGCATCGATGAAATTGCGATTTCCGGCCTGGCCGTTCCACGTACTGCTCGTTTTATTGACCTCCTGCTGTTTTGGCGCGACCTGTCAGCGCCACGCGGTGAGCGCTTGCGCAAAGCGCTGGAAGAACTAGGCCCGATCTTCGTCAAATTTGGCCAGGTGCTGTCTACCCGGCGCGACCTGATGCCGCCAGATATTGCCGATGAACTGGCGCGCCTGCAAGACCGCGTACCTTCATTTGACCCGGACCTGGCGATTGCACAAATCAAGAAATCTCTGGGCTCACATCCTGATCAGTTGTTTGCCAGTTTTGAACGCGTGCCGGTGGCGTCGGCATCCATCGCCCAGGTGCATTTCGCCACACTGAAAGATGGCCGCGAAGTCGCTGTCAAGGTACTGCGCCCCGGCATGAAAGAAGCCATCGATGATGACGTCGCCCTGATGCAGATTGCTGCCGGCTGGCTGGAAGCCCTGTGGGCTGATGGTCGTCGACTCAAGGCCAAAGAAGTCGTGGCCGAGTTTGATAAATACCTGCATGACGAGCTTGATCTCATGCGTGAAGCCGCCAATGGCAGCCAGTTGCGTCGCAACTTTGCTGATTCGGATTTACTGCTGGTGCCAGAAATGTACTGGGACTATTGTTCGTCTTCAGTCATCGTGATGGAACGCATGCAAGGCATACCGATCTCGCAACTGGACAAGCTGCGCGAAGCGGGCGTTGACTTGCAAAAGCTGTCGCGCGATGGTGTGACCATTTTCTTTACCCAGGTGTTTCGCGATGGTTTCTTCCATGCCGATATGCATCCCGGTAATATCCTGGTATCGACTGCACCAGCGACGCTGGGTCGTTATATTGCGCTCGACTTTGGTATCGTCGGCACGCTGAATGATTTCGACAAGGATTATCTGTCGCAAAACTTCCTGGCTTTCTTCCGTCGTGATTACAAGCGGGTGGCTGAAGCACATATCGAATCCGGCTGGGCACCCAAGGAAACCCGCGTTGATGAACTCGAAGCGGCGGTACGCGCCTGTTGTGAACCGATTTTTGACCGGCCTTTGAAAGATATTTCTTTTGGCCAGGTCTTGCTGCGCCTGTTCCAGACTTCGCGCCGTTTCAATGTTGAAGTGCAGCCGCAACTGGTGCTGCTGCAAAAAACCTTGCTGAATATCGAGGGGCTGGGGCGTCAACTGGACCCGGACCTGGATCTGTGGAAAACCGCCAAAGCCTACCTGGAACGCTGGATGAGCGAGCAGATAGGCTGGCGTGGTCTGCTGGACAAGCTGAAGGCAGAAGCACCGCGTTACAGCCATATCTTCCCGCAGTTGCCACGCCTTGCGCATCAGGCCCTGGTGCGTGCCGGTGAGCCTTCCCGCAGTGACGACATGCTGATGGCACTGTTGAGCGAACAGCGACGTACCAACCGTATGTTGCGTATTCTCGTGTATTTTGGTGCCTGCCTGTTTTCTGGCATCATCGTGGCTCTACTGTTACTGCATTTCCATTTTTTTTACTGAGTCGTTTCTTGGCATGCCTGCATTTCTGACCCGCGACCCGCGTAATCCGGATTTCTGGGATGAGCGCTTTGCAAAGAATTTCACACCATGGGACAAGGGCAATGTACCGGCTACCCTGCAGGCATTCGTGCAGGCGGCACCACAAGCCCTGCATACCCTGATCCCTGGCTGTGGCAATGCGTATGAAGCGGCTTACCTGGCCCAGGCTGGATGGGATGTGACGGCCATCGATTTTTCCCCGGCGGCGGTGCAAAGCGCCAAAGCCGCGATAGGTGCTTGGGGCAAGCATGTCATTGAAGCCGACTTTTTTCGCTACATGCCAGCGCAGCCACTGGATCTGATTTATGAACGTGCTTTCTTTTGCGCCTTGCCACGAGAAATGCGGCCCGATATCGTCAGGCGCTGGGCCACTCTATTGCCTGCAGGGGCCTTGCTGGCGGGGTATTTCTTTCATGACGATGCAGTGGATGCATCAGATGCATTGACCAAAGGCCCGCCTTTCAGTATCAACAGTCATGATTTTCACCGTTTGATGGAGCCGTTTTTTGAATTGCTGCAAGACAGTGCAGTCGGTGATTCGATTGCTGTTTTTGAAGGCAAGGAACGCTGGCAAGTCTGGTGTCGACGGCCTGAACCTGCTTACGATCTGTAGCGAACGTGCGTCAGCGGGAGTCAGGGCAACAAAAAACGCAGCGCATGAGCCCCGCGTGGACTACGGTTGCGCCCGCGCTTAAGATCGTAATCAGGTTCTTAAAACTTGCCGGTAATCACTTCATCCGTCATAGTATAGTCAATTCGCTGTGTTAATCTTGCTCTATGTGACGACCTTGACGGGAGCTGCTTTGACAAAGAAACTGGTTTCACTGGCATTGCAGGGGGGCGGCTCGCATGGTGCATTGACCTGGGGTGTACTCGACCGCCTGCTGGAAGATGAACGCATCAGCATAGAAGCCATCAGCGGTGCCAGCGCCGGGGCCATGAATGCCGTGGTACTGGCGCATGGTTACCTGCAAGGTGGGCGCGAAGGTGCCAGGCTGGCCCTGAAAACTTTCTGGGAAAGTGTCGCCAACAGCTCGCCTTTTAGCATTCCTCATGAAGAATACGGCTTTGCGGCAGATATTGCCGCGCAATCTGATATTCCTGCTGCCATGAAGCATTTGTTTGCGCTGACCCGCTTCTTTTCGCCTTACCAGCTCAATCCTTTTGATATCAATCCCTTGCGTGACATCCTGGCTGCCCAGATCGATTTTGATGGCCTGCGCAGGCAGGAAGGCATCAAACTGTTCATTGCCACGACCCATGTCAGCACCGGCAGCCTGAAACTGTTTCGTAACCGCCAATTGAGCCTGGATGTGTTGTTGGCGTCGGCCTGCCTGCCCATGGTACACAGGGCGGTGGAAATTGACGGTGAAGCGTATTGGGATGGTGGCCTGACTTCCAACCCGCCCCTGTTTCCCCTGGTGCACCAGAGCATGGCGCGCGACATTGTGGTCATATTGCTGCATGCGCAGGCACAGTCACATACCCCGACATCAGCGACTGAAATCTGGCAGCGACTGACAGAAATGGGTTTCAGCTCCACCTTCCATACCGAGATGCAGGGCCTGATGCTGGCCAAGCGCCAGGCGGAACGTGGCTGGCTGGCCCTGGGCAAGCTGGAGCGTCGCTTGCGTCACCTGAACATGCACATGATCGCCGCGCCAGAGCTGATGAGCCAGTTGAGTTCTCACAGCAAAATGAATGCCAGTCCGGCCTTCTTGCATAGCCTGCATGCAGAAGGGCGACTGTGTGCTGAAGCCTGGCTGGCAAAAAGCTTTGAACAACTGGGGCGTGGCTCTACTTTCAGACTGGCGCATCTGTTCCGTTAATTGTTGTTGACAGGTGCTAGTGGACTGCAACAGTGAAAAGCGAAGTGCCTGCCATGCGCGCGCCGACCTGGGCGGCGTTGCAAATACTCGCGATAGTCCCGCTATCGCTGTGCATGGCGGTACACTTGCCTTGCCCTGGCTCGCCGGGCACATGTCCTTCACTTTCGCTTTCACTGTTACAGTCCACTAGTGATACCATCATCAGGTTTTTCACTGGCAGCAATGGATACTCATGCGCATATTAAAATCCGCTTCTGATTTCACACATCTGACGGGCATTCCTTTGCAGCCCGAGTCTGTGCGTACCCTGCACACGGCAGTTGAATATCGTAAGGAGTTGCTGAGCAAAATTGCCAGCGCCAAACACAGGATTTACCTGTGCAGCCTGTATCTGCAAAATGATGAAGCCGGGGCAGAAATCCTGCAGGCGCTGTACACGGCCAAGGCCGCCCGGCCGTCGTTGGATATTGCGGTGCTGGTTGACTGGCACCGGGCGCAAAGAGGCTTGATCGGTGCCGGCAAGAGTGGTGGCAATGCGGCTTGGTATCAGACCATCAGCAAGGCCAATCATTATGCGGTGGCGCTGTATGGCGTCCCGGTGCAGACCAGGGAATTATTCGGCGTCTTACACCTGAAAGGCTTTGTCATCGACGATGAAGTCATTTACAGCGGTGCCAGCCTGAATAATGTCTACTTGCACAAGCAGGATAAATACCGGCATGACCGTTATCTGCTGGTGCATAACAAGGTCCTGGCCAACTGCATGGTGCAGTTTATTCGTGAACACCTGCTGTCGGCAGCCGCAGTGCACAGGCTGGATATGCCA
Organism: Undibacterium sp. Ji50W; assembly: GCF_049340445.1. Taxonomy (NCBI): domain Bacteria; kingdom Pseudomonadati; phylum Pseudomonadota; class Betaproteobacteria; order Burkholderiales; family Oxalobacteraceae; genus Undibacterium; species Undibacterium sp. Ji50W. Next base: position 60,516 of record NZ_JBMPOX010000019.1, on the reverse strand, counting down.
GAGATTCCCGCCACGCGCAGCATACGCAGTGAAATAAAGCAATTCCGCGAGAAGTTGAAACGTGCACGTTATGACTGTCATGTGGCCGACAACGAAAGTGGCGCGCAACAATTGCGTGTGACCCCGCTGGTGGGTGTGGGCAAAAATAATCCCCTGAATAAAGTGATATGTCAGTTGCTGGCAGCCAGCCGTCAACAGATTACCATCTGCACCCCGTATTTCAATTTCCCGTTGACGGTGACACGCGAAATCAATCGTGCGCTGAAACGTGGTGTGCGTATCAGCATTATTGTTGGTGACAAAACCGCTAATGATTTTTTTATTCCGCCCGACCAGCCTTTCAATGTGATTGCCGCCTTGCCGTATTTGTATGAAGTCAATCTGCGGCGCTTTGCCAAAGCCCATCAGGCTGCAATTGCCAGCCAGCAGTTGCAACTGCATTTGTGGAAAGATGCTGACAATAGCTTCCATCTCAAGGGTTTGTGGATAGACCAGCACTATGCGCTGATGACAGGCAATAACCTGAATCCCCGGGCTTTTCGCCTCGACCTGGAAAATGCCTTGCTGATTCATGATCCGCAATTGCAGTTGCTTGCACAAAGGCAGCAGGAACTGAACAGCATCATGGAAAACACCAGCCAGCTCCAGCATTATCGCGAGCTGGAAAAATTGACTGATTATCCCGATCCGGTACGTAAATTGCTAAGTCGCCTCAGTCGTACCCGGTTGGACAGATTGGCATACCGGGTCTTATAAAATAAATTCCAAATATGTTTCATAGAAGGAGCAAGCATGGACCTGGCGTCATTGTTGTCACTGATGTTGCCATTGATAGGCATACCCCTTGTGGTCACGGGATTTGCTTTGCGCTTCAATCCCCTGCTGGTGGTGACTGCGGCTGGTCTGGTAACCGGGTTGGCGACGGGTATGGACTTTGGCAGCTTGCTGGAAACCTTTGGCGAGAAATTTCTGAACAGTCGCCAACTGGCAAGTCCCTTGCTGATATTGCCGGTAATAGGTTTGCTGGAAAGGGCCGGTCTGCGCGAACACGCCCAGGCCTGGGTGGCGGGCATACGTCGTGCCACCACCGGCAGGATATTGATGATGTATTTTGTGGTGCGTGAAATCAGCGCAGCCATGGGTTTGCTAAGCCTGGGTGGGCAGGCACAAACTGTCAGGCCACTGTTGTCACCCATGGCCGAAGCGGCGGCCAGCAACCAGCATGGCGACTTGCCCGCACCCATACGTGACCGCATAGCCGCCCACGCCGCCGCCTGTGACAATGTTGCCCTGTTCTTTGGTGAAGATATTTTCATTGCCTTTGGTGCGGTATTGCTGATGAGCGCCTTTCTCAAGGAAAACGGTATTCAGGGGGTGGAGCCGCTGACCATAGGCATGTGGGGCATACCGACAGCGCTGTGCGCACTGTTGATCCACCTGTTTCGCCTGTCACGGCTGGATGCGGCAATTGCGCGTGACATCCATGCCTGGCGTGTGACAGAACCAAGCCGTCATGTAGCCGAAGTTGCTGACGATGGCATTCATAGTGACAAGCAGGACTTGTCATCATGAATGCCATCATCAGCATCAATCTGGTGTTTTACCTGATCGGCATCATCGTCATGCTGGTGGCATACATGACGCTGCGCGACCACAGTAATCCACGCCGCTACACCACCGCGCTGTTCTGGGGCTTGTTCGGCATCAGTTTTTTGTGTGGCGACCTGATGCTGGCGACACTGGGCAAATCTGTGACCTATAAAGTAACGGGCGTAGGTGTCATTGTCATGGCAGTGCTGGCAGGGATGAACTGGCTGGGCAAGGGCAGCCATGCTGATGCAGACCGGCCGCAACGCCTGGCCGCACTGAGCAAACTGGGTAATTGGATTTTTCTGCCAGCACTGACCATACCCGTCATCACCGTCATACTTACCGTGGTGGTGAAGAATGCACAAATGGGAAGTTGGTATTTGCTGGACCAAAAGAACCTGACGCTGACGTCGCTTTGCGTCGCCTGCCTGACAGCCCTGGTCGTCGCTTGCCGGTACACGCGCAGTACACCCTTGCAGGCAGTAAGAGAATCACGCCGCCTGGTGGATGCCATAGGCTGGGCGCTGATATTGCCGCAAATGCTGGCCATGCTGGGTGGTGTGTTTGTGGCAGCAAAGACAGGACAATCCATACAAGCCATCGTCAATCTTTTCATCAACCCGGACAGCCGGTTTACCCTCATTGTCATGTATTGTGGCGGCATGGCCTTGTTCACCATGATTATGGGCAATGCCTTTGCGGCTTTCCCGGTGATGACGGCGGGGATTGCCTTGCCCTTCCTCATCAATCAGCACCATGCTCATCCGGCGGCGCTGGTGGCGATAGGCATGTTCTCTGGCTATTGCGGTACCCTGATGACGCCGATGGCGGCCAATTTCAATATTGTGCCGGCAGCCTTGCTGGAACTGGAAGACAAGTACCTGGTCATCAAGACACAAATACCAACCGCCTTGCTGGTGCTGGTGTGTAATATCCTGCTGATACATTATTTTGTTTTTCCCTGAATTTCCATCCGAATTTTTACCTGAATTTTTACCTGAATTTTCATCTGCATGAGGTGCCTATGAAGCGCATACTACTGACCGGGTTTGACCCCTTTGCTGGCGAACCCAGCAATCCCTCATGGGAAGTGGTGCGCAAGCTGGAAGGATTGCTGATCGGTGAACAGCATCAGATCGTCAGTGTTTTGTTGCCTTGCGAATTTCATCGTTCTTTGCACGTGCTGGAAGCGGCCTTGAAAAAGCACCGGCCAGCCATCGTGCTGGCGCTGGGCCAGGCGGGAGGGCGTACCGAAATCAGCATCGAACGTATTGCCATCAACGTGGATGATGCGCGCATTCCCGACAATGCCGGTGCCCAGCCAATTGATGTGCCGGTGATCAGTGATGGCCCGGCAGCGTATTTCAGCAGCCTGCCGGTCAAGGCCATCGTGCATGATTTGCAGCAGAGCGGCATACCGGCCACGGTGTCACAGACGGCCGGCACCTATGTCTGCAATCATGTGTTTTATGGCCTCATGCATATGACAAAAAAGATGGACGATGTGCAGGCGGCCGGTTTTATCCACATTCCCTATCTGCCAGAGCAGGCCATTGCCCACCCTGGGGCAGCCAGCATGCCGCTGGACATGATGAAGACAGCCCTGGTACATGTGCTGGAAACGATCTTGAAAACCCGGCAAGACATGGTCATTGCCGGTGGTGCCACGCATTGAAACCGCAGATTGAAGCTACACGGTGGAAAACTTTACTGAGGTAATTGTGGCGCTGGCGGCATCACCAGTCGGTCATCGCGCAGGCCAGCCTCATTCATTCTGCCTTGCCTGTCGCCATCAGTTGCGTTGCCTGTGGCGGATGCTTTCTTGGATGCAGCATTTTTTTCCATGCCGGTGGTGTCGCTATTGGCCGGTATGCCGGTATCCGATTTCTTGGTCATGACTTCCGCGGCTGGTGCATACGACCTGAAATAGGAAATCAATTGCGCGTCCTGCTGTGTGACCGGCAAGGGCTGGCGGGCTGATGCTGGCAACAGGGTGGCCAACAAAAGCGTTGCGCATGTCAGCTTAACAATGAGTATGTTTTTCATTTTGCCTGCATCCCCAGTTGAATAATAATTTTATGGCAATTGTATACTTGTACCTGTAACCGTGTTTTGCAAGGATTGTGCCATGGTCTGAAAATAAAAAAATCCCATAAAAACAGCAAGTTGATGGAACTTTCACATCGCCCGGCTGTCCGCCCAGCTTCGCCAGGCCGGACACTGGCGGACACCCCGGACACCCCGGACACCACGGACACAATTACCGGACACACGTACTTTTAATAAACCATGCTGTAACTTGCCAGACCCCTTATTTGGCCAGCAATAGTCTTGCAAAGCTGGCATGAATGGCGCTGATGGTTTGTTGCAGCATCTGCCGTGATTCAAAAGACTGACCACTACCGGTTTCTGCCTGTTTTTCCAGTTCCTGAAGTCGCTGCAGGGTGGCAAGTGCTGCTGCGCTTTTGCCTTCATCGGCTTGCAGTGCTGCCTGCTGCCCTCTGATGTTCATTGCATGATGTAATTGCCTGAGTGCCAGTTCGGCGCGGCGCATCTGTGTGCTTTGACCGATATCGAATTTGATCAGTTCTTCATCGCTATTCAGTTTTGCATCGACATCCGTATGTGAACTGAACTTGACGATGATGGCGACCATTTCTATGGTCAGGAACCAGAGCAGCCACCAGATCAATTGCAGGCGACGATACTGGTCATCCTGCAACATTTGCCAGGTGGCAGCAAAGTCAGCCGCAAAGCCGGATGCCGCCGCCGCTTCTATTTTTGCGGTCTGTTTTTGTTCCAGTATCTCACTGCGATCCTGCGCTTTGCTGATGCTGGACTGGGTTTGTTTGAGGGCTGTGGCGACTTGTACTTTTTCTGCGATTTTTTCATTCTTCCAGGCCAGTACACTACTGTTGATTTCCTGTTCTTGCTGCTGGCATCGGGCTTTGCCAGCCTGGATGCGGTTTTGCATGGTGGTGATTTTTTGCTGCAGTGAAGCTGTTTCCAGATTGCCGGAGATGACGCCTGCCAATGGCTGCTGCCAGGCGGCAATCTGCTTCATGCCTTTGCGTTCTTCGTCGCGGGCACGCTCACGGCAGATGCTCCATTGCTTGCGCATTTCTGCCAGTTGGGGTGGGTCGCTGCGTATGGCATCTTCTGCCTTGTGCAGTTTTTCATCCAGGTCGGCACGGCTTTGCTGTAATACCGGCAAACCTGTTGCTGTTTGTGCCGTCTGCAGATTCTGTATCAGCCGCGTGCGGGTCATTTCACCTACCTTGACATCAATTTCAGCCCGGTTGCTGTCAACAAAGAAGGGGTACACCATGGTGATGGCAGACAGCAAGGCCAGCAGGCTGCGCCAACTGATACCGATGGCTTTGCTGACCCAAGAGCTGTCGGAATGAATGGACATGATCATCTGGCGTTCCAGACACCACTGGAACATGGCCCACAGGCAGCCGGCAACAATTGCACCATTGGCACCGCTGCTGCTGACGTTCACCATGCTGGCCAGCATATGGGCCATGCCATAACCGGAAAACAGCGCAAAGAAGATGACCAATGCACCTATGCCAAAATATTTGTGGCGGCCACGTGCATACAGGTAGTTGCCATTGCTGTCCTGCCGATCCAGCACCTTGAGGCTGACAGCGGCGGACAGGGCCAGCAGGGATTTGCCTGCCCGTAACCAGGCGCGGCCATCGAAGAGTCGCATGGTATTCACATATTCCTGAACAAGGCCATGAAAGGCTGGCTGACACTCAGGGTTTCTGGCCGCGTCTTCAGTCGGACCAGCCCCTTGCCACTGTCGTCCCGCGTGATGGAAGCGATGGCCCGCATATTCACAATAGTGGACCGGTGTATCTGCTTGAACATGCTGTTGTCCAGCACTTGCAGCAAATCGCGTATCGGTTTGCGCAGCAGGGATTCACCTTCGGCGGTCATGACCACGGTGTATTTGCTGTCTGCCTGGAAGTAGGCAATATCATCCACCATGATGAGCCGGGTTTCTGTGCCGACACTGGCGGTAATCCAAACCAGTGGTGCTGGCCTGGGTACATCGGCCGGGCCACCGCTTAGCTGGCGCACCAGGTTGGTAATCGCCTGCAAGTCAGTAGCGCCAGTCAGGACGCGCATTTGCAGACGCTTGACTGTGGCCAGCAGACGTTCCTGAGCGATCGGTTTGAGCAGGTAATCGACTGCGCCTTTCTCAAAGGCATCAATCGCGTATTGGTTATAGGCGGTGACAAACACGACCTGGCTACGTGGACTGATTTCGGTCATGGCGGCAGCCACTTCCAGTCCACTCAGGCCCGGCATGCGGATATCGAGAAACACCACATCCGGCTGGTGGTTGGCGATTGCTTCCAGGGCGCTGCCGCCATCATCGCAGGCAGCAGCGATTTCCAGGTCTGGCCAGGCCAGGCTCAGTTGTTGCAACAGTGCTTCACGCAACAGGCTTTCATCTTCGGCGATGACACACTTAGGCATGTTGCTCTCCTTTTTCGGCCGCATCTTCCTTGATGACAGGCACGGTGATGGTGGCCGCCACTCCCGAAGGGAAATTGCCAACCAGTACAAAACTGGCGGTATTTGCATACGCCAGACGCAGGCGTTCACGGACGTTCTTCAAGCCGATACCGGTGCCGCCAATTTCTGTACCCAGGCCATTGCCGTCATCGGCGACGGTGACGGCAACATTGCCTTCATGCTGTCTGGCGATGATCCAGATCGTGCCGCCACCCGTCTTGGGCTCCAGTCCATGCTTGATGGCGTTTTCCACCAGGGTTTGCAACATCATCATGGGGAAGGGCAGGGTTTTCAATTCTGCCGGTACCTGGATTTGTATGCTCAGGCGTGTGCCCATGCGTATCTTCATGATGTCCAGATACGCGATCGACCGTTCCAGCTCTTCACCTATGGTCGAAGCAGTATCTTCGGTGCGTGGCAGTGAATGACGCAGATAGGTGATCAGGTTTCCCAGCATCTGATCAGCCGCCGCCGGGTCAGCCCGCGTCAATAATTGTGCGCTGGCCAGTGTGTTGTACAGAAAATGCGGCTCTACCTGGGCATGCAGCAGATTCAGCTTGGCCACGGTTAGTTCTTTTTCCGTGACGGATTGCGTGGCGCTGGCTTTTTCCTTGCGCCTGCGTTCGGCGATGCGACGGGTGATGGCGCGGGTGACGGCTTCTGCGTTTTCCAGGTTCGTTCCATTATCGACCAGGAATAAATCGGTCCAGGCCGGTCGTTCCGGTTCGCAAATCAGGGTCAGGCTGCCGATACCGTCACCAGGGGTGATCGTCGCCAGGATTTGGTTACGCTTGGTCGCCAGAAAATCCAGCATCTTTAATTCATCGATAAAATTTGCCTGGTAGGGGTCTATGCGTTTGATTTTGGCACGTATTTGCAGGCTGTCTTTGGCGCTGTCGGTATCTTCCGCACCCGGCAATTCACGTATGGCAGCATCCACCAGCTCAAATGCTTCATTTGCCTCGAGCGGAATTTCTATCTGGCGACGCTGGCGGTTGGCGAGGGTACCCGCATCCATCTTGCTGGCAATCAGGCGCACCCTGCGCACATGGGAAAAACTGATACCCATCACCAGCGCTACCCCAATCAGAGGCAGGAAAATGATCTCTTCCGGCATGTGATTTCTGAAAACCACGTTGACCATAAATATCGTGCTGAACAGGATCAGCAGGCTCCAGCCAAAACTGGCCCGTACGATAAACCAGATAGTCGTAAACATGCTTGTTTCCTTCTTGTTTGTAATTGTTGCCAAGAATAATTGCCTGCGCGGCTTTCGTCTTGCATTTTCCGACGAAATCAAAAAAATTCTGACGAATCCCGGATACCAGGGATTCAAACTGATTGAGTGGTATCAGGCGCAACATGAAAAAGACCTTGTATTTTTACTGTGTGGCGCATAGTATTATGCTGTGTGGTACACAGTATGTGAAAAACAGAGAGGAATACGGCATGTCAGAAGACCGTCTGGACAAAATGCGTCTGGAATTAAGGCGAGGCGCACTGGTGCTGGCCGTGCTGGCTTCGTTGCGGCAGGCCCAGTATGGCTATTCCTTGCGTAAATCCTTGTTGGAGCATGGCATAGACATGGATGAGGGGACCTTATACCCCCTGGTGAGGCGGCTGGCGGATCAGGGCTTGCTGAACAGCGAATGGCAACAGGGCGAAGGCAGGGAAAGGCGTTACTACGTCCTGTCGTCCGAGGGTGTGGAATTATTGGAGAAGTTGACGCAGGAATGGCAATTGCTCAATGGCGCACTGGCCACTATTTTGGAGACTGGCAAATGAATCTGCTACAAAAATATATACAGGCAGTCAGATAGGAACTGCCTGCACATCAACGGGAAGGCATAGGACGTGAATTGCAGGCGAATATTCTCGATCAACTGGATGCCATTCATGAACAGGCCGGTAGGGAAGCGACTCAGGACGAGGTGGCTTACTGGAGCGTCAAAAAAGGACTGGCGTGTCAAGAATTTGCCAGACCAGCGCTAAGACTGGCAACATATACGCGGACGCGGCAGCGATCTGGTGACCGACCTGGCAAGTTGTGGCTTTCCACTGCTGCTGATCTGGCATAAGCTATGGATGTCGGCGCAGGGGCTGCAAGAGCTGCGCGTGGATTTTTCGCCCGCTATGTCGGTTTATTTACCGTGGATGGCGATACTATTATGCGCATCTGCGCTGCTCAGTATATGGTGTGTATTCCAGCCAGTCTGGTATATGCCATATATTTGTTGTACCAGGCTGTGCGTGACGGGCGTCACCTGATGTCGCTGCGTCAGACAAATTAGTTATGCGATTGGCTGGAATGGCAAACAGTCCTTGATGCTGGATACTTCGATGTTTAACCGAACTTGTGTAAGGAAAAGAGATGGACATAGACCCTATTGAAACCGTGGAACAACTGACGGAAGATCAGAAAGACGATAAGCAGCAAAACAAGATCACCCACCAGTTGAACATTATGGTAGCGATTACGGTCGCTTTGCTGGCGACCTTCATGGGTATATGCAAGGTCAAGGATGACAATATCGTCCAGGCCATGCAGCAATCGCAGGCCAACAAGATCGATCATTGGGCTTTTTACCAGGCCAGGAATATGCGGGAAGAACTCGCCAAGTCAACCGAATTGCAACTGCGCCTCGCCTCTAAAAATGTGCCAGCCGACCAGAAGGCAGAATACCAGGCCGCCATAGACAGTTATGTAAAGCTGGGCAAAGAACAGCACGAGAAAAAAGAAGAACTAAAAAAACAGGCCGAACAAGACCAGGTCGATTATGACAATGCTAATTACAAGGATGACCAGTTTGACTTGTCGGATGCCTTGCTGGCGATTGCGATTTCCTTGCTGGCAGTGACTGCCCTGACCAGGCAGCGCTGGCTGTATTTCGTGACGCTGGTACCTACCTGTTTTGGTGTGCTTATGGGGCTGGCGGGATTAATGGGTTGGCAGATTCATCCAACGGCGCTGGTGGCTTTGTTGTCTTGAAATATCTGGAAAATATCGTCATGGCCTGAGGCCAAGTTCAGGGTTTGCCAGGCGGGTCCAGCCTTATGACGGCCATTGGTGGGGATTCGTTCGGCAACCATTTTTGATGGATGCGGGCGAAGTGGCCTTCCTTCTTCAGCCAGCGCAAGGCATCTTCCCAGGCCTTGATGGTGGCCGCTGAAGTGGATGTGGAAAAAGCCAGATACAGTTCCAGACTATCGAGAACTTTAACCTTCTCGACATCGTCAGCAGTATGGCCTATGTCCTTCAGCACAGAAGAAACCACCAGACTACCTTCCACCCATAAATCAAAACGTTTGGCCAGCAACATATTGGCAATGATTTGTGGTGTTGGTGCCTGTTCTATGTTTTGAAAACCCTTCTTGCGCGCGGTATCGGCAAAGATGCTGGAACGATAGGCACCGACCTTGAGTTTTTGTATTTCATCACCCATGCTGTACAGCCGTGCGGCATTCCCCTTGCGCGTATATAAAGACGTGGTCGAGATGGCGATGGGGCCAAGCAAGACCATGAGCTTTTCGCGCTCTTCGGACCTGCCTACTGTGAATAACAGGGTATTCGGTTCTTCCAGCAAGGCCTTGTAGCCGCGTGCCCAGGGTACGACCTGGATAGGCTGATTACTGCCCATATGTGCCTGCATGGCATGCACCACGTCCACTGCCATGCCTTCGGCTTTGGAGCCACTGCCAAAACTGATGGGTGGCCAGTCTTCAGTAAAGATTTGCAGTTCTTGTGCCTGGGTCTGCGCCTGCGTCTGCGTGCATAGCAGACAAACCCCGCAAGAAAATACCAGCAGGGCGCAGGCATGCCGCAAACGTTGAGGTAAAGACAAAATGTGGAGTGATGCAGCAAGCATGAGGGAACGGCATGTTATGGTGCAAAAAATATCACCAGATCGAAAGAACCTGGAAAATTAGCGTAATCAGAATTTACAACAGTTACGTAAATAGCGGTAGCAGCATAGGTAAAACATTGTCAGAGCGTGTGCCAAAGTGAAGCGGACGCCGCATTCATTGTATTTCATTTAATTGGCCGATGACAGACCTGGGCCTGATTGGCGGCAATGCTGACGAATCAGTGGCAGCGCCGTCGCATAAAAAAACAGGAGGCGTATTGCCTCCTGTTCGACGTTGCAGCGATTACGATCATTACTGCAGGCTGCATTGTTGTCCGCAGTGCCGCTACTAATTAGCGCTCGTGTTCGTTCAAGCCATGCTGCTTGGCTTTGGTTTCTTCTTTTTCTTTCGGTTTTTCTGCTCTTGGTGCCGGTGCTGGTGCCTGCATCGGCGCCGGCATTGCTACCGGTGCAGGTGCAGGGCGTGCTTCCACGCGTGGTGCTGGCTGTGACTGTGGTTGTGGCATAGGGGCCATTTGCGGCGGACGTTCTACCGGTGGCGTGTAACTGGCGCGTGGGCGCTCAACCGGTCTTTCGACGACAGGGCGATCTGGCATGCGTTCCACGGCTCTTTCATTGCGTGTTTCGCCCTGGCCGTTATTGTCCCATGATCTGCCACCACCTTGTCTTTGTGTCCGGTCGATATTGTCGGCAGGGCGAGTATTGGGTGCCGTCATGATGGCATTATTGGCCGGGCTATTGGTGTTAGGGCTATGGACAGGTGGATTGATTGAATTACCTAGCGATGCGCCGATGCCGCTACTGACAGGTGGATTGCTTACTATTGGGGCTGCGTTTTGTGCAGGAGCCACATTGTTTTGTGGACGACCTGCATAATTATTCTGCCCGCCATTGCCGTATTGACGCACGCCAGTATTGTTATCTGCAGGTCTTTGGTTAATCGCAGGATTAGTATTCACAGGTGCGTTGACACTGGCTGGCGGTGCGACGGTCACTGTATTGGCAGGTGCGGTTTGTACCGGTGCTACGTTCACTGATGGGCGGTTATTAGCATTGTTGCCGTTATTGGATATGCCATTACCATAGCTGCGGTTGGTTGCATTGTCCTGTGGACGGGGCGTTGCATTGACATTGCCCATGGGCGCGTTGATACCTGCGCCTTGCGGTACGCCTTGTGACTGCGCATTTTTCAAAATTCTTTGACGGTACTGATCTCCGTTCGCTACATTTTGTGGACGGGCTTCGCCAAAGCGGTTGTTATTACCGGGCACCAGGGCAGGTGCTTCGGTGACCACTGGGGTGCGCTGGTTTTCCACGATGATCTTGGTGGTTGATGCCGGCAAAACATGCTCACCACGCACAAAGGTTTGGGTCGGCACAACGGTGACGGCATTACGTATATTCTGGTTCACATACACAACGCGATTATTGTTTATGACGGTGTTGTTGTTGATGACGACGTTCTGATTCAGTCTTTGTATATAGTTGCTGTTATGCGTGTAACCGGGGTGATAGGCTTCACCAGGACCCAATGGGAACCAGGCAACACCAGGTGTATTGCGGTGACCATTTGAAGGATTGATACCTATATTGCTATTGCCGACAAAAGCAACCAGTGCTGGCGCATAGACAGGGCGCTGATGTACATGATACTGACCTGGCACCCAGGCCCAGCGCGTGCCGACATAGGCCCAGCGGCCATAATGATACGGTGCAAACCCCCAGGGTGCACGGTCTATCCAGGTCCAGCCCCATGGGGCAACCCAGACCCATTTACCATCGCGGTAAGGTGCCCAGGTGCTGCTGACCTGTCTTGGGTACCATACGGCACCATATTCGACTGTGGTTTCCCACGCACCGTAATCATCCAGCTGTTCATAGCCTATGACTTCGCGTGATACATAGCGGGCTGTCGTGACATTTTCTTCAGCACGGTCACGGTCTGCGGCCCACATGTCGAAGGTATCCGGAGGAGGGGCAGAACCGATCTGCGTATGCTGAAGATTGCTGCCGGAAAAGCGCGATTGCTCACCAGCACGGATGGTGATGGTATCGCGATCGCCCAAGGCGATGCCGGTACCACTGCGCACCAGGATGGTGGTGCTGTTGTCGTAATTGACAGTGATTCTGTATTCACCCGGCTCTTGCACTGAAAACACCAGATTCGGTGTGCTGACATCAAAATTTTCTCTACCCGCCAGTGTGCGTACGCGCAAGATCATGCTGCCTTGCTTCATGTCGATCTGGGTATTTTCATCATTGAGGGTGGTAAAGCTGATACGCGAGCCTTCTTGCAGCCGCACGGCATTCGCGCCTACATGCAATTCAGCCCTGCCGGATGGCGCGACGATCAGGCTGTCACCGCTGGCGATGGGGCGGTTTGGTATCAGCGTGGACCAGTTGTCGGTGCCAGCATCAGCAAAACTGATATCGCCATAGGAATAGCTGACCCTGGCAACACGCCCTGGCGGCTCATCCTGTGCCCGGGCCGGAACCTGGACAAACAGGGTGGCAATCAGCAATGCAGCGATGCTGAGGACTGGAGTAGAACGAAGATTTGCACTCATTTGTCTCTTCCCGGCAGAAGGGGTAATTTAGAAATAATAGAACTGTTTTATCCATAACGCATGAAAGGGTGTTTTGGATGTCAAAGAATTCCATAAAGTTGAATTTTTTTGATTTGTTGCCGGTCTGGCATGCCTGGTGTTGGCGGCGATGAGCTGAGGAGTATCCGGCTTCAGTGTGATAGCGGGAATCAGCGGGGCAGTGGCAGCGTTGACCAGCGTGACCGGGTTTTGCCCCCTATGCGCGTTGTTTGGCCGCAAGCCTGTTGTGCGTCAATTTGGCGAGGGCGCTTGGGCCATGACCGCCAGTGTGGAACGCGCTCAACTACGTTGACATATGGGGCAGGCACTGCCAGATTTACTGATTTGGCAGCGCCTGCACCTGGCTTACATCAGAACGTTGATAATGGCATTCCCTATGCCCAGGATAGCAGCACCGGATATCAGGCCGGCACTGATGGCTTCGCAGCCTTCTACCCAGAACGTATGTTTTTTCGTGCCTTGTTCCGGGTTTTTCTTGCCCATGTACCAGAATATCAGGGCACCCAGCCACATGGCGAAACAGGATTCCGGTGGCAATATCACACCCAGGCCTATGGACACGGCAGACAGTGGCAGGCGGCCCCGGGTGATGACATTGGTGATTTCAATAAAAGCAGCACACAAGCCGGCGACTGCCATGGCGATGATGGCAGAAGTCGGCAAGCCACTGATGCCCTTGGCGATAATATCGGCCACGCCTTTCCATTGCAAGGCAGATGGGAAGGAGAACTGTTCGCTGACGATAGTAGCGGTGCTGCGTATGCCGTCGTGGTCAGGCGGCAGGAACAGCAGGAAGAACAGGGGGATACAAGCCAGCGCACCAGAAAAAATGCCGATGATATGGCCGATGACCTGATGCCTGGGTTTGCCACCCAGCATATAACCGGGTTTGATGTCAGACAACAAGGCAGAGGCATTGAAGGCAATGTCTGCAGTCATGCCGGCTGGTAACAGGTTATTCGCCGGGTTGCTGCGGTCTATGGCACCCATGCTGAATTGGGTGATTTTTGCCAGTGCGCCAATAGGTGCCCAGGAAGTCAGTGCCATGGCATTGATACAGATGATAGTTAGCACAAAAATCAACGGGAAGGCGACCATGGCCATGATGAAGGGAACACCAAACAACAGATTCACCAGCCAGGCTGCAATGACACACAGCACTGGTACGCCGATATAGGAAATCCACAGCGGTACTTCAATATCTTTCAGCGGATCGGGGCCTGCATCCACGGCCTTTTTGCCATTTCCGGTCATGGATTTGAAGGCAGCCTTGAACAGTTCCGGTTTGGCCAGCAGGCCCACTAAAGAGCCGACTACCATCATGGTCACTGCCCACCAAAGACCCCATTGATTGACAATTTCAGTGCGCGAGATAGGGACTATGGTGCCATTCGGCATGGCGCGTGCTGCGATATCCCCTTTTTGTATCATCCACGGTGCCAGCAAGACAAAGTTGATGAAAGCACCCAGCATGACGCTGCTGGCGACCCGTATGCCCATCAGCCCACCCACGCCGAACATGGCAACATCCAGATTCAGGCGCAGGCCCAACTGGCGTATGTCAGTGCCGAGTATGTTGGGTATCCACCAGTGGAGTTTGGTGGCAGCCGTGTAGTAATAGGTGTCCAGACGTTCGGGCAGGTTCCAGGCTTCTGTCATGCCTGCCCATTTATCCATGCGCAGTATCTTGAACTGTATCAGACGCATCCAGCCATCACTGACTATCATCTGGTACAAACCGGCGAATAGGCTGGTATAGCCCAGCAGTTTGGCTTTGTACAGGCCACTGCCGGCACCATCGGTGTACAAAGAATCGAGCACCACGCCACAGGCGCGGCCTTCCGGGAAGGGTAGTTGATCTTCATTGACAAAGCGGCGCTTCAGCGGAAAAGCGACCAGTACCCCGATCAGCGCAACTACCGTGACCCAGACCATCATCTGCCACCAGGGGATGATTTTGCCGGTGATCAGCATATACGCAGCCAGACTGGAAATCAGCGGATTGATCATGTATCCGGCCGCAGTGGCGATGGATTGCGTACAGTTGTTTTCCAGTATGGTGTAGTCAGAGGTGATGCCCAGGCCATGCAGAATACGGAAAATCGCAAAGGACAAAATCACGGAAGTCAGGCCGACACCTATGCCTATACCGGTCTTGGCACCGATGTACAGTGCCGTAGCCGCCAGTATGCCACCCAGCAAAAAACCGGTCAGCGCCGAGCGCAAGGTCAGTTGCGCCATATCCTTTTGGTAGATGTTGTCAAACCACCACTGATCTTTTTGACGTCGTGTCCAGGTGCGTATCTGTGCTTCGTCCAGTTGCTGCAGAGCCATATGTTCTCCATTTTGGGTCGGACTTACACAAAATTGCCCTGCGGCGTGGCGGTTCCTTGCTGGAACAATTTTGTGTATGTTCTTGTTCTGTTAGTAGCACCGCGTCCTTGTGGGACACGTTCTTAGAACCTGTTTCCGATCTTACTGCGCGTGCGCAATCGGAGTCCACGCGGGGCTCATGCGCTGCTCAAAATGCTCATGTACCTAAGTACATTCCGCTTTTTGCGCTGCGCTTTTGTTACCCTTACCCCACTGACGCTCGCTCGCTACAGATCGTAAACAGGTTCTTATCCTCAGAGTCGCGCCATGGGTCGGTTTCGTGATGTTTGATCATGGGCGGTAGCGCAATATAGTGTTAGCTGAACAGCGTGTCAATTTTTGTATTCAGCCCGACTTTTCACGGGTTTGAACTTGGCTGTGTGCTTGCGGTCCAAGCACAGTAAAATACTTGCAACAAATTAAAGCTAGGACATGTCATGACACTCAATCAGCTTGCCGAAGCCTATGTAAAACTGGTCCTTGCCACTGGCCAGCATGACCCGGGCTATGTCGATGCCTATTATGGCCCGCCGGAATGGCAGACAGAAAGCCAAAAATTACTCCTGAGCGAGCTGTTGCAACAGGCAGAAGAATTGACCAGGCTAGCGTATGCCCTGCCGCCAGCAGCGGCCGGACAAGAGTTGCGCCAGGATTTCCTGCGCCTGCATGTGGCTGCCTTGCGTACCTACATCGCCCACCTGGCGGGGACGACACTGTCCTTCAATGAAGAATCCCTGGCCTTGTATGATGCCCGTTCGCCAGACTTGAGTCCGGCTGATTTTGAACCCATCCTGGCTGAACTCGATCAGCTTTTACCCGGTGATGGTGATTTGAACACGCGCCTGAGCAGCTACAACAAGCAATTTGAAATTCCGCAAGACAAACTGGATGCCGTGTTCAGTGCTGCCATTAATGAGGCCCGGGCGCGCACCAGGAAATACATCAGCCTGCCGGAAGAAGAAAGCTTCAAGGTGGAATATGTGAAGGACCAGGTCTGGAGTGCTTATAACTGGTACAAGGGAAATAGCTATAGCCTGATACAGGTGAATACCGACTTCCCGATGTTCATCAGCCGTGCCATCGACCTGGCCAGCCATGAAGGCTACCCCGGTCACCATGTCTTCAATTTATTGATTGAAAAACACCTGGTGAATGAAAACGGCTGGGTCGAATACAGTATCTACCCGCTGTATTCACCCATGTCTTTTCTGGCTGAGGGCAGTGCCAATTACGGTATCGAAGTCGCATTTCCGCATGCAGAACGGATGGCTTTTGAAAAAGCCCAACTGTTCCCGCTGGCAGGCATAGATCCGGCCAGGGTGGAACATTATTATCAGGTGCAGGCCGTGCTGCAAAAGCTGTCTTACGCCGGCAATATGGTTGCCCAACTCTATCTGGATGGTGATATCGACACCGAAGCCGCCGTCGCCATGCTGATGAAATATGCCTTGTCGGACGAAGCCAGGTCCAGGCAGCGCTTGCGCTTCATGGAAAGGCATCGTTCCTACGTCATCAACTACAACCTTGGTCAGGATATGACCAAGGCCTATGTAGAAAAATTGTCGCAACCGGGAAATGAACACAGTCGCTGGCAAGTGTTTGCCGAACTTTTGTCGAAACCCAAGACAGCTTCCATGATGGCCTAGGCCTTAAGCGATTGTCAGTATCTGGCGTGCCTTGTCGACATCCGGGCTGCGGTAGGCTTTTTCCGGAATGCTTGATAGTGTCGACGGATGCAATTGCTGATTGTCCAGGCCATAAAATTTCTGGAAACTCATGATCAGCGGTTGCCACTTGTCGGGATCGACCCGGTCAGGGTTGCCATCCAGCAGGATAGAAGCATCCAGATGCAGGCGCTGTATGCGCAATTCGAAAGTCAGAATGCCACCGCGCAGCTTGGCTTCGTCGTCGGCGATGCCATGCATGGCGGCGACCGTAGCTTCTTGCTGTACCAGGCATTCCTGCACGCGCGGTGCTGCCACGGTTTCTGATGCCTGGGGTGTCAGGCCCGCCAATGCGAACTTGTTTCTTTCCAGACGGTAGCCGCGTGCAGTCTTCCAGGCCGACATGGCATCGGAACCGGTGGTCAGTGCCAGCCGGTTAACTGCCGCCACTTCATTGACAGAAGCCAGGTTCAACACACAGACACCACTGCGTTTCAGATTGCGCGCGGTTTGTGATGTCGAACCCACACCTATCATGGCCCGCCAGCCCAGCCAGAATATGGATGAGATCGGTGCCAGATTAAAACTGCCATCTTCGTTGACGGTGCTGACCAGGATGACCGGGGTGCCAAAATATAAAATGGCTGATTCGCTATTGATATGCATTTCTTCCTCGCTTGTGGGTGGTGATGGAGGAAGTATGCGACTTGCATTTTATTTGGGCTGGCCAGAAACGGACATGAAATTTGCGGGACTATTCTTGCAAAGCACCAGGCATATTGGATGGCAAAAATCAAAAGCAAGCTCACAGCAAGCAGAGTGAAAATTTCCGACGGAATGGATGATAGAATTTTTCACTCTGGTAAAAATTTCGTCAACCAGTCAACTGCTGATACATCACGGTAATCTTGTCCATCACTTCCAGTATCCGTTCACTGGTGGTTGCCACATTGCTGGCAGACAGGCGTTGCAGTTTTCCGTCGCTGTTTTGGTGCAGGGCTGTGTCGAAGAAGACCCATTGGGATTGGGCGAGTAATAATTCATCTTTCAACCGGGTATTGCTGCCACTGGCGGCTTGCAGGGTTTGCATGGCAGCGGCGAATTCCTTGCGAGTGGTTTCGATTGTGGCCGCTGCGTTGGCCGGGGCGATATTCCAATTTGTAGCTTGATACAGCTTGGCCAGACGTTGCGATAACATGCGTTGACGGCCCGCCAGGTTGACCAGTTTTCCTGTGCTGCCACCAGCATGTTTTTCCAGTTGCATGGTCACCTCGTCAGCCATTTGCAACAGGTTTTCGCTGAGCTTTAACACAGTCTTGGCATCCTCTTTATTGGCTGCCTTGCCAACCAGGGTTTGCTTGTATTCTTGCCAGGTCTGTTCCATGCGGGACAAATTGCCGCGTATGTCGGTGGTTGGGGAAAATGCATGTAACTCTACCAGTTGGCGGTCAAAACTGGACATCGACTGATCGAGGATTTTTTTTGAGGTTTCTGTTTCCACATCCTGGCCAATTTGCAGATAGGCCTTGGCCAGCCTTTGTGTCAGCATACGTTGGCGACCCGCCTTGTTGATGGCGTCGTTGATGTTTGCTACCTGGGCTAGTGCAGTGAATGGTAGTGACAGACCCCCAGCCAGGATGAGGCCACCGGTGATAAATGTTCTGCGTTGCATGCCAACTCCATTTGCGTATCGAATGTAATGGCGCTCAGGCTAGGCTGTTGATGAACGAAAGACCATTCCTCGATGGAACTAGTCCGGCTGGTTACATACACAAGGTTTGATGTAACGCAAACTTGTGGCTCATCTAGCCTGCTATCTGTGCTTACTTGTTGTGATCTGGCATGGGCGTCAATGCGCGTAGCGGTATCGGTGCCGACATGATGATGGAGGTGCGGGTTTCTCCATAATGATTGATATTGCCGACAAAACTTTCCAGATGACGCAGGTCCGTCGTCGCCACGCGCAGCAGGAATGAATCCTGTCCCGTCACATGCAGGCATTCCAATACCTCGGGCAGGGATTTGAGAAGGCTGATCAGGCTGCCTTTTTGGGGTTGCGGCACGGTGATGCCGATCACAGCCTGGACTTGCAAGCCAATGGCTTCGGCATTCACTTCTGCTCTGTACGCCCGAATGACGCCTGCTTCTTCCAGGCGTTTTACTCTTTCAGATGTGGCCGGCAGGGACAAGCCTGTTTCATCCGCGAGTGCCTTCAAGGAAATGCGGGCGTCGCGTTGCAGTGCTGCCAGGATTTTCCAGGCTTTGGCATCGATATCCATAATATTTAAGTCAAGATGCAGATTTGCTAGAATAATTAAGGCAATGTAGCAGTTCTGCCTGAATTTTTCCATGTGAATGAGCAAGAAAAATCTTCATACTTGATACATGTTTTTCTTGGAACCTTACGTTCTTATTGTCAGGGGTATCCATGGAGTGGAGTTTATTTTTTAAAGCAATGCTGATTGGCCTGTCGATTGCAGCGCCGGTTGGTCCCATAGGTTTGTTGTGCATACAGCGCACGCTGAAACATGGCATGCGTACCGGCTTTGTCAGCGGCATGGGGGCGGCCTGCGCTGATGCCGTGTATGGTGCCATAGGGGCTTTTGGCATGGTGGCCGTTACTGATTATTTTGTGTCGCTGAGTACGCCGTTGGCGATAGCCGGGGCCTTGTTCCTGGCATGGATGGGCGTTAAGCTGATCTTGAGCAAAGCCCAGGCCGTGGATCTGGACGAGACAGGCAAGCAGCCTGTCGTCAAAACATTTTTATCCATATTCTTGCTGACCATCACCAATCCCATGACCATCGTGTCCTTCATTGCCGTGTTCGCCAGCATCGCTGGCCCGGTTGCGGTGCATCCTTCTGCTGCAGCCTTCATGGTCACAGGCGTGTTTACAGGGTCAGCCTTGTGGTGGTTAATCCTGAGTAGTGGTGTGGCATTGATACGCAAGAAAATCAGCGCTGCAGTAATGACGCTGATTAACCGCACAGGTGGTTGCTTGCTGCTGGGTTTTGCCGTTTGGCAGATACTGAGTGTGGGTAGTTGGGCGTAAGCCAGTTTGGCCGGTCTGGTCGGTCAGTAATGCACAGGCGTCGCTAAGTGGAAAAATTTCTGTATTGTGGCATTACCTGTTTCAACGTAGAGTACGGGCTTCACGCTGAAGGTAACAAACGAAAGTATCCAGAATGAGTAAACTTTTTTCCGCTGCCTGCGAAAGAAACAGCGCCCCTATTTTGCAAGCCATCAAGCCGGTATTGACAGGCTGTCAGAGCCTGCTCGAAATCGGTAGTGGCACGGGACAGCATGCGGTGACTTTTGCGCAGCATTTGCCGCATGTGCTATGGCAAACCAGTGACCGGCTGGAATACCACCCCAGCATACAGGCCTGGCTGGATGAGACGGCTGTGCCAAATGTATTGCCGCCGCTGGAATTGAATATAGGTAAAACCGCATTTCCAGAACAGCAGTTTGATGCCGTGTTTACTGCCAATACCTGCCACATCATGGCATGGGAAGAAGTGGAACTGATGTTCGCTGGTGTGGCCCGGGTGCTGGAAAAACCGGGCCGGTTTTTAATCTATGGTCCCTTCAATTACGCTGGTGAATTCACCAGTGCCAGCAATCAGCAGTTTGATGCCTCGCTGAAGCAGCAGGCGGCGCACATGGGTATACGCGATATTGAAAAGATCATCGAACTGGCAGGCAAGCATGGCATGCGCCTGTCGGAGAATATTGCGATGCCAGCGAATAATCGTTTGCTGGTATTGGTGAAGTAGGTGCGGGCTTGTAGACATATTGGCTGTAGGGTGCGCTGCGCGCACCACCTCAACTAATCAAATTTTTCCGAACGGTGCGCACGGCGCATCCTACTGCGTGGCAACGATTATTCAGCGGTATTCAAATGCGCCGTGATCACGGTGTGCGCAATCAGATCCAGAGCCGGTCTGGCCTTGCCTTGTTTGTCGGTCCAGACCTTGGGTGTCAGCGCCCCCGACAGTGACAGGCTGTCGCCATCACCCAGGGCCAGCAAAGTTTTGCGTGTTGCATCATTGAAGGTGATCACATTGCAGATGATGAACTCACCGTCATCCGTTGCGGCGCGTACTTTACAGGTGACGTAGACAGAACCATTTTGTCCTGAGCGTTCTTCGACCTGGCCATAGATACGTCCGGCGATTAATGCGTCTATCATGTTGAGTCCTTTTTTATTCCTGTTTGCCAACTGACCAAGATTTGCGCAGCTTGCGCATCTTCAGGATATTTTTACCCAGATTTCTGCGCCAGGGATTGTTCTTGACGCACTGGTATTCGACATAGTGGATGACGGCTGGTCCCCAGCGGGTTTTGGATACATCGTCGCCGACAGACAGATTGATGCGTTTCAAGCCCTGGGTAAATGCCCACTGTATAATTTCTGCTTGCAGCGTGGTCATGATGCTGTATTTGGCATAGTGCAGGTCATAGCCTGAATAGTACAGGTATAACTCATCACCCATTGCAAAAGCCATGCGCATGGCGACAGTCTTGCCGCCCAGTTCCAGGCCAAACAGCATGATTCTGCTGGCAAACGGGCTGTCCAGCAAGGCCATGATAAAGCTGCGATGTTTGTCGTCAGCAAAATAATCCGGATGTTCTACCGTGCCTGTTGCCGTGGCGCGGGCGTTGTGCAGGGCATAGAAGGCATCGACGTTTTGCCGCACTTCTGCATTGCCGCGCCACACCTGCAACCTGGCCTGCAAGTTATCGCGTGCCAGTGAGTTATAGCAGTGCCGCAGCGATTCCTTGATATTGCGTTTCAGGCTGGTCTTGAAGCTGGGCCAGTCGGTATCCAGGTGCAGGATGAAATTCGGGATATCCCTGGTTTCCAGCGGATGCACGGCAGTATTCGTTGCCAGAAAATGCGCGGCATGTTCCCTGGTGTGGATGACCTGGAATTCGGTCAGGCCAAAGGTTTCCTGCTTCGACAAATCTTCCCATTGCTGTAATATGATTTCGGTATAGGCGGGCAGGGTCAGCGGGATACGAATTTCAGTGAGGTTGGGGTCCGCACCAAACGGGCGTACATAGCGATAGATGAACAGATTGTGGAAGCCGACGTGGGTATTGGTCAGCGGCATGACGGCAACCAGTTGCTGGTCCTGATATAAGGTGCAGATAGCCAGTTCATCTTTGTGAAACCACGAAGAATCTGAAAATACTGTCCACCAGACCCGGTTCCAGTCAAACGTCTGGAAGGGCAGTAAATGCGCTACCTGTGTTTCCAGTTGACGCCAGGACGCCGCCAGGGCATCAAAGCCGGCTTCGGTAGTAAGAACAAATTTTTCTGGGTTCAACATCAATGGGAAATTCTGGTAAGACGCAAGCCGTCAGCTTGTCAGTAAATACATCATCTCTAATTCAACAGGAATATCAACGTAGCGGCTATCAAGTCGGCGTTTATGCCACGTTCCTGAGGGAATTGCAAGCCTGTAAAGTAGTTGGGCTTGCTTAGTCTGCACATTAATGCATTTTTAGTCTGAATTACCCGGGAAGTTGTTATCTTCATCTTGAATGGAATGTTTATATGCCTGAATTACGTCAATTGCTGCTGCGTGGTCTGTGTTTTCTGCTTTTGAGCTTGTTGCTGCCAGTTGGCATGGCGCTGGCGGATGAGGCAACATCGCAAGTGCTGATCGACGTCCAGCGCCTGGCCAGTGAAGACATGGCGGGGCGGGCCAGTGATACAGCGGGTAATGCGCAAGCGCGTGATTATATTATCCAGCGGCTGAAACAGATCGGTGTCCTACCCTGCGGGCAGGATTTCGTGCAGGAATTCACCTTCCAGACGCGCCTTGGAAAAAGCAAGACGGGGCGCAATATCCTGGCTTGCCGTGCCGGTAGCCTGGAAGACCATGCCGGCGCTGCCAGGATGGTGATTTCTGCCCACTATGATCACCTGGGTGTGCGTGATGGCAAAATCTATTACGGTGCTGACGACAATGCCTCTGGCGTTGCTGCGGTGCTGGCGATTGCCGGGACCATGCAAAACCAGCCGCCCAGGCATGATGTGATGTTTATCCTGTTCGATGCCGAAGAGGTCAATCTGGGTGGTTCCCGTGCCTATACGACACAGGCTGCGGCTGATCTGGCACGGATAGGCATGGTGATGAATTTCGACATGATTGCCCGTGGCGACAAGGGTGAGCTGTATGCCAGCGGCACACATCAACTACCCGTATTGAAAACCTTGCTGGCTCCGCTGGATGGCAACCAGGGTGTGAAGCTGATGTTTGGTCATGACAGGGTGGAGCAGGGCACAGATGACTGGACCAAACAGTCAGATCATTATCCTTTCTTCGCGGCTGGGGTGCCGCATATCTATTTTGGTGTCGAAGACCATGCTGATTATCATCAGCCTACCGATACAGCGGACAAGATCAACCCGCAGTTTTACCTGGGAGCGGTAGATTTGCTGTCGAAAGCCAGTTATTTGCTGGATCAGGCCTTGCTGACGATAAATTTCAGGAATAAGCAGTAAAAGACTACCGCCAGGTCAGGGGGCGGGAGCAGCGCAGTTAAAGGGGAAGGTAGAGTGGGAGGAAGGCAGACGGGGGGAAGGCAGACATGTCATGCGCTGGCTTGGCAGCGCATGTTTTTGGGAGAAGCTTAATCGCGCAGGCTGATCAGGATGCGCAGTACATACCAGAACATCATGGCCACAGAGGCAAACAATTGCAGTGAAGCGCCCACATAACGGTCTTCCGGGTAATGATGGATGACATTCGATGCATCATACAAAATCGCCGCACCGGACAGTCCTACCATGGCGACACTGAAGAACAAGCCAAGCTGGAAACCAAATATCAGGCCGCCAGCGATCAGGACCAGTGCTACCAGGCCAGCCCATTTCAGGATACTGCCAAGGAAAGAAAAATCCTTGCGTGACATGTAAGCTACACCGACCAGGCCTACGGTTGCCAGTACGGTAATCAGGCCGGCATTGGCGATGGCACCAGGCGCAACCTGGTTGGCAATGAACAGCAGGGGAATAAAGATAATGGCTTCGGCCAGGATGTAGGCAGCCAGTGCCACATATTGCATCGCCAGACTTTCGACAGTATGGGCGGCCCGTGAAGCCAGCCAACCCACCAGCATGAAGGCACCAAGTATGATAATCCATGACATGCTCAGCATACCTTGGGCCAATACTTCTGCTACACCGGTCTTGAATAAGACGACTTCAATCGCCGTAAAACCGAGAATGGCACCGCCGAGGTGATTGAAAGTCTTGCTGATAAAGCGCTCACGCGCAGGTCCGTAACCTTGTTGGGTACTTGCCAGTTCCATGGATATCCCTATCTTAGAATTGCCTTAAACCTGTAAAAGGTAAGCGGCTTGGTTTATTAGGTAACCTGCAAAAAGTGCAAGTCATGCCTGATTCTACAATAGTCATTGCGATATAACAAATTTTTACAATTCAGGCGTGGTGCAGGGTCTGACATGGTTTTGCTGGTTTTTATCAAATTACCTGCACTTTTATTGTGCAAATAGCTTGAATAACAGACAAGTGATCCGATTGATGTGGCGACAGCGCTCAACAAAGAAAATAAAGCTTCAGTTCGTTACAAAATCACCCACTTCGGGCTCAAACTTCGTGTAACTTACGTCTATAATGCCCGCAGCAAAAATGCGGGTTTTTTTATTGATATCATCACGTGGCTATTCATGAATACATTAATCTGGTTTGTCATTCTGTACTGGGTCATCTCTGTGGGGATAGGTCTGTATGCCGCCCGTTATGTGAACAACTCCAAAGACTATGCCGTTGCCGGGCGTTCCCTGCCCATGTATGTGGTGACGGCAACCGTGTTTGCGACCTGGTTCGGTTCCGAGACGGTGCTGGGCATTTCATCGACCTTCGTCAAGGATGGTTTGAAAGGTGTGGTCGCTGACCCCTTTGGTTCATCCCTGTGCCTGATATTTGTGGGCTTGTTTTTTGCCCGCCCGCTGTACCGCATGAACTTGCTGACGATCGGTGATTATTACCGTAACAAGTTTGGCCGTACTGCCGAAGTCATGGTGACGATGTGTATCGTGGTGTCTTACCTGGGCTGGGTTGCCGCCCAGATCAAGGCGCTGGGCCTGGTGTTCAGCGTGGTGTCCGGGGGCTATATATCGATGGATATAGGCATGATCATCGGTGCTGGCAGCGTACTGATCTATACCCTGATGGGGGGCATGTGGTCGGTGGCGATCACGGATTTCCTGCAGATGATCATCATCGTGGTCGGCATGCTATATATAGGCTGGGAGGTGTCGGGCATGGTCGGCGGTGCCGGTGTGGTCATAGAACATGCTGCCAATGCCGGCAAGCTGGAGTTCTGGCCTGCACCTACCGCCAAGGAAAGCCTGTGGTTCTTTGCCGCCTGGATTACCATGATGCTGGGCTCGATACCGCAGCAGGATGTATTCCAGCGCGTGGCTTCATCGAAAAATGAAAAAATTGCCGGGAATGCATCTGTACTGGGTGGCGTATTGTATTTCTGCTTTGCCTTTATCCCCATGTTTTTGGCCTATTCGGCGACCCTGATCGATCCTAAAATGGTGGAAAGCCTGATCGACAAGGATTCGCAACTGATTTTGCCTACCCTGATCATGACCAAGGTGCCGATGTTGGCCCAGGTGATGTTCTTTGGCGCGCTGCTGTCTGCCATTAAGAGTTGTGCAAGTGCAACTTTGCTGGCACCTTCTGTGACCTTCTCTGAAAACATACTGAAACCATTCTTCCCCAAGCAAAGTGACAAGCAATTCTTGCGCATGATGCGTATAGTCGTGCTGGTTTTCACCGTTATCATTACTATTTTTGCCATGAATACTGAATCCAGCATCTATAAAATGGTGGAAAATGCTTACAAAGTAACCCTGGTGGCTGCTTTTGTCCCGCTGGCTTTCGGTTTGTACTGGAAGCGCGCGACCACGCAGGGTGGTCTGGCATCCATCATTCTTGGTATTGTTTCCTGGGTAAGTATGGAGGTCCTGGTTCCTGAAGGCTTGTGGCCGCCACAACTGGTGGGCGTATTGATGAGTATGACAGGGATGATTGTGGGTTCTTTACTGCCTCAGTTCAGTCGCAAGACCATGGCGATATAGGGCCGATACAGGTCCGACATTGGCCCTGGCATAGACCTGGCTGTGATGCAATGCGCAAATTCTGATCAAAAACCTTTATAATTCAGGGTTTTATCAGTTTTTTTAGGGGCAAAGCCATGCCGATTTATGCTTACCGCTGTCAAGAATGCGGATTTGCCAAAGATGTATTGCAAAAGATTTCCGATGAACCGCTGAGCGTATGCCCAACATGTGGCAAATCTTCTTTTACGAAACAGGTCACCGCTGCCGGCTTCCAACTCAAAGGTTCGGGCTGGTATGTCACTGACTTCCGTGGTGGTTCCGGCGGCGCAGCAGCAGCGCCAGCAAGCGAATCTGCACCGGCATCAACTGAGCCGGCCGCAGCCGCTGCATCTTCCGCAGCCGCGGCCCCAGCACCAGCACCAGCATCGTCAACGTCAACGTCAGCAAACGGTAATCAGGCGGTCTGACCGGCATTTGCCCCAGTTTGTTTTGTCTTATTTATCAAGAGTGAATCGATTACCATGCGTAAATACTTTATTACTGGCCTGCTAATTTTAGTGCCCCTGGCAATTACGCTGTGGGTGCTGCATGCCGTTATCAGTACCATGGATCAGTCATTGCTGCTGTTGCCGGTTGAATGGCGACCAGAAAAACTGGTCGGTTTCAAAGTATTGGGCATAGGTACAGTGCTGACCTTGTTGATCGTTTTTGTCACCGGCTTGCTGGCACAAAACTTTATCGGCAATTATGTGCTCAAGGCCTGGGAAAGCCTGTTGCAACGCATTCCCATCGTCAGTTCGATATACTCTAGTGTCAAACAGGTATCGGATACGCTGTTTTCGTCTTCAGGTAATGCGTTTCGCAAGGCAGTGCTGATCGAATATCCGCGTCGCGATTGCTGGACTATTGGTTTCCTGACTGGTATACCGGGTGGTGATGTGGTCAATCATCTGAAAGGTGACTTTGTCAGCGTGTATGTGCCGACGACACCCAATCCGACATCCGGCTTCTTTTTGATGTTGCCGAAAGATCAGGCGATAGAATTGGATATGAGTGTCGATGCCGCACTCAAATACATTGTTTCCATGGGCGTGGTGGCTCCCGAGCATCTCCCCACCAAATAAATGATGTGGTTACCCACCGCATCAAATCATTTTTAATTTTGAATACAGACAGGTAAGAAATATGTCCATGCGTACCCATTACTGCGGCCTCACTACTGAGGAATTACTCGGCCAAACCGTCAGCCTGTGTGGCTGGGTGCACCGTCGTCGCGATCACGGCGGCGTGATCTTTATTGACTTGCGTGACCGCGAAGGCCTGGTGCAGGTTGTTTGTGATCCTGACCGCGCTGATGTGTTCAAAGCGGCAGAAACCGTACGTAATGAATTTTGCCTGCGCATTACTGGTGTGGTACGCAGCCGTCCAGAAGGTACTGGCAATGCCAACCTGAAATCCGGCAAGATCGAAGTACTGGCCCATAATGTCGAGGTCTTGAATCCTTCCGTCACGCCACCGTTCCAGCTGGATGACGACAACCTGTCTGAAACCACACGCCTCACCCACCGCGTGCTGGATTTGCGTCGTCCGCAAATGCAAAACAACCTGCGCCTGCGTTACAAGGTGACGATGGAAGTGCGCAAGTTCCTCGATGCGAACGGTTTCATCGATATCGAAACACCGATGCTGACCAAGTCCACACCAGAAGGCGCACGTGATTACTTGGTGCCATCGCGTGTCAACGCTGGTAACTTCTTCGCTTTGCCACAGTCCCCGCAATTGTTCAAACAGTTGCTGATGGTGGCCAACTTTGACCGTTACTACCAGATCACCAAGTGCTTCCGTGATGAAGATTTGCGTGCTGACCGTCAGCCAGAATTTACCCAGATCGATTGCGAAACTTCCTTCATGAACGAGCAGGAAATCCGCGACATGTTTGAAGGCATGATCCGCCTGGTCTTCAAAAATACGCTGGACATCGATCTGCCAAATCCTTTCCCTGTCATGGAATACGCGGAAGCGATGGGCCTGTATGGTTCCGACAAGCCAGACATGCGCGTCAAGCTGCAGTTCACTGAATTGACCGATATGGTCAAGGATGTGGAATTCAAAATCTTCGCCAATGCAGCCAACATGCATAATGGCCGCGTAGTTGCTTTGCGCGTACCAAGTGGCGCAGCAATGACACGCTCCGAGATTGATGGTTATACCCAGTTCGTCGGCATTTATGGTGCTAAAGGCCTGGCCTACATCAAGATCAATAACAAGGCACAAGGCCGTGAGGGTTTGCAATCTCCTATCGTCAAGTCCATCCATGAAGCTGCATTGACACAAATTCTGGAACTCACAGGCGCACAAGATGGCGATCTGATTTTCTTCGGTGCAGACAAAGCCAAGGTGGTCAACGATGCCATCGGCGCCTTGCGCGTAAAAATCGGTCATAGCGAATTCGGCAAAGCCAACGGTTTGTTCGACGATGTCTGGAAACCATTGTGGGTGGTTGACTTCCCGATGTTTGAGCATGATGAAGAAAACGACCGCTGGACTGCGACCCATCATCCATTCACGGCACCAAAAGATGGCCACGAAGATTTGATGGAAACTGATCCGGGCAAGTGTATCGCCAAGGCTTACGACATGGTCCTGAACGGTTGGGAACTGGGTGGTGGTTCTGTACGTATCCATCGTGCTGATGTACAGAGCAAGGTATTCCGCGCATTGAAGATTGATGATGCAGAAGCGCAATTGAAGTTCGGCTTCTTGCTCGATGCCCTGCAATACGGCGCGCCTCCACATGGTGGCCTGGCTTTTGGCCTGGATCGTATCGTTACCATGATGACCGGTGCAGAATCCATCCGTGACGTGATTGCTTTCCCGAAAACCCAGCGTGCACAATGTCTGTTGACACAGGCACCGTCTGAAGTTGACGAAAAACAATTGCGTGAATTGCATATCCGTTTGCGTGCGGTTGAACCAAAAATCGCGTAATTTCTTTACTGACGACAGCGGGAAACAACAATGAATTTCAATATTCAAGCCAGTAACAAGAAAACCCTGTTCTTATTGTTAAGTGCCAGTCTGTTACTTGCTGCCTGCGGTGAAAAGAAAACCGAATTGGGTGAGGGCTCGTCTGAAGTGACTGGTGCTGCCGGTCCTGCCGGTGCCAAAGGTGCCAGCAAGAGCCTGGTGAAGTGTGATGCACCAGTGGCTACCCTGTCACTGGTGGAAAACCCCAATGGCTACGTGATGAGCAGCCAGTACAACCTGCCGTCATCACCGGTGCCGCTGATACGTTTGCTGGCGCAGCAAAGCGGATGCTTCCGCGTGGTGGATCGGTCATCTGGCCTGAAAGCGGTGATACAGGAACAGGAACTGAAAGACCAGGGCATCATCCGTAAAAATTCTACCGTTGCCAAAGGCAAGGGTTATGAAGCGCAATACACCATCACGCCCAGCCTGACGTTTTCAGAAAGCAAGGCCGGTGGTGGCATAGGAGCCATCATGGGCATGATACCTATTCTGAAAAACTTTACTGGGTATGCCGAAAAAGTCAGCTTCAAGGAAGCCCAGGTAGCTCTGCTGTTGACGGACAATGAAACGACCGAGCAACTGGCCGCATCAACTGGTTCTGCCAAGTCAACTGATCTTGGTATGGGTGGTTTGAGTTTTGGCGCGGGCGGTGGTGGTTTTGGTGCCGGCTGGAGCAATACCAATGAAGCCAAGGTCATCGTCGCAGCCTTTCTGGATGCACACAACAAACTGGTGCCGCAGGTCAGAAAGTTGCAAGAAAAAGAATTGCCTCCGGCTGTACCAGTTAAAAAATAGTTGTTGTCATGCTATAGACAAAAAGGTCTGCGATGCAGGCCTTTTTGTTTTTCTACAATCGCAAGCCAGGTCTGACACCGCGTCTTTTGCAGCACAGCAAGCGTGGAAATAGCTTGTGCCGACGCGCTGTGCATGCGCTAAACTTCTGGTTAAATACTTGAGATTTTTTTTGCAAGGGACATGGTCTATTTAGTGGCGGCGCAATATAAACAGGCCAATGTGAACTCTTGTTTCTTTTGAGAACGCAGTAAATAAAACTGCTATAAAGAAACTATTGACTGCCGGGATTGAGTTTGTCTTGTCAGCGAATGATCACTTTCAAGGAGAAACCATGAATAGCTTATTGAGAAAATTACTGCCTGCTGCATTGCTGGCAACAATGGCATTGACGCCACTGACCTATGCCGCTGGCGAGCATGGAAGTGAAGCCGAGGCACAGGACATGGTGAAAAAAGCCGTAGCCCTGGTCAAATCTGCCGGTGCAGAAAAAGCCTATAAGGTATTTACAGACCATCCTGATGGTGCATTCAAGGATAAAGACCTGTATGTATTTGTCTATGACTTCGACGGCAATTGCCTGGCACAGGGTGCCAATGCAAAAATGGTGGGGAAAAACCTCATCTCCATGAAGGATGTGGATGGCAATGCCTTCATCAAGGGCATGATTGATATCGTCAAGGCATCGTCCAAAGGGTGGTATGGTCCTTACAAATTCAATAACCCGGCGACCCAGTCGTATGAGCTGAAGCGCTCCTACTGTGAACGTGGTGCCGGTGACAGCATGATCTGTGTTGGGACGTATTTCACCAAATAAGTAGGCTGTCACCTGACCGGGCTCGTCAATAGGGCGGGTCAGCACTCAGTGTGTAAAGCTGCGCCATGAAATGAGTTTCAGGGCGCAGCGGTTTACTTTGCACAATAGCAAAAATGCTTGCGCTAAAGGCGCTAAAATGGTGCTGTCGAAGATATCCATATGGCTCTGCGTCGCATCCATAAGCACCATGCCTGAGTATAAAATCCCCGAATCTGTTCTTGTCGTTATCTATACGCCAGCACTTGATGTGCTGTTGCTAGAGCGGGCTGATAAGGCCGGTTTCTGGCAATCTGTGACCGGTTCCAAAGACACACCGGACGAAGCCCTGATGGCGACTGCCATCCGCGAAGTTGCTGAAGAAACCGGCATCGACGCCACACAATACACTCTGCGTGACTGGCAATTGTCGAATGTGTACGACATTTACCCGGTCTGGCGTCACCGTTATGCACCCGGCGTGACGCGTAATACCGAACATGTGTTTGGCCTGTGTGTCAGCCCTGATGTCGCGGTACGCCTGGCACCACGCGAACACTTGCAGTATCAGTGGTTGCCGTGGCGCGAGGCGGCAGATCGCTGTTTTTCTGCATCGAATGCCGAAGCCATTCTGCAATTGCCAAAATTGATTGAATTGATGCAGGCCCATACCGACCTTACCAGTTAAAGAGAATCACAATGAAACTGCGCATCGCCACCTATAATATTCACAAGGGCGTCAGTGCATTTGGCCGCAAGGCGCGCATACATGGCATTAAGGATGCAATAGATCTGCTGGATGCGGACCTGGTATTCCTGCAGGAAGTGCAGGGCCAGCATGACCTGCACGCAGAAAACCACACGCTGTGGCCGCAAGAAGGCCAGCATGACTTCCTGGCCGGGCAGTCGCACCAGGCGGTGTATGGCATGAACGCCGTGTATGAACATGGCCACCATGGGAATGCCTTGTTGAGTCGCTATCCGATTGCTTCCTTTGCGAATCATGATGTGTCTGATCATGCCTATGAACAGCGTGGCATATTGCATGCCGTAGTGCGTGTGGAGGAAGTCGATGTGCACTGTTTCGTCATCCATCTGGGCCTGTTTGCTGCTAGCCGTCGCCGTCAGATACAGGCATTGATCCAGACCATCAAGCGTGATCTGCCTGCCCAGGCACCGCTGGTCATTGCCGGTGATTTCAACGACTGGAGCCAACGCCTGAGTCAGACCCTGTATCAGGAACTGGGCGTGTTTGAAGCCTTTGATGTCGATGCACACCATGGCATGCCGCGTTTTTCATTGCGGAATATGCGTAACCTGTTTGCCAAAAACAAGGGTCGCCATGCCCGCACCTTTCCTGCCGGCCTGCCATGGCTATGCCTGGACCGGGTTTATTTGCGCGGCTTCAAAGTCAATGAAGCAGAGGTACTCAAGGGCGCGCCCTGGACCACGCTGTCAGACCATGTGCCTATCATGGTCAGCCTGGAATTGTCGACTCCTGCTGAAGCTGCATGAGCAGGCTGCATTTCGTCGCTGGCAATGATATACAGCTGCTGCACAGTGGCGCGCAGTTCTTTCCCGCACTGATCAGTGAGATTGATCAGGCCAGCGCTGAAATTTATCTGGAAACCTATATTTTCGCCAGCGACCAGACCGCTGTTGCCGTACAGACCGCGCTGATACAGGCCGCTGCCCGTGGTGTGCAGGTCAGGGTGGTCATCGACTGGATAGGCAGTGATCGTCAGGCGGCAATTGACCTGACCCGGCATTTCAACGATGCGGGTGTCGATTGTCGCTGCTTTAATCCCTGGTTCAAACGTGGCCTGGCGCGTACCCACAGAAAAATCTGTGTCGTCGATCAGCAAGTCGCCATGGTTGGTGGTTTGAATATTATTGACGATAGCATGGCCGATGATGGCTCCGGTGCCGTCCTGCCTTCCCCGCGCTGGGATTTTGCGGTGCGGGTGACTGGGCCATTGGTCGCCCATGTGCACCTGGAAGTGGAGGCGCAATGGCGCAAGTTGGGGCGCCTGGATTTTCGCTCGCGCTTTGCCCTGATGCGCCATCTGCATGCGGATGCCAAAAGTGGCGGCAAGCAAATCACCGCAGCCGCACTGGTGGTGCGGGACAATTTGCGCAATCGCACTACCATACAAAAAGCCTACTTGCATGCCCTGGGAACGGCCAGAAAACGTGCCATCCTGGTGACACCTTATTTTGCGCCGGGCAGGAAATTCAGGCGAGCCATGATATCCGCCGCATCACGCGGGGTGGATGTCGTGCTCTTGCTGGGCGTCGGTCAATTCGCCTTGCAGGACGCAGTGGCGCAATCCTTTTATGGCCCCCTGTTGCAGGCAGGTGTGCGCATCGTTGAATATCGCAAGACACAATTACATGCCAAGGTGGCCGTGGTGGATGGAGACTGGGCGACTGTGGGATCCAGCAATTTCGATGGACTGAGCCTGTTCGTCAATCATGAAGCGAATATCGTCATACGCGACTGTGATTTTTCTGCCGCTTTGTCGTGTGAACTGGAGCAGGGGCTGGCAGATGGCGTAGAGATTCTGGCGGCCGACGTGCATAGGCAAGCATGGTACCGGCACGTCTGGCATGGCATTGCCTACCTGATCTACCGCGGCTTGATGCGCATCGTCACATTTGGACATTACGGATGAAGCTGCACGGTGTTGATTTTACTTCCGCACCCACGCGCCGCAAATGCATCACCGTTGCCAGTGGTATCCTGCATGCAGATCAACTGCAATTGCAAACGCTGACCAGCCAGCCTGACTTTGCGGCATTTGAAACCTGGCTCAGGCAGCCCGGCCCCTGGCTGGCGGGTTTTGATCTGCCGTTTTCCCTGCCGCGAGAACTGGTGGAGCATCTGTGCTGGCCAACTGATTGGCCGGGCTTGATGCGCCATCTGCAAAGTCTTTCGCGCACCGACATGCGCTTGCAATTCAAGGCTTTTTGCGATGCCCGTGCCGTCGGCAATAAATTCGCCCACAGGGCTACCGACATCCCCGCAGGTTCTTCGCCCTCCATGAAATGGGTCAACCCACCCGTCGCCTATATGCTGCACGCAGGGGCACCGCGTTTGCTGGATGCTGGGGTCAGCATCCCCGGCATGCATGTGGGTGACCCGCAACGTATCGCGCTGGAAGCCTATCCGGGCATGGTGGCACGCAGCATAACGAAAGCCTCTTACAAGAGCGACGAGAAGGCTAAACAGACGCCCGAACGCAGGCAGGCACGTGTGCAGATTGCCGATGCACTGGAAGCCGGCAACACGCCGTGGAAGATCAAACTGGATCTGGGAAGTTTCAGAAACGAACTGATAGACGACGGCAGCGCCGATTTGCTGGATGCGGTGCTATGCATGCTGCTGGCCGCATGGGCTTGGAAAAGGCATGAGCAGAATTATGGTTTGCCTGCGTTTGATGCGCTGGAAGGGTGGATAGTTGGGGCAAATGTTTTCAATAAGTAAAATAAACGACGATCGCGGAACGTAATTCGCAGTGTTAAACTATGTTCTTTTCTTGCCAGGGAGACGTGCGGACTTTCTCTGGTAAGCTTATCGTTCATTCTTCAGAATAATGTTTCATGTTGTTGACCCCGACTACACTTGCCGCCATAGACCATGCGGTTGAAATCGCCGCCGCAGCCTTCCAGATATTGGCTACGCGTGACTGGCCGCTGACTTTCTATGAAATACATGAAAGTGGCCGCCGCTGGGAAGAAACTCCCAAGGCTGATGGATTGGATGTGGAACAGCAAAAGAAAGCCTGGTTGCAAATCAATATGCCGGGTACGCTGGTGAAGTTAATGGTCGATAGCAGAACTGTGGCTACACCAGACTCCTTTTGCACGCACGCTTTATATATCGAGTTTGGAAAAGTTCCATTGGCCTTATTTGGACTTACTCTGGTGCTGCCTTATGCCTACACGAAAAAGGGTACGGGCTTGATAACGGGCATGGTTCAGGTCCGACGCTATCCTGAGACTGCATTTTATTTGCTGGATGAAATTTTGCCTGCATTTGTGACCAGGCTCAGAAAGAGTTGTCATGAGCATTGGGTAAGGCCACTTGAGTACGATAGGAAAGTAAAACCCTCACAAGTCAAGTTTGAATCAGAGTCGCTGCCGGTAGCTGCGCTTTGCCCATCCATAGCGGCCTTGACTGGGGCCGCATCCAGTAGCAATGACATTGCCTCGCGCTATCTCGATGCTTTAATAGAGCGCTATCCGTTTGAAGGTGGTATTGCCTTTCAAAAAGCACTCTACCAGTTGCAGCTTGATTTCAGTGTTTCGAGCTTACTGCGTGTTGATTATCTCCTTAATGAACTGAAATCCAGTTTGCCGATTGGCGAGACTGATTTTCTGGAACGCACGGCAAACATGAATTTCCTTCTTTGCGTTGCTATATATTGCGGCAAAGTTATCGCCAAGGCCGCAGGCACGCAGGTTGATTGGTATACCTATCCACAATTCAGCCTTCGCTTTCCTGGCCAGCTTAAAGTTCCATCCGGCCCGGCAACCTCGCTGATTGCTGTCTTTAATGCCAGTGGAGGGCAGTCGGGGCATGTGTTTTTCCCTGTGCAAATTATATTGCAGCACCTGTTCGGTAAAGGCAGGGGCCATCAATTGCGCGATGTTTTTAAAGCCTGGGGACAGGCAGCACAAGAGCATAGAGTAAGGCAAATCAATGATGAGATGCCTGTCATACAGAGAATGATTAATGCTTTACCTTTGCACCAGCAAGATTTTTTGACGATACAAAGAATCGCCTGGTTTGAGGGGAAATATTTTGATCAGTGGTTCCAAAAATATAGCAAGCTTTATCATGGCGGGCGACTGGTTTGGGGCTGTATCGTGCAGGCCCATAATGACCTTTATACAGATGGCAAATCTGACCGTCTGGCTGAAATCATTTTTGACCCTCGGGGCTTACTGTCGCCTCAGCAACTTAACGAAGTCGCCTTGAAACTCATGTCTTATAAGGGATGTCGGCCCATCGATGCGCGCCTGAGTTTTCTCGCAGATGCGATTACCGATGAAGGTGCATGTATATTGGGTATGAAAATACCATACCGCTTGTCCAGTGATGATTTATGCACTTCAGTTCTGGTATTGACGCGTAAGCATTTGCCAGGAGGGTGCTTGTTCTCATCTTATTTGCCAATACTCATACATGATGATGTGCCAGGTATTGCGATAGCTTTACCCAGTTATTTCTGGACTCCGGCAATCGCCAGAGAATGCGCTGCATATGGTTGGCCGGTACAAAAAACAGCTTCAGTTGAAAAAAATTAGCAAAAGGTTTTGAAAATGATAGTTGGCATAGACCTGGGAACCACCAATAGCCTGATTGCTGCATGGAATGAAGGCAAGGCGCAACTGATACCGAATGCTCTTGGGCATAAATTGACACCGTCCTGTATCAGTATCAATGAGCGGGGCGAAGTCTTGGTTGGTTTGCCAGCGCGTGACCGGTTGTTGAGCAATCCGGCTTCGTCAGTGGCTTTCTTTAAACGCTATATGGGAACTGAAAAACGCTTTCAACTGGGCGAGCGTAGTTTCAGGCCAGAGGAGTTGTCCTCCCTGGTACTCAAGGCACTAGTGGCTGATGCCGAAGCTTATTTGGGGGAGAAAGTAACTGAAGCGGTGATAACAGTGCCAGCGTATTTCAATGATACCCAGCGCAAGGCAACTCGCATTGCCGGTGAACTGGCAGGCCTGAAAGTGGAGCGATTGTTGAACGAACCTACTGCGGCAGCACTCGCATATGGCTTGCATAACGCACCTAAAGAATCACAGTTCCTTGTATTCGATCTCGGCGGTGGCACTTTCGATGTCTCCATACTGGAATTGTTTGCCGGTATCATGGAAGTAAGAGCTACCGCCGGTGATAATTTCCTGGGTGGTGAAGATTTTACTGATGCCCTGCTCAAAGGCTTCCTGGCAGAAGCTGGCAAGCTCGCAGGTATCGTGGAGAGGCATTTGACACCAGTTCAATCTGCGCAATTGCGCATAGAGGCTGAGAGAGTCAAGCGTGCCTTTTCTAGCGGCGATAAACAAATGTTCTCTTTTTACTTTGAAGAGCGTGAAGTGCGCTGGGAGGTCAGCGCTGACATGTATGAAAAACTCTGTGATGAATTGCTGCAGCGCTTGAGTATTCCGGTAGAGCGCGCATTACGTGATTCCAATATCAAACCCGCAGAGCTTGACCGTGTCGTTATGGTGGGTGGTTCCACCCGGCTGAGCATGGTGCACCGCATGTTGACCCGCTTGTTTGGCCGTTTCCCAAGTCGTGATATTGACCCCGACGAGGCAATCGTTATTGGTGCCGCCGTACAGGCAGGCTTAAAAGCACGTGATGCTGCCCTCAATGATGTGGTCATGACTGATGTCAGCCCTTATTCACTGGGTATAGCGGTATCAGAAGAATATGGACGCAATGAACTCAGGACTGGTCTTTTCTGTCCTCTGATAGAGCGCAATACTGTCGTGCCGGTTAGCCGCTCACAAGAATTTTATCCCATCAATGATCGCCAGGAATGCATTGATATTCGTATCTTTCAAGGAGAAAGCCGCGAAGTGAAAGACAATATTGCCCTCGGTGCGCTCAAAGTTTACTTGCCGTTTACACCTGGTGCCCAGCGTGGCATAGATGTGCGTTTTACTTATGATATCAATGGCTTGCTGGAAGTAGAGGCTACCCTCAAGGAAACGGGCGAAAGCAAGATGTTGCTGATCGAGCAAAATCCTGGTTCCATGTCTGCAGACCAGATAGCACAGAGCCAGGAAGTGATGAAAACCTTAAAAATTCATCCGCGTGATCAGCTTGAAAACCAGGCGTTACTGGAGAGAATGAAACGTCTCTATGAACAAAACCTCGGAAACCGGCGTGACTGGGTGGCTGCCCGCATCAGTCAATATGAGCAAATTCTGGAAAGGCAAAATCCAAGGGAAATCGCAAAAGCCAATGAAATTTTTTCTGAAGTGCTGACACGGTTTGAAGGGGCTCCCTTGTTATGAGCCCGTTTCAGCGCTTGGGTATAGCGGCTACCAGTGACAAACGGCAAATCAAACTTGCCTATGCTGCTTTGCTTAAACAGGTCAATCCAGAGGTTGATCCAGAAGGTTTTCAGGCTTTGCGCCGTGCTTATGAAGATGCCCTGGCCATGGTTGCGGACAGCCCCCACGCCTTGCCTGTCGTGCAGCTGGATCATGCTACGCTACCAGAAATAAGCCCGGCGTTTGAATCGGTTTTGCCAGATACGAAAGAAATCGAGGCACAGATTACCGGGCATGGTCAGCAAACACCATACGATACCACTGCAGAAAAACAAGAGAAACTGGCATTTCCAGCACATTTGCTGGATGAGGCCCTGGACTGGATGCCCAGGCTGGACCTGAGTCTGGAGTCAGACCGCCAGCTTGAACAGCAGATGACGCAGAAATTGGCACCAGGCCCAAGACCGAAAACACGCTATTTTTCGGATAAGACCGGCGAACGTCTTGCTGGTGGTGCTGACAAGGTCGTGCTTGATACCAGCCCTGATCCCTATGTCGCAGCGGCGATGGTTTGCAAGACTTTACTCAGGACCGATGCGAAGCTCAGAGCAGAAAAGCTCAGGCAATTATTGCAGCAAGCAGGCTGGGAAAATCTGGATTTCAAGAACAAGCTTGAGCTGGCATTTGTGGGTGTAATCAATGAAGACTTTGACAGCCGTTACCTGTTGGTTAAATCCCTGAACGCTCACTATCACTGGCAAGAAAATAGGATAGGCATTAAAGGACGTCCCAAGTCACAGGCTATCCTTGATTTATTAAGACGGTCCAATGCACGTGTGTGGAGTAATAATATGCTGGATATGCCTGGGGGAAGCCCTGCTTTGATGGCATACAGACTCTTGCGCATGAAGCCGGACGAAGAGCGATTCATTGAGTTTTTGCAACATGGCGAGTATTTCAGGGCTATGCATAAATTGATGCAGGAGTTGCACAATGAAGCCAGAGATGTCCTGATTTTTGAAGTGAATGGCGCTTCAGTGCAATGGTGGCTTAACTATTTTGAGATGTGCCATACTCTGCAACCTGCTAGCAGTGGAAAGGAAAAATCCAAAGAAATTCAAAAGAAAAAGTACAAGAGAAAATCAGACATGAGGCGCTGGTTGACCAATATATCGAAATTGCTAATCAAGATAAGTATCTGTGTGCTGATATTTGTTTTTGCTAGCTGGTATTTTTCTCCCCAGGTGTTTCAGCACCTGTTTTCTGGCTCTGGAAATTGAGTTTGATTTATTTTCTTGCCCTTATATCTATCGCGTAGCTGGAAATGCCATAAGCAAATACCGCATATGCGCCGAGTTTGGGATCAAAAACAGCCAGGGCAAGCGCACCGCAAATGCAGCCCGTTGCACGGTACAAGGTATCCTCTCCACGTATTTTTGCCTGTAGCGCTGATGCCATCGCGGCTACCGCCAATATGATACCGCTATAAAAACACCCGTCGAGAAAATGCCCTGGATTGACATCAAAAACCGAGGCTAAAAATGCTTCATCGAGAAAAATCTCCTGTTTATCCTGTACGGAAAATAGGTGCGAGAAGTTAATATTCAGGGCTAGCGAATTTGCATATATTGCTGAGCATATGATAACCAGGGCTAAAATACCTTTGAATAGCGAAAATAGACCCCAGATGCTGGCTTGCCTGCACATCCATGCCAGACATGCGGGGTAGGTGTTTCGATCTTTGGATGGGGACAGGTTTATCAGGCTTATAAACATGCCCAGACAAGTGAGTAGCATGTATGCCAGATACGCAAGGCTTTGCGTTGAATGCCGGGCATACTGGAACCCGGGCTGCGCATACAACACACCTAACGCCAGTGCAGGGATAGTGGCGAACAGAACGCCCGCGTATTTGCTCATTTGATGCCTGTGTACCAGACTCGCCCAGATATGCAGCAGGGGAATACACAATGCATATGAGCCTGGCAGCAACAGCAGCATGAACATGAATTTCATGCCAAATGCCGCCAGACTCAGACCGCGTCCGTAAAGGCATATTGCCACGCCCACAAATAACCAGGTAAGCGGCGCAAACATAGGGGCCAGCAAATAGGCTTGAAAGGGGATTTGCTGTGTCCTGCTATCGTGGTGGTCATTCGGCATCTGTTATTCGCCTGAGCAGTTCTCGTCATCGATTTTCAAATGTTCTAATTTTACAAGTTTAATTTCCTTGCAAAGAAAAACCGTAGAGTGCCCAAAGAAATCATTTAACCTGACTTCGTAGTAATGTCGGCTACCAATTTTCTGTTTCTCGATAGACATTGTAGGGAAAAATATTTTTTCCAGCTGTGCTGCTTGTTGAATTGCATCTGTGAGTGAAAAACTCGCTGCCCATCGTGAAACCAATGTCCGTTCAAATTTTTCCTCGTCTAGGTAATTGCGCACGAAGTGTTCGAACAGTATAGAAAATTCTGCTATGTACTTTGCAGAATAATGAGGGATAGTTCGTCGTATTGAGAATTCTGTAAAACTGCAATCGCTTAGTTTGGGATCATAGTTCAGTATTTCTTGCAAAAGTTCTCCACCATGAATGAACGTAACGCCCTCTATGGCATTTGTTAATGGCAATACCTGAATGGCTTCTTTATCGATCAAGTTGCCCGTTTCAAGTATCTCTATCACTTTCTCCATTTCCTTGGTTTTGTCATGATAGAAGTTTCCTCCCACTATAAAAAACACTCTGGACCCATGTTGTCGAAAGAGCTGGATATCTTCGAGTATGCGCTCCTGTACCTCAATTGGAGCATTCGAGAAAAAACTTGTTTCACCTGTTTTTGCAATACCTTCTTCACATACTGATATCAAAAGGGGTAATACAGGTTCCCCTTTTTTCCATAAATCTAGCCAGTAGTTCATCTGCTCTTGATAGGATTCTTGAGTCATTTTTTTCCTGATAAATTTGATGATGCAAGATCAAGTACTTTGGCTGCTTATAAGATGCCACAAGAATTCACTATATGCGTCCCCCTGCGGTAATTCATAGTCTGTCTTCAAGACTTTTCGTGTGCTGACGACTTCCCGATTTTCTTTGGGGTTAAAGCCAATTTTTTCTTCGTCAACCATGTACAGACCAGTGCCGCGTTTTTGCCATAAAG
The DNA here is from genome assembly GCF_049340445.1 of Undibacterium sp. Ji50W. Classification (NCBI taxonomy): domain Bacteria; kingdom Pseudomonadati; phylum Pseudomonadota; class Betaproteobacteria; order Burkholderiales; family Oxalobacteraceae; genus Undibacterium; species Undibacterium sp. Ji50W. The sequence continues at coordinate 19,986 of NZ_JBMPOX010000019.1, read as the reverse complement.
GCAGAGTTTTGAAATCTATGCCCCTGCTTTGCAGCAGCGCCTCTTTTTCAGCGAGCGATTTGCCTTCTATGAAACTGGTGGTTTCATTTTGTGATTTTCCTTCTTTTCTGAGTTGCCAGTAGCAATGGGCATTCAGGGCATTTCTGTGGGCATCTTCATTGCGCCAGCGAAAATAATCCACTACCAGGTTTGAGCTGGGTAATTGGCAGATACGGCAGTCGAAAGCAGCCACCTGACCCAGCATCAGGCTGAATTTGGCGGAAGCTTCGCCTGCCAACAGGGAATTGTATTTCCTCAATTTGCGGCCAAAAGGCATTGATATTCAGGTCAAACAACAGGGAAATCTCGTCGCTCTGGTTATGGGCGTAGACAACCTTGAAACCGCAGTTCATTAGATGCTTGCAGGTCTCCACCATAAGGTCGCGGAACTTGATGTCAAACGGCGCTTCGAATGCGCAGGTTTCCTTGGTCAGGCGGGTAAAACCACGGCCATCTATACGTGCCACCATATAAGTTCCGACCGGCACGCAGTCATCATGGGCGGTTTCATAGGCGCGCATGACTTTTTCAAGTTCATCAAACTTCATTTTTTCCAATCGGTGACAGTTAATCGTCCATCTATAAAATCGACGTAATACAGGTGGTCAAAACCCTCATCATAATCAGGAATTTCCAATTTTTTATGCGTATCCAGTATGCCGACCTTGGGAACCAAATCCTTGCTTTGCCGTTGGCCATTCCATGCCAGAGCTCTTTCCAGATCAGTTTTAAAGTAATAGGCAGTTACCCGCCATTGCCTGGCTTTGATCTGTTCCAGATACTTTGCCCGGATTTCTTTGGTCGGATTGGTGTTGTCGATTACAAAAGGCATGCCGGTGTCAAAGCAAAAGTCCAGCATGCGTGTATGACGGTTTTTGGTTTTCAGCAAGTCATTGCTGATACGCAGGTGGCTATTGAAGAAATGTTCTTTGTAAAAAGAAGATTTACCGCTTGCCTGTAATCCTATAAATATGATTGCTTCCATTCATTTCTACAATGCTAGGTTGGTATTGCATTGTATTACATGCAGTCATGCTGTTAATTCACCCGCGTAACCGCCCGTACCCCATCCGTAATGAAGCGTAGCAGGTATGGTGCTGCCAGGTCAGCCTGCCGGGCGGGGCACAGGCCGTCAGACAGTCGTTCTATGCGGATATCGACGACGTGGTGCAGCAGGGCACCCAGGGCGAACTGATAGCTCCAGTAGATGCTGTCGGCGGGTGCATGGGGCAGGGCATCGTGCAGTGCGGCGATGAATTCACGCGCCATGGGGTCATAGAATTCGCGGGTGATGCGTTCGCTGGCTTCATGCTGGTCAATGACACCGCGCATGACCATACGTGAAAAATTGGCTCCATCGGCTTTTTCATTGAGCCTGAGCACAGGTAGCACAAAGGCGGCGATGATGGCTTCAAGTGCAGTATCAGATGCACTGTGTGCGCGTGCATGACGCAAGCCGTTCAGGCGTTCGGCGATATAACCGCTGTGGTGTTCATAAATGGCGTAATACAGCTCATTTTTGGCACCAAAGTAGTAACCGATGAGGGCAATCGGTACCCCGGCCTCATGCGCGATGTCGCGGATGGAGACGCCTTCATAGCTTTGTGCGGCGAAGCATTTCTCAGCGGCAATGAGAATTGCGCGCTTTTTTCCACTTAGTTCTTCAACAGAGCTCATGAGCTGATCCGACCAAATTGGCAAGCATGCGAATAGACATAAAATAATGCAAAACTTTGCCGAATTGTACGGTCGTTCAGTTTATTGTCTATGCGCACTGCAACATAGCTCAACTTGTTGACGGGCTTTGTTGCATGCACAAAGTGTGGGCAAAAATGGCTTGTATTTGCCTGACAGCTGCCATACATTGCATCAAAATAGTATGAACGTGTTTTTTAGCGTTATGCTTGGCTTTTACATACTCTCCTTTTCAGGAAAAGCGACATCTTTCATGAGCGACACCACCCGTATCGATAAATGGCTATGGGCAGCCAGATTCTTTAAAACCCGCAGCCTGGCGACCAATGCAGTCGAGCTGGGTCGCGTGATGCAAAACGAGCAGCGCATCAAGCCTGCCCACAATGTCAAAGTGGGCGACCTGATCGAGGTACAGCAGGCTGAACAAGTGTGGCAGGTCCGGGTAATGCGCATATTGGAAATGCGCGGGCCGGCGACCGTTGCCCAGACCATGTATGAAGAAACTGCGGAAAGCACCGCAAAACGCGCCAAGGCGGCAGAAGACAGGAAGTATTTCCGTGAACCAACCGCAGCACTGCCTGGCAGGCCCACCAAGCGCGACAGGCGACAACTGGACCAGACCCGCAGCTAAAGCGGGTCTGCAAGCTGAGGAAATGAAATTCAGATGAAAAGCCGGGTGATAAACAAGGTCATTACGGCTCAGAAGCAAGTTAAAAGCAAGTCAAAAGCAAGTCATAAGCAAGTCATAAGCAAGTCATAAGCGGGATCAAAGGAGGCAAAACATAATAGATACTCTCCTCTAAAGACGGAATCTGGTTTGACATTTCATGCGCCGTGCATAATAGTACGAGCGTTCGATAAATTCATTTGTTTGCATCACTTTTTAATATTGGTCTATGTAAGCATGAATCTTTTCAACACAATCAATGTAATATGAATATGACATCAAAATTCATGCGCAAGGGGGAGTTGACCCGTGCTGCCATTCTGGATGTAGCCCTGGATGCTGCCAGTCGTGACGGCATAGAAGGCCTGACCATCGGTTTGCTGGCCGACAAGATGAACATGAGCAAGTCTGGCGTGTTCGCCCATTTCGGCTCGCGTGAAGACTTGCAGATCGAAGTGCTGAAGCTGTATCACCATCATTTCGAACAGGAAGTGTTTTATCCCAGCATGAAAGAAGAACGTGGCTTGCCGCGTTTGCAGTCCATGTTTGCCTTGTGGGTCAAGCGTGTCACGGTAGAAATTGCTTCCGGCTGTATTTATATCAGCGGTGCTGCCGAATACGATGACCGGGCCGGGCCGATCAGGGATGAACTGGTCGGGATGGTGCATGCGTGGCAGGGTGCCTTGCAGCGGGCAGCTGCGCAGGCGATACAACTGGGCCATTTGCGTAACGATGTTGATCCTGAACAGATTGTGTATGAGATGTACGGCCTCATCCTGGCTTTGCACCATGATGCGCGTTTCTTGCGCAAGCCAGGTAGTGTAGGCCGTGCCGAAACCGGATTTGAAAGAATGATCGAGTATTACGCGCCGGCGCATATTACTGCTTGATTTTGGTATGCATTGCCGCAAAAAAAATTTGTATCCACATTTACCGTTATAACTTTGCCGTCAGGAGAAAATCATGGGTCAATATATCGCTCCATTGCGTGATATGCAGTTCGTGTTGCATGAGCTGTTGAATGTAGAAGAAGAATTGAAACAGCTGCCCAAGCATGCTGATGTTGATGGCGACATCATCAACCAGATTCTGGAAGAAGGCGGCAAATTCACTTCCGCTGTACTGTTCCCCTTGAATCACTCCGGTGACCGCGAAGGCTGCCATCACGACAAGACTAACCACACTGTCACCACACCAAAAGGTTTCAAAGAAGCTTACAAACAATATGTGGAAGCGGGCTGGCCGGCATTGTCTTGCGACCCGGAATTCGGTGGTCAGGGCTTGCCACTGGTGGTCAACAATTCTTTCTATGAAATGTTGAATTCGTCGAACCAGGCCTGGTCCATGTACCCTGGCTTGTCGCATGGTGCGTATGAATGTATCCATGAACACGGCACGCCAGAACAAAAATCCCTGTACCTGCCTAAGCTGATTTCCGGCGACTGGACTGGCACCATGTGCCTGACCGAGCCACATTGCGGTACTGACCTGGGTATGCTGCGTTCCAAAGCAGAACCACAGACTGACGGCAGCTACAAAATCACCGGCGCAAAGATTTTCATCTCTGCCGGTGAACATGATATGGCAGAAAATATCATCCATCTGGTGCTGGCACGCTTGCCGGGTGCGCCAGAAGGTTCCAAGGGTATTTCGCTGTTCATCGTGCCTAAATTCTTGTCGAATGCAGATGGCAGCATTGGTGAACGCAACCCTATTTTCTGCGGCGCGATTGAAGAAAAAATGGGTATCCACGGCAATTCCACTTGCCAGATGAACCTGGACGGCGCAACCGGCTGGCTGATCGGTGGCCCGAACAAGGGTTTGAATGCGATGTTCGTATTCATGAATGCCGCACGTCTGGGCGTCGGCATGCAAGGCCTGGGCTTGACAGAAGTTGCGTATCAAAACGCACTGGTATACGCCAAAGACCGTATCCAGATGCGCAGCCTGTCTGGCCCTAAAGCACCAGACAAACCAGCTGACCCTATCATCGTTCATGCTGACGTGCGCCGCATGCTGTTCACGGCAAAAGCGTATGCCGAAGGTGCGCGTGCATTCTGTTCCTACGTTGCCCTGCAACTGGATAAAGAATTCAACCACCCTGACGAACAGGTACGCAAGGATTGTGCTGACGAAGTCGCCTTGCTGACACCAGTCATCAAAGCCTTCATCACTGACAATGCATGGACTGCAACGTCTGAATGTCTGCAAGTGTATGGTGGACATGGCTTCATCGCTGAATGGGGCATGGAACAATATGTACGCGATGCCCGTATCAACATGATTTATGAAGGCACGAATACCATTCAGTCCCTCGATTTGCTGGGCCGTAAAATCTTGATGGACAACGGTGCCAAACTGCGTAAATTTGGTGCCAAGGTACAGGCATTTGTGGAAGCCAATGGCACTAACGAAGCACTGGCAGAATTCATCACGCCATTGGCTGAGCTGGGTGACAAAGTCACCAAGCTGACCATGGAAATCGGTATGAAGGCTTTCCAGAATCCAGATGAAGTCGGTGCTGCTGCCGTCCCTTATCTGCGTGTCGTTGGTCACCTGGTCTACAGTTATTTCTTTGCACAAATGGCCAAGATCGCTCTTGAAAAGCAGGATTCTGGCGACAAATTCTATATCTCCAAACTGGCAACAGCCCGTTTCTATTTTGCCCGTTTGTATCCGGAAACAGCGATGCTGATCCGCCAGGCGCGTTCTGGTTCTGCCAATTTGCTGGCACTCGAAGCTGACTTGTTCTAATCAAACATGCGCGCCACCCTGCTCACGCAGGGTGGCGCGTCCTACCTGAGGTTAAAAATGACCAATTTCATCGTTAAAAAAGTTGCCGTTCTGGGCGCTGGCGTGATGGGTGCGCAAATTGCTGCTCACTGTATCAATGCAAAGATACCTGTAGTCCTGTTTGACCTGCCTGCCAAGGAAGGCCCGAAGAATGGCATCGTCCTGCGCGCCATCGAGAATTTGAAAAAACTCAATCCTGCGCCACTGGGCAACAAGGATGACGCCGCCCTGATAGCAGTAGCCAACTACGAAGACAACCTGGACTTGCTGGCCGGTTGCGACCTGATCATCGAAGCCATTGCAGAACGCATGGACTGGAAGCATGACCTGTACAAGAAGGTTTCCCCGCACATTGCGCCAAATGCGATTTTCGCTTCCAATACCTCCGGCCTGTCCATCACCGCCTTGTCTGAAGGCTTTGATGCAGAACTGAAAGCCCGTTTCTGCGGCGTGCATTTCTTCAACCCACCACGCTATATGCATCTGGTGGAATTGATCCCTACCGTTGCTACCCGTCCAGAAATCATCGACCAGCTCGAAGGCTTCCTGACGACTTCCCTGGGTAAAGGTGTGGTCCGCGCCAAGGATACACCTAACTTCATCGCTAACCGCGTCGGTATCTTCGGCATGCTGGCAACGATCTATGAAGCAGAAAAATTTGGCCTGACAGTTGACGTCGTCGATGACCTCACCGGCAAAAAACTGGGTCGTGCTTCTTCCGGTACTTTCCGTACTGCTGACGTGGTCGGCCTGGATACCATGGGCCATGTTATCAAGACCATGCAAGACAATCTGGGCGATGATCCGTTCTTCGCTGTCTACAAAACCCCTGAAGTGCTGGCCAAATTGGTCGCTGCAGGTGCCCTGGGTCAAAAATCCGGTGCAGGCTTTTACAAGAAAGTCGGCAAAGACATCCAGCGTCTGGACTTCGCCACAGCACAATATGTGACTGGCGGTGCCAAGGCGGACGAAGTCGTCGCCCGCATGCTGAAAGAAAAAGACCCGGTCAAGAAAATGAAGACCCTGCGTGAATCGACCAATGTACAGGCACAGTTCCTGTGGGCGATTTTCCGCGATGCCTTCCACTACATCGCTGTGCATGGCGCAACGATTGCCGACAATGCACGCGATATCGACTTCGCCATGCGCTGGGGCTTTGGCTGGAACGTAGGCCCGTTCGAGACATGGCAGGCATCTGGCTGGCAGGAAGTGGCAGGCTGGGTCAAGGAAGATATCGATGCTGGCAAGGCACTGTGCAATGCACCGCTGCCAACCTGGGTATTTGACGGACGCACGGGTGTGCACACCGCTGAAGGTTCCTGGTCACCTGCAAGCAGCACTTATGTGCCGCGCTCCAACCTGGCTGTGTACGACCGTCAAGCCTTCCGTGCGCCGGTACTGGGTACGGGCGTGGCAACTGGCGCAACTGCCGGCACGACTTTCTTTGAAGATGAATCTGTCCGTATCTGGCATCAGAATGACGACGTACTGGTCTTGTCGCTGAAAACCAAGATGCATGTGATTGGTCCAGGCGTGATTGAAGGCATGGAAAAAGCCATCGCTGAAGCCGAGAAAAACTTCAAGGGCCTGGTCATCTGGAGTGCTGATGCTGCCGACGGCGGTGCATTCTCTGCCGGTGCTGATTTGCAAGCGATGCTGCCTTTGTTCATGTCCGGTGGCGTGAAAGCGATTGAACCTGCGATCTCTCGCCTGCAAAATGCCCATCAGGCCTTGAAATACGCCAACATCCCTGTGGTTGCTGCTGTCTCCGGCCTGGCGCTCGGCGGTGGTTGCGAATTGATGATGCACACGGCCAAACGTGTCGCTTCCATTGAGTCTTACATCGGCCTGGTTGAAGTGGGCGTGGGCCTGGTACCTGGTGGTGGTGGCTTGAAAGAAGCAGCAGTACGTGCAGCGGCAGATGCCAAAGGCACGGATTTGTTGCAGTTCCTGAAAAACTACTTCACCAATGCTGCCACCGCCGCTGTATCCAAATCGGCGCTGGAAGCACAGAAGATGGGTTACCTGTCTGCGGATGACGTCATCGTCTTCAACCCCTATGAATTGCTGCACGTCGCCAAGGTCGAAGCGCGCGCCATGTTTGATGCCGGTTACCGCGCCCCAATGCGCAAACTGGTACCAGTCACGGGCCGTCATGGCATTGCCACGATTGCTGCACAACTGATCAATATGCGTGATGGCGGTTTCATCTCTGCCCATGATTTCAAACTGGGCAAAATGATTGCTGAAGTGGTTAGCGGTGGTGACATCGATAACGGTAGCCTGGTCAGCGAGCAATGGCTGCTGGACATGGAGCGCAAGGCGTTTATGGAATTGCTGAATCATCCAAAAACACAAGAGCGCATTATGGGCATGATGCAAACTGGTAAGCCAGTCCGTAACTAAAAAGGAAAAACTTAAGATCCAAGACCTCTCACCACCGAAGCACAGAGACTCCGAGACACAGAGTTGACACAGAGAACAGCCTGGCAACTCGATTTTCTCCACCTTTCCTCTGTGTCTCAGTGCCTCTGTGGTGAGGGGTCTTTGTTGAGAATAAGTTTTAGCTGACCTTAACGAATTGAGGTAATCAAAAATGACTAAACAACTCCAAGACGCCTACATCGTCTCTGCTACCCGTACCCCGATCGGCAAATCTGGTCGTGGCATGTTCCGTAACACCCGCCCTGATGATTTGCTGGTGCGCGTACTGCAATCTGCTTTTGCACAGGTGCCTAATCTTGATCCTAAACTGGCTGAAGATGCCATCATCGGTTGCTCTTTCCCTGAAGGCCCGCAAGGCCTGAACCTGGCACGCATGGGCGTACTGCTGGCGGGTTTGCCGAATACTATCGGTGGCGTCACCATCAACCGCTATTGCGCATCCGGCATTACTGCTGTTGCCATGGCGGCAGACCGCATCCGCGTCGGCCAGGCTGACGTGATGATCGCCGGTGGTGTCGAATCCATGTCCATGGTGCCTATGATGGGTAATAGCCCATCCATGAACATGGCTATCCTGAAAGATGAAAACGTCGGCATGGCTTACGGCATGGGTTTGACTGCAGAAAAAGTGGCCCAGCAATGGAAAGTGTCACGCGAAGCGCAAGATGCGTTTGCCCTGCAATCGCACCAACGTGCTATCGCTGCCCAAAACGCCGGTTACTTCGATGCCGAGACCACCTCGGTTGACATCATTGACCGCTTACCTAACCTGGCTACCGGCGAAATCGAATTGAAAACCCGCACCGTCAGCCGCGATGAAGGCGCACGTCCCGATACCTCTATCGAAGGTCTGGCCAAGTTGAAACCCGTGTTCGCCGCCAAAGGCAGCGTGACAGCCGGTAACAGCTCGCAAACGTCGGATGGTGCTGGTGCTCTGATCATCGTCAGTGAAAAAATCCTCAAGCAATTCAACCTGACACCGCTGGCACGTTTTGCTTCTTTTGCAGTACGTGGCGTACCGCCAGAAATCATGGGTATCGGTCCTAAAGAAGCCATCCCGGCGGCATGTCGTGCTGCTGGCATCACGCAAGACCAGATCGACTGGTTTGAACTCAACGAAGCGTTCGCTGCACAATCACTGGCCGTGGTACAAGACCTTGGTCTAGACCCGGCCAAGGTCAACCCTATGGGTGGCGCGATTGCGCTGGGGCATCCACTGGGCGCGACGGGTGCGATACGTTCAGCAACGACAATTCATGCTCTGCATCGTAACAACCTGAAATACGGCATGGTCACCATGTGTGTAGGTACAGGCATGGGTGCAGCCGGTATTTTTGAACGCATGTAAGCTGTAAGCCAACACAGGAAAAAATCAAACCGCGCAGATTACTTTTTTTCTGCGCGGTTTTTTTACGAGATGCTTGCGCATCCGCACCGAAGGAGTTGTGATGGAGACGATACAAATTGTGACGGCTGACGGCACTACGCTGACAGCAAAAAAATTCACACCTGCAGTCAGCATACAATCGGTGGTAGTCATGCCTGCGGCCATGGGTGTGAAACAGAATTTCTATGAACCCTTCGCTGAATTTTTGGCCGAACACGGTATCGCCGTATTAAGCTTCGATTATCGTGGCATGGGCGAATCCATTCCGGATCAGTATCGTGAATCGCTGCGTGGTTTCAAGGCGAATATCAATGACTGGGCAGAAAAAGACTATAACGCTGCACTGAAAACCGCCAAGGAATGGCAGCCAGATGTGCCGCTGCTGATTGTTGGTCATTCCCTGGGCGGCCAATTGCCGGGCCTGGTGCCAGACAATCACCTGATTGATGGCATGCTGACCATAGGTTGTGGCAGCGGTTACTGGCGTGATAATTCCCCGCAGTTGAAGCGTTTTGTCTGGCTGATGTGGTATTTCCTGGTGCCGCTGTACACGCGTCTGTGGGGTTATTTCCCTGGCAAAAAAATGCGCAAGGTGGGCGATTTGCCCAAGGGCGTGATTTATCAGTGGTCGCGCTGGTGCCGCAGCCCGGCCTATTTTGTTGAGAAAGATGGCAGCCCCATGCAGACCGGCCATCATAAAATCCACAAACCCATACTGTGCATGAGCTTTACCGATGACGAAATGATGAGCCGTCGCAGCATAGACAGCATGCATGATTATTACAGTAACGCGGCAGTGGAACGGCGTTATATCCACCCCACAGAAGTGAATGCAAAACGTATCGGGCATTTCGGTTTTTTCCGCCCGCAATTTCGGCATACACTATGGCAGCAAGCCTTGCAATGGCTCAACAGTGCTCCAAATACTGCTCCCAATATTGCTCCAAACACTGCTCCAATAAAACAATCGACCTGAAGATAAGAGACTAGACCATGGATATCCTGACCCACAAAGAAAACGGTATTTTGACGATCAGCTTCAATCGTCCGGAAAAGAAAAACGCCATTACCCAGGCCATGTACCAGGCCATGGCCGATGCCCTGCGTGATGCAGAAACAGATGTGGCCGTGCGTGCCATCCTGATTACCGGCAAGCCCGAGATTTTTACAGCAGGTAATGATCTCGAAGATTTCATGAAAAATTCTGGCAGCATCGCCTCACCAGATAATTTACCACCGGTGTACCAGTTCATGCAGGCCTTGAATGAACTTGGCAAGCCTGTCATTGCTGCTGTGTCTGGTGCAGCAGTCGGCATAGGTACCACATTGCTCATGCATTGCGACATGATTTACCTGGCCGACAATGCCAAACTTTCCATGCCCTTCACGCAATTGGGCTTGTGCCCTGAATTTGCCTCCAGCATGGTGTTCCAGCAAATCGTAGGCTATCAGCGCGCCGCAGAAAAACTCATGCTGGGCGAAGCTTTCAGCGCCCAGGAAGCTTTTGAGATGGGTTTCGTCAATAAGGTCTTGCCACTCGAAGAATTACTGCCTTATGCCCAGCAACAAGCCGCCAAACTGGCCGCTTTGCCGGCAGCATCCATACGTGTCACCAAGCGCCTGATGAAAGGCAACCAGCCCGCCGCCATCAGCGCCAAGATGCTGGAAGAAAATAAACATTTTGCCGCCATGCTCAGTGGCCCGGAAGCGAAAGAAGCATTCATGGCATTCTTCCAGAAGCGCAAACCGGATTTTAGTCAGTTCAACTAAGATTTTTTCTTAAGAACAGTGATTGCAAACAGATGTCTGTTGAATCCGAACTGATCACCGGCTGGCTACGTGCGCGTTCTTTCGCACGCGGCTTGCCGGCGCCGGTTGCAGATCATGGCGGCTGGCGGGTTGATACGCAACTTCCAGACGAATTGCAGCGTTATGTATTTGCGGGTGTTGAAGATGGTTTGCGTCAACTTGCAGACGAGATTGTCACGCCAAAAATTTTCCTGAAATTATGCGGCAGCGAGCAAGAACTGCAGGCCCTGTTACCACCGCGCTGGCAATTGCAGGACCTGCGCTATGTGATGACAGGCGAAGACTTTTGTGTCGACGATATTTCACTCGCACCTGGCTATACCGTGCAACTGACTTCCAGTGCCACTGCCACCACGGCACGCATCCTGACCGATACAGGGGAACTCGCCGCCAGCGGTGATGCAGCAGAGCACAATGGCTTTTTCATCTACGACAGAATTGCTACCCAGGCTGAACACCGGCGACGTGGCCTGGGTGCCTGTCTGATGCGGGCATTGCATTCGACAAGACGATCCAGTGCCTCGACCCAGATACTGGTCGCTACTGCTGCAGGACAGCGTTTATATTCATCGCTGGGATGGCGCATACGCTCGCCATACACGACGGCGCATATTCCGTACTAATTTCAACGGGAAGCACTGCGCCGCATAGAAACAGATTTCAGCCTGGCGCAGTGCCATCCGTTGTGCGGACCAGTTTTTTGTTGACGAATTCTTGTATGCCCATGTCGCCCAATTCTCGTCCGTAGCCAGAATTTTTGATACCACCGAATGGCAGATCTGCGTCAGCCCAGTCAAGATTATTGATGAACATCATGCCGGTATCGACCTGACTTGCGATAGCTTGCCCACGGGCCAGATCTTTGGTAAAGACAGAGCCACCCAGACCAAAATCAGAATCGTTGGCGAGCGCTATGGCGGCGGCCTCGTCCTTGACACGATAGAATGAAACCACAGGACCAAAAAATTCATCGCGGAAGGCCGGATTCTCCGGTTTGATATCAGTGAGAATAGTCACTTCCATAAATGAACCGGGGCAATCCAGTCGTTTGCCACCCATCAGGACCCTGGCACCATGTTTAACAGCGACTTCGACCTGTTTAATCAGTTGAAGCAAGGCTGCTTCGCTTGATAAGGGGCCATGCGTGGTACTTTCATCCATAGGATCACCCGGGGTCAGTCCTGACAATGCTTGCTGGAATTTGGTGATGAATTCATCGGCTATAGATTCGAGAACGATGAATCGCTTGGCAGCGCAACAAGTCTGGCCACCGTTGTACATGCGACCCCATACTGCCCACGGGATGGTTTTATCCATATCGGCATCGTCAAGCACAATGAAGGCGTCGCTGCCGCCTAGTTCCATCGTGGATTTTTTGAGGTTTTGTCCGGCGCGTGCAGCAACGGCCCTGCCCGCAGTGACGCTACCTGTCAGAGCGACGCCTTTGATGCGTGGATCATCAATGACGATGTTTGATTGTTCATAGGAGATCAGCAGGTTGGTATAAGCACCAAGCGGTGCACCTGCATCAATCCAGAGTTTTTCGAATGCGATAGCACATTGTGGCACGCATGCAGCATGCTTCACGACTATCACGTTCCCTGCCATGAGTTGCGGCCCGGCCACCCTGGCGAGTTGATAGAAAGGGAAGTTCCAGGGTTCAACACAAAACAGCACACCAAGTGGGCTGCATTCCATATGCGCCTGGCCTGATTTTGGATTGAGTTCGACAGGTTTCAAGAAGCTTTCAGCATGTTCTGCATAATAAGCCAGGATGGCGGCACTGAACTTGACTTCGGCGCGTGCTTCGTTAATGAGTTTGCCCATTTCCAGCGTAGCCAACCTGGCAAAGTCGTCGAACTGTGCATGCAAGAGTTGTGCAGCTCTGGCGACGATGGCGGCGCGTTCTTTGAAGCTGGTGTGCTTCCACACACTGAAACAAGAATCGGCAGTTGACAGCGATTGTTGCAGTTGTGTAGTACTGGAATGTTCAAATGTTTTAAGGGTTTTACCAGTGTAGGGATTGATGCTTTGATAGGACATGATAGGGGCCATTTTCTGAATAATTGGCAAAAAATTGTGCATGCAGCGATGGTGCTGCATGCATTTTTTACCGGGTGAGTTCTTTGATGCTAGTCCCCAATGTCTTGTCTTTCGGTGCGCTGGCGCGCATAGGTGGCGCGTATAGGTGGCGCGCATACGTAGATATATTGATCCCGCGTTTCTCTGCCAGGTGCTGAGTTCAGTCAGGCAGGAAGTTAATTACCACACGTGAAGGCACTTCACCATGTTTGAGTCGTTCAAACACCTTGTTGATGGCAGACAGCGGTTGCAGTTCAATATCGGCCTTGACCTTGCCGTCGACTGCAAAGGCTAAGGCTTCTGCCATGTCACGACGATTACCGACAAAAGAGCCACGAATAGTGATGCAATTCGCCACGACATCAAACAGCGGGGTAGGAAATTCACCAGGTGGCAAGCCCACCAAAACACAAGTGCCAAACTTGCGTGTCATGCCCACGCCTTGCTTGAATGCGGCGAGTGAAGGTGCCGTAATCAGTACCCCATGTGCACCGCCGCCAGTCACTTCTCTGACCATCTCTATGGCATCGGCAGTTTTGGCGTTGACGATGGCCTCAGCACCCAAACGCTGGGCATGGGCAAGCTTGCTGTCGTCGATATCTACTGCGCAGACATGCAGGCCCATGGCTTTAGCATACTGGACAGCCAGATGGCCCAGACCCCCGATACCGGAGATGACGATCCAGTCGCCCGGCTTGGCCTGGGTTTCCTTGATGCCCTTGTACGAGGTGACACCGGCACAAATCAATGGCGCAGCTTCACGCGCTGCCAGACCTGCAGGAATATGGGCAACATAATTGGGATCAGCAATGATGTATTCGGCAAAACCGCCATTTTTTGTATAGCCGCCGAACTGCGCATCTGGGCAAACCGGCTCGTGCGCCGCCAGACAGTATTCACAATGCCCGCAGGCCGAATACAGCCATGGCACGCCGACGCGGTCGCCTTCTTTGACGGCAGTGACGCCTGCTCCCAGTGCGACAACGATGCCGATACCTTCATGGCCAGGAATAAAAGGTAAAGGTGGCTTGAGTGGCCAGTCACCGCCGGCGGCATGCAGATCGGTATGGCACACACCACACACTTCGGTCTTGACCAGGATCTGGCCCGGCCCAGGTTCGGGAATAGCCAACTCTTTCAACACCAGGGCTTGTCCAAATTGTTCAACTACGGCGGCTTGCATGGTCAGTGTCATGTGATTCTCCAAAAGTAGGTGTTTGGCGATATGGCTTACGTAACTTACGTACGTGCGGTTATTTGAATGCTTTGATGAAAGCTTCCATTTTCGTACCGATTGATTTGTCATGTGCGGTAACAGGTGGAACCTGACGGTCGACAGCCAGCAGTTTGTAGACCGCCATCTGGGCCGCGCGGACGGAATATTCCACCGTGAAGACGACATCATCGGGGATTTCGACAAACTGGCTGATGAAGGCGAAGTTCCTGGTGCCGGGTGGCACCGGCAAAGGACGGTCACCAGCAGAACGGGGCATAAACATGCTGGTGATGTAAGGCATCCTGCATGGGATGCAATTGGCGTTGTCAAATACTTCGGTATCGAAACGCAGATGCCCCAGCAGTTCTTGCAAGATTTCAGCGCCATTGCATTCGCTCATGGGTTTGGCGACATAATCGCCTATGCGGTCAGGAAACAGGGCATAACCCCAGAACACCTGAATGCCTTCTGGCTGGTTGATGAAGTGTGGCTGATGCGCCAGCACGATGGACATCAACCAGTTGGAATCCTTGAATGTCACCAATCCACCGGTGCCGGCTTCATTGCCACTGAACTCTTGCATTAGGTTAAAGAAGCGTGGGTCTTTCAGTGTGACGGTAAAAGATTCCCAATTCGATTGTGCAATACAGCTGTTGAATGCTGTGGGGTTACCCATGCCTGGCCGTTCGGCAGCAAGTTGTTCCCACAGGCGCCAGCCATTGCTATCAAGCTTGCTGCGTTTTTCTGGCGCGCTACTCATGGACCCCAGACTGGATGCATCGGTCATGGATCCATTTTGCAGGAACACCAGGTCGCCTTCATTGACGACGATGCTTTCTTGAATACCATCGCGCTGGCAATCCAGGCCGGTCACGGTCAATGAAGAGTCGTTGACGGTATGCGTCAATCTTTGTACCTGACAATTTGTGATGAAATGAACGCCATTCTGTTTCAGCCAGGTTTGCAGCGGCAAGACCAGCGAATCATACTGGTTGTAGACAGTGCGTTTGACACCAGCCAGGGTTTCTATACGCGAAAATTCCATCATGAAGCGGTGCAGATAACGTTTGAACTCGACCGCACTGTGCCATGGCTGAAAGGCAAAGGTGGTGGCCCACATAAACCAGAATTCTGTCTCAAAAAAGGAAGGCGAAAGCCAGTCGGTAATCCTGCCGTTGCCCATGTCAGCTTCTTCTGTCATGGTCAATTTCAGTAATTCCATGCGGTCATGCATGGAGAAACCCATGGATGTTACCGGCACCCTGGCACGACGCTTGTCGACCAGTCGGGCTTTTGAATTGGACTGGAACTGTTGATTGAATTCTTGGGTTTCTTCAAATACCGATTTGCCCGGATGGTGTAATGAGGGTATGGATTTGAACAAATCCCAGGTGCATTCATAATTGTCGGTGGTCAGCATGCGACCACCACGTAATGAATACCCTTGTTCGGGATCTCCCGCACCATCCAGGCTGCCACCGATGAGAGAACTCGCCTCAAGGATGGAGATCTGGTCGCCCTTTATTTTGCCGTCGCGTATCATAAATGCCGCTGCTGCCAGCGAACCTATGCCACCGCCGATCAGATATGCTTTTGTATTGGTAGTCATGATTTCCTAGTGGATAAGAGTATGTGTATAGCCATGTATTGACCTGATATAAGCTTGGCGCGCTTTTGAAGTGCATGGTTTGTGCTATGACAAATAACAGCCGGGTTTTCAAAAGGCAGAACCTGGCAGTATTCAAGGCTCGTCATTCACATCTCTGTACAGCTTGTCGCGCAAGCACGACAGGCTTTTGCACAATCGTCCATCATGCCGTCGGAGTCTGCATGGGCTTCGCAAAGAGTGGCGCAAGCCTTGCAGATTTCTGCACATTCCCTGGCCAGATGAGAATGATGCGGTGAACGGCGTGCCATGAAATCGGCATGCACCAGGCAAATCTGGGCGCAGTCAAGCAGGCTGACAAGATGCAGCACTTCGCTGTGATTGCTATCCCCATGCATGACATGGGCGGCTGTGGCGGTGCAGATGCGATGACATGCCAGGCAGATGGCAAGACATTGCTCCATTTTTTCATTGAGTGGCTTAAGTTTCATGACGCGCTCCCTGTATAAGCATGGCAGATGGGGTATCAAGCCCGCGCGCAGCATTGAATACTATGCATAGTGCGTATGAGCATGAAGCCCACATATACGTCGTTTTTAAGATATGGAATGTGCGTTGACGTACATGACGCAGCTATATCTATCGTTTGCAGTGCCATCCCCGGTGATGGTTCTTGGCTGAGGTGCTGACGTTGTGGGATGAGCAATACGGTGCGTCGATTGTGCATCGCAAAAAAAGTAAAACCTGTATTCAAAAATTGTATACCATATACTTTCCGTAAAGAAATCATACGAATATCCGCTGAGTTGATCTTTGTTGGTATTCAATGGGAGTGAAATAGAATTGAAATGGGAATGGCTTCTGTGTCTGTACTGGTTAACCGGGTCGTGTTGAATGTGGCGTGCAAGGCTTGGAATGGTTGCATACTTAACAATTTTCTTGCCTGTTTCATCAGACGCCAGGTACGGGTGATTTACTGCCTGGCTATTGTATTGCCCGGCATACTGGGTGCGGCCCCCGCACTGTCTTCGACAGAGCCACTGACGCTGGCCGACTATCACCGTGATGTCTGGGGTGCGAAAGATGGCGTCCCCGCTGAAATTATTTCCATGGCCCAGACCAGGGATGGCTGGCTATGGTTGTCGACACCGAATGGCTTATTCCGGTACGACGGGGTGAAGTTTTCAGAATTCACTCCCTATCCAGGTGAATCCCTGCGCAGAAAACGCCTGGCGAATATTGTTTCTCAGCCCAATGGCGAGCTATGGATAGGTTATTCCTACGGCGGGTTCAGCGTATTGCGTAACGGGCATCTGAAGCATTACACGCCGGATGACGGGGGAATTGTCGGTGCAATGTATGAGGCAGAGTCTGACATAGACGGCAGCATCTGGGTGGCTTCCACCAAAGGTCTGGTTCGTTTTCAGCACGGTAAATGGACCAAAATCGACGAGAGGCAAGGTTTTCCTGGCAACCGGGCGATGGCAGTACTGCTGGATCAATACGGGCAATTGTGGGCCAGCTCAAAAAATCACTTGTTTCTGTTTGATCGTACGAATCAGGTTTTCCGCCCTGTCGGACTGAGCGGAGACGATCTGTCCTTGATAGAGTCCCCGGATGGACAGTTATGGATGGCCGCACTGGACAAAATCATCCAGGTCGACATGGGACAGCATGCCACAGTCATTCCGCGACCGGCGCGATTAACCGGACGTGGATCACGTGAAGGCATTTTTGATCGTGAAGCCAGTTTTTGGAGTGTTAACTGTCTGCAAGGGCTTTGCAGAATACCAAAGAACGAACTGCAAGGTTTGACAGAATTCAATCCAGGTAGTCTTGCAAAAAAAATCCGGCCAAAAGTCGCTACGCCAAACAGCCCCAGGACCAACACGATACTGGAAGACCGCGAAGGCAACATCTGGGTGGCAACACAACTGGGGTTGGAGCGCTACAGACCCAACAAGATACGGTCCATTTCTTTGCCCGAAGAGTCGCGCTTCTATTCGATTGCCGCCGCTGGCGAGGACGAATTGTGGATAGTCACCAAGCCCGCCGGTGGGCTGTGGTATTACGCTCGGGGAACAACGACATTGATCAGCAAAGATCAAACATATACCAGAGTGACACGCGGATTGGATGGCAGCATTTTAGCTGGCGGCGACAAGTATCTTGAACGGCGGTTGAACAATCAGGTAGAACGCATTTCTTTGCCTTTCAGCGATGCAGGCTTGGGCAAGACAAGTCAGGCCGAAGTAGGCTTGCTGGTCGATGATGGGGTGAATATCTGGGACAACGATTATAGTTTTCGTTTGCGTCGCCTCAAGGATGGACACTGGACCAGTGGCATTCAGCTTGGCATCCCAACAGGGGCCACTAATATGTCGGCAGATGATCAGGGGCATCTGTGGCTCAGCTACATCAATAACAAAGTCATCGATTTCCATGATGGAAAAATAAGAGAATTCGGCCCGACAGAAGGGATAGACCTGGGTACGATAGGTTTTATAGATGCCAGGTATGACACCCTCATTTCCGGAGACAACGGCACTGCCGTCATGATTAACGGACGCTTTCATCGCCTGACTGTTGATAGTGACAGCAGCATACTCACCTTGATTTCCGGTGTAGCGGTAACGCCAAATGGTGATCGATGGTTAAATGGTTCCAAAGGCTTGCTGCACATCCGGTATGCTGACTGGCAGGCGTTTATTCGTCATCCAGATCAGCGCATCAACTATGAATTGCTGAATTCGTCTGATGGTTATAGTGGTGCAGCGTTAATCAAAGTAGCACCTATAGCAGTTGCAGAAAAGCAGACGCGGCTCTGGATGGTCAGTACTACAGGGCTTGCGTACATTGATACCGATACGCTTTTTCATAATGCAATTGCACCGACGGTTCAAATTACGGATCTGGTGACCGATGGTGAACATCACTTGACGGGCAATGCCATTACCCTGAAAGCCGGAACGAAAAGCCTGGACATAGAATTCACGGCCTTGAGTCTCAGCTATCCTGAAAAACTAAAAATCAAATACCAGCTGGAAGGGGTAGATGGCGAATGGCAAACGGTAGGTGCCCGACGTTCTGCCCACTATACCAATCTTGAACCTGGGCCTTACCGCTTTAAAGTAATCGCAGGCAATGAAGACGGTGTATGGAATGAGAAGGGTGCCACACTGGATTTCTCAATTGAGGCATTTTTCTACCAGAAGTACTGGTTTTACACTGTCTGCACAATAGGTTTTTTTGTCATGCTCTATCTGCTGTATTTGGTGCGATTGCGTATAACAATGAGAAGAATTACTGAACGCATGACTGAGCGCATAGAAGAGCGGGAACGCATTGCCAGAGCTTTGCATGACACTTTCCTGCAAAGTGTACAAGCCTTGATTCTGGGTTTTCAGGCTGTCGCCCATCGCTTGCCGCCAGAAGTCAGTTCACGCCCTGTGTTGGGTAAGCTGTTGCGACAGGCAGACCAGGTTCTGGCAGAAGGCCGGGATCAGGTCATGAATCTGAGGGTGAGCGAGAATGCTACTGATGGCATGGAAAAAGCGTTGCGTGATTTGGGGAAAACGCTGGAAGAAAACTATCCAGTGACATTTACCTTGTCGTCGACAGGTAGCCATGCGCAGATCAAGCCTGATATTCAGGGTGAGATATTTTATATAGGTAGGGAAGCGTTGTTGAATGCCTTCCAACATGCACAGGGAACGCAGGTAATGCTGTATCTCATTTATGGCACGGACTATTTTTCCATGCATGTCAGAGACAATGGGAAGGGTATGCCGCAGGAAATACGAGAGCAGGGCAAGCGTCCAGGTCACTGGGGATTGACAGGTATGCGGGAACGGGCATCAGGAATGGGAGGCGAGCTTGAAATCTTGAATGGCGTAACCGGAGGAAGCGAAGTCGTGCTCACTATCGCCGCCAGCATAGTGTATGTGGAAGACAAAGGTTCAAGTCTGGTATCGAGCCTGATATCGAATCTGACCAATCAACTGAAATCCTTGTTGCCGGGCAGGATTAAGTAGAGCCAACTGCGGTACAGCGCGAGCTTACTTTTCCAAATGACCCTCCATGTCAGGATAGATGTCGCGTCATCAGAAACATAACTCAATGGAGAGCGAAAGGCAGAGTAAGATGAAACGAGTACGCTATACGGCAGAACAAAAGGAATGGGTAATTCAACAAATGATACCTCCCATCAATCGTGCCATTGTGGAATTAGCCCAAGCCACAGGAAT
>NZ_JBMPOX010000018.1:0-115903 GCF_049340445.1 Undibacterium sp. Ji50W | reverse complement strand
TCAGCTGATCCGGAAGTAATGATAGAAATGAACATGACGCCATTGATTGACGTCATGCTGGTATTGATCATTATGTTGATTATTACCATTCCTATTCAGAACCACGCGATCAATCTGAATATGCCGACAGGCACGCCGCCGCAACAATTGAAAGAACCTATCGTTGTCAATATCGATGTGGACTTCGATGGTACGGTGTTGTGGGATGGTGTGGCCGTCAATCAGGCCGAACTGGAAGTCAAGCTGCATGCAGTGGCGACATCGCCAGACCAGCCAGAAGTGCATTTGCGTCCGGTTGCTGTGGTACCGTATAAATCGGTGGCCGCAGTGATGGCAGCAGCACAGCGTCTGGGTGTGACCAAGATCGGTATGGTCGGGAATGAACAATTCTTGAAATGACAAATATTCATTTCAAGACGATTTCGGCGCATCAATGCTGAGTTCTTAAGGTATGATAGAAAATTGGCAGGGGGCTTCCCTGCCATTTTTCATATTCACGGGTTGAGCCTAGGGTATTTCTGAAGCTGCAGTCCTAAAGTTTATTAAATTTATTGATTGAGAGATCAACATATGAAGCAACTTCGCTTGTCTCGTATTGCTGTATTGATTGCAGCTATTGGCTTTGCCGCCGCTCCGGAATTAACTAATATTGCAGCAAACCAAGCCTTTGCGCAGGAATCCATGCGTCCTGAAATCGGCCGTATAGTCCAGGCGGCTGGTGATCTGTACAAAGCGAAGAAATACAAGGATGCCTTGTCCAAGATTCACGAAGCGGACGGCGTTGGCGGGAAGTCAGTCAGTGAAAATTTCACGATAGAGCGCATGCGCCTGTCGATCGCCTCTGCCGCTGGCGACAATGATGCTGTCATCCGTTCTGCTGAAACGATTGTTTCTGCCAATAAATTAGCAGGCAGAGAGCAGTTGCAGATGATACAGGTGCTGGCGAATGCCTACTTCAAGGCGGGTAACTATTCAAAAGCGGCGCAATGGTATAACCGTTATTATGCCGACGGCGGTACCGATTCTTCCCTGCGTCCTTACCTGATCCAGGCGATGTCACAAAGTGGTGACAGTGCCAAAGCCATGAAAGAAATCAGGGCAGAGCTGGCAGCGGACGAAAAAGCCGGTCGCACACCAAGCCTGACCAATCTGGAATACCTGGCCAATGATGCGTTGAAGAGCAAGGACATGGCCACTTATTCCAGCGCGCTGGAAAAAATGGTGTCTTTCCATGGCAAAAAAGAATACTGGGTCAATCTGCTGAACAATATGCAGAAACAACCTGGCTATTCCGAGCGTCTGAAACTGGATTTGATGCGCTTGAAACTGGCCCTGGGTCAGATCACCAAGACCGCTGATTACATGGATATGTCTTTGTTTGCGATCCAGGCAGGTTTCCCGGCAGAAGCAACAAAGATGATCGATGCTGGTTACAAGGCGGGTGTCCTGGGTGAAGGCAAGGATGCGGATCGTCACAAGCGTTTGCGTGACATGGCAACCAAGGCACAGGATGATGCCAGCAAGACCATCGCCGCCAATGAAGATGACGCCAAGAAAGCCAAAGATGGCCTGGGTTTAGTCAACCTTGGCTACAACTATGTGGCTGCAGGCAAGTTTGACAAGGGCCTGGGCATGATGGAAGAGGGCATTGCCAGAGACAGCCTGAAGCATGAAGACGACGCTAAATTGCATCTGGGCGTGGCTTACATTCAGGCCGGCAAGAAATCTGCTGCAATCAAGGTATTGAAAACAGTACGTGGCAGTGATGGCACA
This sequence comes from Undibacterium sp. Ji50W, assembly GCF_049340445.1. NCBI lineage: Bacteria > Pseudomonadati > Pseudomonadota > Betaproteobacteria > Burkholderiales > Oxalobacteraceae > Undibacterium > Undibacterium sp. Ji50W. Next base: position 114,130 of record NZ_JBMPOX010000018.1, on the reverse strand, counting down.
GCAGACCTGGCGCGTTACTGGATTATCTACGCCAATCAGTCGATGAAATAAGCTGGAGAGGTGGTACTGAAATATTAGGTACCATCAACGTAAAAAGGTGCCAATGGCACCTTTTTCGTTTTCTGGAACACTGTTTTCAGCATGGCGACATGCAATACGGCTGCACGTCGCCTACTGGCGGTTAGCTATGTTTTTTGCGGCTGTTCTTAAGATGAGCGATCATGGACTTGCCGTTGCTGCGTACCGGTGCAGCAGGACGATAAACCACCTTGGGCGCTGCTGCAAAGTGTCGGGTGGCCAGCGGGGTATGACGGCTTACCTGGGTGACAAACGGTACTTGCACGCGCAAAGTCTGGCCATTGGCGACATTTTCACGCTTCAGGTTATTCCATGACTTCAGGTCCGCAATGCTGACGCGGTAACGCTTGGCAATGCCAGCCAGGTTGTCATGCCTGCCGACTTTGTAGCTGACCTGGCGGGTGGCGGTTTTCTCCATGATAAGCTGGGCTTTTTCCGCGATTTCCAGCGAAATATCATTGTCCGGTACCTTGTTTGATTTTGGCACCAGCAGGGTAGAGCCTGCCCTTACCATCATTTTTGCCGGGATCAGGTTGACTTCCCTTAGCAGTTCGGGTTTCAGGCCCAGTTTGCTTGCCAGTGATTCAATGCGTTCGGTTTTTTGTACCGTATGGGCAGACCAGGTGGAAAGCGGGCCCTGCCATTTACTGAGATTTTCTTTGAACAGCGCCGCATTGTCGGTCGGCAGCAGGATCTTGGTATTGCTGTCGCCAGTAATTACCGGGCGGTTGAATTGCGGATTCAATGCATTAAATTCGTCCAGTGGCAACTCTGCCAATTGTGCAGCAACACGCACATCAATGTCCCTGGTTTTTTCTATGGTGACAAAGTAGGGCTGGTTTTCCAGCTTGGGCAGTGCCAGGCTGAATTGTTCAGGATGGCCGATGATGTTTTTAACAGCCTGCAATTTCGGCAGGTAATTCCGGGTCTCGTTCGGCATGTGCACCGACAAGCTCTGGAAGTCGATAGGCAAGCCCAGCGCCTGCTGTTTCTTGATGGCGCGCTGTACTGAACCTTCGCCCCAGTTGTACGCCGCCAGCGCCAGTTGCCAGTCGCCAAACATGCCATACAGTTTTTCCAGGTAGTTCAGGGCGGCATCGGTGGAATCCAGCACGCCGCGCCTGTCATCCTTGAACATGGTTTGCTTCAGGTTGAAATCGCGACCTGTTGCCGCCATGAATTGCCACATGCCGCTTGCTTTGGCGGTGGAAATGGCTTGCGGATTGAAAGCGGATTCGATGAAAGGCAACAGGGCCAGTTCGGTTGGCATGCCACGCTTTTCCAGTTCCTCGACCACGTGGTAGAGGTAGCGGGAGCCGCGCTGTACGGTGCGTAATATATAGTCGGTACGGGTGCTATACCAGGCCAGTTGATTGTTGACCAGCTGATTTTCCAGGTCAGGTATCGCATAACCTGTGCGTATCCGGTTCCATAAATCGCCATTCTTGTCTGTAAATTCCAGTGTCGTTGCATCAAGCGGTATCGGCAGTGGTAATTCTGGAGCCGCTGCGGGTGCTGTGCCAGGTGCTGTGCCTATGGTCGGTACGGGAGCAATGGTTTCCGGTGCAGATGCCAGGGTGAATGCTGGCGGTGCGTCAGCCCGGCAAATTTGCGGCGCAACGTAGCTGAGCAGCGCGGCAGCAAACAGGGATGAAGAGCGTAAGGGAAATCGTTTCATAGGCAATAGCTTGTCGAATCGACCATGGTCAACGTGGATTACAGGATCGTAGGAGTGTACGCAAGGGCGCTTTACAGCGTCAAGGGAAATGTCAGTGAAGTGACAACTGTTACATCTGCAGACGCACATTATTCAAGTTAAGCGTGCTTAAGTACTGACATTGATGCTTAACATGATGCTTACAGCAGGTAAGTATTGGTAATAGTGCCTTATCTCACCGATTGGGAAGATTTAAATGACTTGATGACAGATGTTACCGGACTATCTTAAGACCTTGTTGAGGGCGGCTGTTGAATGCCGTTATGCGTCGCCAGCATGTACCGGCATTCAACAAGTAGTTTTCAGCTTATGCCGCCTGTAGTTGCAGTTGTTTTTCCTTGATCGGCAGGTGTATCAGTGCCGCGCCAACGGCCAGGCAGATATCGATATACCAGAGCAAGTTGAAGTTGCCGTTGGCCTCGAAGATTTTGCCACCTAACCAGACACCCAGGAAGCCGCCCACTTGGTGTGCCAGCATGATAACGCCAAACAGGCTGGCCATATGTGCAGGACCAAAGAATTTGGCTACCAGGCCTGCTGTGGGCGGCACCGTGGATAAGAAAGTCAATCCCATGACAGCAGCAAAGACCAGTACCACGGGGCCGGTTTTGGGCGTCAGCAAAAACACGATGATGGCCATGGCGCGTGTTGCATACAACAGCGACAGCAGGGATTTCATGCGCCAGCGGCTAACTGCCAGGCCCATGGAAATACTGCCGACTATATTGAACAGACCCAGAATACCCAGTGACCAGGCACCGTAGGTCGGGGGTAGCCCGCAAAGACTGATCACACCTGGCAAGTGCGTAGCCAGGAAAGCGACATGAAAGCCGCACACCAAAAAGCCCGCTGCCAGCATCAGGTAACTGGGGGTTTTCAGGGCACTGTAGATGGCGTCTTTGGTGCTGGTCGGTGCTTGCCCGGCGGCTGTATTTTGTACCGGCTTGCCACGCAGCAGGAAGGCGGCGGGCAGGGCCAGCAAGACCACCAGCCCCAGAATCTGCATCGCATTGTTCCAGCCGTACAGGCCCATCAGCCATACTGCCAGCGGTGCCATCAGGAACTGCCCAAACGAGCCGCCCGCATTGATGATGCCAGTGGCCAGGCCGCGTTTTTCTGCCGGGATCATGCGGGTGGCGGTTGCCATCAGCACAGCCGGTCCGGCGATGCCGGCACCACCCGCCCCCAATATGCCGATGGCAAAGATCAGGCCGGCGGTGGTGGTCATCAACGGTGTGATAAAGGTACCCAGCGCGACCAGTACCAAGCCGATGAATAACACACGGCCAGCCCCCAGTTTGTCGGCAACGGCGCCGGCAAACGGCTGCGTCAGGCCCCACCACAACTGGCCAAAGGCGAAAGCCAGGCTGATATTGCCTACCCCCAGACCGGTGGAAGTGTTCATCGGGCTAAGAAACAGTCCCATGCTTTGCCGCACGCCCATGCTCAGGGCAAAGGTGCCGGCGGTACCCAGCAATACCAGCCAGATGGCCGGATAGCTGTTCACGAAGTTGTTTTTGGTGTTCATACGTTTCCCAATGATAAGGAATTCTTATTTATAGATGATGACCGTAATTTTTTATATATTACGGTTATAATTTATAATGTCAAGATAATTTCTGGTGCATTCCAGGTGGAGGGGCTGTAATGAAAGTCAGCAGAGAGCAGGCAAACGAAAATAGAGAACGCATCCTGAACGTGGCAGCGCAATTATTTCGTGAGCATGGCTTTGACGGTGTCAGCGTGGTTGACCTGATGAAGGGGGCTGGCCTGACACATGGTGGTTTTTATGGAAACTTTTCTTCCAAGGAAGATTTGATCGCGCAAACCTGTGCCCGTAGCTTGGGTCGTTCCGCAGAAAGATGGAATAAATGGAAAGCAGAAACGCCCGAAACTGCCTTGTCACACATAGCGGCCCATTATCTGTCACCAGCCCATCGCGACGCACCCGGAAAAGGCTGTGCACTGGCTGCCCTCGGTACTGACATGGGCAGGCAAAGTGAGGCCGTGCGCAAGACCGCCAGCAAGGGGGCGCGTGATCTGATAGGCGTGTTGACCAGTGTATTGCCAGGCGATACAGAAACAGAAAGGGAAGATCAGGCGATGGGGGCTCTGGCCAGCATGGTGGGGGCGGTCATACTGGCGCGGGCGGTGGATGAACCCCAGTTTTCGCAGCGCATCCTGCAGGCGGTCACAGCGACTTTGGAAAAACAGACATTGGTTGCAAAACAGGCCTTGATTGCAAAACAGGGGCCTGCAATCTGATTTCGCAGGCCCCTGTTTTGCCAGGTCTATTCTTCGCTCTTGTGCAAATCAAATTGCAATGCAGCCAGATTGGCATATACACCGCCTTGTTCCACCAGTGATGCGTGGGTACCAGTTTCCACTATCCTGCCATGTTCCATGACGATGATGCGGTCTGCCCTTTGCACGGTGGCCAGGCGGTGGGCAATGATCAGGGTGGTGCGCCCCTGCATTGCCACTTCCAGCGCACCTTGTACCAGGCGTTCTGATTCAGCATCCAGCGCGCTGGTGGCTTCGTCAAGCAATAACAATGGCGGGTTTTTCAGCAGGGCGCGGGCGATGGCTATCCTTTGTCTTTGTCCGCCAGACAGGCGCACGCCGCGCTCACCCAGAAAGGATTGATAACTTTCCGGCAGTCTTTCTATGAATTCATGCGCGGCTGCCAATTTGGCGGCGGCGATCACTTCTTCGTCACTGGCATCGGCCCGGCCATAACGGATGTTTTCCATGGCGTTGGCGGAGAAAATGATGGTATCTTGCGGCACAATGCCGATGGCGGCACGTAAGTCGTGCAAATTCAACTGGCGTATATTGACGCCATCCAGGCGTATTTCACCTTGCTGCGGATCATAAAAACGCAACAGCATCTGGAACAGGGTGGTCTTGCCAGCGCCGGAAGAGCCGACAATCGCCACCGTTTCACCGGGCAGGATATCCAGGTTCAGGTCAGACAGTGCAGCAGTTTTTGGGCGGGAAGGATAATGAAATTCCAGCCCTTGCAGTGACAGCGATGCGCCTTCAGCGCCATGTGCGGCACGGGTCGGCAAGCGCAAAGTCTGGGCCGGTGCCGGATTTTGTATTGGTGACTGCACCTCTATCAATTCCAGCAAACGTTCGGTGGCACCAGCGGCACGCTGGGCATCGCCCATCACTTCTGACAATGCACCGACCGCACCGGCAACGATGGATGCATACAGAATGAACTGGCCAAGTTCGCCGCCAGTCATGCGGCCCTGCATGACGGCATGCGCCCCCAGCCACAGTACAAATACAATGGCACCAAATACCAGCAGGATGGCAATCAGGGTCAGCAGTGAGCGTGCGCGTATGCGCCGCATGGCAGTCTTGAAAGCGCCTTCCACCGAGCCAGAGAAGCGCTGCGCTTCAATCTGTTCATGGGTAAAGGCTTGCACGGTGGGCATGGCATTTAAAATTTCGCCAGCGATGGCCGATGCATCGGCAATCCGGTCTTGCGAATCACGCGACAGCTTGCGCACCCGACGGCCAAACAAAATGATCGGCAACACCACCGCTGCCAGCATGACGATGATGATGGAAGACAGCTTGGGGCTGGTCACGAACAGCATCACCAGGCCACCGAGGAACAGCAGGAAATTGCGCAGGGCCATTGATATGCTGGTGCCGACCACGGTCTGTATCAGCGTGGTGTCGGTGGTCAGGCGCGACAGCACTTCACCGGTCTGGGTGGTTTCAAAAAATTCCGGGCTCTGCGTCACCACGTGGGAATACACGGCGTCGCGTATATCCGCCGTCACCCGTTCACCCAGCCACGACACCATATAAAATCTGGCCGCAGTGGCAATGCCCAGCACGCAGGCGACGCCAAACAGGGCAATAAAGGTCAGGTCCACATGCTTGATACTGTGATCGCCGCCGCCAAAACCCAGATCTATCATCTGACGGAAAGCATAAGGAATAGCCAGGGTCGCGCTGGCAGCCACCAGCAAGGCGATGCCAGCCAGCACAAACTGCATCTTGTAAGGGCTTAAGAAGGGCAGCAGTCCTTTCAGCGTTTGCAGGCTGCTGCGCTGGGAAATGTCAGTGCCGGAAGAGGAGGTGGTCATGCGCAGTCCAGAATAGGGGGCAAGCGTGAGCTAAACAATAGCAAAGCGAATAGATGATGTTGGCTTGGTCAAAATCAATAGCGCAGGCCATTCTTTTTATACCTATGCCAAAAGGTATAGCCTATCTGGCAAGACGCCTGCTTGTTTGGTCTTGGGCTTTGTCACGGGTTTTGTCAACAGGTGACCGCGCCAACGCGTTGATGTAGCATCATCGTTTAAAAGATACCCATTTCTATGCACCTGACATCCAATCCCGCCAAACACCTCATACTGGCAGTTATCCTGGCTGCTGGCTTTTTATTGAGCGGCTGTCAATCCACTGTCAACCGTGTCAATGACTGCAAGCTGGGTGACTGGATCAGCATCGGTAGCAAAGACGGGGCAGAAGGGCTGGACAAGCGTTTTGATGACAGGCGACGGTTTTGCTCGCTGATTGATGGCGACAAGATCAAGGCAGAATCTGCCAGCAATTATGAACAGGGCTGGGCACAGGGTAACCAGATTTTCTGGTCCCATCTGGGTCGGGAGGATGGCCGCAATGCCCGCGCCATCAATTATTTTGATACCCAGGTCAAGTCAGATGTCGTAGGGCGCAACGGCACGCCACTGAACCGCCCCGCCTATGAACAAGGCTGGCAGCAAGGCAATGCAGATTACTGGTACCAGACCGGCCTGCAGGATGGTAAGGCCGGGCGCAATGCCAGCGAAGAAGCATCCAGGGCCAGGTCAGGTGCGGCGATCGGTTTCCAGGCCCCCAGTTACCAGCGCGGCTGGGCTGATGGCAACTATGCGTATTGGCAGCAAATGGGTTATCAGGACGCGCACGATGGCATACCGGATAGTGAATTGGCCAGCCGGGTCAGGGCCGCCACTGCCAATGGTCTGCAAGTACGCGAAGATGCGTATCACGTCGGCTGGAACCGCGAGATCGTCGAATACTGGAAAAACCTGGGCTGGAATGATGCCGTCAGCGGACGCGATATCCATACCCGCCGCGATGATGCCAAAAAACGCGGCCTGAAACTATTCGAGGTCGAATATCAGCAGAAATGGGAACAAAGATTATTGCAATACTGGGCTGATGCAGGTAACAGCGATGGCTATGGTCACCCTAACCAGTTGGAACAGCGCATGGCCAACGCACGGCGTGACAATGTATTTGTAATAGCCCAGACCCGTGATGTTTACGAACAAGCCTGGCTCAGCCAGAATGCCCGTTACTGCACAGTGGAAAACGCCTTCAACTGGGGCCGTGAAAATAAGAGCATGGCAATCGAGGTATGCCATATCAGCATGCAGGGTAATTTGCATCGCGCCGTGTTGGGTGGGCAGGATTATGAAGACCTGTCACGAAAATATAATCAGACACATGCCGATCTGCTGGCGCACGATGATCGTCACACGGATGCAGAGCGCAAGTTACGCCAGCTGGAACAGGATATCAAGCGCGACCAGGATGATAAAAATCGTCCCAAAACCGAAGACAATGCCAATATCGACCGCAAGCGTGAACGCGAACGTCGCGAGCTGCAAGAATTCCTGAATGCCAGCCGCAGACGCATCGACGACCTGCGTGCATGGGAATTCCGTTATGACCAGCAAATGCGCCAGATCAAGCGGGATTTATATCTGTAAGAACCTGTTTACGATCTGTAGTCCCACGTGGACTCCGATTGCGCCCACGCAGTAAGATCGTAAGCAGGACAGGTTGGGATGGGTTTCTTGTGCAATTTGATTGCGGATTGATCAACCGAAACCCAACCCCACCCTAACCCTCCCCTTGAAGGGGAGGGAAATTTGATGTCAAGTATATTCTGGACAGTAGCTGAGCGGCCTGGGATGGCCGCTCAGCTTCAGATTACCGCTACAGCATTACTTTTAACGTGATTACTTGCAACTCAGTTTAGCCAGCGACGTACCGGCACCAGCCACTGCAGGCAGTTTTTGTTTCAGGCAGGCAGGCTCATCGGGTGTGTAACTGTAAGCGATCCCAATCGGCAGGTGGGATGTTGTTACCCAGTCTGTGGCGTCGCGGGTATGCTTGGAATCGCTGGCTACCCATTTGATGCCGTAGGTGTTGAAGTCGGCAGGGGTCTTGATATTATTGTTGCGCAATTCCCAATAGCCGAGGACATCGCTGTCGCGGGATGTCACCGGGTTTTGTGAATTCTCGAAATAGTTACTCTCGATCAGAGAGTAACCCAGCATGCGCACATTGATACCCGATGTTTTGATATCGCTGTACAGGTTGTTATAGATGTGGGTATAGCCACCGCGCTGCAGGGGCAGGCGTGAGCCTACGTTTTTATAGTAATTGTGATGGAAGGTGATGTAGCGGTCGCTCGCATCGCTGTCGCTGGAACCGATCAAACCAACTTTGTGATGATCATGGATATAGTTGTAAGAGTAGGTCAGGTGATGTGCATCGGCCTTGTTATCCACCAGGCCATCAAACTCCAGGTCGCCTGCGCCCGGACATTCTGCCAGTGAACTAAACAGGGTATTGTGATCTACCCAGACATAGCCAGGGAACTTGCCGCTCTGGCCTTCAATGCCGATGGCGTCGATAGAGCCGGGTAACAAACCTATGGTCATGTTGCGGATGATGATGTTGGTTGCGCCACCTTTGACGGCGATACCAAAATTGGCAGCCGAGCCATTACTGCCTTCAATGGTGACATTGCCTTTGTTCTTGATTTCAACAATCGCACCTTTGGCCTTTTTCCATTGTGTGCAGGCATCAGGAATAGTGCGGAAATCAAACGTGCCGGTATACCGGATCACCAGGCCACCAGTACCGCTGTAGGCATCAATTGCCGCCTGCATTTGTGCCGCAGTGCTAACCGTCACTGCTGCCACGGTGCCGCCACCAGTGACCAGACCAGCAAAGCCACCGCTGTGTCCGGCTGGTGTGCTGCCTGTGCCTGATCCATCGCCAGTGCTGCCGCCGGTGTTTCCACCTGTGCCGCCACCTGTGCCACTGCCGGTTCCGTTGTCTGGCGTGCCGGCTGGGCCTATGGCACATTTCTCTTTGATATCCGCAGTGGCTGCCACACCAAAGCTGGCGGCGTTACAACTGACATTGCCAGACAGGGATTTCACCACCCATTTGTTTTTCAAGCCAAATGACACTTGTAAGGCTTTATCACCCACTTTGCAGACTTCGCCTTCATCGGCGCATTTAGAAAAGCCGGACGGCCAATCTGCGGCATACACAGAACTCATGCTGCCAGATGCTGCGATGGCGGCAAAGGCGATTAATTTCAATTTTTGCTTATTCATTTTCTCGCCGGTCACTTCTTCATCTGTTAGTAGTTAAAAAAATTATTTGTCAGGGTTAAATACATGATCCAAACACATGCGCCAAATGCTTGATCAAAATACTTAGACAGCCGTTTTCCCTTGAATCAGAAACCGGGGCCGACAATAAATCTGTTTGTACGGATATTTGTACAATGGAAATAAAACTGTCGCGAAGAGTAACAACGCAAACAATGTTGTATGGCAATTGTTTCTACTTAATACAATAATTACAAATTCATACAGAGGCGCGCCGAGCTTGATCATGGTCTGTTGGATGTTGGCTATATGCTTGGCCATATCGCTTGAATTTTTGCTGTGCATTGTTGTGTATTGCTGTGAGCACAGTCCAATTCTTTGTGAGTGCTTCTGCTGATTAGGAATTGGTGAAATTGCCTTGAAGTGCTGTTTTGCTAATTTTTCAACTAATCTCTCAGCTTTTCTGTAAATATTTCCGCACCCAACTACCCAAGCCCTGGCAAGCCTTATATAATCGCGCTACTTGATCGGGAGAGCGTGACGAAAGTCGCCGCCGAAGGGGCTAATACCCAAAAAACTCTCAGGCAAAAGGACCGATCAACGGGGTAGCTAAAAGTTACCCCAACTCTGGAGAGCGGTAGCGGCATAGCAATTCGCCGGGCTACCCACCGAAGGTGCGCGCGGGGAAGCAAACATACACAGCTCCCGTAATCTCTCAGGTACCAGGACAGAGGGGTATGCGATTTCAACGCATGCGACGTTCATTCGTCGGCGTGCGCTTGTTCGTCCCTTCAATCTGGTAATGAGGCATTCATGACGCAAACAGCGACATCACTCAAGGCAACTCCCCTCAATGCAGCCCATCGTGCGGCTGGTGCAAAGATGGTTGATTTTGGCGGCTGGGACATGCCTGTCAACTATGGTTCCCAAATCGAAGAACATCATGCTGTGCGCACTGACTGTGGCATGTTTGATGTATCCCACATGTGTGTCGTCGATTTGCAGGGTGAAAATGTGCGCGGCTTCCTGCGTGGCCTGGTCGCCAATAATGTCGATAAATTGCAGGTAGCGGGCAAGGCCCTGTATTCCTGCATGCTGAAGCCTGAAGGCGGCGTCATCGATGACCTGATCATTTACTTCTTTAGCGAAAACTGGTTCCGCCTGGTGGTCAATGCAGGCACGGCAGAAAAAGATGTGGCATGGATGAATGCCCACAATGCACAAACCAATAGTGGCCTGACGCTGACAATTACCCAGCGCCGGGATGGCGCAAACGCTTTTGCCCTGGTCGCAGTGCAGGGGCCAAATGCCCGTGCCAAAGCCTGGGAAGTCTTGCCAGAGACCAAGGCCGCCAGTGCCGACATCAAACCCTTTAATGCCGTGATTGTCGCTGACACTTCCTTTGGTGAAGTGATGGTGGCACGCACCGGTTATACCGGCGAAGACGGTTTTGAAATTGCTGTTTCTGCCGAACGCGTCACTGATTTGTGGAATGCGCTGGCAGCCGCTGGCGTCAAACCTGCTGGCCTGGGGGCACGCGACACCCTGCGTCTGGAAGCGGGTATGAACCTGTATGGCCAGGACATGGATGAAACCGTCAACCCGCTCGATGCTGGTCTGGCCTGGACGATTGACCTGGTCAGCGAACGTGATTTCGTCGGCAAGCAAGCCTTGCAGACTCAGGGCCAGAACGCCCAGTTCCTGGGTCTGATCCTGCGTGAAAAAGGTGGCATCCTGCGTGCCCATCAAAAAGTCGTCTGCGCGCAAGGTGAGGGTGAGATCACCAGTGGAACGTTCAGCCCGACCATGCAGCAAGCGATTGCCCTGGCGCGGTTGCCTATGGGTGTGTCTGTGGGCGATACTGTGCAGGTTGTTATCCGTGACAAGCAATTGGCAGCATCTGTGGTCAAACTACCTTTCGTCCGTAACGGCAAAATCCTGGCAGCCTGATTTGAAGCGGCAGTCTTACTGATTATTATTTAATTTACTTATTTGGAGCCCATCATGAACGTACCAGCAGACCTGAAATACACTACATCCCACGAATGGGTACGCACAGAAGCAGACGGCACCATCACTGTCGGCATTACTGAATTTGCCCAGGATGCATTGGGCGATATCGTTTTTGTTGACCTGCCCAAAGTTGGCACAGTGCTCGACGCTGGCAAGGATTGCGCCGTGGTTGAGTCGGTCAAGGCTGCCGGTGATATTTATGCCCCTGTGACAGGTGAAGTCGTTGCCATCAATGAAGCACTGGCTGATGCACCAGAAGCCATCAATGCAGACGCTTTTGCAGCATGGCTGTTCAAGCTGAAGCCAGCAAATATTGCTGATGTAGATGCCTTGATGAATGCTGAAGCTTACGCCAAGAACATTGCTTAATTGACGCACCTAAGGTGGCCTGATGGCCACCTTATTGTCACCTTATTGCTTTGGATTTGCCTGACTGCGGTTAGCTCTGCATAGCACCGCCTGATACTCCACGTTACCCTTCTGTGCCCCACATACCATGACCCGTCCTTCACTGACACAACTGGAAGCACACGATGCTTTCATCGCACGCCATATTGGCCCTTCTGACGCAGAACAAGCCGCCATGTTGAAAACCCTGGGCTATGCAGATCGCACCGCCCTGATTGATGCCATCGTCCCGGCCAATATCCGCCGTCACGATGTGCTGCCACTGGCGCAATTTACCGAAGCCAAATCTGAACAGGAAGCACTGGCAACATTGAAGGCGCTGGCGTCGAAAAACCGGGTACTGAAGTCTTTGATCGGTCAGGGTTATTACAACACCCAGACACCTGGCGTCATCCTGCGCAATATCTTTGAAAATCCTGCCTGGTACACCGCTTATACACCGTACCAGCCAGAGATTTCCCAGGGCCGGTTGGAAGCAATCCTGAACTTCCAGCAAGTGATTACGGACCTGACCGGCATGGACATTGCCAATGCATCGATGCTGGATGAAGGCACAGCTGCCGCCGAAGCAATGACGCTGATACAGCGCGTGGGTAAATCCAAATCCAATGTGTTTTATGTCGCCGCTGATGTTTTGCCACAGACACGCGAGATCATAGAAACCCGCGCCAAACCACTGGGTATAGAAGTGCGTACCTGTGCGGGTAACGAAGCGCTGGAGAATGAATGTTTTGGCGTCTTGCTGCAATACCCAGGCGTCGATGGTTCCATCAGCGACTACCGCGAATACGCGGCGGCCTTGCATGCCAAAGGCGCGATGGTCATTGCCGCTGCTGATTTGCTGGCACTGACACTGATCGCATCGCCAGGGGAGTGGGGTGCAGACGTCGTCGTCGGCAACAGCCAGCGCTTTGGTGTGCCGCTGGGCTTTGGTGGCCCGCATGCAGGTTATATGGGTACACGCGATGCATTCAAACGCAGCATGCCAGGCCGCCTGGTCGGCGTGACGATCGATGCGCAAGGCAACAAGGCATATCGCCTGGCCCTGCAAACACGTGAACAACATATCCGCCGCGAAAAAGCCACATCGAATATCTGTACCGCACAAGTATTGCTGGCAGTGATTGCTTCCATGTATGCCGTCTATCACGGTCCGGCTGGCCTGCGCCAGATCGCGCTGCGCGTGCATCGCCTGACGGGTGTGCTGGCTGGTGGCCTGAAACAACAAGGCTTGACCATCGCCAATTCCACCTACTTTGATACGCTGACTGTGAATGTCGCCACTGCTGCTGCCTGCCACCAGGCGGCTGAAGCTGCTGGCTACAACCTGCGCCACATCAGCGCCACGCAAGTCGGTGTCTCGCTGGATGAAACTGTTACCCGTGCTGATGTTGAAGCCCTGTGGGGGATTTTTGCCAAAGCAAGCGGCGTCACAGCTACATTGGATTTTGCGGCGATTGAAGCAGGTGTCAATGATGCCTATCCGGCAGCACTGACACGTGGCACGACTTACCTGACGCATCCAACCTTCAACCGTTATCACGCAGAACATGAAATGCTGCGTTACCTGCGCAGCCTGGCGGACAAGGACCTGGCGCTGGACCGCACCATGATACCGCTGGGTTCCTGCACGATGAAGCTGAATGCCACCAGTGAAATGATTCCTGTGACATGGCCAGAATTCTCCAACATCCATCCTTTCGCACCCAATGACCAGACCATCGGTTATCGTGAAATGATTGATCAACTGGAAGCCATGCTGTGTGCAGCAACCGGTTATGACGCCGTGTCCCTGCAACCCAATGCCGGTTCGCAAGGTGAATACGCAGGCTTGCTGGTGATTCAGGCATACCACGCTTCGCGTGACGAAGCCCATCGCAATATCTGCCTGATCCCGTCTTCTGCCCATGGTACCAACCCGGCATCGGCCAGCATGGTTGGCATGGACGTGGTGGTGGTTGCCTGCGATGACAAGGGCAACGTTGACCTGGTCGACCTGAAAGCCAAGGCTGAAAAACACAGTGCCAACCTGGCAGCAGCGATGGTGACTTATCCATCGACACATGGTGTGTTTGAAGAAGGCATACAACAACTGTGCGATATCGTGCATAGCCACGGTGGCCAGGTCTATGTCGATGGTGCCAACATGAATGCACTGGTGGGTGTGGCCGCACCTGGCAAGTTTGGTGGTGATGTCAGCCATTTGAACCTGCACAAGACTTTCTGTATCCCTCACGGTGGTGGCGGCCCTGGCGTAGGCCCGGTGGCTGTTGGCGCGCATCTGGCGAAGTTTTTGCCTAACCAGAAATCGACCGGCTATGTGCGTGGTGAAGAGGGTATTTCTGCCGTCAGTGCCGCTCCATTCGGCTCTGCCAGCATCTTGCCTATCTCATGGATGTATATTGCCATGATGGGTTCCGAAGGTTTGAAGGCAGCGACAGAAACAGCGATTCTGGCCGCCAACTACATCGCCAAACGCCTGGCCCCGCATTACCCTGTGCTGTACAGTGGCCATGATGGCCTGGTCGCGCATGAATGCATACTGGACCTGCGTCCCTTGACCGATGCGACCGGCATCAGCAATGAAGATGTGGCCAAGCGCCTCATCGACTTTGGTTTCCATGCACCGACCATGAGCTTCCCTGTGCCCGGCACACTGATGATAGAACCGACAGAAAGCGAATCACAGGCTGAACTTGACCGCTTCATCGATGCCATGATCAGCATCCGTGAAGAAATCGCCAAGGTCGCCAGTGGTGAATTCGATGCAAAGGACAATCCACTGAAACATGCGCCCCATACAGCAGAAGTGCTGATCGCCAATGAATGGCCGCATGCTTACAGCCGTGAAGTGGCAGCTTACCCGGTTGCTTCTCTGCGCAAGAATAAATACTTTGCGCCGGTTGGTCGTGCTGATAATGTCTATGGTGACCGTAACCTGTTCTGTTCTTGCGTGCCGGTCAGTGATTACGAATAAACCTGTTGTAGTTTTTCTCTGAACAAAAAACGGACATGCTGACATGTCCGTTTTTTTATTCATGAATGTTCATCAACGTTCATCAATGTTCACCAATAGATGCAAATTTTAGACTAACACAGTGTTCTGGGATGGTATCCCCTGACGCAATAACTTCTCGAATTGCTCGGCCCCCACCGGCCTGCTGAAAATATAGCCTTGTCCTTCTTCGCAATCCTGTTCCTTGAGGAAGGATAGTTGCTCTTCCTGTTCAACGCCTTCTGCGATGACTTTTTGTTTCAGGCTATTTCCCATGGCGATAACGGCACTGGCGATGACGCCGTTGCTGTCGGTTTTGTTGTTGCCTATGTCGTGTACAAATGACTGGTCAATTTTCAGTACGTCGATGGGGAACTGGTTCAGGTAGCTGAGACTGGAGTAACCAGTACCGAAATCATCAATCGCCAGTTGTATGCCCATGTTTTTTAATTGCTCAAGTATGGCAATGCTGCTTTCTGCATTGCGCATCAATACACTTTCGGTAATTTCCAGTTGCAGGCAGGTGGGGGGCAAGCCGGTTTCTATCAGTATGGTTTTCACGCCTTCTACAAAATCCTGGCGGCGAAATTCAACGGCAGAAATATTCACCGAGATGGTGGCAATATCCAGGCCACTATTCTGCCAACGCCTGGTCTGTGCGCAGGCTTCACGCAATACCCAGCGACCAACGGGAACGATGACGCCACAGTCTTCGGCAATGCCGATAAAGCGTATCGGCGGCACCATGCCCCATTGCGGATGCTGCCAGCGCAGCAAGGCTTCTGCACCGGTGATTTCACCGGTCTTCAGGTTGATCTTGGGTTGATAGTGCAAGAAGAATTCATTGCGTACCAGTGCCACACGCAGATTGGCCTCGATGACCTGGCGCTCTACGGCGCGCACATTCATTTCGGGTTTGAAAAACTGATAGTTGTTGCGTCCCTTGTCCTTGGCCTGGTACATGGCCGTATCGGCATTCTTGATCAGGGTTTCTGCATCGACACCATCAGACGGGTAGACGCTGATACCGATGCTGGAGGTGACATGCAGTTCATGTTTATTGATATGGTGCGGTGTTGCCAGGGATTTTAATAATTTCTCGGCAGTCAGCGCAGCATTTTCAGCAGACTTGTCGTCTGTCACCAGAATCACGAATTCATCACCACCCTGGCGGCTGACGGTATCAGAGTTACGTACGCATGCGCTTAAACGTTCTGTGACGGATTTCAGCAGCTTGTCACCCGTGGCATGTCCCAGTGAATCATTGATGTGCTTGAAATTATCCAGGTCCATGAACAGGATGGACAAAAAGCTGCCGCGCCGCTTGGCGAGACCAATTGCCTGTGCGATGCGATCATTCAGCAGGGCGCGGTTAGGTAAATTGGTGAGAAAGTCATGCTGTGCCAGGTGGGCCATTTTTACAGCCATGACCTTGGCATCCGTAATATCGTGGAATACCATGACGGCACCGGCAATATTGCCGGCCGAATCGTGGATGGGTGCGGTTGAATCTTCAATTGCTACTTCACTGCCATCCCGCCTGATAAGTATGGTACCGGGTGTCAGGGTTGTTGCCATATCCTGTTGCAATACCATCGCCACAGGATTGTCTTTTTCCTGCCTGCTCTCACTATGAATGATGGGCATGACGGCGGTAATTGGCTGGCCGCGCGCTTCTTCTCTGGTCCACAAGGTCATATGTTCTGCGGCGACATTCAAATAGTCAACATTGCCTGCCATATCTGTGCCGATGACGGCATCACTGATGGAGTTGAGGGTGATTTCTGCACGTACCTTGTCGATGTAGACGGCCTCTTCTACTGCCTTGCGCAATATCACATTACGCAAGGATTGCGGTACCAGGTAACTGGCGAAATGCCCCTTGGTCAAATAACCCTGGGCCCCCGACTTGACGGCCTCAATGGCGAGCGTTTCGTCATCACCGGACAGGGTAAGAATAGGAATCTGTGGAGCATTCGCGAACAGGCTGTCAAAAGTCGCTATGCCCTCGCTGTCGGGCAGATATAAATCTGCCAGTATGGCATCCACCTTGTGTTTCTGAATCTGCGTGATGGCCTCTGACAGGCTGCCTGCGACCAGGATGTCATAAGGACCATCACTGGTTTGGCGCAGTGCATTCTGAAGTGATACGCGATCAGTCAGGTCGTTGGTGATAATAAGAATTCGCTGCGTCATAAGTGTTTCCAGTTGGCATGTCATGTTTCCGTGAGGCCAAACTACGCGACATGTCAGCGGGCGTCTGTACGATGTCGCACAAAACTGCCAAAAATCAACTTATGCAGGATGGATATCTTTTTATTTGCCCGGATCAAGCTTGCAGTTGTAAAAAAGGTATCGCTATAAAGGTATAGCTACAAAGGTATCGCTAGAAAGGTGTATCTCTATATCTCTGTATCTTTATTTAGCAGCCGATACCTTTGCGCTTGAATGCTGTGTGCAGTGAAGATTACTTGCCCTTGTAAATTCCCGCTTCCAGTATCACGTCATTACTTCGGAAAATATAAGTGGTCTTGTTTTCTATCTGCTTGGTGACGGGGTTGTTATAACGATAATCAACCCAGCCTTTGCCTTTGCTTTTTGCCAGCGTCAGTATGTCCTTGCGATAGTATTTGCCATCGGCATCTGGCAGGTCCAGCATGTTTTTACCTATCAGCTTGGGATTGATGGGGTGGGCGATGATGGCTCCATCCATACCGCGCATGTACAGGTAGATGGCACCATTAATGAATTCAGGATTTTTATTATTGATTTCCTGCGCCAGGGCATCCTTGCCATGTTTTTGCATATAGGCGACCCCCTTTTCTACCATGGCAATCGCATCGGCAGGATTGTCTTCAGCATAAGCGGGTTGCAGGTGGCTGAGTAGCAATAAAGTGACTAAAGTCGCAAGCAATTTCAAGAATTTCATTTTGTCTTCTCCTGATTTTGTTTTTTGTAGTTTCTTGTACAAACCCATAGCCAGACGGCCAAGCCTGAATTCAGGCTAGCGGAAATCATTCAAAAAGGCAAAATGTTTAATCAGGTGCTGCATTGCGCTGGTGACATTGTTGTTATTGTTATTGTTATTGCAGTGCGATAAACAAACCTGATACAAACCTGATTACGGTCACGGCAAAAGCTGGGTTTTATAGGGACTGCTGGCGGGTTTGCTCAACATGGTGATCGAGGAAAGATGTTTTAAAGAAATATGTTGCTATGCGGAAAAAACATGCAGTAAAATACGCTTCGTGTTTCTATGTGGCAATTCCTGGCAATGTTGGGCAATTCCTTACTTTCGAAAAATCCTTTATTTATCATCGACTTCCATGAAAAAAATTATTTTAGCTGTTGCGCTGCTCGCTTCCTTTGTGTCTGTTTCCGCCAACGAAATCGCCCCTTCAGTTGATAAACAAACATGTGAAAAACCGATTTATCCAAAATCTGCGCTGATGAATGAAGAAAGCGGCACCGTAATATTGTCGGTTCTGGTTGGCCCTGACGGTAGCGTTGTTGATTCCAAAGTCGAAAAATCCAGTGGCTCCAAGGCATTGGACAAAGCAACACAAAAAATTTACACCTCTTGCAAATTCAAACCAGGTGCAAAAGATGGCAAACCACAGCAAGCATGGACCAAGCTGGAATATGTCTGGAATCTGTCCTGATAACTGATTTTTGCTGATCAGTCTTGGTCAGCAAGACGAAAAAAGAGATGCCATGGCATCTCTTTTTTTATTACCGTGACCCCTTGTGATACTTGTGTGCACAACTCAACGCAACAGTCGTGGGTTGTCGTGGGGTTTGGCGCGATGGACAGGACTATGTGAATTGATCGGACTAGCCGATCTGGCCGGTTCCATGCGGACCTTGAAAATATTCACCACTTGCGCCAGCGCGTCTGCCTGTTCATTCATGGCCTGGGCTGCGGCGGCGGCCTGTTCAACCAGTGCCGCATTCTGTTGCGTCATATTGTCCATATCCACGATGGCATGATTGACCTGTTCTATGCCCGAGCTTTGTTCCTGGCTGGCCGAAGCAATTTCTGCGACGATATCGGTGACGCGCCTGACGCTGGCCACTACATCATCCATGGTGGAGCCGGCGATGGCCACCAGCTTGCCGCCTTCTTCTACTTTCTCTGCTGAACTGTCTATCAGGGTTTTAATTTCTTTGGCGGCCGAGGCGGATCGCTGCGCCAGATTGCGCACTTCGCTGGCCACGACGGCAAAACCTCGTCCCTGTTCACCGGCGCGTGCCGCTTCTACTGCCGCGTTCAATGCCAGGATGTTGGTCTGGAAGGCAATGCCGTCAATGACGCTGATGATATCGACAATTTTCTTCGATGATTCATTGATGGAACCCATGGTGGCCACGACTTTACCCACCACGCTGCCGCCCTGGGTCGCCACTTCAGAAGCCGAAATCGCCAGTTGGTTGGCCTGTCTGGCATTGTCGGCATTTTGTTTGACGGTGGATGTCAGCTCTTCCATGGTGGATGAGGTTTCTTCCAGCGCACCGGCCTGTTGCTCGGTACGGCTGGATAAATCCAGATTGCCCGAGGCGATTTCACCCGAAGCCGTGGCAATTGATTCAGAACCCGTGCGTACTTCACTGACGACAGCGGCCAGCTTGTCACGCATGCTCTTGATGGCAAACAGCAGGCTGGACTGGTCATTGTGCCTGAGCTTGATGTCGGTGGTCAGGTCGCCCTCGGCAATGTGGCCTACCACTTCGGCCGCATAGGATGGCTCTCCGCCCAACTGACCCAGAATGGCACGCGTGATGCGCCAGGCGATGCCACCTACCAGGGCCATCATGACGCAGCCCACACCCAACAGTATGCCAGCCTGTTGCCAGAACGAATCATTGATATCGTCGATGTAGGTGCCGGTTCCCACCAGCCATTCCCACGGGGTAAATCTTTTTACAGCATAGATTTTATCGACCGCCACCTCAACGCCAGGGCGAGTACCAGGGGCCTGCACGATACCCAGGGCGCTGTTTGCCAGTGAAGCCCGATAGCGGTCACCGGATTCTTTCATATCCTTTTGTGGAACACCGATGCGTGAGGCTTTGGGGTGTACCAGCAGCAAATCGTCGTTGTAGCCACGCACAAAGAAATACATTTCATCCTTATGGAAGCTGGAAATCGCCAGTTTGGCCTGTTTTTGCGCATCATCGCGCGACAGCTTGCCCGCCTGTTCCAGCGCATGGGCTTTTTCTATGGCGGCATAGGCCATTTCGACCATATTGGAAATCTGCTCCTTGCGTTCCTTCAGCATGCTCTGGCGCAGGGAATACAGTGAAATGACGGAAATGACGGAGATACCGAAGAGGGTGATGGCACACAGCAGAATGATGCGGGTACTGAGTTTCATGACGTGGTCTCACTGGTTTATGCAGCGCAACAGGTGTGCGTATGACAGCGAGAGAGCTTCCTTAATCATCTCTGGCTTATAGCCCATGCTGATGGCAGGATCTGCATTATTTGATGAATGGCAGTCACGCAGCCTGCACCCAATACGCAAGGGAGAGTCAGTGCTGCAGTTTGATTGTATGTGAAGCTAACACTGCATAGTGTGAAGAATAGGCAAACAAACGACAAATTAGTGCAGGGGTGTTGTTCTGATGCGGCAGTCCGGGAGGTGGACAACAAAAGGGACGACAAAGCGCTGCCAACAGGATGACAGAGAGGATGACAAAAGGACGCCACAGATGGCCATCCTTTCCCCTGTCCGCAAGTGTTTTATTTGTATAAGGGTAACTGCATTTTGACTGGTCGTATATCCAGACGCAGCTTCAGCACCGTATACGCCTCGGCACCGGAAGATGCTGAAAAATAGCCCTGGCTTTCTGCCAGCTTGCTGAAGCTGAATTCAAAACCCAGCTCAGGCTGCTCATCCAAACCAAAGGCCAGCCCGATGCTGCGTTCCTGCTTGCTGCCGATTAAATGAAACATCAGGTCGGTGACCACGGAATTGGCCAGGATATCGGCGTAGAAGTGTCGATCAGTATTGTAGGCATGGGCAGGATCAAGCTTGCCCTGCAGTTTGTCAGCGGACGGTGTCAGTGTCTTGCTGCGCAAATTAAAACGGTCACCCCGGTCCAGATAGCTGATACGGGCATTGCTGATATTAAAATTCTTTTGGCTGCTGTCGGTGCTTGCTTCTGTCAGGTCAAACAGGATGGCGCCCTTATAGCCGATGACTTCGACTTCAGCCTGGTTGCTGACCACCATGGCGGTATTTTCATCCACCCCCAGGCCCAGCTTGTAATGCTTCTTCAGCATGACCGGCAACATGCGGGCAAAGCGACCCCGGATGATCAGGTGCTGGTCTATGAATACATCGGGGCCGATGAAGCCCAGGCCGTTGGCAATTTCCTTGCCATCAGTGACCCCCTGCTTCAATGTGGGCAGCACGGGTTGGGCATCATAAAACATGGTGGTACTCATGATGGCAGCGCCGGCACTGCTGCCAGCAATCACCCCACCGCGTTGATACAGGGCCCAGATTGCTTCCAGCATGGCGGTCTTGCTGCCATCCGGTGTGAGCAGTGCCTGCACGATGCGCGCCTGGTCACCGCCGGTGAAATACACACCGCTGGCTTGCTTCAATTTATCCAGCCAGGCGGCGTCATTGACGATGTCTTGCGGCTTGAAGTGTGGATATTTGACCGACAAGGGAACGACAAAGGCCTGGGCACCATTCTGGTTCAGTGCGGCGACAGTGGCAGCGCCAGCGCGCTCAGGGTTGCCAGCTGCCGCCGGGATGACTGCAATTTTTGCCCCTTTGCCACCGGCCTGCTGGACAATGCGCTGCCAGACCGCCGCATTATCCATGCGCAAGGCACCGCCTATGATGACGAGTGAACCTAGTGGTGAGGATGCTTCTTCAGCGTGTGTATTCATGGGGTGTAGGCAGAACAGGATAGTCAGGCAAGCCAGTAATGTACTGAGTCGTTTTCCTGGATTGTTGAGAAAATTAATCATAATGCTTATCCGAAAGTTCAGCTTTGTTTTGTGCTATTCGCTAAGATCAACCACAGGTTCCAAGCAGTCATGATGCATCGTCAGCCAGCAATTGTTCCAGCCGCCTGGGGTAATTGTTGAGAAAGTCACGGGTCACTGCAAAGTGTTCCGTGTCTTCATAACTGGTTTGCGTGATGCCGCTGCCATCAAACTGGTAAATTTTCGCATGGGGATAGGACAGCAGTATCGGTGAATGGGTGGCAATAATGAATTGCGAACCATCCTGTACCAGTTGATGTATGGCGCTTAGGGCCGCCAGTTGACGGTTGGGGGACAGGGCCGCTTCGGGTTCATCCATCAGGTACAGGCCATTGCCTTCCAGCTTGTTAAGTAACAAAGCCATGAAGGCTTCGCCATGCGAGCGCGTATGCAGCGAGCCGCCATACGCACCCAGATAGCCGACTTCATCCATGTAGGTGGCGACGTTGAAGAAACTCTCTGCCCGTAAGAAGTAGCCATCACGTGGTTTCTTGAAGCTTTTGGATAGTCGCAGATTCTGATGTAGCGAAGATACTGATTCTGTGGTGCGGTACGCGACATTCTTGGTCCCGCCTTCCTGGCCATAGCCCAGCGCCATGGCGATGGCTTCCAGTACCGTCGATTTGCCAGCACCGTTTTCACCGACAAAAAAAGTCACGTCAGCATGAAAGTCCAGCACATCGATTTCCCTGACTGCCGGGATGTGGTAAGGGTAGTTGTCAAAATCAATGACAGCATCGTCGCGTAGGCTGATGCGTTGCAGATAGGGTTTGGCGGACAGGCTCATGGCGTAATTTTATGTCTTATTTAATGTCATATTTAATGCATCAGCCAGCGTCGCATCGCAAAACTCAGGGCATCCACCATGGCGACCAGTATCAGCATGGCGATAATGACCGTGGCGGCAGTCTGCATCTGGAATAATGATAAATGATACTTCAACATTTGTCCCAGGCCACCGGCACCGACTACGCCGAGTATGGCGGCGGCGCGAATATTATTTTCCCAGCGATACAGGGTATAGGACAGCATTTGCGGCAGGCTTTGTGGCAGCGTGGCATACAGGAAGGCATTGATGGCCGAGGCACCGTTCAGGCGCAAGCTCGATTCTGCCTGCGGAGCGGCGTTTTCCAGTGCTTCGGCAAACAGGCGACCAAGTACGCCGGTGGTATGCGCGGCCAGCGCAATGGTGCCGGCAAATGGCCCCAGCCCAGCAGCAATCAGCATGATGGATGCCCACACCAGTTCGGGGATGGCACGGGCTACATTCAAAAATAATCGCGTACTGCTTTTTGCCAGCTTGCCAAACCGGCCGCTGGCTGGCAGCGCCAGAAACAGACCAAGCATGGCGGCAATCAAGGTGCCAAGTGCCGACATGGCCAGGGTTTCAAAAGAGGCCAGGGCAGTTTTTCTGAGGACGGCAGGGCTGATATCGGGTGGCGCAAAGCCTTGCAGGAATTCCCAGGTTTTGCTGGCTGCGTCGTCGCTGAACAGGGCACGCCATTCCATGTTCAGGCTGATAAAGCTGGCTACGACCAGCAGTATAATGCCCGCACTTAACGCCAGCTTGAGTGGAGTCAATAACGGCGGCGCGACTGGCATGTCGTTGCTGTCTTGAGCTCTCATGCAAGTGCCTTGCGGAATAATTTACTGGCCAGGTCGGCGATGCCCACCAGCAGTACGAAAACGATGAGCATGGTCGATACTTCAGCGCCGGATAACATTTTCATGGATTCATCCATGCGTTGCCCCAGGCCGCCCGCGCCGACAAAACCCATGACGACAGAACCGCGTATCGCGCATTCCCAGCGGTAGATGGTGTAGGAAACCAGCTCTGGTGCGGCATTCGGCAAGGCACCGTACAGAAATGCAGTCAGGCGACTGCTGCCGTTCCTGAGCAGGCTGTCGGTGGCATGGGCGTCATTGGCTTCCAGTATTTCTGCATACACCTTACCCAGCATACCGGCGTAGGTAAGGGCGATGGCAAATACACCAGCAGTCGGCCCCAGCCCGACCAGGCGCACAAACAGCAGGGCCCACACCAGCTCGGGCACGCTGCGCAGCAAGACAAGCTTCCAGCGCACGACCTGGCGCAGCAGTCTGGCCATGCCATGCATGTGCCCGCTGCCCAGGCGTGAAATTGATAAATGTTCATTGACGATCAGGGTCATGGGAATCGCACCCAGCAGTGCCAGCGTCAGGCCCGCAGTAGCAATGGCGATGGTTTGCCAGGTGGCTTCCAGCACGATCAGTAAAAATTCTGTGGAATGGGCAGGTGGAAAAAAGCCGGACAGGAAGCGCCAGGTCGCGCCCAGGCTTTGCGCATCGATCAGTTGCCAGGGCTTGAATTCAGTGATGTACAGCATGGGCCAGAGCAAGGCCAGCATGCACAATGCAAGCGTCACCCGCATGCGCCATGCGGGATCATGCTGGATATCTGGATGGCTATCCTGGTGCGTCATTGTGCTTAAAAGCAGCGAGGTGCATCAGCAAAGCCAGACAGGTCTGGCTGGTTCGGTGCCGGTATATCCGGCTGCTGCTGCGGGGTGCCGGCATTCCGGTACAGGTCGGCGATCATCTGATCATCCACCTTGTCACTATCGAACAGGACTTTGCCAGCGCGTAAGCCTATGATACGGGGAAAGTGCTGGCGCGCCAGCTCCACCTGGTGCAGGCTGCAGATGAGCGTCGCATGACGTTGTTTTGCTTCTTGCTGCAGGGTATGCAGGGTTTGCAGGGCCAGTGTAGGGTCAAGTGCTGACAGGGGTTCATCCACCAGCAAGAGGCTGGCATCGGACAGTAGCAGGCGTGCCAGTCCGCAGCGCTGGCGTTCGCCGCCAGATAGTTTATCTACCCTGGCATAGAGCTTGTGTTGTAAATCAAAACGCTGCAAGGCTTGCCAGGCGGCCAGCGGGTCGGTGGGCTTGATCAGATTGCGCAGCGCCCGTGCCAGTGTCCAGTGTGGCAGGCGGCCGGCCAGCACTGCGGTAATGACGCGCTGGCGTGCTGGCAGTGGCGGCGTTTGTGGTGCCAAAAACAAATGACGACGCAGGGCATGGCGCGCTGTATGCGACAGCGTCCACACATCTTTTTCCATAAACTGGAATTGCCCGGTGGCTGGCTGATGCGCGGCAGCCAGGGTATGCAGCAGGGTGGTTTTACCGGCACCGGACGGGCCTATGATGGCAATCTGTTCGCCCTGGGCTACCGTCAGGTCAAGATTTTCCAGGATGTATTGCTGCTGTGCTTGCCCGGCCACCGATGCAGTGTGTACCGCACCGGGAAAAGCCACGCTTAATTGCTGCAAACGCAGCGCTGTTGCCGACATTGCTGCCGCCATTACTGCCAACATTACTTCAGCAGGCCGGCATTATGTGCTGCCGCTTCTATGGCCTTGTAGTTGTCAGCCTTGGTAGGGATGAAGCGTGTCGCACGTTGCAGATCCAGGATTTCCTTGTCTTGTGGATTGGCCGGGTCCAGATTCAGGAAGGCGTCTGTGATCTTCTTGCGCAGGTCGGCAGGCATGTCGGCGCGCACTGACCAGTTATAGTCAAAATAGCCTGGCGTGGTGTAAAACACGTGTACCAGTTTGGTATCGACCTTGCCTTGCGCCAGCAGTTTTTCCCAGACTGAAATATTCAGGGCACCTGCGTCGACCTTGCCGCCGGATACTGCAGCGACAGTTGCATCATGTGCGCCAGAAAAAGCAATGCGCTTCATGTCGGTGTCAGGATTGATCTTGGCTGCCAGCAAATAAGAGCGCGGCATCAAATGGCCGGACGTGGACGATTCAGAGCCAAAGGTAAAGGTCTTGCCTTTCAGGTCTTCCAGCTTGGTGATGTTTTTATCGGTGGTGATGAATACTGATTTGAATTTTTCATCTTCTTCACGCTGTACCAGCGGTATCACCTGATCTTTGCTGCGTACTTTGGCTTGCACGAAAGTAAAACCGCCAAACCAGACCATGTCGAGTTTTTTATTGATCAGGCCTTCTACCGAAGCCGCGTAATCGGTAACGGGAATGAATTCCACTTTCATGCCCAGTTTTTTTTCCAGCATAGTGCCCAGGGGTTTGAACTTGCGCTGCAATTCTGTCGGCGCTTCATCGGGTATGGCGGATACGCGCAATACCTGTTGTGCATTTGCCAGGCCACAAAAAGCCAGCAGACCGGCAGCGATCAGGTGATGGATGTGGCGACGTACGGGAGAGAATGCTGGGGATGATTTATGCATGCCGATACCTTGTATGTGTATGGTTTGACCGGCAAGGGCCACGCCATGAATTAATAACTAAGAAAAACCAGATGAACATCAAACCGGGGCGACGACATCAACTGAGCAGGCCTTCGTCATGACTGTCGGCAGATTCAGCAATGCTGGCTGACGGCACATGAAAATCTTGCAGTGGCAAATAATGACTCCGGTTGCGGCCTGTTTTTTTTGCTTCATATAAAGCAGCATCAGCACATTTCAGCAACATATGCTGATCCACATCCGGATGCTTGTGGTAATTGCTGAAACCTATGCTGATACTGACCCGGTCCCCGACGCGCGAATTGATGTGCGGTATATTCAGGTCCCATACGGCGGTACGCAGTTTTTCGGCAAATTGCATGGCCAATTCGGGCGCCATATTCGGCAGCATCAAAATGAATTCTTCACCACCAAAACGTGCCAGTACATCGGTGGCCCGCAGCAATTGTTTGCGCAATGCGGCTGCGACCTGTATCAATGTCTTGTCACCGGCCACATGGCCGTAGCTGTCGTTGTATTCCTTGAAGAAGTCAATATCCAGCATGAAAATGGATAGCGGCACATTGTGGCGCACGGCATGACCCATCGCTATTTTGTAATGTTCGTCAAAGAAGCGGCGGTTATAGATGCCGGTCAGGCTATCGGTGGTGGCTTCGCGCTTGAGTGCTTCGGAATGGGTACGCAGTATTTTTTCGCGCTTGATCGACGTAGATGAATCGCTGACCTGTATCAGGCAAAGCCTGCTGCCATCGTCCGCACTGAGCGGCGTAATGGTGATGGACTGGTGGATGCGTTTTTTTTCATCGTCCTGCTCACTGCGGTCAAACAGCGGCAGGGGGGAGCGATGCAGGGCATTCGACAGGACCACCGGCAGGCCGTAATTCAGGGTATTGCTGATGGCGGTGAGGATGGCGCGGCTGGGCAATTCTTCAAAAGCTTCTGATATCTGGCGGCCCAGCGCCTGTTCTGCGGCAACGCCGCTATGTCTTTCTATCCAGCCGTTCCACAGACAGATACGCTGTTCTGCATCGACCAGTATCAGGCCCAGGCTGATGGAGTTCAGGATTTGCTCCACAGCGACAGGGCTGGTGGACAACAACTGCGCCATCAGGTTTCCCCCAGGAAACGATCTATCTGGGTGACCAAATCAGTCAATGAGGTTGAGCTGAGCAGGAAAATCAGGTGGCCTTCAGAATGCCTTCTTTCTATGGTCAGGTCTATGTGCAGCAGCAAGACATAAGGTTGATCAAGGTCATTACTGACGCGCCGGAAAATCTCTTCCGTGGTGGCGACCGAATAATCAGGCAGGGAGCAACTGAGCGGGATATTCAGCATATCTGCCATCGCTGACAGGCAGGCATTGAGTATGATGTTACCCAGCTCGCACATGGCTTCCTGCTCGAACTCTGCCAGGTCTTCTATGCTGATTTGCGAGCCCATCATGTCGCGCACAATTTCCAGCGCGTGGGCTTCAGTGAACAGGAGGATGGCGTCTGCTTCAAACGTGCCACTAAAAGTCTGGTGGACGGCACCAAACTTGTCGCTTTGCATGCCCATGATGGACACGTCTATTTCAGACGATTTGCGAATTTCTACTGAAGGAACCGAAAGACGGACTTCTTCGCCAACGATGTCACTGAGGCTGGCTGCTGCTCTGCCTGCGCCGACATTAAAAACTTCACTCAGTGCATCAAGATGAAGTTCAGTCAGCGTGTTCATTGACCGCTCGCGAAATAATTGAGGACGATGGTGATCGATTTTTCAGTGACAGGCTTGGCCACGAAAACACTGCCTATGGAATTGGCGCGTGTCTGCATGCTGTCTTGCACATTGGCAGAGAAGATGGCAATGCGCAGATGAGGGTGGTCTTTCAAAATTTTCTCTGCAGCATCCGTTCCCAGCATGCCAGGCATGTTGATGTCCATGGTGCAATAGTCTGGCTTGTTTTCTTGCACAGATTTCATGGCTTCTTCGCCGGTACTGGCTTCGAATATTTCCCACTCAGGCTGGGCTGCCTTCACATGGGCACGTATGACCATGCGTGACACTTTGCTATCATCAACAATTAGTAATTTTTTCATAATATTTTTTATGCAGGACAAATGCACCCATGGAATGTGAGTTGCAGCTCAAATTCATTTTACCTTACCGTGCCGGAAATTGAGTGGTCAAGATGTTCAATATATGTTCCCCTGGCGCTATTTGCACAGCTTATTTGGTGTCATTGCTGCCATTCTCAATTTTTCAGCCGTCGCCACAAGGTGGTCCTGCTGATACCCAGGTAATCTGCCACTGCTTCCCGGTTGTTGTCGAATTTTTGCATGATCTGTTCCAGCGATTCTTCGTTGGCTGGTGTTGCCGTCTGTTCCATCTGGACTGCGGTTATCACCAGCTCAGGCAAGGTTTTTGCGACAAAGCCCGGCGTCAGTGCCTGCAAAGGTTCTGCTGCCAAAAACAAGGCCAGGCGCTCCATCAGATTACGTAGTTCTCTTACATTACCTGGCCAGGCATAATGTTGGAGCAAAGAACCACAAGAGCTGATTTCTGCATGCAGATTGGCATGCGGGCGTGTGCCCATACCAGCCAGGGCATGCTTCAGGAACCATTCTGCAAGAGGAAGCAGGTCGTCCGTTCTTTCCCGCAGGGTGGGTAAATGTAGTCGCAATACCGCTAGACGAAAATACAGATCAGCGCGAAACTTTCCTTCCCTGATGCGGTCTTCCAGATTGCAATGGGTGGCGCTGATGATGCGTACATCGACCGGGATAGGGCGCATGCTGCCAACGCGTATCACTTCACGTTCTTCCAGCACCCGCAATAGCCGGGTTTGCAAACCCAGCGGCATTTCACCAATTTCATCCAGAAACACGGTGCCGCGATGGGCGGTTTCAAACAGGCCGGCATGACCACCCCGTTTTGATCCGGTAAATGCACCTTCTTCATAGCCGAATAATTCGGATTCCAGCAGGCTTTCGGCGATCGCACCGCAATTGACGGCAACAAAGGGCTGGCGCGCCCTGGTACTTTCACGGTGCAGGGCCTGGGCCGCCAGTTCCTTGCCGGTGCCGGTTTCACCTTGCAGCAACACGGTAGCGGGGGAACGGGCAAACAGGGCGATCGATTTGCGAGTCGCCTGCATGATGGCCGAATCACCCCGCAAATCATTCAGGTTGTGGCGGGCGCGCAGCGCATCTGCCGCTGGATGCTGGCGGCCACGGGCAGATTCCAGCCGCGTCAGGCGGGCGATTTCCAGTGCATCGTCAAATGCCTGCCGTATCGACCCCGCCGAATACATGAAGATGCCCGTCAGGCCGGCTTCCTCTGCCAGGTCTGTGATCAGGCCGGCACCGACAATGGCCTTGATGCCACTGGCTTTCAGTTCACTGATCTGGGCGCGCGCATCTTCTTCGGTGACGTAGGTACGTTGTTCCAGCGGGAAGCCGAAGGTGGTTTTAAAATCCGCCAGTTCCGGCATGGTTTCCTGGTAATTGATCAGGCCGATGGCGGGTGACACCTTGCGCGCCCTGGCCAGGGCCTGCATGACATCAAAGCCGCTGGCCTTGGCGATGACGACCGGTACCGGCAGGCGGTTTTTCAGGTAGGCACCGTTTGAGCCAGCGGCAATGACGGCATCGCATCTTTCTGTTTGCAGGCGTTCTTTCAGGTATTGCGCCGCTTCTTCAAAACCCATGTGTATGGGTTCGATATCGGCGCGGCCATCATATTCAACCATGATGTCGCGAAACATGTCGAACAGGCGGGAAATGGATACGGTCCAGATCACGGGTTTATCGCTGTTGTCACGCGGCGGTGTGGGGTGTTTCATTATGTTTGTATCTGGTCAGATGTTTGGTGCCTAGCCATGGATGGTCCCGGGGCTTGTTTCATTGGGTGTTTCAAGGAGTGTTTCAATTGATGTTTCAATTCGCGTTTCAATATTGTTTCAAATTTGTATTTGAAACGTCATTATGCGCCGTATTGTCTATTAATCTCAAGTCCTGTTTCACAGATTTTTCCTGGTAAGTAGTTGATTTGCATATATTTTCGCAGGTGTTTCAGCTTCTTTGCGCTGTCTGTGGCCAGAGGTGGCATGCCGATTGCAATACGCTTGCCAGAATCTGTTCATTAACCTGAAAGCATACACATGAGTACATACTCCGCAGGTGCCGCCTTCCGCAAGGCGATGCAGGAAGAATCCCCTCTGCAAGTGGTCGGGGCTATCAATGCCAATCATGCCTTGCTGGCAAAACGTGCCGGTTTCAAGGCGATTTATTTGTCTGGTGGAGGCGTTGCTGCCGGGTCCCTGGGGTTGCCTGATCTGGGTATTTCCAATCTCGACGATGTATTGACTGACGTACGCCGCATCACCGATGTCTGCGACCTGCCTTTGCTGGTGGATGTGGATACAGGCTTTGGCGCTTCTGCCTTCAACGTGGCACGCACCGTCAAATCCATGATCAAGTTCGGCGCTGCGGCCATGCATATTGAAGACCAGGTGGGGGCCAAGCGCTGCGGCCATCGCCCGGGCAAAGAGATCGTCAGCAAGCAGGAAATGGTAGACAGGGTCAAGGCAGCAGTGGATGCCCGTACCGATGACAACTTCGTCATCATGGCCCGTACCGATGCGCTGGCCGTTGAAGGTCTGGACGCTGCCATCGAGCGTGCCCTGGCATGCGTGGAAGCGGGGGCAGACATGATTTTCCCGGAAGCGATCACCGAATTGTCCATGTACAAGCAGTTTGCCAGTGCCGTCAAAGTACCTATCCTGGCGAATATCACTGAATTTGGTGCCACCCCATTGTTTTCTGTTGAAGAACTGGCTGCCGTGGATGTGGGCCTGGTCCTGTACCCCTTGTCGGCTTTCCGTGCCATGAACAAGGCAGCAGAAAACGTGTATGGCGCGATACGCCGTGACGGTACGCAAAAGAATGTCGTCGACACCATGCAGACCCGCATGGAATTGTATGAGCGCATCAACTACCACGATTTCGAACAAAAGCTGGATGCTCTTTTCGCACAGCAAAAGGCCAAATAATACGTATATAGTCCGTGCCCTTATTGTGCTGCATCAAGTCAGCAAATGGGAATGGCACTTCTAATGAACAATGGAGAAAAAATCATGACTGAAGCAGTTCCTTTCAAACCCAAGAAATCGGTTGCCCTGTCTGGGGTGACGGCTGGTAACACGGCCCTGTGTACCGTGGGCAAAACCGGCAATGACCTGCATTATCGCGGTTACGATATTCTGGATGTGGCTGACGCCTGCGAGTTTGAAGAAATTGCCCATTTGCTGGTGCATGGCAAATTGCCGACCGCGGCTGAATTGCGTGCCTACAAAGCCAAGCTGAAAGCGCTGCGCGGTTTGCCAGCAAATCTGAAAGCGGCACTGGAATGGTTGCCGGCTTCATCGCACCCCATGGATGTGATGCGTACCGGCGTATCCGTACTTGGTTGCGTGTTGCCAGAAAAAGATGACCACAACACCCCGGGTGCGCGCGATATTGCCGACCGCCTGATGGCTTCGCTGGGGTCCATGCTGCTGTACTGGTACCACTATAGCCACAATGGCAAGCGCATAGAGACAGAAACCGATGATGATTCCATAGGCGGCCATTTCCTGCATTTGCTGCATGGTGAAAAACCAGGTGAGTTGTGGGAAAAAGCCATGCATACTTCCCTGATTCTGTATGCGGAGCATGAATTCAATGCATCCACCTTTGCGGGCCGGGTAGTGGCTGGCACAGGCTCGGACATGTATTCTGCCATTACTGGCGCGATAGGTGCCTTGCGTGGCCCGAAACACGGCGGTGCCAATGAAGTTGCGTTTGAAATCCAGAAACGTTACGACAATCCCGACGAAGCAGAAGCCGATATCAAGAAACGTGTGGAAAACAAGGAAGTGGTGATCGGCTTCGGTCACCCTGTGTACACGATTTCTGATCCGCGCAACAAGGTCATCAAGGAAGTGGCACGCAATCTGTCCAAGGATGTCGGTGCGATGAAAATGTTTGATATCGCCGAACGTCTGGAAACAGTGATGTGGGATATCAAAAAAATGTTCCCCAATCTTGACTGGTTCTCTGCCGTGTCCTATCACATGATGGGGGTGCCGACTGCCATGTTTACACCGCTGTTCGTGATTGCCCGTACCTCGGGCTGGGCGGCACACATCATTGAACAACGTATCGATAACAAGATCATTCGTCCTAGTGCCAATTATGTTGGCCCTGAAGATCTGAAGTTTGTTCCTCTGAATAAACGCAAATAAGAAACATACATAAGAAACACAAATAGGCAGGGTTGCACTATGAAAGTCCAGGCTGACGTATCGAAACTGATATCAACACTAATTGCCAGGCGCGCAGTGAAGCAGGATTTGCCGCGCCTGCTGGAATTGATCGCCGATGATGATCTGGGCAAGAATCGTGAAGGCGTGGGATCGGATGATCCATGCTATAGCGATGCCTTTGACCGCATAGACAAAGATGATAACCAGTTTTTGATGGTCGGTGTCATGGATGGCAAGATCATCGCCATGCTGCAACTGACTTTCATCCCCGGCCTGAGCAGGAAAGGGGCTACCCGAGCCATGATAGAAAGCGTGCGGGTGGATGGCTATCTTCGCGGGCAGGGTATAGGTCACTGGATCATAGAACAAGCGATACAAGTCGCGCGTGAGCGTGCTTGCAAGCTGGTGCAACTGACCAGTGATAAAAAACGCATACAGGCCCACCGGTTTTATGGAAGCATGGGTTTTACAGCTTCACATGAAGGCTTCAAATTGCAGCTCTGAACTTGCCGTGATAGCCGACTGGATCAGTCCGAACACCGAATATTAATATTGAAAAATAGCGAGCCATGAATACTCAATTCCGCAAGCCACTACCCGGTACTACTCTGGATTACTTCGATACGCGTGCAGCCGTCGATGCAATCGTTGCAGGTGCCTATGACAAGCTGCCTTATACCTCGCGCGTACTGGCAGAAAATCTGGTGCGTCGCTGCGACCCGGCAACGCTGACTGATTCCCTCAGACAGTTCATAGAACGCAAGCGTGACCTGGATTTTCCCTGGTTCCCGGCCCGGGTGGTATGTCATGACATCCTGGGACAGACTGCACTGGTGGACCTGGCGGGTTTGCGCGATGCGATTGCGCTGCAAGGTGGTGACCCGGCGCTGGTCAACCCGGTAGTACCTACGCAACTGGTGGTTGATCATTCACTGGCAGTCGAGTGCGGTGGTTTTGATCCGGATGCTTTCGATAAAAATCGTGCGATTGAAGACAGACGCAATGAAGACAGGTTTGACTTCATCAACTGGACCAAGAAGGCATTCAAGAATGTCGATGTGATCCCGCCCGGCAATGGTATTTTGCACCAGATTAATCTGGAACGCATGTCGCCCGTTGTACAGGTCACAGACGGTGTTGCTTACCCTGATACCCTGGTCGGCACAGACAGCCATACCCCCATGGTGGATGCGCTGGGTGTGATCGCGATTGGTGTCGGTGGGCTGGAAGCCGAAAGCGTCATGCTGGGCCGTGCATCCTGGATGCGTTTGCCAGACATCATCGGCGTTGAACTGAGCGGCAAGCCACAGGAAGGTATTACGGCGACCGACACGGTACTGGCATTGACAGAATTCTTGCGCAATCAAAAAGTCGTCTCGTCTTATCTGGAATTTTATGGCGAAGGCGCATCCCACCTGACCCTGGGTGACCGCGCAACGATAGCAAATATGGCACCTGAATTCGGTTCTACTGCCGCCATGTTTTACATCGATGAACAAACCATCAAATACCTGAAACTCACAGGCCGTGACGATGCATTGGTCCAACTGGTAGAAACCTATGCCAAAGAAACCGGCTTGTGGGCTGATACGCTGAAGAATGCGGAATATGAACGTGTACTGAAATTTGATTTGTCTTCCGTTGTGCGTAATATTGCTGGCCCATCGAATCCGCACAAGCGCGTGCCAACCTCGGAACTGGCAGCGCGCGGTATCAGCGGCACGATTGAAAACGAACCAGGATTCATGCCGGATGGTGCCGTCATCATCGCCGCCATCACCAGTTGCACCAACACCAATAATCCACGCAATATGGTGGCCGCCGGTTTGCTGGCCCGGAATGCGAACAGGCTGGGCCTGACCCGCAAGCCCTGGGTCAAGAGTTCACTCGCCCCTGGCTCCAAGGCCGTGACCCTGTATCTGGAAGAAGCCAAATTATTGCCTGAGCTTGAACAGCTTGGCTTTGGCGTAGTCGCCTATGCCTGTACCTCCTGCAATGGCATGTCGGGTGCGCTTGACCCCGTCATCCAGAAAGAAATCATAGAGCGTGATCTGTATGCAACGGCAGTGCTGTCGGGTAACCGCAATTTTGATGGCCGTATCCATCCTTATGCACAACAAGCCTTCCTCGCTTCGCCGCCGCTGGTGGTGGCGTATGCCATCGCTGGCACTATCCGTTTTGATATCGAGAAAGATGTGCTGGGTCTGGATGCAGCGGGCAAGCCAGTGACACTGAAAGACATCTGGCCGGCGGACGCAGAAATTGATGCCGTGGTGGCAGCCAGTGTCAAGCCTGAACAATTCCGCAAAGTTTACATCCCCATGTTTGCCAAACAGGCAGATGATGGAGAAAAAGTCAGCCCCCTGTATGACTGGCGTCCACAAACCACCTACATCCGCCGCCCACCATATTGGGAAGGCGCACTGGCAGGTGCGCGCAGCATGAAGGGCATGCGTGCGCTGGCAGTATTGGGCGACAACATCACGACGGACCATCTGTCACCGTCGAATGCCATCATGCTCGATAGTGCCGCCGGTGAATACCTGGCCAAGATGGGTTTGCCGGAAGAAGATTTCAATTCTTACGCCACCCACCGTGGTGATCACCTGACAGCGCAACGTGCGACCTTCGCCAACCCCACACTGAAAAATGAAATGGTCGTGGTGGATGGCAAGGTCAAAGCAGGCTCACTGACCCGCATCGAACCCGAAGGCAAAATCACCCGCATGTGGGAAGCCATAGAAACCTATATGGAACGCAAGCAGCCGCTGATCGTGATTGCCGGTGCTGATTATGGCCAGGGTTCGTCGCGTGACTGGGCCGCCAAGGGCGTACGTCTGGCCGGTGTGGAAGTGATTGTTGCTGAAGGTTTTGAGCGCATACACAGGACCAACCTGGTCGGCATGGGTGTCTTGCCGCTGGAATTCCAGCCCGGTATCAACCGCCTGACGCTGAACATCGATGGAACAGAAACCTTTGATGTCATCGGCGAGCGCACGCCACGTACCACGCTGACCCTGATCATCAACCGCAAAAATGGCGAATCTGTGGCCGTGCCTGTGATCTGCCGCCTGGACACGGCAGAAGAGGTGTCGATTTACGAAGCTGGTGGTGTCTTGCAGCGTTTTGCGCAAGATTTTCTGGAGTCCGCCAAGGCGGCATAAGTTCTGCTGACACGAATGCTTGCAAGCGCTCCTTTTGACGGGAGAGCGCGGTACCTGAATCAAATTTTAAAGAGTAAATACATGGCCCATCTTCCACAGATCAAAATCCCGGCGACGTATATGCGCGGCGGTACCAGCAAGGGCGTGTTTTTTCGCCTGCAGGATTTGCCTGTGTCAGCACAGCAGCCCGGTGCAGCACGGGATGCCTTGCTGCTGCGCGTGATCGGTAGCCCCGACCCGTATGGCAAACAGATTGACGGTATGGGTGGTGCCACATCCAGCACCAGCAAGACTGTCATCCTGTCCAAAAGCAGCAAGCCTGATCATGATGTTGATTACCTGTTTGGTCAGGTATCGATAGACAAGGCGTTCGTCGACTGGAGCGGTAATTGCGGCAACCTGTCCGCAGCAGTGGGTGCCTTCGCCATCAGCGCCGGGCTGGTCGGGGCAGACCGTATCCCGCAAAACGGCATGGCCACCATCCGTGTATGGCAAGCGAATATCGGCAAGACCATCATCGCCCATGTGCCTATGACAGAGGGGGCAGTGCAGGAAACCGGTGATTTTGAACTGGATGGCGTGACCTTTCCGGCGGCAGAAGTGCAACTGGAATTCATGGACCCGGCGGCGGATGAAGATGGCGCAGGTGGTTCCATGTTCCCGACCGGTAATCTGGTCGATGATCTGGACGTGCCGGGAATGGGCACACTGAAGGCAACCATGATCAATGCCGGTATCCCTACCATTTTCGTGAATGCAGACGCGATTGGCTATACCGGCACCGAATTGCAGGACGACATCAATAGCGATGCCAGGGCCCTGGCCATGTTTGAAACCATACGTGCCCATGGCGCATTGCGCATGGGCCTGATCAAGGATATCAGCGAAGCAGCGCAACGCCAGCACACGCCCAAGGTGGCGTTTGTTGCCAAGCCTGTCGATTATGTGTCATCCAGCGGCAAGCAGGTAAACACCACGGATGTGGATTTGCTGGTGCGCGCACTGTCCATGGGTAAGCTGCATCATGCCATGATGGGTACGGCCGCCGTGGCGATAGGCACAGCCGCCGCCATCCCGGGCACACTGGTGAACCTGGCTGCGGGTGGCGGTGTGCGTACTGCAGTGCGTTTTGGACATCCGTCCGGTACTTTGCGGGTAGGGGCAGAGGCCACGCAGGTCAATGGCGAATGGAGCGTCACCAAGGCCATCATGAGCCGCAGCGCACGTGTGCTCATGGAAGGTTGGGTACGCGTACCAGCAACTGAGACTAGCTGAAAAATTTCGAATTTGATTTGAAGTAGCTTTATGCACGTCAAAGTGCAGGCATGGCCTCGCGCCGCCGTTGTTGTTCAAGAATAAAAATAAATGCTCGGCGCTGCGGTGGCAGGTAAAAACATTTTGTGATACCGAAGGAGACAGCATGACTTACGCAGCGTTTTATCAGGAATCGATACAGGACCCGCAAGGGTTTTGGGCGAAAGAAGCGCAATTAATAGACTGGCACAAGCCTTACGAGCAGGTGCTGGATCACGGCAAGCCACCATTCGCAAAATGGTATGTCGGAGGTGAAACCAATCTCTGCTACAACGCGGTGGACCGCTGGTTAGGCACCCAGGCAGAGCAGCCTGCGCTGATTGCGATTTCTACCGAAACCAATAGCGAAAAAACCTATAGCTTTGCAGAACTGCACGCTGAGGTGCAACGCATGGCTGCCATCATGCTGGGGCTGGGTGTGACGCAGGGTGACAGGGTATTGATCTACATGCCCATGATCGCCGAAGCCGCCTTTGCCATGCTGGCTTGTGCCCGTATCGGTGCCGTGCATTCCGTGGTGTTTGGTGGCTTTGCTTCAAAAAGCCTGGGTACCCGGATTGATGACGCCAAGCCTGTGCTGGTGGTGTCGGCAGATGCCGGTATGCGTGGCGGCAAGGCCGTGCCTTACAAGCCCTTACTGGATGAAGCGATCACCTTGGCCGAACACAAACCTGCACATGTCCTGCTGGTGAACCGTGGCCTGGATGCGATGCAACTGGTGCCAGGGCGTGATGTTGATTATGCGACTGCCAGGACGCAACATTTGGCAACGCAAGTGTCTGTCACCTGGCTGGATTCAAATGCCATGTCTTATATCTTGTACACGTCCGGTACGACAGGCAAGCCCAAGGGTGTGCAGCGCGATGTCGGCGGTTATGCGGTGGCACTGGCTTCGTCGATGAAACATATTTTCTGCGGCAAGCCGGGGGAAACCTATTTTGCCACTTCAGACATAGGCTGGGTGGTAGGGCATTCCTACATCGTCTATGGCCCACTGATCGCCGGCATGGCCACCATCATGTATGAGGGCACACCGATACGCCCGGATGCGGGCATCTGGTGGAGCATCGTTGAAAAATACAAGGTCACGCGCATGTTTTCGGCACCGACTGCCGTGCGGGTATTGAAGAAGCATCCGCCTGAGCTGATGCGCAAATACGATTTGTCGTCATTGAAAGCTTTGTATCTGGCTGGCGAACCCCTGGATGAAACCACATCCAGCTGGATCGCCAGTGAGCTGGGCGTACCCATTATCGACAATTACTGGCAGACCGAAACCGGCTGGCCCATCTTGTCGGTCGCCCGTGGCGTAGAACAAACTGCCACCCGCCTGGGTAGCCCCGGCATTGCCATGTATGGTTATGACGTGCGCATCATCAATGAAAACACGGGTGCGGAATGTGGTGTCAATGAAAAAGGTGTGGTCGCCATCAAGGGGCCTTTGCCGCCCGGGTGCATGCAGACCGTGTATGGGGATGACCAGCGCTTCGTGCAAACTTACTGGACCAACTTTTCGCACGAGCAGTTGTATTCGACATTTGACTGGGGCATCCGGGATGCCGATGGCTATTATTTTATCCTGGGGCGTACCGACGATGTCATCAACGTCGCCGGACACCGCCTGGGTACGCGCGAGATAGAAGAAAGCATTTCCAGCCATCCGCAAATTTCAGAGGTGGCAGTAGTGGGTGTGGAAGACAAACTCAAAGGTCAGGTGGCGGTCGCTTTTGCCATACTCAAACATCCTGAACTGGCCGCAACGCCAGAACAAAAGCGCGCTCTGGAAGGAGAAGTGATGGCTGTGGTAGACAAGCAACTGGGTGGCGTTGCGCGACCAGCGCGTGTGCATTTTGTCAGCATGCTGCCGAAGACCCGTTCCGGCAAATTATTGCGTCGCTCGATACAGGCGATCTGTGAAGGGCGTGATGCCGGGGATTTGACGACGATAGAAGATCCATCGTCCTTGCAGCAAATTATGGCTGCGCTGAAAGCCTGATGTGGGCTTGACGTGGGTCTGATGTGCTAACAAATAAAAAAGGGAAGGAGCAATGGCTGCCTTCCCTTTTTTTGTGAGGACTGGTTCAGACCAGCAAGGCGGCGGCCAGGGTTCTGACTTCTTCTTCCGATTCCTCAAGTATGCTGTTGAGCGTGCCGTCACCGACGACGAAATCAATTTCGGATGAACATTGCTCGGATTCTTCGGCGTAAGAATGAATGTCCATCGGTGAATGCGTGGTGGCCAGTTCGTTTGCCAGCAACAGGGTGTCACCCAGGGTTTCTGGCGGCATGGCACGCAAGCCAAACCACAGGGCTTGCACGGCTTCTACCACTGCCTGCGGCAGTTTCAGGCTTTGTATCACGGCAGAGCCGATTTGGGTTTCAGACGATTCACGGTCAATGATGGTATCCGAGAAGGATGGCAAATCATCGGCGCTGGAATCGGGGGCAGGCTGATCGCGTTCTATCAGCGATGGATATTCATCCACCCTTGACAGCAGGTAAAAATTACCCACTTCATGCACAATGCCGGCAAACATGGCGGTGTCAGGATCGAGCTTGGTAATGCGACGGGCAATCACCTGGGACAGGGCGGCGACCTGGGCAGTGTGTTCCCACAGTTTGCTGGTCATTGCCTGCAATTGTTTGTTCTTGCTGGTGCCTGCCAGTTGTCGTACCACCAATGAGGCCACCACCGCCCGCAAGGTACGAAACCCCAGCCGGTTGATGGCCGCCTTGACATTGGTGACATCGTTGCCGCGGCTATAGGCGGCAGAATTGGCAATGGCCACCATCCTGGCGGCTAGAAAGGGTTCGTTCAGTACCAGTTTGGTGGCCGTATCAATACTGCAATCCGGGTCATCCAGTGTTTGTTGAAGCTTGAGAGAAGCCGCCACATTCGTCGGGAACACCAGTTCTCCGCGTTGCGCTTGTTCGGCTATGCTGTTGAGTGCATCGATTTTATTCATCACAGATGTCTTTTGCACAAATTAAACAAACATGAGAGTGGGCATACCTGCTGCCCATCCAGACAGGGAGATACGGCGTTGCAGCCGCTTTTGAGTTTGTCCCCACGTATCATAACAAGAATGAATTGATCAGGACTTACACAAAATTGTCCCATCCAGGAGCAGCGACGAAGACAGTACGAACGTACTGTTAGCCTCTGTAACGCAGATGGGGCGGTTTTTGTAAGTCCTGTTTATTTCATTTCATTCTGCTTCAGATAGTGTTGCAGGTCAATCAAGCGATGCAAAATAAGTCAAATCTGCATCAATTTGTCTTTTGGCTGGCTATCCATTTGTCCACCTTGGCTTCCAGTAAGGCTAGCGGCAGCGTGCCATCGCTGAGAACGACGTCATGGAACTGTCGCAAATCGAAGCGTGAACCGAGGGCG
Organism: Undibacterium sp. Ji50W; assembly: GCF_049340445.1. Taxonomy (NCBI): domain Bacteria; kingdom Pseudomonadati; phylum Pseudomonadota; class Betaproteobacteria; order Burkholderiales; family Oxalobacteraceae; genus Undibacterium; species Undibacterium sp. Ji50W. Next base: position 74,110 of record NZ_JBMPOX010000018.1, on the reverse strand, counting down.
GCGCTGGCTCTTTGGCGCAGTTCCACGATTTTCAGTGAACCTATCTTGTAACTCAGCGCCTGACCTGGCCAGGCCATATAACGTTCGGTCGCCTGACGTGAGGCGGCTTCGCTATAACCCAGGGTAGCCTGTTGGTATTCAATGGCTTGTTCACGCGTCCAGCCCTTGGAATGCAGGCCGGTATCCACCACCAGACGGGTGGCGCGCAAGAGTTCGTCTGTCAGGTGACCCAGGTAGGCATTCGGGTCATTTTCAAACAAGCCCATCTCCTTACCCAGGGTTTCGGCATACAGGGCCCAGCCTTCGGTGTAGGCATTATTGCCGCCAAACTTGCGGAATTTGGGGATGTCCAGTTCTTGTGATCTTGCTAAGTGAAAGTGGTGACCAGGCTGGCCTTCATGCAGGTACAGGGTGGTCATGCCGGTCGTACTGTAATCGGCCGGATTATTGATGACCGCCCAGAAAACACCCGGACGGGAACCATCAAATGCCGGTTGGGTGTAATGGTCGGATGCAGTCTGGCGGCTGATTTCAGGTTCGGCGCGAATATCCAGTGGTGCCTTGGGCATCTTGTCAAACAGGGCGGGCAATTTGGCCTTGACCATCTTTTCTATCTGGCGATAACCATCCAGCACCTCTGCCTCGGTCTTGTAGGGGCGATATTGGCGTTGGGTGTCGATCCAGGCGGGCAAGCCAACCGGGTCGCCCTGGTAGCCGAGCTTTGGTCCCAGGGCAACAAATTCGCTTTGTATGCGCGCCACTTCTTTCAGGCCCAGGGCGTGGATTTGTTCCGGCGTCATGTCGGTCGTGGTCTGGTCCTTGACCCAGGCACGGTACCAGACATCGCCATTGGGCAGGGCGCTCCAGCCACTGCTGGCACGGCTGCCCGCCAGGTAATCAGTGGATAGGAATTGATTGAACTGGCGCAATGCCGGCAATATCTTGCTGCTGAGTGCGACGCGGTATTGCCTGGTCAGGCTTTGTTTGTCTGCCGCTGAAAAATCGGCAGGGAAATTCTTGATGGGGGCGTAATAGGCATGATCGTCGACTTTGTCTATCGCCAATTGTGCAAATTGCGGCAGGGTAGAGACCACCAGCGCCTTGGGTAATACGATGCCGCGTTGCATGCCTTCACGCATATTGCTGGTGGCCTGTGTCAGCCATAGTGGCAATTGCTGCAGGCGGTGCAGGAAGATCCGGTATTGCGTGACGGTTTTCAGGGGCTGGGCACTTTGGCCAGAGGCAAATTGCGCCAGTGTGACGGGCAGACTGTCCATTTGATTCAGTGGCAATAACTGATTATCAAACTTGCTGATATTGAGATTGGCATGGATTTCAAAATCCAGGCAGTCATAGGTGACCGCATCGGTTGCGGTCAGCGCTTGGCGATTGATTCTGGCCAACTGGCTGGCAATATCTTGCCACATGGCGACCTGTTTGGCCTTGACGGCAGGCGCGATGGTCATAGGCAGCTTGTCGTCAAAGCGGGTGTCACCATTGTAGGACGCCCCTATGGGCTCAAAGGCCGCCTGCTTGTTGTAATACTGTTCAGCCAGTGCATTAAGTTGCCTGCTGGCTTCTGCACTGACCTTTGCATCGACCTTTGCACTGACTTTTGCAGCCGTTACAGTTAGTTCTGAGCTGGCTTGTGGCCCGGGCATCGTGGCTGCGCTTGCCAGCAGGTTGACGGAACTCAGCAAGCTGGCAGAAAGCAGGACGCGGTGGATGCGGCGCATGCTGATTGTGGAGCGCAATGTGCTCATGTGAACTTTCCGTAAAAAAATAATTAAAAAATAATTTGCAAGCTTAGCAGAACTCATTTCAACAATGTTATTGCAGGCCCCCAACCATGTCATTCATCCCACTAAATATTGAAATGAATACCGCACATATTTCATTGCCGCTGATGCATGGCGCGTTGATAGACTGTGCAATCTGCAAGAGGTTCCATCAGGCTGGGGAACAAAGCCAGCTTTTCTTTGCATTCTCCTATAAAGCTTTTTGAACTTTGACCGTTAGATGATGTGATCACGCACATTTCGTCTGGATGCTCATCTGTTCAAAATTGGCGTGCTGACAGAACTGGCATCAGGCATGCACGTCATGCGTGGTCGCGTCCCTGCATGGAATAAGGGCTGCGATGGCAGGCTGTTGCGTATTCAAAAGAAACGCGACAGAAATAGTTTGCTGCTGCGAGTTCGCTCTAGTAGTTTTTTAGTGCAAGGCGGGAGCGCATCGTGAAAATTGTTTCCTCTGACATATCCCTGTCATCCAATCATGCTGCCAGCAGTACGCTGGAAACCCAGGAAAAACTGCGCGCCTGGATAGGTAACACGCGCCCCGATTTTGAAGGGCGCAATACGGCCTTGCCGGCAAATTTGCAGAATGCCTCCAGCAACGTGCAAATTTCTGATGCCGCACGTGCTGTACAGGCTGCGCCACCAGGTTCGACGGCCCAGGCCGATGCAGTGCAACAGGCCACGGATGAGGCCGACAATGATCCGCGCATACGCCTGATCAGATACATCATCGAACTGATGACCGGCAAAAAAATCAATACCTTAAGCAGCGCTGATGTGCAGCCCAGTACCACAGCAAGCACGGCTCCACCTGCAACTGCTGCGGCAGCGGCGCAGCCGCCAGCACCCAGCAAGGCAGGCTGGGGTGTTGAAGTGGATACGCACGAATCCTATACCGAAACTGAGCAGACTTCCTTCCAGGCCAGCGGTAAAATCATCACTGCCGATAACAAGGAAATCAGTTTCGATCTGTCCTTTGACCTCAGTCGTAATTATCACGAAGAGAGTGATACCCATGTCCGCCTTGGCGATGCCAAAAAAGTGGACCCTCTGGTCATCAATTTCGCCGGTAATTCTGCCCAACTGACATCACAGAAATTTGCCTTTGATCTCAACGGTGACGGCACCAAAGAAAATATCTCGTTTGTCCAGGGTGCAGGTTTCCTGGCGCTGGACAAAAACAATGACGGCAAGATCAATAATGGCACCGAATTATTTGGTCCCGGTACCGGCAACGGTTTTTCTGAACTGGCCGCCTACGACAGCGATGGCAATCACTGGATAGATGAAAATGATGCGGTCTACCAGAAGCTGAAAGTGTGGACCAAGGATGGTGCCGGCCATGACCAGTTGCAGACACTGAAACAGGCAAATGTCGGTGCCCTGTATCTGGGCAATGCCAGTACCCAGTTTTCCCTGAACAATGCGCAAAATCAGTCGGATGGGCAAATCCGTTCTTCCGGTGTGTGGCTGAGTGAAGATGGCAAGGCGCATAGCCTGCAACAGGTGGATTTGTCGGTATGAAGGGTAGAAGGGTATGAAGGATTTGAAGGGTTTGAATCTTCAATTAAAAACAGCTCCGGACAGGGAGCTGTTTTTACATGTGTGTTGCTGGTTTTTTTAAAATTCTTCCCAGTCTGTATGTGCACCCGTGGTCGGTTTTTCTACGGCGGATTGCTTCATTGCCGGCTTGACTGAAGTGGCAGATTTGTCGGGTGTCTTGCCTAACTTCAATGGCGCATGGGCTGGTTTGCTGGCAGTACGTGGCTTGCTGACGGCAGCCGGTGCCGTGGTTTTTTGGGCGATATCCAGTTTGAATACACTGACTGCCTGCGCCAGTGCGCCGGCCTGTTCCTGCATGCTTTCGGCTGCGGCAGATGCCTGTTCGACCAGTGCGGCATTTTGCGTCGTCATTTCATCCATGCGGGAAATGGCCAGATTGACCTGTTCTATGCCTGCACTTTGTTCCTGGCTGGCAGCAGTGATTTCACTCATGATATCGGCCACATGCTTGACCGAGGTCACGATTTCATCCATGGTCATACCGGCTTCGTCGACCAGCTTGTTACCCAGGTTGACCTTTTCTACCGAATCGTCGATCAGGGTCTTGATCTCTTTGGCGGCACTGGCGCTACGCTGTGCCAGGTTCCTGACTTCGGCGGCCACCACGGCAAAACCGCGTCCCTGCTCACCAGCACGCGCCGCTTCGACAGCAGCATTCAGGGCCAGGATATTGGTCTGGAAGGCAATGCCGTCAATCACGCCGATAATATCGACGATCTTGCCCGAGCTATCCTTGATCGAGCCCATGGTGTTGACCACCTGGCCAACGATATGTCCACCCTTGGTGGCGACTTCGGACGCCGATATCGCCAGTTGATTGGCCTGGCGGGCGTTGTCGGCATTTTGCTTGACGGTCGATGTCAGCTCTTCCATCGAAGACGCTGTTTCTTCCAGTGAGTTGGCCTGTGATTCGGTGCGGCCCGACAGGTCGGCATTGCCGGAGGCAATTTCGCTGGAGGCGGAGGAAATCATCTCGGTACTGTTATGGACCTGGCTGATGGTCATCACCAAGCTATTGTTCATGTCCGCCAGGGCGCTCAGCAATTGCCCGGTTTCATCGCGGGAACGGACTTCTATCTTCCCGGTCAGGTCGCCGTTGGCCACGCGGGTGGCGACTTTGACGGCAGCATCCAGCGGGCGGGTGATCGAGCGTGCAATCCAGGTGGCAACGGCGGCACTCAGGATGAGGGCGATAATCCCCAGGACTACCATCAGGTTGCGCGAGAACATGATGATATTCTTGATTTCTTCGCCATTCGCTGCCATGTCAGATTTTTGGAGCTCGGCCAGGGTATTGATGTCGGTCAGTGATTGTTTCAGGGCAGGGAAGGTGGTCTTGCCCATCATCGTCACCGCTTCATCTTTTTGATCCAGTTCTATCAAATCCCCGGTTTTGCTGAAGGCTGTGACGAACACCGCATTGGAGGCGATCAGTTTGTCAACGGCATCTTTCTCTTTCGGTGATTGTGCCAGCTTCTTGAGGGTGTCCAGCAAAGCAGTGATTTTCTTTTTGTTGGCATCGATGGCGCCATATTGCACAGTGCGTGCGTTTTGATCCGGTGTGATGAACAATTCCAGGGTCCGGCTGCTGTTTTCCTGGATGATGGCAGAAATTTCCAGCGCACTGGTGACGCCGACGGCATCGTTTTCCAGTATTTGCTTGTTACGCGTAGCAATTTCATTGAGCCGGACGACGCTGATACTGACCATCAGCAGCATGGTCAGCAAGGTCAGGCCAAAACCAAAACTGAGACGTACCCTGATTTTGAGATTGCTGAAATTCATGATAAGGATTCCTATATAAAACAGTGGGTTAGGAAGTTAGTGGACTGTAACAATTGAAAACAGAGTGCCTTCCGCTTGCGCGACGACCATGGCTGCGTTGCAAATGCTCGCAATAGTTCACTATCGCTCCGCTTTGCGTCTTACCCTGATCGCCGGGCATGCGTCTTTCGCTTCTGTTTCAACTGTTACAGTCCACCAGGGATCAATTTTCGCCGGTTGCACCCAGTGATTTGTCCGGTTTTGCCGAATTAAATTGCAAAGAAGTTAGCGTATTGAGCATACCAAAATTGGCCTGTAGCGCTAGCTAAATTTGTGATTAGTCGTCTGGCATGTGGGTTTCCTGACAGTTTCCGCTTTTTGATCATGTAAAATCGGGGATATGACGATAAAAACAGAGGATTTATGAAGCTTGCAACACTTAAGGATGGTTCCCGCGATGGTCAGTTGCTGGTGGTATCCCGCGATTTGAAGACGGCCTGCATCGCCGATGGCATGGCACCGACCTTGCAGCGTGCGCTGGATGACTGGAATTTCATGGCACCCCAGCTCGATGAATTGTATGCGCGCCTGAACAGCGGGCGGGCCACTAACAGTTTTGATTTTGATGCCAGCAAGTGCATGGCACCGTTGCCGCGTGCCTTCCAGTGGGCAGATGGTTCTTCCTACGTCAATCATGTCGAGCTGGTACGCAAGGCCAGGAATGCCGACATGCCCGACAGTTTCTGGCATGACCCGCTGATGTATCAGGGCGGCAGCGATGATTTTATCGGGCCGCAGGATGATATCGTGATGGCGTCGGAAGAATGGGGCGTCGATTTCGAAAGCGAAATTGCGGTCATCACCGGTGATGTACCCATGGGCGTCAAGGTGCAAAATACCGCCGAACATATACGCCTGCTGATGCTGGTGAATGATGTGTCGCTGCGCAACCTGATACCGGCAGAACTGGCCAAGGGCTTTGGCTTTTTCCAGTCCAAGCCAGCCTCCAGTTTTTCCCCGGTGGCAGTGACGCCGGATGAACTGGGTGACGCCTGGAAAGACGGCAAGGTGCATCTGCCTTTACGTTCCAGTCTCAATAATATGCTGGTCGGGCAACCTAACGCAGGCGTGGATATGGTGTTTTCTTTCCCGCAACTGATCACCCATTTATGCAAGACCAGGAATGCCCGTGCCGGTACCATCATCGGTTCGGGTACGGTATCCAACAAGGATGCCGCCAAGGGGTATAGCTGCATTGCGGAAAAACGGGCACTGGAAATGATTGCCATGGGTGAGCCGGTCACGCCTTACATGAAGTTTGGTGACAGCATCAAGATCGAGATGCTGGACAAGAATGGCAAATCGATTTTCGGTGCGATAGAACAAAGCGTGGTCGAGCAACACGGCTGACCTGCTGTCAGTTGGGTGAATGATCGGTGAATGATGGGTAAATTCGAGATATCACCAGTACCTCTTTTTTAGTGGAGTCGTGTATGTTGCCTGTTTTTTCCTGCACCTTGCGTGCTGCCGTGTTGGCTGCCATGAGTCTGGCTTGCGTGTCTGCGACGGCCCAGATCAAGGTGGGGGTCAACCTGTCTACCACAGGGCCTGCGGCTGCCATCGGTTCTTCGTCCAAAAACGCTATCCTGCTGTGGCCAAAAGAAATCGGCGGCAAAAAGGTCGACTACATTCTGCTGGACGATGCCACTGACCCTGGTAATGCAGTGAAAAATATCAGGAAGCTGATTGCCGAAGAAAAAGTTGATATCATCATCGGCCCCAATACCACGCCGAATGCGCTGGCCTTGCTGGACGTGGTGGCAGAAAACGAAACGCCGCTGGTCACCCTGGCCGCTTCTGCCAGCATAGTCGAACCCATGGATGCCAGGCGTGCCTGGGTATTCAAGATGCCGCAAAACGATACACATATGACGACCATCCTGACCCAGCATATGGCGGATCATGGTATCAAGACCGTCGCCTTTATCGGTTTTGCCGATGCTTATGGCGAAGGATGGTGGCGCGAGTTTTCCAAACTGGCTGAGCTGCGCCATATCAGGATCGTGGCGAGTGAACGCTTTGCCAGGACCGATACCAGTGTCACCGGCCAGGTATTGAAGATCATGTCTGCCAGGCCGGATGCGGTGTTGATCGCTGGCTCTGGCACACCAGCCGTATTACCGCAAAGGACACTGATAGAGCGCGGTTATAAATCACAGATTTATCAGACCCACGGCATCGCCAGTCTGGAATTTTTGAAGCTGGGTGGCAAGGATGTCGAAGGCACGCTGTTTCCTACCGGCCCGGCCGTGGTGGCCCGTCAACTGCCAGAAAAAAATCCGGTCCGGAAAGTCGCTGTCGATTTCGCCCAGAAATATGAAACTGCGTATGGGCCGGGTAGCGTGACCCAGTTTGCCGGCGACGCCTGGGGTGCCTATATGCTGATGGCAAATGCTATCCCGGTGGCGCTGAAGACTGCACAGCCTGGCACCAGGGCATTCAGGCTGGCTTTGCGCAATGCGCTGGAAAACACCAGGGAGCTGGTAGTGCCCCAGGGTGTCATCACCATGAGCCCGACCGACCATGTGGGGCTGGACCAGCGCTCGCGCGTGATGGGCAAAATCCAGGCCGGCAAGTTTGTGTATGCGTATGGCGGTTAAACCGCCTGCAGCTAGCGTCTATTGCATGCCTATATTGCATGCCTCTATTGCCTTCCCAACTGGAAGAACACATTCCTGGTGCCAGCCGGCGCCACCGCAAAGCCCAGATAAATCGGGCCGATGAAGCTGTTGAAACCGGCAAACAGGCTGGCACTCTTGCGCAGTGAGGCTGTGGAAATTTCACTACGCTTGTTCCAGACATTGCCGGCTTCCAGCGAAGTACCAAGGAACAGGCTTTGTCCTGCCAGATCAAATTTCACCGCACGCAGCAAATACGTCAGGCTGCCGTACAGCATGTAGTTGCCGGTGAACTGATCTGGCTGATAGGCCGACAATTGCTGGAAGCCGCCCAGTGTCGAACCGATGCCGCGTATTTCGGTATCGGTCTGGAATAGCCCCGCGCCATTCAGTTTCAGGTTGATGCTGTGATTGTTCCAGCTATTCGCCCAGGTCGTATTGATGCTCAGTTCCTGGTAGTTGTTGTGGGATCGGTCCGTCCCCAAAAAGACGTTGCTGTCGAACTTGTATCCATATCGTGGAAAGCTGGCATCGCTGAGCTGGTCGATGACCAGTGCCGCCTTCACCCCCAGTTGATGCAGGTCGGCACTGGGCAGAGGGTCGGTACCCAGGCTGCCATCCGGGTTCAAGTACAGGAAACTGCCTATTTTCGGGCGCACACGATAGCTGTTGAAGTTCAAGCCCAGCTTGGCTTCACCCAGTATGCCCTGTTCACCCAGCCGCATGCCCAGATCCAGTCCTATCTTGTCGCTACGGAAGTTGTACTCGGCGACGCGGGTATTGCCGCTATATAAATTCCTGGTGTTCTGGCCGATTTCTGCAAATGGCGATACATACATGCCCTCGCGTTCAAACAGCGGCTGGCGCAGTTCGGTATGCAGTTTGAGGCTGTTGCCAAATTCCAGATCGTTACGCCATTCGAGCCCGCCCTCAGTCAGCCAGGGGCGACGATGGCCAACCTGTAACTTGAAGCCGCCGGTACCTTCAAAACCGCTGGACAGGGCCAGGCCAAAACGCAAGAAATGTGGGCCCCAGTTGCGCCCGTTGGCATTCACACGTATGCCATATTCACCATCACGCTCTATCAATTCATGATTGATGCTGTCAAAGTCGCGTGCACTGTTGAGTATTGACAGCTTGCGGTTGACATCCTCGGCCTTGTATTCCGTACCCAGGCGTATGTTCAACTGGCGTCGTATATCGCTTTCAGGCACGGCACCATTGGTGACAACATCGACAAACTGGATATCGATTTTTGGTAATTGCGGGTTCAGGCGGATCTGGTGGCGGATGGCATACACTTGTGGTGACAGGCTATAGGCTTGCAGTCTTGACGCCAGTTCATGGGTAGCTTTTTCACCGATTACCACGGCTTCTCTGGAACGGCCAAAATCCATGAAGCTGATATTGCCCAGATTGGGTTCTATCAAAATATCATTCGCGTTCAGCAGGGCTTTTTGGGCTTCCACATTCTGTTCGGTCAGGATGTTGACCATTTGCTGGCTGACATTGAACAGGGTCAGCAATTGATCACGGGGCAGTAACGGCGTGCCGATGTTGACGGCAATCACGATGTCGGCCCCCATCTTGCGGGCAATATCCACCGGCAGGTTCCTGACCAGGCCGCCGTCTGATAATAAGCGGCCATCAATTTCTATGGGGGCGAAAACCCCGGGTGCTGCCATGCTGGCGCGTATCGCCTTGTGCAGCGGCCCTTTGCTGAAAACCACCATTTTGCCGGTTTCCATATCCGTGGCGACCGTACGGAAAGGGATGGGCAGACGGTCAAATTCTATATCCGGCTGCAGATGGGCAGTCCAGTTCTGTAATAATTCCTGGAACTGGGATGCCTGCACCACACCGGCTGGCAGGCGCACGCCATTGGCGCTCAGACCCAGGGTTGCGCCCAGTGGGTATTGTTCATCTTCCTCACGCACGGATTGCGGCAGGTAGCGTCTTTCCACGCGGTCCAGGGCAATGTCATTGAGTTTCAATGCATCCAGGCGGCTTTCGATTTCAGTGGCTGACAGGCCGGCAGCATACAGGCCACCGACTACCGCACCCATACTGGTGCCGGCGATACAGTCGATGGGAATATGCAATTCTTCCAATACCTTCAGCACGCCGACATGGGCAAAGCCGCGGGCACCGCCACCTGACAGGGCCAGGCATATCCGGGGATTTCTTACTTGTGGTGCTTGTACGGTCAGGCTTTCTGCATGGACAGAATTTGATGTCAAGAAGCAACTTGTGAAGCTCAAAATTAGCAGGAAAAGTGGTTTATACATGTCAGACGGGTTGGAAACATGGAATTCTGGGCTCAGGGTCTATATACTAACGGATGCATATTAAATCGTGTTAACCTATGTTTAATTGCATAAGAGATTTTTATCGCCCTTACCAAAAGACCTATGAACCTACATCAATTGCGTTTTGTACGTGAAGCCGTGAGACAGAATTTTAATCTGACCGAGGCAGCCAAGGCCTTGTTTACCTCGCAACCAGGTGTTTCCAAGGCAATCATTGAGCTGGAAGAAGAATTGGGGGTCGATATCTTTACCCGTCACGGCAAGCGCATACGCGGCTTGACGGAGCCAGGCAGGGCAGTGCTGAAGTCGGTAGAACTGGTGATGCAGGAAATTGATGGCCTGAAACGCATAGGCAAGGAATTTGCCGCGCAAGACAGTGGCAGCTTTACCATCGCCACCACCCATACCCAGGCCCGGTATGCCTTGCCCAAGGTGGTACAGGCGTTCATGCAGAAATATCCTAAGGTACGTTTGTCGCTGTTGCAGGGTAATCCCAAGCAGATTGCCGAAATGGTCATGCGTGACCAGGCCGACCTGGCCATCGCCACCGAAGCCATTGCCGGTTTTGACGGCCTGATTTCCCTGCCTTGCTATCAGTGGGAACACGTGGTGGTCGTGCCGGTCGAGCATCCCTTGCTGAAACTGAAAAATGTCACGCTGGAAGAAATTGCCAATTATTCGCTGATCACCTATGATTCCGCCTTTGCCGGGCGGACCAAGATAGACCATGCCTTCCATATCCGTAACCTGAAGCCCGATATTTTGCTGGAAGCGATTGATGCCGACGTCATCAAGACCTATGTCGAGCTGGGTATGGGTGTGGGGATAATTGCTGGCATGGCATTTGATACAGAACGTGACCGCAATTTGCGCGCCATTCCTGTCGGTCACCTGTTTGGCATGAATATTTCACGTGTCGCCATCAAGCAGGGTGCTTATTTACGTAGCTATATCTACACCTTTATTGAATTACTGAACCCTACCCTGAACCGTAAAATGATAGACAATGTCATGCAGGGTAACAAGGATACCTACGATTTATGAACATGCAGGCCCTGCATACCTGGCCCGCGGCAGAGCGCAGCCAGGTGCGAGGCATCCTGACCGATATCGATGACACGCTGAGCACACATGGCAAGCTGACCGTCGCCAGCCTGGATGCGCTGGACCGGGCCAGGGCAGCAGGCTTAAGGCGCATTGCAGTCACCGGCAGGCCGACTTACTGGACGCTGCCATTATTGAAGTTATGTGATTTTGATGCCGTCATTGCCGAAAATGGTGCCAGCGCCTTCTGGCTTGATGATCAGGGCCGGCAGCAGGCACTGTATTATGCCGACGCTGCAACACGTCAGCAGCATCGCCAGCAACTGGAGGCCTTTGCCGTCATCATGCGCCGTCATTTTCCCGCTATCTTGCCAGCGGCAGATGCGCCGCAACGCATCGGTGACCTGGCTTTTGATATCGCCGAAAACATCCCGGCCATACCCGTGACGCAATTGAATGAAGTCGTGGCCCTGATACGTGAACATGGCCTGTATGCCACTACCAGCAGCATCCATGCGCATGCCTCTGTGCTGCCGTTTTCCAAGCAGAGCATGAGCCAGCGGCTATTACATGAAGTGTATGGCGTGGACGATGCAGAGGCCCGTTGTACCCATGTGTTTATTGGCGATTCTGCCAATGATGCCAGCATGTTTGCCCATTACCCCTTTTCGGTCGGGGTAGCGAATGTGCGACAATTTCTGGACCGGTTTGAAGCTCACCCGCGCTATGTCTGCAATGCAGAGTATGGTGCCGGTTTTGTCGAGCTGATTGATTTTCTGTTGAAAGATAAAAATGAGTGAAAATACCATGCGCGATTATTATGCGCAAAGAGCGCAGACGCTGGAAAAGGTTTACCAAAGACCTGAACGCCAGCAAGACTTGCGCGAAATCGAAACCCGTGTGCAGGACGTGCTGCAAAACCAGCGTGTGCTGGAACTGGCTTGTGGAACAGGGTACTGGACTGAACGTTATGCCGCCCAGGCAAGCTCCGTCGCAGCAAGCGATTACAACCAAAGCATGCTCGATCTGGCGCAAGCCAAATCGTATCCTGATGGCAAGCTGACATTTGCGCTGGCCGATCTGTATGAATTGCCCGCCGCCACAGCAGACCAGTATTCAGCCTGCTTCGCCGGATTTTTCTGGTCCCATGTCAAACGGGAAGCGCAGACCGGCTTGCTGGCCCACTTGAGCAAGGTGGCAGGCAAGGGCACAACATTAGTGCTGATAGACAATAATTATGTTGAAGGAAGTAGTACCGTCATCGCCCGTACCGACCTGGAAGGCAACACCTTCCAGTTGCGCAAACAGGAAGATGGTAGCCGTGTGGAAATTCTCAAAAATTTCCCTACAGACAGTGCCCTGCGTAAGAAATTTGGCCCTGCCGTGCGTGATATCCGTATCTTCAGGAATACCTACTACTGGATGCTGACCTGTATACTGAAATGACTTCTACAGGGCTTACGCAAAATTGTCCCAGCAAGGCTAACGCTTTTAGGAAACCTCCCTTTCAGGGGAGGTTCGTTACGTCGGCAGACAATGTATTGTCTGAAACCCCGACTACACCGCCAGCGACGAAGACAGTACGAACAGTACAAGGTCTTAGTAAATGCAGGAGCTGCAACGCAGCTGGGGCGGTTTTGCGTAAGTCCTATTCTAGTATTGTTCCTCCAAGATTAGCTGTGCTACATTGCAAGTCGTTTAAATTTTTCAGGAGTAATTCATGGACTTGCAAGCATGCACAGAAGCGATACGCGCTAAAGTTGGTGACAACAGTGGTTTGAATGCCACGCTGAAATTTGATTGCGGTAGCGACGGTGTGGTTTTTGTTGATGCCCTGGCGACACCCAATACCGTCAGTAATGACAATCAGGAAGCCGCCTGCACGATCAGTATTTCCCTGGAAAACCTGGCAGCCTTGCTGACCGGACAACTGAATCCGATGAACGGTTTCATGATGGGCAAACTGAAAGTCTCCGGCGACATGGGCGTGGCCATGCGTTTGCAAACTGTGGTGTAAGATTTCTGGGGGTAGGCTGTGTAAGACCAGCAGTTGTAGCATTCCCTACTATTAATAATTTAAAACGGCATTTCACTATTGCGCGAGCAATGGGAAATGCCGTTTTCAATTTTCAACTGATTCTATTTCCTGCTGTCTTCACACCAGAGACATGGCCCCCAATGCCAGCGCCGAAGTACCATCCGGATACAAGGCATCGTAGCAGCGGGTGCAACTGGTGCAGAGTAAATGCGAGCGCTTAACAAATTTATAACGTAATATCAGTTGCAGCTGCACCCCGCTACAATAGGGGCAATGCTCGCGCATACTGCCTGCCGAAGGCGCATCTTCTGATTGATAGCCTTCCTGTATCATAACTCCTTCTATGACATCTCTGGGATCCAATTGCACCAGGGTAAAATCGGGTGCACGTAAATTGCGCCTTTCTGAATAAACATCTTGTTGAACTGGTTTGCGAATAGCACTGGCTGTCGTCATGGTTTGCTCCTGATATGACTTGTGCGCCGTTTTCTTGATACATGACCTCGCATCATGCAAGCTCGGGCAGACTTTCAATCTAGTAAAATTCAGTCTCAAAAACAAGGTGGAAAACGACAAATATGAGCTTGACCAAGAATGCATGGACGCTGAGCTTGCAACCACATGCCTGGACGTGCGAAACCGATGAACAGAGCAGCCTGCTGGAGGCGGCTCTGATGGCTGGCGTGCGCCTGCCAAATTCCTGCCGCAACGGTACTTGCCGTACCTGTCTATGCAAAATGCTGTCCGGCCAGATTGCCTATCGTGTGGAATGGCCAGGCCTGAGCCTGGAAGAAAAGCAGGAAGGCTGGATTTTGCCCTGCGTCGCCCAGGCCCGCAGTGATGTCAGCCTGGACGTGCCAGCAGCAGTCAATATGTTTGATTAGTCGACAACTAGGCAAAGAATTGAATTTTTCTATTTCAAGACTAGCAGTACTACATAAAGAACTATTGTGCTAACTCAATACTGACGACTGTCCTGCGCATAACGCAAATAATTGGGTGATAATGCGTAAGCGTCGCCATACCGGGCCTGCAATTCGCCCGCTCTTGTGGCAAATTGTGCTGGCCCAACGTGATTGATGAATTGCACAGCGCCCCCGGTCCAGGCAGGGAAGCCGATGCCAAAGATGGAACCTATATTCGCATCCCGGCTGGATTCCAGCACGCCTTCATCCAGGCAGCGCAGGGTTTCCAGGGTTTGCCGGTACAGGAAACGGTCTTGTAAATCAGCGTAAGGCAAACTGACACCGGGTTTGCCAAACAGCCGGCCCAGTTCTGGCCACAAATATTTTTTGCTGCCATCGGCGGGATACTCATAGAAACCGGCACCGCCAGCCTTGCCACTACGCTGATGCTGATCCAGCATGAGGTCGATGATGGCGGACGACGCCGGTGCTTGCCAGGTGATGCCTTCCGCTGCCAGATCGACCCTGGTTTGCTGTGCGACATGGCGCGACAGGCTCAGTGAGACTTCGTCCTGAACCGCCAGCGGCCCCACCGGCATGCCGACAGACAGGGCGGCATTTTCTATCAGCGCAGCAGGCAAACCTTCTGCCAGCATGCTCAGCCCTTCGTTGATAAAACTGGCAAATACGCGGCTGGTGAAAAAACCACGGGCGTCGTTCACAACGATGGGTGTCTTGCCGATTTGCTGGACGTAATCATAGGCCAGTGCCAGCGTGGCCGCACTGGTTTGGCTGCCCTTGATGATTTCCACCAACGGCATTTTTTCTACCGGTGAAAAGAAGTGCAGGCCAATAAAACGTTCAGGATGCTTCACCGCTTTGGCCAGGCCAGAAATAGGCAGGGTAGAGGTATTGCTCGCCATCACACCAGTGTCAGCGAGCCAGGTTTCTGCTTCACTGCTGACACTGGCTTTCAGTTCGCGGTTTTCAAATACGGCTTCGATGATCAGCTCACAGCCGGCGAATTCGCTCGCTAGCGCGGCGGGCTGAATCCTGCTCAGTTGTGCCTGCATTTGGTTTGCTGATAATGAACCCTGGCTGACTTTTTTGTGAAGCTTGTCAGCGATGGCGATTTTGCCTTGCCGCGCCTGGTCCGGGGTCTGGTCTCGCAGCACCACCTGTATGCCACGTGCTGCACTGACAGACGCAATGCCAGCACCCATCATGCCGGCACCGATGATGCCCAGTTTGTTGATTTTTGTTTTGGGAATACGCGGTGGGCGGCTTTTGCCGCTGGCGATGTCCTGCATCTGAAAGAACAGGGTGCCTATCATATTCCTGGAGACCTGACCGGTTGCCAGATGGGTAAAGTAACGCGCCTCTATTTTCAGTGCATTGTCAAAATCGACTTGTGCACCTTCTACCATGGCGGCAAGTATGGCTTCCGGCGCAGGATAATTGCCACGGGTTTTTTCGCGCAGCATGGAAGGGGCCACCATGATCACCGGTAGCAATGTGGCGGAGTGGGGTGCCCCGCCGGGCATCTTGTAGGCGCGATCATCCCAGGTTTGTTGTGGCTGCGGGTTGGCCGCTATCCATGCATGTGCCTGTTGCAGCATGTCGTCATGGCTGCTGGCGAGGGCATCCACAAAACCCGCCTGCACTGCGGCGGCAGGGGAAATCTGTTTACCTTCCAGCAGATAAGGCGTCGCTGCCTGCAAGCCCAGCATGCGCACACTGCGCACCACGCCACCCGCACCGGGCAGCAAGCCCAGTCGCACTTCAGGAAAGCCGAATTTTGCCCTAGGGTTGTCCAGGGCAATTCTATAGTGGCAGGCCAGTGCCAGTTCCAGGCCACCACCGAGAGCACTGCCATTGATGGCGGCCACCACCGGCTTGCCCAGTTTTTCAAGCCGGCGTATTACCGCATGGTTTTCCATCAGCATGACAAAACAGGATGCTGCATCTTGTAAGCGGATGAGTTCACGCAAGTCACCACCAGCAAAAAAACTGTCCTTGCCCGAACTGATGATGACGCCACTGATTTGTTCTTTTTCTTCTTCCAGTCGCGTGATGGCAAACGCCAGTGTGGCCCGGAAAGCGGCATTCATGGTGTTGACGGACAGATCAGCCATATCGATCCAGAGCGTGACAATTTGATTCGCATCTTTGCTGTAATTGATCATGATGTGCTCTCCTCTGGATATCTTAGATACGCTCTATGATGGTGGCAATGCCCATGCCGCCCCCGACACACAGCGTGATAAGGCCGCGCTTTAGTCGGCGCACTTCCAGTTCATCAATCAGGTTACCCAGCAACATGCAGCCGGTTGCACCCAGAGGGTGGCCCAGGGCAATCGAGCCGCCATTCACGTTGACTTTTTCCTCTGGCACATGCAGGTCTTTCATGAACTTCATGACGACGGCGGCAAAGGCTTCATTGACTTCAAACAAATCGATATCCTCTATGCGCAGGCCAGCTTTGCCCAGGGCTTTCAGGGTGGCAGGGCCGGGGCCGGTCAGCATGATGGTGGGGTCAGTGCCGGTGACTGCCGTGGCGACGATGCGCGCCCGTGGCTGCAAGCCCAGGCGCGTGCCCATGGCTTCGCTACCTATCAGCGCCAATGCGGCACCATCGACAATGCCTGATGAGTTGCCCGCCGTATGCACATGCTGTATGCGTTCGACGTGTGGATATTTGCGTATGGCGACACTGTCAAAGCCCATCTTGCCTGGCATCTCGAAAGAAGGCTTCAGCGCAGCCAGTGCGGCCATGCTGGATTGTGGCTTGATGAATTCATCTTCAGCCAGGATCACCAGGCCATTCAGGTCACGCACTGGCCGCAGTGAGGTGAAACGTCCTGCGGCCCTGGCGGCCGTGGCTTTTTGTTGTGAGCGCAAGGCAAAGGCATCCACATCTTCCCGGCTGAAACCCTCCAGCGTGGCGATCAGGTCAGCACCTATGCCTTGTGGCAAAAAATCAGTCTGCATGCTGGTCTGCGGGTCTGCCGCCCAGGCGCCGCCATCCGACCCCATGGGCACGCGTGACATCGATTCGACACCGCCTGCCACTACCAGGTCTTCCCAGCCTGAACGTACTTTTTGCGCCGCCAGGTTAACTGCTTCCAGACCCGAAGCGCAAAAGCGGTTGAGCTGCACGCCGGCCACCTGCCAGTCCCAACCGGCAGCGAGGGCCGCAGTCTTGGCGATATCGGCACCCTGATCGCCTATCGGCGTCACGCAACCCAGCACCACATCATCGATCAGTGCCGTATCCAGTGCCAGGCGCTGCTGCATGTCCTGCATCAGCCCGGATAGCAGCGACACCGGTTTGACGCTATGCAGTGAACCATCCTTTTTCCCTTTGCCGCGTGGCGTGCGAGGCGCATCAAAAAGATAGGCTTCAGTCATTTCATCCTCCGGTGTGGGTGGGCCATATGGGCCATATCGGGCTTTTCTGGTCTTGAACTATAAGATGATGCAATTATTAAATCAATTGCTTGATTGAAATAATTTCAAGGCCAAACGTGTAGTGGATTGATGCTGTGATACTGCAATTTTGATCCGGCAACAAGGTGGACGCAATGCCTTAGTTTGCCTTGTGCAACGAAACAACACAGGACTAGGTCAACACGCCCTGATACGCATGACGCAAAACATTCTGGCTAACCCCGAATTTCAACACGTGTTGAAAATTGTCATAGAAGAAAAAATCCGTTTTTGTCATTTGCTGGGCAAGCGTGTCGCCAATGTATTGATGGATTTACGCAACGAAAAAGGCGAGCGCATCGCCACGGGCGTCGCTGCTTCATGTTACATGGCCGTGCCTGATTGCCTTTCTATGACATTCTTACTACGATGATAGGAGAACATAAAACCAGAGGAGGTTGACATGAGCATACGTCTGGAAATAGCCAATGGATTGGCAACCATGATATTTGATAATCCCGATAGCATGAATGTGATGGGCATGAGCGAGATACGCAGCCTGAACCGGCTGACAGAAGAACTGGCTGATGACCGCAGCATACGTGTCGTCATCGTGCGTGCCGAAGGTAAGGTGTTTGGGGCGGGGGGCGATATTTCCAGTTTTCGCCCGGGTGACCCGGCCTCGCCAGAAACCATACGTGAAATCGGTGCCGAACTGAACCAGGCCGTTTTGCGTCTGCACAATTTACCGGCTATCGTGATTGCATCAGTCCATGGTGCGGTGGCTGGCGGCAGCATGGGAACCATGAATGCGGCTGATCTGGTGGTGGCTGCCAAGGGCACGCGTTTCAATATGGCCTATGCAAAAATCGGTGCCAGCCCGGATGTGGGCAATACCTGGTTTTTGCCGCGGCTGGTGGGTAACCGCAAGGCACTCGAATGGTTATTGTTTTCAGAAAATTTTGATGCCGATGAAGCGCTGGCTTTTGGGCTCGTCAATCTGGTGGTGCCGCCAGAGCAATTGAAAGACGTGACAGAAAAACTGGCGCTGCGCTTATTGCGTGGGCCGCATGAAACCTATGCCCGGATGAAACGCCTGATTTACCAGTCGGAATCGACTTCGCTGGAACAACAGGTCACAGATGAAATCGAAGCATTTGCCTCGGTCACCATGACGCCAGACTTTGCGGAAGGCGTGTCGGCATTTTTGGGTAAGCGCCCGGCGCATTTTGGTGCCAAGCTAAATTAAGCAGCCGGTGGCTGTGTTGGCCGTGAAAACCACGGTCCAGGCAGTAAGCTGCGCTTAAAACCACTGATTTTCTGTGGCGCAACATGAAAAATTGAAGTTTCCGTGATGACTATGTGTTTTATTTTACTTTTTCATGAAATTCTGCGTATAATCATTCGGTCGTTGAGATTCAAAGTGGTAGTGCAGTATCAGTCTGTCATTTCTTACTTGGTTGAAACGATCTATCGGGCATATGCCCACATTAACTGAAATAGGAAATTGTAATGGCAACAGGTATTGTTAAATGGTTCAATGATTCAAAAGGTTTCGGCTTCATCACTCCAGATGAAGGCGGTGAAGATCTGTTTGCTCATTTCTCCGCTATCCAATCTAACGGCTTCAAATCTTTGAAAGAAAACCAACGCGTTACTTTCGAAGTAACTACAGGCCCTAAAGGCAAGCAAGCTTCCAACATCGAAGCAATCTAATTGCTGAAATGTTAGTCTAGTTTTGCGCTAAAAAATCCCCGATTCGTCGGGGATTTTTTTTGTGCCTATTTTTGTATGAACTTGTATCCATGAACACAAATTTTATGCGCAGTTTGTAAAGTTATTTATACTCGGATGGCAATTCATGCATTAAAGTTGTCCCTTATCAATATTCGAAATAAGAATCTTTGTATTCTTGTACCAAACTGACTCGGAAGAAAAAAGGGAGAAGTCGTAATGTTCAATCTGACAATCAGATTAAGACTGATAGGTGCCATGTCTTTTATGGCAGTGATGCTGGTCATCGGTGGTTTGATGGGTGTGTATGGTGTCAGGGGCAGTAATGCCGTCATCAAGGATCTATTCACCAATCAATTGCCCTCAGTCGAAGCTTTAGGCCAATCCCGGGTGCTGATCCTGCGCGCGCGCACTTCTCTTGACCGTGCGATTGCCCATCCAGAATTTCCGGATACGGCAGAGACCATCAAGAAGTCCGAGGCATTTCTGAGCCAGTCAGACGTTTACTGGAAAAAATACCTGTCCTTGCCGCAAGACCCGGAAGAAAAGAAAATTTCCGATGAGGTCGCTGCCTTAAGGGATAAATACATCAAGGACGGTCATACGCCCATGCTCAATGCCATGAAGGCTGGCAATAAGGAGGAGGCAGACAACCTGAACATGAAAGTGGTGCCGCCTGCCTACAGTGCTTATTCGGACAAGATGGAGAAATTGAGTGAATACCAGTTCATTGGCGCAGCCGAATCCTTGAAAGAAAGCGAACAGGCATTCACTACTTTTGTGTGGGTCGATGCCTTTGGTGTGATTGGTGGCCTGGTTGCGGTATTTGTGTCGGCTTATTTCTTGTTGACGGCTATTTCCCGTCCGTTGAAGCAGGCGATTACCCAGTTTGAAGCGATCGGTAATGGTGACCTGACGCAGCAACTGAAACCATCTTCTCGGGATGAGATGGGGCAGCTTGTGTCTGCACTGGAAAACATGCGCCAAAGCCTGATGCAGACCGTGATGATGGTACGTCAATCGAGTGGCTCCATCGCCGTGTCTTCAGAAGAAATCGCTACCGGCAATATGGACTTGTCCAGTCGTACAGAGCAACAGGCTGCCAGCCTGGAGGAAACCGCTTCTTCGATGGAAGAACTGACTTCCACCGTCCAGCAAAATGCCGACAATGCGCGTCAGGCCAATACCCTGGCATCGAACGCATCAGAAGTGGCCAGCAAGGGTGGGCAAGTGGTGGGGAATGTGGTCCACACCATGTCATCAATCAAGGAAAGCTCGAAGAAAATCGTCGACATCATCGGCGTGATTGATGGTATCGCCTTCCAGACCAATATACTGGCGCTGAATGCCGCCGTCGAAGCCGCCCGTGCCGGCGAGCAGGGCCGTGGCTTTGCCGTGGTGGCGACCGAGGTGCGCAATCTGGCGCAACGCTCGGCCAATGCGGCGAAGGAAATCAAGGAACTGATCAGCAACTCCGTCGACAAGGTGGAAATCGGTTCCCGCCTGGTAGATGATGCAGGTAAAACCATGGACGAGATTGTGGTGTCCATTAAAAGCGTTGCCGACATCATGGCGGAAATTACCTCTGCCAGTGCCGAGCAAAGAGATGGTATCAACCAGGTGAGCCAGGCCATTAGCAAGATGGATGAAGCCACCCAGCAAAATGCGGCGCTGGTGGAACAGGCTGCCGCAGCCGCCAGCAGCATGCGCGATCAGGCCAGCAACCTCAATCATGCCGTCAGTATTTTCAAACTGGATGTGAAAGACAATGCCGCAGCCAAACCGGCAACGATAGCCCCGGCCAAAGCGACGGCAAAAGAAAACCCGCTGGCCAAACGCCCGGCAGTCAAATCACTGCCTGCCAGCAAACCAGAAAAAACCATCAGGAAAGCGCCATCGGCGGCACAGGATGACTGGGAAGAGTTTTAATTGAGTCTGTAATTCTGCGCGGTTTTTTTGCAATATCTGGTGAGCGTAGATGCGCTCGCCAGATTCAATGTATTTGACCGAGGGTTTTTCTCAGTTTTAGTGCTAGGTTTAGCGTCTTGCTTATATTTCTCATGCCATCCAAGGCATTTTTCGCTGCATCACAATTGCACTATAATGCGCATGAATGGGGCGACATCCCTGCGTGCAGCACTACACTAATGTAACGTTCGATACAGAATTTCTTTTTCCCCTTCTCCAATTTATCCATGACTTTTGAATCCCTGGGCCTGATCCCGGAACTTTTGCAAGCCATTGCTGCACGTCAGTATGAGACACCGACTGCGG
Organism: Undibacterium sp. Ji50W; assembly: GCF_049340445.1. Taxonomy (NCBI): domain Bacteria; kingdom Pseudomonadati; phylum Pseudomonadota; class Betaproteobacteria; order Burkholderiales; family Oxalobacteraceae; genus Undibacterium; species Undibacterium sp. Ji50W. The sequence goes on along the minus strand of NZ_JBMPOX010000018.1, from coordinate 52,573 downwards.
TGCAGACAGCGGCTATTCCGGCAATCTTGGCTGGCGAGGATGTCATGGCACTGGCACAGACTGGTTCGGGCAAGACAGCCGCGTTTGCTCTGCCATTATTGCAGCGTATGCAGCAACATATGCAGCAAGAAGCGGAAGAGAGCGGCAAAGATAGCAATAACGAGAGCAATAAGGCACGTAAAGTCAACATCCTGGTGCTGGTACCTACCCGTGAATTATCCGGGCAGGTAGGCCAAACAATCGAGGCTTTGGCAGCGCACTTGCCAAACAAGTTGAAAGTAGCCGTGATTTATGGCGGTGCCTCTATCAATCCGCAGATGATGCATTTGCGTGGTGGGGCGGATATCGTCATCAGCACGCCGGGACGCTTGCTGGATTTGCTGGATAACAATGCCCTGTCTTTAAAAGACGTGGCGACACTGGTGCTGGATGAGGCAGACCGCCTGCTGGACTTGGGCTTTGCCGAAGAAATCAAACGCATCCTTGAGCAGTTACCTGCCAAACGGCAGAACCTGTTTTTCTCAGCCACCTTCTCACCGGCAGTCAAAAAACTGGCACTGGCCTTGTTGCATGAACCCCGGCGCGTTGCGATTGCCGATCTGGCTGAAAACCTGCCTGATATCGCGCAAAGGACGATTGCAGTTGATGGCGACAAGCGCACCCGCCTGCTGGTTCATCTGATCAAAGATCAGCAATGGGAACGCGTGCTGGTCTTTGTCGCCACCAAATATGCGAGTGACACAGTCAGCAATAAATTGAAAAAAGCGGGTATCAAGGCAGAGGCATTTAACGGCGATGCCAGTCAGGGCGCGCGCCAGCACATGCTGACCGACTTCAAGGCAAATCGCATACAGGTACTGGTTGCCACTGACCTGGCAGCCCGTGGTATTGACGTTGCCGGTCTGCCTGCGGTCGTTAATTATGATTTGCCACGCTCGGCGGATGATTACCTCCACCGCATAGGCCGCACGGGCCGCGCTGGGGCGAGTGGCACGGCGATCAGTTTTATCGTGGCCGAGCATGAAATGCATTTCCGTCTGATAGAAAAACGCCAGGACAAACGTGTGCCCCGCGAAACCATCGCCGGTTTTGAACCTACTGCAATTGCAGCAAACAAGGCAGAGCCTGAAGCTAACGCTGATGCGCCAACAGGCGGCATCAAGGGGGCACGCAAAAGCAAGAAAGACAAACTGCGTGAGCAGGCTGCCAAAAATGGGCAGCCTGGCTAAAGTCTGGGTTTCTACTGTCCTGCTCCAAGTCACGCCTTTACTAACAGTCTTTACTGACAGCCTTTGGACTGGTTTCTCAAATTATTAAAACACGTCAGGATTTCTTCCAGTAATTCGGCTGGCTGTAGGCATGCCGCAGAAAGTCGATGAAGGCGCGTATGCGCAGGGGCAGGTGGCGGCGCTGGGCGAATATCGCATAGATATCGTTGCCTGGCGCATTGAATTCATCCAGTACCGTGATCAGTTTGCCGCTTTCAATTTCTGCCCCCACTTCCCACATCGAACGCCAGGCCAGGCCCTTGCCTGACAGCGCCCAGTCGTGTAAGACCTCGCCGTCATTGCAGACCATATTGCCTTCTACTTTCAGCGTGACATTCTTGCCGTTCTGGCGAAAGGTCCAGCCACGCTGGCTGCCATCGGCGCTGAAAGCCAGGCAATTGTGCTTGCTGAGTTCATCCAGTGTCTGCGGTGTGCCATGGCGCTTGATGTAGGCGGGTGAGGCCACCACTACGCGCTTGTTGTCAGCCAGCTTGACGCCGATCAGGTTGGAATCGGTCAGTGCGGCGATGCGTATCGCCACGTCTATACCTTCACCGATCAAATCCACCACGCGGTCATTCAGGCTCAGCGTCAGTTTGACGTCGCGGTGTTCGCTCAGGAAAGAGGGCATCAATGGTGCCACGTGCTGGCGGCCAAAACCGGCCGGGGCTGAAATCGTCAGGGTACCGCTGGCGCGAACGCTGCGTTCAGACACTGCACCTTCTGCTGCTTCCAGGTCCGCCAGGATGCGCTGGCAATCTTCCAGAAAGGCTTCGCCTTCATTGGTCAGCGCCAGCTTGCGGGTAGTGCGCTGCAAGAGTTTGACACCCAGGCGTTCTTCCAGTGCATCCAGGCGGCGGCCTATCATGGCCGGGGCCACGCCTTCAGCCCGGGCAGCTGCGGACAGGCTGCCACGTGTTGCCACTTCGGCAAAAGTCGAGAGTTGTTTGAATTGATCCATGGCAGTCTGGCTGGTTAATCTTCCATTTGCAACTAAAATGAAAAGATGTAGTGATGAAATTCGATGATTATGTGATTTTATATTGAATATACTGCTTTCATGTTATTTGCGATTCAAATTTTTGAAACCTCACTTTTGATGCATTTTTGATACCCTGACCATCCAGTCCTAAAATCATGCCCATATCAGCCATCGCCTTTGACGCCTACGGTACCCTGTTCGATGTGTATTCCATCAGTGAACAGGCAGACAAGCTGTTTCCCGGCAAGGGACGGGCATTGGCTGAATTGTGGCGCGACAAGCAGATTGAATACACGCGCCTGCGTACCATGTGCAGCATGTACAAGCCATTTTGGGAAGTGACACAGGATGCCTTGCTCTTCTGTTGCCAGAAGCTGGGGCTGGAGCTGAGCCTGGATGCGCAAAATACCCTGATGGGCCAGTATGCGCGCCTGCAAGCCTTTCCTGAAAACCTGGCAGTGCTGCAAGATTTGCACAGGCAGGGTTTGAAGCTGTCGATTTTATCGAACGGTAATCTACACATGCTACAGTCAGCGGTCGATGCGGCTGGCATGCAGGGTCTGTTCAGTCATTTGCTGTCGGTGGACGCCGTCAAAAAATTCAAGACTGCACCCGAGGCCTATCAAATGGCACCCGATGTATTTGGTGTGCCAGCCAAGAATATCCTGTTTGTATCCAGCAATTGCTGGGATGCCTGTTGCGCCACCTGGTTTGGCTACACCACCTTCTGGGTCAACCGGCAAAATGCGCCGCTCGAACAACTGGGCGTCACGCCGCATGGCGAAGGACGCAAGCTGCAAGACCTGATTGCCTTTGTTGAAAAACACCGCCACTGATTTCGTTTTACATTATTTTTTTGGAGACCATCATGACACAACTGACTTTACCTGAAGGCATGCAAATTACTGGCGAAATCAAGCCAGGTTTTGCCGGGATTCTGACACCCGAGGCACTGGCCCTGGTTGCCAAACTGAGCCGCGCATTTGAACCGCGCCGCCAGCAATTGCTGGCCGCCCGCGTAGAACGCGCCAAGCGCCTGGATGCGGGCGAGACACCAGACTTCTTGCCAGAAACCCTGCACATCCGCGAAGGTGACTGGAAGATTGCGCCTATCCCCAAAGCGCTGGAATGCCGCCGTGTAGAAATCACCGGCCCGGTAGAGCGCAAGATGGTCATCAACGCCTTCAACTCAGGCGCTGACAGCTACATGACCGATTTTGAAGATTCGAACACCCCGAACTGGGATAATCAGATCACCGGCCAGATCAATATGCGCGACGCCGTGCGTCGTACCATCAGCCTGGAACAAAATGGCAAGTCCTACAAACTGAATGACAAGATCGCTACCCTGGTCGTGCGCCCACGCGGCTGGCACCTGGATGAAAAACATGTGCTGGTTGATGGCAAGCGCATCTCTGGCGGTATCTTTGACTTTGCCCTGTTCCTGTTCCATAACGCCAAAGAGCAACTGGCACGCGGCGCTGGCCCTTACTTCTATTTACCGAAGATGGAATCGCATCTGGAAGCCCGTCTGTGGAACGATATTTTTGTCATGGCACAAAATGAAATCGGCCTGGCACAAGGCACCATCAAGGCCACCGTGCTGATCGAAACCATCGTTGCTGCTTTTGAGATGGATGAGATTTTGTATGAACTGCGTGAACATAGTTCAGGCCTGAATGCCGGTCGCTGGGATTATATTTTCTCTTGCATCAAGAAATTCAAGAACGATAAAAACTTCTGCCTGGCAGACCGCGCCAAGGTCACCATGACTGCGCCTTTCATGCGTTCTTATGCGCTGCTGTTGCTGAAGACCTGCCACAAGCGCAATGCGCCAGCGATTGGCGGTATGGCCGCACTGATCCCTATCAAGAACGATCCTGAGAAAAATGAGATCGCCATGGGCGGTGTACGCAATGACAAAGCGCGTGATGCAACGGATGGCTACGATGGTGGTTGGGTAGCGCATCCTGGCCTGGTTGAACTGGCGATGACAGAATTCAAAAAAGTCTTGGGTGATGCACCGAACCAGATTTCCAAACAGCGCCCTGATATCGAAGTCAGTGCCAAGGATTTGCTGAACTTCCAGCCAGAAACACCGATCACTGAAGCCGGCCTGCGTTACAACATCAACGTCGGCATCCATTACCTGGGTGCATGGCTGGCTGGCAATGGTTGCGTACCTATCCATAACCTGATGGAAGATGCAGCAACCGCAGAAATCAGCCGTTCACAAGTCTGGCAATGGATACGTTCGGCCAAGGGTAATCTGGAAGATGGCCGCAAGGTCACTGCCGACATGGTGCGTGCCATGATTCCGGAAGAATTGCTCAAAGTAAAAGCAATCGCAGGCACAGGTGCCACATATGACCGCGCAGCGCATATTTTTGAAGAGATGTCGACTTCAGAAAATTTCGCTGAATTCCTGACCCTGCCTTTGTACGAAGAAATCTGATAGAAGCATACTGATGCCAATCTGATTTTTGCAGATTGATTCTTGCAGATAAAAAAACGCGGACCGGTTCATGACTGCTCCGCGTTTTATTTTGTCGTACTGTGACTATCAGTCGGCAAAGCGCTGTTGCAACGCATCTCCAGCGAGCCCGGTGCTACTGCTACTGCTGGCCAGGGCTTCCGATAACAGTTGTTCTGCCTGCTGATAGCAGCATTGATACACGGCGCGGCACAGTTGATACGCTTTGCCACCCGCCCAGTCAGCCGGGCGCAATTCTGCCGGCAGGTGCGGGTCATGCAATTGGGTGCGGCGGAAGTTGTGGATCAGCAGGCTGCGTATGACAAAGGCGGCGGGGGCTGGCAGATCCTGGTTGCTGATTAATTTCAACAGCGGGGAAAAGTTGTGGATGAATTCCTGGTAACTGGCATTGATTTCATCCAGTTGCCAGTGCGACTTGATCAGCGTATGCAAGGGCAGGCCCTGCAACTGATCATCATCGCTGGCGCTGCAGATCAGCAATTGGTCGCGGTAGCCTGTGCGTTCCAGAATATCCTGCAAGGCCACTTTATCTGCCTGTGGATGGGCAAAGACGCCGGTATTGATCTGGCGAAAACCTTCCCAGCTTAATTCCTTCTTCAACAGGTTTTTATTGCCGCTGCCTACATCGCCATTGCTGGTAATTAGCAGCGTCCAGTGTTTATCCCAGACCGGGGATTGCTGTGTATACACCCTTTTATACGCATGCTGGAAACGGGCATAGGTGGCCGTTGCCAGTTGATAGCTGCTGCGGCGACCGTCGCGTTGCGCTTCCAGCCAGCCTTCATCGGTCAGCCTGAAGACACTGGTGCGCACCAGGCGGTCACTGATACCGAAATGACCCATCAGTGCGATCAATTCCCCCAGCCAGATACTGCCGCCATGGGGCGCTATGGCATCGCCAAACACCGTCATCACCAATGATTTGGCGCGCGGCGGGTCCCTCGCTATGCATAGTTCTATCCAGTCCTGGATTTTTGCTTCATTTCGCATACGATACTTTTAGATTAAGGGCCAGATGATGTCAGACAGATTTTACCCAAGCCTGGCTCCGCACACTCAGATTTACAGCCCGCTATTTTCATGCGGAAATACCTATTTAAATTAAATGATACAAAAAAATACTAACATCAATAAAAACTGTATCATATAATTGTTTGAGGCAGATCAAGGTTTTTGTATTTTTATTAAGTGCACAGAAGGAGATGTGGTCATGTATGCACAATTAGTGGAAACAGGTCTTTCAAAAGTCCGCACGCCAGAAGAATTAAGTGATGCAGAGCGCGCCTTCCAGGAAAGAATCGATGCCGGTATCCGCATCGAAGCCAAGGACTGGATGCCTGATGCCTACAGGAAAACCCTGATACGGCAAATTTCCCAGCATGCGCATTCTGAAATCGTCGGTCAGTTGCCCGAGGGGAACTGGGTCACCCGCGCACCTACCCTGAAACGCAAAGCCATCCTGCTGGCAAAAATCCAGGATGAAGCAGGGCATGGACTGTACTTGTACAGCGCCGCCGAAACCCTGGGGGTATCGCGTGATGACATGCTGGCTGACCTGCATTCCGGCAAGGCCAAGTATTCCAGCATCTTCAATTACCCGACCTTAAGCTGGGCTGACATGGGTGCCATAGGCTGGCTGGTCGATGGTTCTGCCATCATCAACCAGATACCACTGTGCCGCTGTTCTTACGGCCCTTATTCTCGCGCCATGATCCGTGTCTGCAAGGAAGAATCCTTCCATGCGCGCCAGGGCTACGACATCATGATGACATTGTGTCGCGGCACGGCAGAACAAAAAGCCATGGCGCAAGATGCCCTGAACCGTTACTGGTGGCCGGCGCTGATGATGTTTGGCCCGTCAGATGCGGCATCGGTAAATAGTGCGCAATCGGCACAATGGCGTATCAAGCTTTTTTCCAACGATGAATTGCGCCAGCGCATGGTGGACCAGACTGTGCCGCAGATTGAATACCTGGGCCTGCAATTGCCTGATCCCGCTATTAAATGGAATGAAGAACGCGGACATTATGATTTTGGTGAAATCAATTGGGATGAGTTTTACCAGGTCTTGAAAGGCAATGGCCCCTGCAACCGTGAACGCCTGCGCACCCGCGTCAAGGCGTATGAAGATGGTGCCTGGTTTCGTGATGCCTTGCAGGCGCATGCAGACAAGCAGCACGATAAAAAACAAAGCGCGTAAAAACTGGAGACAGATCATGAGCAAAGAATGGCCCTTGTGGGAAATTTTTATCCGCAGCCAGCATGGCCTGGCACACAAACATGTGGGTAGCTTGCATGCACCGGATGCGGAAATGGCGATCAACCATGCGCGTGATGTGTATACGCGTCGCAGTGAAGGCGTCAGCATCTGGGCGGCGCGTGCAGGCGACATTTTTGCCAGCAGCCCGGGCGACAAGGAAGCGCTGTTTGAACCATCGGACAGCAAGGTGTACCGGCATCCGACTTTTTTCCCCATGCCGGATGAAGTCAAGAATCTTTAATTGAATCCTGCCTGCACAGCAGGCACATCATTTCTGGAGAGTTGAGATGTCTGAGGATAAGCTCAATCACAAGTTCAATCATGTTTTGCGTCTGGCAGATCATGTCATGGTGCTGAGCCAACGGCTGTCGCAATGGTGCGGCAAGGGGCCAGCGCTGGAAGAAGACATGGCACTGACCAATGTCGCCCTTGACTTGATAGGCCAGGCCAGACTGTGGTATGCCTATGCGGCAGAACTGGAAGGCAAGGGCCGCACAGAAGACAAACTGGTTTTCTTGCGTGATGCCCACGACTTTCATAATTTCTTATTGGTCGAACAGCCGAATGGCAGCTATGCCGATACCCTGACACGGCAATTCTTGTTTGATACCTGGCATTACCACTACCTGCAGGCGCTGAAGTCATCCACGGATCAGCAGATTGCCGCCATCGCAGAAAAATCGCTGAAAGAAGTGACTTACCATTTGCGTCGCAGCAGCGACCTGGTGGTGCGCCTGGGGGATGGCACGGCATTAAGCCATCAAATGATGCAGGCTGCATTGGAAGAGCTGTGGCGCTTCAGCGGTGAAATGTTCATGGATGATGATATTGATATCGGCATGTATGCCGCGGGTGTGGCGCCCTTGCCGTCGGCATTGAAACCAGCCTGGGATGCGCATATTGCCGATATCATGCATGCCGCCACCTTGCACTTGCCAGTTGCCAATAGCTGGATGCACAAGGGCGGCAAGCAAGGCGTGCATACTGAGCACATGGGTTACCTGCTGGCCGAGATGCAGTTCTTGCAGCGCGCTTATCCGGGCGCGCAATGGTAGCCACTGCCGGAGCAGACAGGACAGACCCAATTGCCACAACAGCGCAGATATGGCAATGGCTGGGTGAGGTCAGCGACCCGGAAATCCCGGTCATTTCAGTGACGGACCTGGGCATTGTCCGCTCGGTGGAATGGCAGGGGGCAGAATGTGTCATCACCATTACGCCTACGTATTCTGGCTGCCCGGCCATGGATGTCATCGCAGAAGAAATTGGCAAGACCTTGCAGGCGCATGGCATCAACACACCCAGCATCGTTTATCAATTGTCACCCGCCTGGAGTACCGACTGGATGACAGAAGCGGGCAAACAAAAACTCAGTGGCTATGGCATTGCGCCACCACAGCAAAAGGTGGTTGATATCTCATCCATACAGCGTTATCGCGAAGTGCAGCCCGCCATCGCTTGCCCGCAATGCGGTTCTGCCGATACGCAACTGGTCAGTCAGTTTGGATCAACGGCTTGCAAGGCTTTGTACAAATGCCGGGTTTGCCTGGAACCTTTTGATTACTTCAAGCCGCACTGAGCGAGTAATAAGAAGTAATAAGAAGTAATAAAAATAAGAGAGGAGACCACTGTAAATGAGTAAATTTTACCCGCTGACAGTCAGCCAGATACGGCCAGAAACCCGCGATGCCGTGGTATTGAACTTTGCCGTGCCAACTGATTTGCAGGCACAGTTTGCCTATCGTGAAGGGCAACACCTGACTCTGCGCGCGCAGATAGATGGTGAAGATGTACGGCGCTCGTATTCGATTTGTTCTGCCGTGCAGGATGGGCAATTGCGTGTCGCCATCAAACGCGTACAGGGCGGCGTGTTTTCCAACTGGGTGCATGACAGCCTGCGTACGGGCATGGCTATCGATGTCATGCCTGCCATGGGGCATTTCAATTTTCCCTTGGCTGCTGCGCACAAAAAACACTATCTTGCCTTTGCCGCAGGTAGTGGCATCACACCCATATTGTCCATCATCAAAACCACCCTGCAAAGCGAACCGCACAGCAAATTCACTCTGGTGTATGGCAATCGCGCATCGTCTACTGTCATGTTCAAGGAAGAACTGGCGGCGTTGAAGGACAGCTACCTGCAACGCCTGAACCTGGTCTACATCATGAGTCGTGAACGGCAGGATATAGACTTGTTCAATGGTCGCATCACCGCAGAAAAATGTCTGAACCTGTTTGATAAATGGATACGTATTTCCGATATGGATGCCGCTTTCATCTGCGGGCCGGAAGACATGATGCAGGCGGTCAGCGCAGCCTTGCAACAAAGCGGCATGCCCAAAGAGCATATCAAGATCGAATTATTTGCCGCCAGCATACCGGCGCACCGGCATGTGGCCAGCAACCAGCCTTTGCCGGGTAAATCATCTTGCGCCGTGACCATCATCATGGATGGACATCACACCCATTTCGAGATGGAAAAAGACCGCGAATCCGTGCTGGATGCCGCCCTCAAGCTGGGGCATGATATGCGTTATTCCTGCAAGGGCGGTGTCTGTTCCACCTGCCGCTCCAAAGTGATGGAGGGCAAGGTGGATATGGACAGGAATTATGCGCTGGAAGATTATGAAGTAGCACGCGGATTCGTGCTGACCTGCCAGAGCTTTCCGGTCAGCGATACCCTGACCCTGGATTTTGATAGCGAGAATTGAATGAACTATTCCCACATCCTGTTTCACATCAGCGACGGCATTGCCCACCTGACTTTGAACCGCCCGGAAAAACTTAATAGCTTCAACGTCGCCATGCACCTGGAAATACAGGATGCCTTGGCCACGCTGCGAGCCGATGCCTCGGTGCGCGTCATGGTATTGACCGGTGCCGGACGCGGTTTTTGCGCCGGCCAGGATTTGTCTGACCGGGCCGTGAAAGGAGGTGATGTACCACCCGATCTGGGCGCATCGGTAGAAAAATATTATGCGCCGCTGGTGCTGGCCCTGCGTGCCTTGCCCATGCCCGTCATTTGCGCTGTGAATGGCGTCGCAGCCGGTGCCGGTGCCAACCTGCCGCTGGCATGCGACATCGTACTGGCAGCGCGTTCTGCCAGTTTTGTTGAAGTCTTTTGCAAGCTGGGCCTGATACCCGATACCGGCGGCACGTATTTCCTGCCGCGTGCACTGGGTACGGCCAGGGCCATGGGTGCAGCCATGCTGGGTGGCAAGATCAGTGCTGAACAGGCAGAGCAATGGGGCCTGATCTGGAAATGCGTCGACGATGATCAGTTGCAGGCCGAAGCCATGGCCCTGGCCAGGCATTTTGCATCCGCCCCGACCAAGGGTCTGGCGTTGACCAAGCAAGCGATCTACGCCAGCCCGCAACATACGCTGGAACAGCAACTGGTACTGGAAACCAGCATGATGCGCGAGCTGGGGCAAAGCCAGGATTATCGTGAAGGCGTGGCGGCGTTTGTCGAGAAGCGTGCGCCAAAGTTTGTCGGCAAGTAAGCCTGGATGTAATGTAACTACCTTGAGGAACAGCATTGATGAACACAGAGATCAGTCAAGTAAGCAAGCAGGTCGCCAACGACCACCAGCACATGGCAGAACTTACGGCTGCTGCCATGTTCGCCAGCGATGCCGCAACGCGCGGGCTGGATATGCAAATCGTGCACGTGGCGGAAGGTACTGCAACCCTCAGCATGCGCATCAGGCCGGCTATGCTGAATGGACACCAGACCTGCCACGGTGGCTATCTGTTCACCCTGGCTGACAGTGCGTTTGCCTTCGCCTGCAATAGTCGTAACCAGGTGACAGTCGCCGCCGGTTGCAGCATAGAATATTTATTGCCGGGGCGGGAAGCGGATGTCATCACCGCGACCGTGACCGAGCAATCATTGACTGGCCGTACCGGCATTTACGATGCACGCCTGACGAATCAACATGGGCAGTTGATTGCCCTGTTTCGTGGCAAGTCGCATAAGCTGAATGCTGAAGTGGTGCCGGGCCTGGTGTTGCGGGAAAATGCAGTTCCCACTTGAACCTGTGTTTAGTCATCAAAAATAGAGACGAATAGAGAGCTATCAGCAGGAGACAAAACATGGCAGACAACACAGACAGCAAAACAAACAGGAAAATAGCGACAGGCCTGGATGCGATAGAAACAGCCAGCAAGGATGAGCTGCAGTCCCTGCAATTGCAACGCCTGAAATGGACACTGCAACATGTGTACAGCAATGTCCCGCATTACCGCGCCAGTTTTGATGCAGCAGGGGTGCACCCTGAGGATTTGAAAACCCTGGCCGACCTGGCGAAATTTCCTTTCACCGGCAAGCAGGATTTACGCGACAACTATCCCTTCGGCATGTTTGCCGTACCGCGTGAAAAAGTGCTGCGGGTACATGCCTCCAGCGGCACCACGGGTAAGCCTACGGTGGTGGGTTACACGCAAAAAGATATTGATACCTGGGCAGACCTGGTGGCGCGCTCGATACGTGCTGCCGGTGGTCGGGCTGGGGACATTGTGCAAGTTTCGTATGGCTATGGCCTGTTTACCGGTGGCCTGGGTGCGCATTACGGGGCAGAACGTCTGGGCTGTACGGTGATCCCCATGTCAGGCGGGCAGACAGAAAAGCAGGTACAACTGATACAGGATTTCCAGCCATCCATCATCATGGTCACACCTTCTTATATGCTCAACATCATAGAAGAAATGACGCGCCAGGGCATGGATGCCGCCAACACCTCGCTGCGTATAGGCATCTTCGGTGCCGAACCCTGGACTGATGCCATGCGCAGTGAAATCGAAATGCGCGCCGGTATTGATGCCGTTGATATTTATGGCTTGTCTGAAGTCATGGGCCCCGGTGTTGCCAGCGAATGCATAGAAAGCAAAGACGGGCCGGTGATCTGGGAAGACCATTTTTACCCCGAGATCATCAACCCGGATACTGGTGAAGTTGTGCCCGATGGTGAAGAAGGTGAACTGGTATTTACTTCACTGAGCAAGGAAGCTTTCCCCGTCATACGCTATCGCACCCGCGACCTGACGCGTTTGCTGCCGCCCACTTCACGCGCCATGCGTCGCATGGGTAAAATCACCGGACGTTCTGACGACATGCTCATTATCCGTGGTGTGAATTTATTTCCGACCCAGGTAGAAGAACTGATACTCAAACATCCGCAACTGGCACCGCAATATCAACTGGTGGTGACGCGTGAAGGGCATATGGATAAACTCGACATCGTCGCCGAACTCCGCCCCGACGTATCGGGTACGCTGTCAGAGCAGGATGTGAAGCAATTGCGCCAGCAGCTTGAACACCATATCAAAACCTTTATCGGCGTCAGTTGCCATGTCAGCATACTGCCCGCCAACAGCATAGAACGCACCTTGGTAGGCAAGGCCAGGCGGGTCGTAGACAAGCGGCCCGGGGCCTAGTGCAGCACTACATTACTAGCAATTAAAGAAAAAATACGCAAAAAATGCAAGCAGAGGTATATGGTATGAAAGTATATGCAATCGATGGCCTGATACCGGTGGTGCATCCCACTGCCTATGTGCACCCCAGCGCTACGCTGATTGGCGATGTGATTGTCGGGCCAGGCTGTTATATCGGCCCGTCTGCCAGTCTGCGCGGCGACTTTGGCCGCATCGTCCTGGAAGAAGGGGGGAATGTGCAGGACACCTGCGTTATCCATGGTTTCCCGCACAGTGATACGGTGGTGGAGCTGGATGGGCATATCGGCCATGGCGCAGTATTGCATGGCTGCCGCATAGGCAGGAACGTCATGGTGGGCATGAATGCCGTGGTCATGGACCTGGCTGTCATCGGCGAATCATCCATCGTCGCGGCCATGTCCTTTGTCAAGGCCGGTATGGATGTGCCAGCGCGCAGCCTGGTCATGGGGGCACCGGCGCGCATTGCACGTGCTTTGCGTGAAGAAGAGATCGCCTGGAAGACTGAAGGTACGGCGCAATACCATGCCCTGACGCGGCGTTCACTCGCCAGCATGCAGGAGGTGGAAGCCCTGACTGCCGTTGAAGAAAATCGCCCGCGCATTGCACTGGTAGCAGGTTTGCCAGCTTATGGCATCAAGTCCTGATTCATTTCATTATTAAAGAGTAGCCCATGAAAATTTTGCAAAGCTGGACAGCCGGTGTGTGGACAGGTGCAGAGCCTCGGCAAGTCTTGCATAGTGCCATTGATGGCAGTGCCATCTACGCCAGTCATGTCGAAATTTTGGATTTTCAGGCAGCGCTGACGTATGCAAGACAGATCGGTCTGAAGAATCTGCTGGCGCTGGATTTTCAGCAGCGCGCTGCCATTTTGCGCGCCCTGGCCAAATACCTGACCGAACATAAAGAAGCGCTGTACGCAATTTCATCGCATACTGGTGCGACGCGCGGCGATAGCTGGATAGATATAGAAGGTGGCGCTGGAACCGTATTTGCCTATGCCAGCATAGGCACGAATGAATTCCCATCCGGGAACGTGGTGCACGAAGGCCCGGCCATGCAACTGGGTAAGCAGGGACATTTTTCCGGCACGCATATCCTGGTGCCGCGTCAGGGTGTGGCTGTGCATATCAACGCCTTCAATTTTCCGGTCTGGGGTTTGCTGGAAAAATTTGCCCCCAGCTTTTTGGCGGGTATGCCTTGCATCGTTAAACCGGCAACAGCGACATCGTATTTGACCGAGGCCCTGGTCAGGCAAATTCATGTCAGTGGTTTGCTACCCGAAGGCAGCCTGCAACTGATCATTGGTGCCACCGGTAACTTGCTTGATTTGCTGGAAGAAACCGATGTCGTCACCTTCACTGGTTCTGCTGCCACGGCGGCGCAATTGAAGGTACACCCGAATATCGTGCGCCGTTCTATCCCCTTCAATGCCGAAGCCGATTCACTGAATTGCGCGATACTCGGGCCGGATATTGTGGACGGTGATGAAGAAGTCGATTTGTACGTCAAGGAAGTCGTGCGTGAAATGACCGCCAAGGCCGGGCAAAAATGCACGGCCATACGCAGGGCCATGGTGCCCGCAGCACAACTGGATGCTGTGGCAGAAAAAATCCGCACCAGGCTCGATAAAACTGTCGTTGGTGACCCACGTCTTGAAGGTGTGCTAGGTGTGCGAGGTGTACTGATGGGGCCACTGGCAAGCCGCGCGCAGCAGCACGACGTACTCGCCAGCATTCAACAACTGGCAGCAGGCAATCAAATCATCTGCGGCGGTACAGTGCCAGCGCAGTTGCAGGGTGAAGGGCTGGAACAGGGGGCTTTCGTTTCGCCGACCCTGATCATCTGTCGTCAGCCAATGGAAAATTCGGCAGTACACGAGATTGAAGCCTTTGGCCCGGTGGCGACCCTGATGCCTTACCAGGACATGCAGGAAGCCTTGATGCTGGCTGCAAAGGGCAATGGCAGCCTGGTGGCCACCCTGGTCACCAAAGACCCGCACGTCGCTGCCATGGCGATACCGCATATGGCGGCAAGACATGGTCGGCTGATGATATTGAATGCCGAGTCAGCGCCAGAATCAACCGGCCATGGTTCCCCCTTGCCGCAATTGAAGCATGGTGGCCCGGGCCGCGCCGGTGGTGGTGAAGAACTGGGTGGTGGTCGGGCAGTCAAGCATTATTTGCAAAGAGCCGCCGTACAGGGTTCACCTACCATGCTGGCTGCGGTGACGGCAGAGCATGTACGTGGTGCTGCCGTACTGGAATCGGACATCCATCCTTTCCGCCGCTATTTTGAAGATTTGCAGATCGGTATGTCCTTGCTGACCCACAGACGCACCGTTGCTGAAGCCGACATCGTCGCCTTTGGTGGTTTGTCCGGCGATTATTTCTACATGCATTTTGATGAGATCGCTGCCAAAGAAAGCCCTTTCGGCAAGCGCATTGCACATGGTTATTTTGTGTTGTCGGCTGCTGCCGGTTTATTTGTGTCGCCCGCGCCGGGACCGGTATTGGCCAACTATGGATTGGATACCCTGCGCTTCATCAAGCCGGTAGGTATAGGCGACACCATACGCGCGCGCCTGACTTGCAAGCGCAAGACAGACAGGCAAAAGAAAGATGCCAAAGGTGTGGGGCAGGGTGTGGTAGCCTGGGATGTGGAAGTGACAAATCAGGACAATGAACTGGTCGCAGCGTATGATATTTTGACATTGGTAGCCAAAAAAGCGGGTGCGATTGCATAAGCCCGCGTTCAGAACCTGTTTACGATCTGTAGCGAGCGAGCGTCAGCGGGGTGAAGAGCAGCACAAAAAGCGGAATGTACTTGTAGTACATGAGCATTTTGAGCAGCGCATGAGCCCCGATCACGCTCGCGCAGTAAGATCGTAAACAGGTACTTAGATTTTTGCCTCAACATTAACATGGCTTGCTTACAACAAGCTTGTCATGCTGATGACTAGCAGCTTTTTGGTAACATTATTTAAATGATGTTGAACTGGTATGGGATAAAGTGAACTTTTCCCCATTGATCTGATACTATTTCTGGAATAGGACTTATTTCAACCACCTTAGCCTTTTGATACCAGCGTTTATCCCATGGACATGTTCGTTACTGATGACGAAGTAAAACAATGGGAATGTGAGTTGCCGTGTTTGCAGGGACAAGAATTATTGCGAATGATGGTCAGGTTGGCCTGGCATTTTCGTCAGCGCGATACCGCCAGGGCGCTAAAGCTGGCGGATGCTGCAGAGCAGTTGCAGCATGAGTTGTCGTCGCTTGCTACCGCAACAAAAAAAGATCCTCAATCCGACCTGATTCATGCCAGGCTGATGCTGGTCAGGGCCGAGGTCGCCTGGTTGTTTGGTGAGTTTGATAATGCGCAGCAAATGACAGAGGCCAGCCTGCAACTGTCTGAGCATGACAGAACGCGCAGCACTGGCATGCTGGCAGCAGATGCCCATTATCTGCTGGCCTGTATCGGTTTGCTGAAAGGTGACATGCAGGTGATGGAAGTCGAGGTTGAACGGGCCATCCTGTTTGCCCGTCAAGCCCAGGACAGCATGCGTGAGCTGGTGGCGGAATCGTTGCTGGCGAACCAGATGGTGTTACGCAACCTGCCACGCGCTATCGAGCGCTGGAATGCAAACCATAATCCCGAAACGGCGGTTGACGACCCGTTCATCAACAGTTACATCAACGAATTCCTGATTTACACCTCTTCCGTGAGCAGTGATTTCGCACAATCGGCTGCACGGGGCATACAGGTATTTGAATTTGCCCGGCAATACGGGCAAAAAAGACGCATGATCAGCATCGCCAGCAATGTGGGGGATGCATTCAACATCATGCGTGACCATCAGGCCGCCTTGCGCTGGATACAGGAGGGCCTGAATCTCGCCCGCGAAACCGGCTGGCCCAACAGTATCGCCAGTTGTCTGCTGCAGATGTCGGAAACTCTGCGCCGTCTGGGGCGACTGGATAGTGCCAAGGAAATGCTGGAAAGCGCCTTTCCCATCCTGAACAACGTCGTCGGTTCACGTTCACATTTACTGGCCCTGCGTTACCTGGGTGATTTGTCGCTGGACCGTGGTGATTTCGATGTCGCGCTGAAGAGTTTTTCTGAACTGATATTTTGGGCTGACAATAAAGACCACCTGGATTTTCGTATAGGTTCACGCCGTGGCTATGCCGCTGCCCTGTCGCAACTTGGGCAGGCACAAGAGGCGCAACTGGTAGCGCTGGATGCGCTGGAACTGGTGCGCCACAGCAGGGACAGCTATCGCCATGTTGAAGTCTTGCGGGTGCTGGCGGCCTTGCACGCACGGCATTTCTTGCCACCCCCGGCCGACATGCAGGCGGCCAGCGCACCGCTGTATTATCTTGGCATGGCCATGGATATTGCCAGCCATATTGGCGGCTTTGCCGTGCCGGGCGAACTGTATCAGGAACTGGCAAATGCCTACGCTGCTGTCGGCAGTTTTAAAGAAGCCTATGAATACAGCCGCGAAGCAATTGCTGCGCGTGAAAAAATCCATAAGCAGGAAGCAGCGAATCGCGTCAATGCCATGCAGCTGAATCAGCAGACTGAACTGATGAAGGCAGAAAGCGAACACCTGCGCCAATTGGCTGCAGCCGAAGCAGAGCGTGCCGAAGTCTTGCAACAGACCAGTGCAGTGCTGGAAAAACTGGGTGCGATAGGGCAGGAGATTACTGGCAGCCTGGACGCTGCCGCTGTCTTCGATGCACTCAACCGTCACGTCCACGATTTGCTGCACGTCACCGCCTTTGTCATCTATCTCATGAACGATGACCAGCAAAGCATGACGTCCGCCTTTGGTGTGGAAAACGGCGAGCCGATAGAGCCGGATACCGTGTACATGCACAGCATGGTCTCCAATTCGGTGCGCTGCGTGAGAGAAAGAAGCGAGATTTCCATAGACCTGGCTGGCGAAGACGATTTGCCGGGCCTGATACCCGGTACAGAAAAAGTACACAGCATGCTGTTTGCGCCACTGATTATCGGCGAACGGGTGCTGGGTGCCATGACCATACAATCTTCCCGGCAGTTTGTGTATGGCGCGCGCGAGAAAATGATTTTCCGTTCCTTGTGTGCCTATGGTGCGATCGCCCTCGGTAATGCCGATGCCTATCTGCGCCTGAAACAAACCCAGGAACATTTGCTGGCACAGGAAAAACTGGCCGCACTGGGCTCACTGGTGGCCGGTGTTGCGCATGAACTGAATACGCCGATAGGCAATTGCCTGCTGGTCGCCAGCACCCTGCAGGATGGCAGCAAAGTCTTGCACAGCAAACTGCAAGGTCAGACCCTGCGCCGTTCTGACCTGAATAATTTTTGCGAAGAAGTCAAAACTTCATCCGAGATATTGATGCGCGGCCTAAGCAGCGCCGCCACCCTGGTCAGCAGCTTCAAACAGGTGGCAGTGGACCGTACTTCAGAGCAAAGGCGCAGCTTTGATTTGCGCCAGGTCCTGCACGACATTATCGCCACTCTGAACATCCGCATTACCCAGACTGGCCATACGATAGAACTGAACGTCCCCTATAACATCCACATGGACAGCTACCCAGGATCGCTGGGGCAGGTGATCAGCAACCTGGTAGAAAACTCCATCCTGCATGCTTTTGATCAAGTCGAATCTGGCCACATGCGCATTGATGTATCGCTGATAGATGACCAGCGTGTTTTGATCGGCTTTTCGGACGATGGCGCAGGCATACCCGAAGAAAATCAAAAACGTATTTTTGATCCCTTTTTTACCACTAAACTGGGACAGGGAGGCAGTGGCCTGGGCTTGAATATTTGCTATAACATTGCGACTTCGATATTGCACGGCCAATTAAGCGTTAAAAGCAGCATGGGCGCAGGTACCAGTTTCTTCCTGGATTTGCCGCTGACAGTTTGATCGGCGGTAGGGCGTGGCTGCTCAACTGGTAGAGAAATAGTGTTAAATAAATATCAATCTGTGTAAATTTTTTGTAAAAAGAACTCCCGAATTTGATACTTGTCAAGCACCGTTTTTTTGCTGCACTCACTTGAAAATAGTTACAGAATCACCTATTGTGCAATGCACCAATAATAACAAGGTACACAATTGGCTAATCAACACACAAAAAGCAGCATCGCAGGCTTAACCCTGGCTGCTGTCGGCATCGTATATGGCGATATAGGAACAAGTCCTCTTTACACGATGAAAGAGGTGTTTTCAAAAGAACATGGCCTGCCACTCAATGAAGCGAATATTTTCGGCGTTGTTTCGCTGATATTGTGGGGGCTACTGATTATCGTCGCCATCAAGTACGTCACCCTGATCTTGCGCGCAGATAACCGGGGTGAGGGCGGTATCATGGCCCTGACTGCGCTGGCGCTGGAATCGGTCGGCAAATCTTCCAAATGGCATTTCACATTACTGGTCCTGGGTTTGTTCGGGGCCGCGTTGTTTTATGGTGACGGCGTCATTACTCCAGCCATTTCAGTGTTGTCTGCGATTGAAGGGCTGGAAGTGGCCACGCCTGCGTTTACGCCCTACGTGGTGCCGATTACCCTGGTGGTGCTGTTGTTTTTGTATTCAGTGCAATACAAAGGTACGGCCGGCATCGGTAAATGGTTCGGTCCCATCATGGTCATCTGGTTTTTGGTACTGGCAGCCATGGGTGCTTATAACATCCTTAAAATGCCAGGCATTTTATGGGCGCTGAATCCTGGGCATGCGTTCGCTTTTTTGACGGAACATAAAATGCTGGCTTTCCTGGCCCTGGGTGCCGTGGTACTGGCATTTACTGGTGCCGAAGCCTTGTATGCAGACATGGGTCACTTTGGCAGCAAGCCTATCCGTTCAGCCTGGTTCATGATCGTTTTTCCTTCGCTGGCCCTGAATTATCTGGGACAGGGCGCCCTGTTGCTGGATAATCCGGCCGCCGTGGGTAATCCTTTCTATCAGCAATTGGGTGCGTGGAGTGTTTATCCGCTGGTGATTTTGTCTACGGTGGCAACTGTCATTGCATCGCAGGCGACCATCTCCGGCACCTTCTCCATGACCAAACAAGCGATTTCCCTGGGCATCATGCCAAGGATGGAAATCGTGCATACCTCCTCCAATGAAATCGGGCAGATTTATATCCCTGCAGTGAACTGGCTGCAATTGGTCGTGGTGGTTGCCGCAGTAGTTGGTTTTGGCTCTTCGTCCAGCCTGGCTTCTGCCTACGGTATTGCAGTGACGGGCACGATGCTGGTGACATCCTTGCTGACCTTCTTTGTGATTCGCTATGGCTGGAAATACAACCCCTTCCTGTGTTTTGCAGCGACCGGTTTCTTCCTGTTTATTGACGTTTCGCTGTTCTCTGCCAATGCGCTGAAGTTCTTCCATGGCGGCTGGTTCCCGGTCGTGCTCGGTATCGTCATGTTTACCCTGATGATGACCTGGAAACGGGGGCGTGAACTGGTGTTTGACAACCTTAAGAAACACGCCATTCCGCTGGAAGATTTCCTGGAATCCCTGTTCGTCTCGCCACCAGTGCGGGTTGCTGGCACTGCCGTATTCCTGCGCGGTGAAGCAGACGGCGTGCCGCATGCCCTGTTGCATAACCTGTCGCACAACAAGATCTTGCATGAGCGCGTTATCTTCCTGACTTTGCACAACAAGGAAATCCCCAGGGTGCAGGATGCTGAACGCGTCAAGGTGACCGATCTTGGCAATGCCTGCTTCCAGATCGATGTGTTCTATGGCTTCAAGAATGAACCCGATATCCCAGCGGCGCTTGCGCTGTGCGAGCAATATGGCCTGACATTTGAATCCTTGGAAACATCGTATTTCATTTCGCGCCAGACTATTATTTCCAGCCCTGGCAGCGGCATGGCCATGTGGCGCGAAAGCGTTTTCGTCGCCATGTCCCGCATCGCCCGCGATGCTGCCGACTATTACCAGATCCCCAGCAACCGCGTCATTGAGGTAGGTTCACAGGTGGAAATCTAAAAAATGGCAGCAGGGGCTTATCAATTGAAAATGCCTATGCTATAATCTTGGTCTTTCGCGGCTGTAGCTCAGCTGGATAGAGTACTTGGCTACGAACCAAGGGGTCGTGGGTTCGATTCCTGCCAGCCGCACCAGATTTAAAGGGACTAGATGAAAATCTAGTCCCTTTTGTCTTTGGGCGGACCTGGTTTTTTGCTCATCAACACCATAAAACCCCAAAATATTTCCCCCAAAGGGCTTTTTATTTCCAGATTACCCGTGCTATACTCTCGTTTTTCGCGGCTGTAGCTCAGCTGGATAGAGTACTTGGCTACGAACCAAGGGGTCGTGGGTTCGATTCCTGCCAGCCGCACCAGATTTAAAGGGACTAGATGAAAATCTAGTCCCTTTTGTCTTTGGGGCGTTGGAATCTGTTCTGGATGTAAATTCTGGGCTGGTATCTGTGGTGTTGCTGACGTGTATGTTGCGACGGCTGCTGCTTTGTCAGGTGGCCAGGATCAGTTGCCGTATATTCCAGCCTTCCGGGGCGTCCTGGTTCAGGGTGCTGCGTTTGATGTCGGTACCTGGCGTGTGTTCTGTCATGGATGCAATTAATCTTTGCAATTGCATCTGATCTGGCAGTACGGTGCCCAGGAAGATGACCTGGTCGCGGTATTGAATCAGAATGGTGGGAAAGTCCTGAATATCCACTTCATCCACCAGATGGGCCTGGTCTTCGATGTCTATCCAGGCGAAGCATTTGTCGGCATGCTGTTGCGCCAGACTGTCGAACGCCGTGCGATAGGTATTGCAGGTGTCACACCAGGCAGCGCACAGGCAGGCTACGAGCCAGTCCTTGTTGGCCAGTTCAGCCTTGATGGAAGGGATGTGTTCGGTATTCGTGATTGCGTTCATATGACAATTTTAACCGAACTGGGCGACCGGGTGCGACTGGCAAAAGCCAGCCTTGAATTGAGTGGAACACGGTAAAATACGGACATGACTATTTTATTAGCAATTGAAACTTCTACTGAACTGGCGACGGCAGCCGTGCTGGTTGACGGGCGCTTGTATCAGCGTGAGCTTTCTGGTGTGCAGACGCATTCACAGGGTATTTTGCCGGCCATCCAGGCACTGTTGAAAGAAGCGGGCGTTGCCTTGCAGGATTGTGCTGCCATTGCCTTTGGTTGCGGGCCGGGCGCGTTCACCGGCATTCGCACGGCATGTGGCATTGTGCAGGGCCTGGCGTATGGTGCCGGTCTGCCGGTGTTGCCGGTGGTGAGCCTGCAGGCGATGGCAGAGGCAGCCAGGGGTGAAAAACCCCTGGCTGAATTAGTCTGCATACTGGATGCGCGCATGAATGAAGTCTATTGGGCGCAGTATCGCTATATCGACAATGCCTGGGAAGTGGTGTCGGCACCAGCGCTGGCGCGTCTTGACGAGGTTTTTCCCCTGGTCAGTTTTGCCGCACCCACGTATGTGCTGGGCCACGGCATTGTTTTGCCGGAAGCGATTGCGGCTGCTGCAGAAAGCCAGTTGTGCATGCCACATGCGGCGCAAGTGGCAACGCTGGGCCATATCGCGCTGCAGGCAGGCTTGCAATTGCCACCAGAGCAGGCACAACCCCTGTATTTGCGAAACAAGATTGCACTGACCACGGCCGAGCGGGAGCAGGCCAAAGCACTGGTTTGAAAGATTGTTAAGAGTGATGAATTTAACGCCCACCTTATCCAGCTTACCTGCCCTGGCCGCATTGCCAGCTTTGTGCAAACTCGGCTATGCCGACATAGACAGAATACTGACGATAGAAGAACAGGTGTACACCCATCCGTGGACGCGGGGTAATTTTACCGATTCGCTATTGAGTGGCTATGAGGCTTATGGCTTGCGCGATGCAGAGCAGGAATTGTTTGCCTATTTTGTGGTGATGCCGATTCTGGATGAATTGCATCTCTTGAATTTTGCTGTGGACTTGCCGCATCAGGGGCAGGGCAAGGGTAGGTTATTACTCGATAAATTGTTCGATTATGCGAATGAACGCCACTATGTATCCATCTTGCTGGAAGTCCGGCGCAGCAATGCGCGTGCTATCTCCGTGTATGAAAGCGCGGGCTTTGCTGCCATTGGTGTGCGCAAGGGCTATTACCCTGCGCATGATGAACAACGCGAAGATGCCATCGTCATGCGGAGGGCTTGCTGATGTCTGCATTTGATCAACATGATCAACATCGTAATAACCTGTTGCAGGAACTGGGAATAGGCCCCGTTTGGCAGTTGCGACACCATGGCAGCACACCAGCAGAAGCACCAGACCCGGTTGTGGCGCGCATGTCGGTTGAGGCAGGCGAGCTTAAATCACCGCCAAGCCTTACACCAGAACTCGCGGCGCAATCATCACGCCCACAGGTAATGCCGCAAGAAGAAGCAATGCCGCAGCAGCGCGCAGCGCAGGCAGAAGCAAAACCAAAACCTGTAACAGAAGCAGAAACAGTAGCGGAAGCTGATACTGATACAGACACATCGTTGGTATCCGCCATGTCCTGGGAAGTATTGCAGCCCGTGGTTGAAAGCTGCCGCGCTTGTGGTTTGTGCAAGGGCAGGTCGAAATCGGTGTTTGGTACTGGTGACCGGCGTGCCACGTGGCTGTTTGTGGGCGAAGGCCCTGGCTATAATGAAAACCTGCAAGGCCTGCCTTTTGTTGGGGCTGCCGGGCAGTTGCTCGACAATATGCTGAAAGCCCTGGGGCTGGCGCGTGGTGACCAGACGTATATTGCGAATATCGTCAAATGCCGTCCTACCGATGAAAACGGCAAGGACAGGCCGCCTACCGCCGATGAGATAGCCGCTTGCCTGCCATATCTACACAGACAGATTGCGCTGATACAGCCGCAAGTGATTGTCGCTCTGGGTAAGACTGCGGCGGTATCACTGCTGGGCATGAATCTGGAAACGCCAGTGGGGCAACTCAGAGGCAAGCTGCATCACTTCAATGATATCCCGCTGGTGGTGACCTACCACCCGGCTTATCTGCTGCGCAAGCCGGCAGATAAGAGCAAGGCATGGGTGGATTTGTGCATGGCCATGCAAGCCATGCCTGCCAACTGATTCGCTGATTACCTGATGCGCATGGATAGCTACCAGACTGGTTTCCATCAACAATGGCAACATCTGCACAACCCCCATGTGCGTGCGCTGGCCTGGATGCTGACTGCGCCGGGCTTGCTGGATGCGCTATCACCCTTATGGCATGCGGCTATCGCCCAGCCCCCAGTGAGCGATGCGGCGGCCCAGCAATGCCGGCAATGGCTGCAAGCACTGGATCATGATCCGGCCGCCTTGCTGACATTGCTGGGTCGGCATTCACATCGCCGCCTGGGCCTGTATGCCGAAGCCCTGTTCGAATTTTATCTGCAAGCGCACGGTTTGCTGCATGCGCATGGCGTGCAGGTGCATAACAAGGGTAGCAATACCATAGGTGAGTTTGATTTCTTGCTACAGATGGATGGCAGCTTGCTGCATCTGGAACTGGCGACCAAGTTTTACCTGTTTCACAGGGCTGACGCTGCCGTGGCAGCGGGCAAGCCGGCTGTCCTGCATGATTTTCTGGGGCCGAATCTGGCGGATAGCCTGGGCGCAAAAATCCACAAGATTATTGACCAGCAATTGCAATTGTCGCGCCATCCCCTGGCGCAGCCTTTGTTGCCGCAGGCGGTAAGTGCTGCACGGGCGTTGGTGCTGGGTTGGCTGTTTTATCGTGAGCAGGATTTGCCACATCAACAAGCTGGTTTGCCAGGGCTGAACGCCCACCATTGCCGTGGCTTGATCTGGACGCAGGAAGAATTGCTGTCGCTGGACTTTGATCAGGCGTTGCTACTCGACAGGCTGGATTGGCTGGCACCGGCGCAAGTGTTGCCAGGTGCGACGCAGGGTAAGGGGCAGGTATTGGCCGCTATCGAAGCCAGTTTTGGTGTGACTGAAACCCCGGTCATGCTGACACTGATGCAGGAAAATGAAGGGCAGATGCAGGAATACCGGCGCGGCATGGTGGTGCCCGCCAACTGGTTTATGCGTGCTGCAGAGGTCAAACGACCTTGAGGATGACGCGCCACGCTGGGCGCGTCTGTATGCGGTATTTGCGAGTGCTGGTGTTCAGTGTTTATGCTCACCTATCAGTGCCAGCGAATCAAATTCGCGCTGATTGGCGGCATGCTTGCGCATCACCAGATACATGGTGCTGGCAACGAACATGCCAAACAGCACGATCACTACCAGAATATCCAGGTTCAGCGATACCATCAGCGCATACAGCGCCAGCATGGTCAGCACCGACAGGTTTTCATTGAAGTTTTGCACGGCGATGGAATGTCCGGCGCTCATCAGCACGTGGCCGCGATGTTGCAGCAGCGCATTCATGGGGACTACAAAATAACCCGCCAGCGCGCCTACCAGTATCAGCAGGGGGTAGGCAATCCAGACCTCATGCACGAACACCATGGTGGTCACGACCAGGCCCATGGCGATGCCCAGCGGCATGACGCTCAATGATTTTTTCAATGGCACAAAACGCGCTGCTGCCACGGCACCGAGGGCGATACCGACCGCCACCACACCTTGCAGGATGGCTGCCCTGTCGAGTTGCATGTTCAGGGATCTTTCTGCCCATTTCAAAACGATGAATTGCAGCGTTGCGCCGGCACCCCAGAACAGGGTGGTCACTGCCAGTGAAATCTGACCCAGCTTGTCTTTCCACAAGGTCGTAAAGCAGCCAGCAAAATCGACAATCAGCTTGATGGGGTTGCGTTGCTGGTGTTCGTAACGTGCACCAGTGTCCGGGATGCGCATATTGAACAGGGCCGCCAATCCGTAGCAGGCGGTGATGACGCACAAGGCAGCTTCAGACGGCGTCGTGATATTGAAATCGAGCACCGGGAAATCAAAATTCAGCAAGGCGGAAGATACCTGCGGGTTGACCAGCGCGCCACCCAATACCGTACCAAGGATGATGGATGATACCGTCAGGCCCTCGATCCAGCCATTCGCAGCGACCAGTTTTTCTGGCGGCAACAATTCTGTCAGGATGCCGTATTTGGCGGGCGAATAGGCAGCAGCACCAAAGCCCACAACCGCATAGGCGAATAAGGGATGGACGTTGAAGAACATCAATGCACAGCCACCGACCTTGATCATATTGGTCATCAGCATGACCTTGCCCTTGGGCAGGGAATCTGCAAAGGCACCAACGAAAGCGGCCAGCAAAACGTAAGACAGGACAAAGAATAACTTCAACAGCGGTGGCATCCAACTCGGAGAGTGCATGGACGCCAGCAGTGCCATTGCGGCTATCAGTAAGGCATTGTCGGCCAGTGATGAAAAAAACTGCGCCGCCATGATGGTGTAAAAACCGCTTTTCATGCTTTATTCATGCTTGATATTTACCTGCTACAAAATGTCACTGGCATGCTTTATACCATGAAAATTGCGGCGAATTTGTGAAATAGGGCAAGCTAAATCACGAATACTGGTTAAAATATCAGTGTTTGCGTTGACATGTTTGATAGGCATCAAAAGTCAACAGCAGGTTTCACCGGTCATGCTGGTATGGCATTCCAACAACTTTATAGCGCTCAAAATGGCAAAAGCAAAAACCAATTACACCTGCACCGAGTGCGGTGGCGTCGTCAATAAATGGGCTGGCCAGTGTCCGGCCTGCGGGCAGTGGAATACCCTGGTCGAAACCATCGTAGAGTCTGTCGGCAATCGCTTTTCTGTCAAACCGCAGGGGCTGGCACAATCGGCACCGGTATTGAACCTGGCTGAAATTGAAGCCATCGATGTGCCACGTTTTGGCACTGGCATTGATGAATTTGACCGCGTGCTGGGTGGCGGTCTGGTGCCGGGCGGCGTGGTGTTGATAGGTGGCGACCCCGGCATCGGTAAATCAACGCTGTTGTTGCAGGCACTGGCAAATATGGCGCGCATAAAAAAAGTGCTGTATGTCAGCGGCGAAGAATCCGGTGCACAAATTGCGCTGCGCGCCAAACGTCTGGTGCTGGATGCCAAGGATCTGCAATTGCAGGCCGAGATACAACTGGAAAAAATCCTGAATACCCTGGCAGAACACAAGCCACAGGTGGTGGTGATTGATTCCATACAAACCATGTATTCAGATGCGCTGAGTTCGGCACCCGGCTCGGTCGCCCAGGTACGCGAATGTGCAGCACAATTGACCCGGGTTGCCAAGACCATGGACATCACCATGATACTGGTCGGCCATGTCACCAAAGAAGGTGCGCTGGCGGGGCCAAGGGTGCTGGAGCATATTGTGGATACGGTCTTGTATTTTGAAGGGGATACCCATTCCAGCTTCCGCCTGGTGCGGGCCATCAAGAATCGTTTTGGCGCTGTCAATGAGCTGGGCGTGTTTGCCATGACAGAAAAAGGCCTGAAGGGCGTATCCAATCCTTCTGCCCTGTTTTTATCGCAGCATGATACCAAGGTCGCCGGGTCTTGCGTCATGGTCACGCAGGAAGGCACGCGGCCTTTGCTGGTTGAGATACAGGCCCTGGTTGACAGTTCGCACGCACCGAATGCACGTCGCCTGTCTGTCGGGCTGGAGCAAAACCGTCTGGCCATGTTGCTGGCGGTGTTGCACCGGCATGCGGGTGTGGCGGCGTTTGATCAGGATGTCTTCATCAATGCCGTGGGCGGTGTCAAGATTGCCGAGCCTGCTGCCGACCTGGCAGTGCTGCTGGCAATTAATTCATCCATGCGCAACAAACCCTTGCCGCGTGGGCTGGTGGTGTTTGGTGAGGTCGGCCTGGCAGGCGAGATACGGCCAGCACCACGCGGGCAGGAGCGTTTGCGTGAAGCGGCCAAACTGGGGTTTTCTATCGCCATGATACCCAAGTCCAATGCGCCCAAACAGAAGATCGAGGGTTTGACCATTATTGGTGTGGACCGTATCGAAGAAGCTTTGACCAAGATACGCGAGGTTGATGATGCGAGCTGAGTTGACCTGAGTTTAGCCAGGTTGACCCAGGTTGCGCTATTTGGATTTTATAAATGCCAGCACCGCCTTGCTGGCTGCAACACCGCTGCGCACGGCACCTTCCAGCGTCGACGGATAATCACCCTTGGTGTAATCACCAGCCAGAAACAGGCCGGGGCTGGATGTCTGGTTGTCTGGCCTTGTCAGCCCGGGTGTGCAACTGAAAGTCGCACGTTTTTCTGAAATACATTTATGCCATAGCGGTTGCAGCAAGGTGGGCATGCCCAGGCTAGTGGCCAGTTGTGCTGCGATGTCTTGCGCCAGTTGCTGTTGATCCAGGGCACATGCCTGTTCAGATGCGCTCACCACCACGGCCAGTAAACCTGCCTGAGCGTCGTGCAGTTGGCCGCGGTCAAATACATATTGCCCCCATTTACTTTGTGCCGGGTCATCCAGCAGAGCCAGCATGGGGCGTGGTAAACGCAGGGCCTGTTCATATTGCAGATAACAGGTGGTGATGGCTTCGTAGCTGAAGGTCGGTATGGTGTTGGCGTGGCCGGGCAAGGTCTGCATCAGCCGTTCGGCATTGGCGAAATCGCTGGCCAGGATGACGGTGTCGAATACCGGCAGATCGGCAGCAGTGGTTTCACTGTGTTTGATATCCAGTTGCCATTTACTTTCTGCATTCTGGTGCAGGGCCTGGACAGCGTGTCCCATGATCACCTGGCCGCCATGTTTAGTCACCAGTGCAGCTGCTTTTTCGGGGAATAATGCAGACAGGTCCACACGTGGCAACAGCATGTCAGATGCGGCGCGGCTGGCACCCAGACTGTCGCGCAGCACATTCAAAAATACCTGGGCCGAGGCGCGTTCTGGCGGGGTGTTCAGGGCAGCGATGCAGAGTGGGTTCCACATCAGGCGGCACAGACGCTCAGTCTGGTCAAAACGTTGCAGCAATTCACTGACACTGCAATCTTCATGCAAGCGCCAGTTCATCCAGCGCGCTGTCGTGGAAAAACGGGCCAGTGCCTGTTTGTCGGCAAAACTCAGGCCAGTGGTTTTCCATAGTGCCACCAGCATATGCAAGGGCGCTGGCAGCCTGGGGGCAATGAAACACATGCCGTCTTCAAGCTGCGGGTAGACCATTTGCAGCGGCAATTTCAGCAGCGCCTGACCCAGGTCCACGCCAGCCTTGCGCATCAGGCGCAGACTTTCACTATAGGCACCCAGCAAGATATGCTGGCCATTGTCGAGCTGATGACCATGCAGGTTCACACCACGCGCACGGCCACCGGGATGGCGGCCACTGTCGATCAGGGTGACCTGCATGCCCGCTTGTGCCAGTTCAAGCGCCGCGGCGCAACCGGCCCAGCCAGCACCGACGATGGCGACTGATGGGGCCGGCGTCCTGCTCAGCTTAGCCACGGATGTAGGTCTTCCAGGCCAGCCACAGCTTGCGTATGGGTGTCAGGGAGATGCGCTGGCTCAGTACATGGAAGCCGTCGCGCTGTATCTCGACCAGCAGGGCACGATAAATGGCTGCCATGATCAGGCCGGTTCTTTGCGCCTTGCGGTCTTCTGGCGGCAGCAGGGCAAAGGCTTCGTCATACAGGCGTTGTGCGCGTTCGTACTGGAATTGCATCAGGCTTTCAAACTGGGTGCTATGGCGTGCGTTCAGGATATCCGCAGCCGTGACAGAGAACTGCTGCAATTCATTCACTGGCAGATAGATCCTGCCTTTGCGTGCATCTTCGCCCACATCACGGATGATATTTGTCATCTGGAAAGCCAGGCCCAGTTTTTCAGCAAATTCCCGCGTTTGAGGATTTTGAATGCCAAAAATACTGGCGGATAAGATGCCGACCACGCCGGCGACATGCCAGCAGTATTTTTGCAAGGCGGCAAAATCCAGATAGCGGGTCTGGTTCAAATCCATTTCCATGCCATCGATGATGGCTTGCAGATGCGTGCCATCCAGCTGGTAGATTGCCATATGTGGCAACAATGCCTTGGTGACCGGATGGGTGGGTTGTTGCGCCAGCATGGCCTGGATTTCTTTGCGCCACCAGCCCAGCTTGCTGCGTGCCACCATGTCATCCGTGCTTTCGTCGACCACATCATCGACCTCGCGACAAAAGGCGTACAGCGCAGTAATGGCACGGCGCCTTGCAACTGGCAAAAACAGGAAACTGTAATAAAAGCTGGAGCCACTTTGTGCAGCTTTTTGCTGGCAATATTCGTCAGGAGACATGCTGGATAGTCTGGGATAGTCTGAATTGTTCAGGGCAAATCTGGTTAAAGGGAGGCCGCTAAAGTTAAAAAATATGGCCAAAAAGAGGTAATGCTAACAAACTGCGGCAAAGCGCACAAATACGGATGCCTGGCAAAAGTCTTTATCTATTGTGATGCGAATTTACTCCAATTTACCTGTGCCTGACAGAGAGAAACATTGGTTTAATGGTACTATGCGCCGTAACAGAATGTAATCACAATGAAGAATTGTCTCCTTTGGCAACGCTAGCTCGTATAATAGTGGGCGCATTATAGTGCGCTCCGTAATACAGGGGCGCTGCTTTTGGAAAAATTCTATCAATCCGGACGAATATCTTGAATAAATCGAAACTTTTAGGAATTATAGCTTGCCTGGCATTTGTCCTCGCTGGTTGCGGTGGCTTTGTCTACACCACGGTGGGTGGTACGGTAACGGGACTCAACTCGGGTGATACTCTTAAGTTGCGAAACGAAGCTGGCTACACCCAGACCCTGACAGCAGATGGTAGCTTCTCATTCAACGTTGCCAGTAATGGCAGCTATGTGATCACTATCCTGTCACAACCAAATACAGTCAACTGTACCGTGGTAAACGGCACAGGTAAAATGACCGGTGAAGCTGCGGTCAAGAATATTATTGTTACTTGTGTCCCGAATGTGCCTATCGGCGGTACCCTGGCCGGCCTGGCAGACAGCACCTCGCTGGTACTGGTGAATAATAATTCCGGCTTGACGACCACCGTGTCGGCAAATGGTACATTCCTGTTCGGTAATTATGTGGTCAACGGTGATGCATATGCGATTGCCGTGGGTATTCCCCCAGCGGCGCAATACTGTACCGTTGTCAATGGCACCGGCACGGCCAACATTCTGAATACGGCAGCGGCACTGACATCTGTTGTGACCTGTGTGCCTGCAGTGCCAGTCAAGTTCACGGTGACAGGCATGACGGCCGGCACCATATTGACCATGGTCAATACTGCCAATGCCTACGCCGACAAGTTCTCGGTAACACTGGATGGTACCTATGGCTTCAACTGGAGTCTGCTCAATGGCGTGTCTTATGTCACAGCAGTGGATACCCAGCCTAGCGGCCAGACCTGTAAGGTAGCCAATGGCACGGGTGTCATTGATTTCAATAATCCTACCGCTGCCGCTAACATCACGGTGACTTGCGCCAAGAGCTGATGCTGCATTTGCCTGCACCTGTGCAGGCAAATGAAGTGTAGAAGTAAACGAAATACAGCCATGCGTATGCATGGCTGTATTTTTTATGGTGTATTCAAAAGCTGTAAGGTGAGTGCGCCTGCGGAGTACGCCTGAGTGCGGTGTCAACACGAAGCTGCGGTAAAAGATGGGCGCGCTTAAAGTTCTTCCAGGCGACCCTGGGCGTTGAAATAAAAAATGCCTTCATGCTTAAAGCCCCATTTGCCACCTTTCAGGCGTATGAAGGGTTCAAAGCTGAAAAATGGGACTTCACCCAGTTCTATCTTGTTGTCTGAATGTATGAATTCACGGTCGTCCTTGTTGGTGACGATGCTGTGACCGACATTATTGCGATAATCCAGATTCACAAAACCATTTTGGCGTATGCGCAGGTTGGCCCAGTCGAATAACTGACCGAAGGTGGTTTTCGGGGTCACCATTTCCGGCATTTGCGCATGCAGGTGCTTCAGGAAGCTGAGGCCGTTGCGAAATTCCAGCATTTGCGGCGCATGGGTGACCATGCCGTTTTCCACCGGAAAAGAGCGCGCACAATCGCCCCAGTATTGTTCATTGGTCGGGCTAAGATCAACCGTGATCAGGTTGGCGCTGCCTACCTGCTCGGTGCCAGGTTGATAATCGCGGCCAGAAATCGAGACACAACTGCGTGATCCCAGTAAAACCAGGGCAGGGCACTGGTGGTACCAGGTGTCGGCATAGCCGGATTCACACAGCATGGCATAGGCCTTGTCGGCAATGCTTTGTTCGGTATCTTTGGCGGTAATGATGCCAGCCAGACGTTCCAGTACCGCCTTGGCGGCAGCCTGGACTACACGGTGTTGCTCAATTTGTGTCTCTGTCGGCATGATGGCTTTGGTGGTGAACAATATGTTTACTCGGTGAACTTATGGCTAGGGGTTGCGATGGCGGCTGCCGGCATCATCTTTATCGCTACGCTCATTACTATCTATATTGCTGTCTGTATCGGTATTGCTACCATCGTCATCCGCCTTGCTGGTGCCTGGGGTAATTGCCCTGACACCGGCGCGTGTCACATCCACTGCTGTGCCCACTACTGCGCTGCCAACTTTGACCGTGGTTGATACTGCCGCATCGGCAATCGCAAGGACAGTGCAGCCGTTCAAGGAAAGCAGGCAAAGCAGTAGCACACTGCGGGTTATATAAGTTAGCAAAACTGGCTCCGGTTTTTGGTAGGAGGGAAGAGGATGATTCAGCGCCCAGGGCGGCAATGCATGCATGAAAATGATCGTGACAAACAATTCCCTGTCATTTCATATCAAGCTTAGTACATGCAGATTATTTTAAGTTCATTCTGTAATAACTACTATGTCTATCCGTATAAATTCGGATTGATTTGTTACCAATCGTTGCGTTTGTTTACATCGGCAAGAAAAAACTGTCCGGATGCAGGCGCAAGTCAACTGACGTCCTACATGTGGCAGGCGCGCCATACCAGTCTTATCCAGTCTGTTTTGCCCAGTTTGGGGCGCTGATAAAATACATCGGCTTGTACTTGCTCGATTTTTTCCAGTATGCGCAAACCGCCCTGTACCACCAGTCGCAATTCCCAGCCCAGCCTGCCTGGTAATCGTTGCGCCAGGCCGCTGCCGGACAGTATCATGTTACTTGCGCGGGCAATCTGGAAGCGCATGAGATTGCGCCAGTCTTCATTCAGCACGCCGTTGGCAATCTGTTGCTCGGTAATGCCAAAGCGGCTGAGGTCATCCTGCGGCAGGTAGATGCGCTGTTTTTGCCAGTCCACGGCTACATCTTGCCAAAAATTGATAATTTGCAGGGCGCTGCAAATGGCATCCGAATCACGCAAATTGTCTGCACTGGCTTCGCCATACAGATGCAGCATCAGTGTGCCCACCGGGTTGGCCGAGCGTGCACAATAATCCAGCAGGCTGGGAAAATCGGCATACCGGGTCGTGACCACATCCTGTTTAAAGGCGGACAGCAAGTCACGAAAACATTGCAGGGGCAGGTCATATTTGTGTATCACCCCGGCCAGCGCCTTGAATAGTTGCGATTCGCTGCTACTATTTTTCTCTATGCAATCAAGTTCGGCTTCATAGACGGCCAACTGGCGCAGTCTTTCTTCAGGGCTGGCATCGCCTTCATCGGCGATATCGTCGGCGCTGCGGGCAAAGGCATAGATGACATTCACCGCAGGCCGCAGCCTGGCCGGCATCAGTAACGAGGCGACCGGAAAGTTTTCGTAATGCTTGGAGGGCTGGGTAGGTGCAACAGGCATATTGAGTGATGGTTGTTCAGATGGTGTACCGGATACGCCGTAATTCAGGACGATATATAGGCAAAAGTTCAATAAATATAAGCAAAAATTCAATAAAAAGCTTAATGACTGAAAAGTCATTGGCAAAAACAAGATGCTTAACTATAATTACTAACCGCAAAGTCAGTTATTTGATGGTAGCAGAAAAATATTCTAAAAGATCAAGAAATCTGGTCATGTCTGAAGTCCGGCAAGATTCATCTCTTTAACAGGGTTTACGCAAAATTGTCCCAAAAGCTGCGGCCAGGTGCTGTAGCCGATGTAGCCGCTGTAGCGTAATGGGGCAGTTTTGTGCAAATCCTGTTTAGGTTTTTTACTCGTTTCATCCCGGCTTGGAAAGCCTGCATAGTAAAGGAAAACTCCTGTGTTAACACCAGAAACTACCAATCATCCTCAGGCACGGCAACTGGCTGGCAGGCGCGTAGCCACTTACGCCTTTGCTCTTGCTGCTGCGAGCCTGTTGCTGGCTTGTTCCAAACCTGCTGAAAAAACCGAAGACATTCGTCCGGTAAGGACGATTACCCTGGCATCCAGTAATGTCGATATCAATTCCGAATTGCCGGGCGAAGTCAGGCCGCGTATCGAATCCCGCCTGGGCTTTCGGGTTGCCGGCAAAATCGTCGCCCGCAAGGTCGATGTGGGTGCCGTGGTCAAACGTGGCCAGTTGCTGATGCAGCTTGATCCGCAAGACCTGGCTTTGGCCCAGATGCAGGCCAGAGCCGGATTGGCAGCGGCAGAAAGCAACCGTGACCTGGCAGTGGCTGAACTGAAGCGTTATCAGGACCTGCGCGCCAAGAATTTTGTTGCTGCTTCCGTTCTGGATGGCAAAGAAGTAGCAGCCAAGTCTGCCCAGTCCACTTATGAACAAGCCCAGGCTGCCTATAAAAACCAGGCCAACCAGTCTGGCTATACCAGCCTGGTGGCAGACGTGGATGGTGTGGTCACTGGTTTGGATGCTGAAGTGGGGCAGGTGGTGACTGCCGGCACGCCGGTAGTCCGGGTAGCGCAAACGGGTGATCTGGATGTCGTGGTCGGCATTCCCGAAGACAAGATCAACTCCATCCGTCAGATGACTGATGTCAATGTGCGCCTGTGGGCCAGCCCTGGTCAGACTATTCCTGCCAAACTGCGCGAATTGTCACCGATTGCCGATCCGGTTACCCGCACCTTTACTGCCAAGGTCAGTCTGGGTGGCGATGTCAAGAATGTGCAACTGGGCATGACGGCCTTTGTCAGCTTCAATGCCAAAAATCCAAATGCCGCGATCAAGGTGCCGTTGACAGCGATGTTCCAGGAAAAGAATGCCTCCTCGGTATGGGTGGTTGAAGCTGGTGTGGTCAGGCTGGTGCCGGTGCAGGTCGCCGGTTCATCGGGCGAAGAAGTATTGCTGGCTGGTGGTGTCAAGCCGGGCCAGGTAGTGGTGACTGCTGGTGTCAATCAACTGAAAAATGGTCAGAAAGTGACTATCCTTGGTGTTGAGGTACCTGCCAATGCGGCTGCTCCTGCGGCCGCTTCTGCTACTCCTGCCACTCCTGCTGCTGCTGCTGCTGCTGCTGCGCCAGCCAAAGTGGCTGATGCCGCTTCAGGAGTCGCCAAATGAGCGATTCTTCCCGTGGATTCAATTTATCCAGGTGGGCGCTTGAGCATATACCGCTGACGCGTTACCTGATAGTCGTGCTGCTGCTGGGTGGTATACTCAGCTACAGCAAGCTGGGGCAGGATGAAGATCCGCCGTTTACTTTCCGTGCCATGGTGGTCAGAGCCATCTGGCCAGGTGCCACTGCCTTGCAGATGGCTGATCAGGTGACCGACAAGCTGGAGAAAAAACTCCAGGAAACGCCGTACATCGACAAGATACGCAGCTATTCCAAGCCGGGCGAAACCCTGATCATTCTGCAATTGCGTGAATCGACACCGCCCAAGGAAACCGCGCAATCCTGGTATCAGGTGCGCAAGAAGATAGGCGATATCAAGGCGACCCTGCCGCCAGGCGTGCAGGGGCCATTCTTCAATGATGAATTCGGCGATACCTATGGCTCGATCTTTGCCCTGTCTGGTGATGGCTTCAAGTATGAAGAAGTGAAAGAATATGCCGACTATGTGCGTCAGCAATTCTTGCGCATTCCTTCCGTCTCCAAGGTTGAATTGTTTGGGGTGCAGGATGAAAAAATCAATATTGAATTTTCCCAGAAAAAATTCTCGCAACTGGGTATTCCCTTTGATGCGGTAGTCGGGCAAATCAGCTCACAGAACGGTATCGAAGGTACCGGCGTGCTGACCACGTCCAGCGATAATCTGCAAGTGCGTGTAACTGGTGCACTGATGACGGTGAAGGACCTGGAAAGCCTGCAATTGCGCGCTAACGGAACCACCTTCCGCCTTGGCGATTTTGCTACCGTCAAGCGTGAATACAAAAACCCGCCACAAGACAAGATGCGCTTTAACGGCAAGGAAGTGGTGGGCCTCGGTATCTCCATGGAAAAAGGTGGCAACATCATCGAGCTGGGTAAGAATCTCCAGCATGATGTCGCCATTATCAAAGCCAAATTGCCAGTCGGTATCACGCTGGAACAAGTGTCCAACCAGCCAGATGCGGTCAAGTCATCGGTTGGTGAATTTATTCATACCCTGATTGAGGCGGTGGTGATCGTGCTGGCGGTCAGTTTCCTGGCGCTGGGCTTGCACACCAAACCATTCCGTCTGGATATCTGGCCGGGTCTGGTGGTGGGGCTGACGATACCATTGGTATTGGCGATCACCTTCCTGTTCATGCGTATTTTGGATATCGATCTGCACAAGATATCGCTGGGGGCGCTAATCATTGCGCTGGGCTTGCTGGTGGACGATGCCATTATTGCGGTCGAGATGATGGTCAGGAAAATGGAAGAGGGCTTCTCGCGCTTTGACGCCGCGACCTTTGCCTATACCT
Source organism: Undibacterium sp. Ji50W (assembly GCF_049340445.1). Taxonomy (NCBI): domain Bacteria; kingdom Pseudomonadati; phylum Pseudomonadota; class Betaproteobacteria; order Burkholderiales; family Oxalobacteraceae; genus Undibacterium; species Undibacterium sp. Ji50W. The sequence continues at coordinate 16,434 of NZ_JBMPOX010000018.1, read as the reverse complement.
CCACCGCGATGCCGATGCTGACCGGTACCCTGATCACGGCGGCGGGCTTCCTGCCGATTGGTCTGGCCAAGTCTGCAGCGGGTGAATATACCTTCTCCATGTTTTCCGTGAATGCGCTGGCCCTGATTATTTCCTGGCTGGCAGCGGTTATCTTTACGCCTTATCTTGGTTACCTGTTGTTGAAGGTGAAGCCGCACGGTGGTTCTGGTGGTAGCGAGCACGAGATATTCGATTCACCGTTTTACAGCCGTTTCCGTGCCCTGGTGAACTGGTGTGTGGAGTGGCGCAAAACCACCATCATCATTACGCTGGGTGTGTTTGGTCTGGGTGTATTCGGGTTCAAGTTTATTGAGCAGCAATTCTTCCCTGATTCCAGTCGCCTGGAATTGATGGTTGAACTGTGGTTGCCTGAAGGCTCATCTTTTGCCTCGACGGAAGCGCAAGCCAAGAAATTTGAAGCCTTCGTCCAGAAGCAAGAAGGTGTGGACAGCGTCACCAGTTACGTCGGTACTGGTAGCCCGCGCTTCTATTTGCCACTGGATCAGATTTTCCCGCAGACCAACGTGTCGCAGATCGTGGTCTTGCCCAAGGATTTGAAGGCGCGCTCGGCGTTGCGCCTGAAAATCATCGATGCCTTTAAAAAGGATTTCCCTGAGGTGCGCGGTCGCGTCAAGCTGTTGCCGAATGGACCACCCGTTCCGTATCCTGTGCAATTCCGCGTTTCTGGCCTGGAAGTGACTAAAGTCAGGGAAATTGCTGATCGCGTGAAAGCGATTATGCGTGCCAATGCCAATACCGTTGGTGTGAATGACAACTGGAATGAATCCGTGAAGGTGATCAGGATAGACCTTGATCAGGACAAGTTGCGCATGCTGAACATTACCTCGCAAACGGTGATGCGTGCTGCCAATACCATCTTGACCGGCACTACCGTTGGCCAGTTCCGTGATGGCAACAAGTTGATCGACATCGCGGTACGTCAGCCAGTGGATGAGCGTTCGACCGTGGAAGCGCTGGGTAATGCCAATATTCCAACTGGCAGTGGCAAATACGTGCCTTTATCACAAGTCGCCCGCATTTCCCTGGTATGGGAGCCTGGCGTGGTCTGGCGTGAAGGGCGCGAATGGGCCGTCACCGTCCAGTCTGACGTGGTGGATGGTATACAGGGGCCAACTGTATCCAGCCAGATTTCACCGAAGCTGGATGAAATCCGCGCCAGCCTCTTGCCTGGTTACAAGATAGAGCTGGCTGGTGCCGCCGCCGATAGTGGTAAGGCACAGGAATCGATTGCAGCCAATGTGCCATTAGTGGTGTTTATTATCTTTACATTGCTGATGTTGCAACTGCATAGCTTCTCGCGTTCCTTGTTGGTGTTCCTGACCGGGCCTTTGGGTGTGGCCGGTGCGGCCATGGCCTTGCTGATATTGCAACGCCCATTCGGTTTTGTCGCCCAGTTGGGTGTGATCGCCTTGTTCGGCATGATCATCCGTAACTCGGTGATTCTGATCGACCAGATCGAGCATGATATCCGTGAGGGGGCTGCGCCGTGGGATGCCATCGTGGAGTCGGCGGTACGCCGTTTCCGCCCCATCATCCTGACGGCTGCCGCTGCAGTGCTGGCGATGATACCTTTGTCGCGTTCCGTATTCTGGGGGCCGATGGCGGTAGCCATCATGGGTGGCTTGATCATCGCGACAGCGCTGACCCTGCTGTTCTTGCCGGCATTGTATGCGGCCTGGTTCCGCGTCAAGAAACCAGCCTGATCCCTGTGGATGTAGTCTGATCAAAAAAAGCCCTTGCCTGTGTTGTATACAGGCAAGGGCTTTTTTGGTTTGTAGGTGACCGGGCAGGGCGGGTAATGGTAAGTAAGGGCTAGTACGGGTTTTTCGGTGTCTGTAAAAAAATACGGCACATGCGAATAAAATCCAGTAGAATATCGGGCTGGAGTTGTAATGCCACATACATCAGTTTTGGGCGACGCTTGAATTTCGGGTCGCCCTTTGCTTTTGTACCGGCCGTGCGGAACATGGTCTGACACGATGTCGGTATGCAACATAAACATCCCGCGAGGATGGCGAAATTGGTAGACGCACCAGGTTTAGGTCCTGACGCCAGCAATGGTGTGGGGGTTCGAGTCCCCCTCCTCGCACCACAGAATTTTTACTATTTGGACGATTTTCATGGCAACTGCAGTCGAAACTTTAGATAAATTGGAACGCCGCTTAACGATTTCTTTCCCGATCGCTGACGTGCAATCGGAAGTTGAAAAGCGTTTGAAAGTGCGTGCACGTACAGCAAAAGCGCCTGGTTTCCGTCCTGGTAAAGTGCCGATGAAAATGGTGGCTGCCCAGTATGGCTATCAAGTCGAAACAGAAGTGCTGAACGACAAGGTCGGTCAGGCTTTCTCAGTCGCCGCCAATGAAAACAAATTGCGCGTTGCCGGCTACCCAAGCATAGAACCAAAATCCGGTGCTGATGTTGCCGAAGGCAGCCTGGCATTTGATGCAACATTTGAAATTTATCCAGAAATCAGCGTAGGCGATCTGTCTGTTGCTGAAGTGGAACAAGTCAAGTCTGAAGTGACTGATGTTGAAATCAACAAGACTATCGACATCCTGCGCAAACAACGTGTGCATTTCCACGTTAAAGGCGAGCAGGGCGCGCATGGCGACGGCGGTGCAGACCAGTCCGCACAAAGCGGTGACCGCGCTACAGTCGATTTCGTTGGCAAGATCGACGGCGTCGAATTTGCTGGTGGCAAGGCCGATGACTTCACTTTCGTTCTGGGCGAAGGCCGCATGTTGCCTGAGTTTGAAACAGCAACCATCGGTTTGAAAGTGGGCGAATCCAAGACTTTCCCATTGGCTTTCCCTGAAGATTACCATGGCAAGGATGTTGCCGGTAAAACAGCAGAATTCACCATTACGCTGAAGAAACTGGAATGGGCGCACATGCCTGAAGTAGATTCCGAGTTCGCAAAAATGCTGGGTGTAGAAGATGGCGACCTGACCAAAATGCGTACCGACATCAAAGACAACCTGGAACGCGAAGTGCGTGGTCGTGTCAAATCCAAGACCAAAGAAAGCGTCATGGACGCGCTGGTCAAAGCGGTTGAATTTGACGTGCCCAAGAGCCTGGTTGCCCAGGATGGCGAACGTTTGGCAGAAATGACACGTCAGGACATGGCGCAACGCGGCATGAACGTTAAAGATGTACCATTCCCGGCAGAATTGTTTGCTGCTCAGGCAGAACGTCGCGTACGTCTGGGCTTGATCCTGGCTGAACTGGTCAGGGTCAACAACCTGCAGGCAACAACCGAACAAATCAAGGCGCAAGTTGAAGATTTCGCCCAAAGCTACGAAGACCCGCAGCAAGTCGTTAAGTATTATTTTAGCGACCGCAACCGTCTGGCTGAAGTCGAAGCCCTTGTATTAGAAGAAAACGTCGTTAACTATGTGTTGGGTAAAGCGAAAGTCACAGACAAGGTTCTGCCTTTCGACGAATTGATGGGTAACAACGCACAAGCGTAACAAAAAGGAAATCACATGACAGGCATCATCCGTAATTCGGCACTGGACACAAATATGCTGGGCATGGTGCCTATGGTGATTGAGCAGAGTGGCAGAGGTGAGCGTGCTTACGACATCTATTCCCGCCTGCTCAAGGAACGTGTGATTTTTCTGGTTGGCCCGGTCAATGACCAGGCTGCCAATCTCATCGTTGCACAATTGCTGTTTTTGGAAAGTGAAAATCCAGACAAGGATATTTCCCTTTACATCAACTCTCCCGGTGGTTCGGTATCGGCCGGTATGGCGATTTATGACACCATGCAGTTCATCAAGCCCGATGTATCGACGCTGTGTACGGGCCTGGCGGCATCCATGGGTGCCTTCCTGCTGTCAGCTGGTGCCAAGGGCAAACGTTTCTCCCTGCCAAATTCCCGTATCATGATTCACCAACCTCTGGGCGGCGCGCAGGGTCAGGCTTCTGATATTGAAATCCAGGCGCGCGAGATCTTGTATCTGCGTGAACGTCTGAACGGTATCCTGGCTGAAAACACAGGCCGCAGCCTGGAGCAGATCGCCAAAGATACCGATCGTGACAATTTCATGTCTGCCGATGCAGCAGCGGAATACGGTCTGATCGATAAAGTTTTGACCCATCGCGCGTAAGCAGCATAGAATAAATAAAACGCCCGCTCCGCTATGGTTCGGGCGTTTTTTTATTCTGCTCTATAATGTCGACGTGGGCTTAACTGTAATTTGACTGCAATAGGTGGTTGCCATGACGAAAGCCATTTTTGCAGGTAATATGCGTACGGAAGAAGCTTGGGGCAGGTCGCATGGATGTTTTGTCATCCTGGCTGTGCTGTTGACCCCGGTTTCATAGATTAATTTTGTTTATTTTATATACGTATCATGCCCGATAAAAAATCCTCCAGCGGAGAAAAGTTGCTCTATTGCTCGTTTTGCGGCAAGAGTCAGCATGAGGTTAAGAAACTGATAGCAGGGCCATCCGTATTTATTTGCGATGAGTGTATCGATTTGTGCAATGACATCATTCGTGACGAAGTGTCCGAAATTGATAATATTGCCAGTGCAAAAACCGAGCTGCCGACACCGCAGGAAATCACCGATCTGCTGGACCAGTACGTCATTGGTCAGCTCAACGCCAAGCGCATTCTGGCAGTGGCGGTGTACAACCATTACAAGCGTCTGAAGCACCTCGGCAAGAAAGATGATGTTGAACTGGCCAAGAGTAATATTTTGCTGGTGGGCCCGACTGGTTCCGGCAAGACCCTGCTGGCACAAACGCTGGCACGCATGCTGAATGTGCCTTTCGTGATCGCCGATGCAACCACGCTGACTGAAGCTGGCTATGTCGGTGAAGACGTTGAAAACATCATTCAAAAGTTGCTGCAGAATTGCAACTATGAAGTCGAACGCGCGCAAAAGGGTATCGTTTATATCGATGAGATTGACAAGATATCGCGTAAATCCGACAACCCGTCGATCACTCGCGACGTATCCGGGGAAGGCGTGCAGCAAGCCTTGCTGAAGCTGGTGGAAGGCACCATGGCATCGGTGCCGCCACAGGGTGGTCGCAAGCATCCTAACCAGGATTTCATCCAGATCGATACCACCAACATCATGTTTATCTGTGGTGGTGCGTTTGACGGCCTGGCCAAGATCATTTCTGACCGTTCTGAGCGCAGTGGCATAGGTTTCTCTGCCAGCGTCAAGAGCCAGGCAGAAAAGAGCGCCAGTGACGTTATGCAGGACGCTGAACCACAGGATCTGATCAAGTTTGGTCTGATCCCTGAACTGGTCGGTCGCCTGCCTGTGATTGCTACGCTGAATGAACTGGATGAAGCGGCACTGATACAAATTCTGGTTGAGCCTAAAAACGCCCTGATCAAGCAATATGCAAAATTGCTGGAGATGGAAGGCACCGAACTGGAAATCCGTCCTGCTGCCCTGCAGGCGATTGCCAAAAAAGCGATTGCCCGCAAGACCGGCGCGCGTGGCTTGCGTTCCATACTGGAACACGCCTTGCTGGACGTGATGTATGACTTGCCTAGCCATCAGAATGTAGAGAAGGTGGTCATTGATGAAAATACCATCACCAATGGCGCGAAACCCTTGCTGATTTACCACGAACAACCCAAGGTCGCCGGTGCCTGAGTCACCTGCTTGATGTGGTAGCAAAAACATGATGGGGAGGCAACTCCCCATTTTTTATTGGTTTCCCTCGCTTTATTTCTTCGTTTTAATTTGATTCGAAGTACAATGATTTAACAAAATAATTACAGCTTCAATCGTAAAGCTACCCGGGGAAGCTCTCTGTGTGGCTTTTTTTATTGTTTTTTCCCGGAATGGGCTTGTGTTTCCGCCCAGTGCGCCAACATTGTTAACCAGTATTTATGAAAGGTGCGCCATGACGACTACTCTGATAACCGAACAAACCCAACTGCCGTTGTTGCCACTGCGTGATGTTGTTGTATTCCCGCACATGGTGATTCCTCTGTTTGTGGGGCGTCCAAAATCCATCAAGGCTTTGGAAGCTGCCATGGATCAGGGCAAGAGCATTATGCTTGCCGCTCAGAAAGCCGCTGCCAAGGATGAACCTTCGGCAGATGATATTTATGAAATTGGCTGTATTGCCAATATCCTGCAAATGCTGAAGTTGCCAGACGGTACCGTCAAGGTGCTGGTCGAAGGCGCTCAACGTGCGCGCATACACAAGATCCATGATTCCGAATCCCACTTTTTCGCAGACCTGACACCCGTCGCTCTGGATGAAGGTGATGAATCCGAAGTGGAAGCGATGCGCCGCGCCATCGTTCAGCAATTTGATCAATACGTCAAACTGAACAAAAAAATCCCACCAGAAATCCTGGCATCCCTGTCCGGTATCGATGATGCTGGTCGCCTGGCAGATACCATCGCTGCCCATCTTCCATTGAAGCTGGAACAGAAGCAGGTCATCCTCGAAATTTTCAGCGTCTCCAAACGTCTTGAGCATTTGCTGGGACAACTGGAAGGCGAACTTGACATCCTGCAGGTTGAAAAGCGTATCCGTGGTCGCGTCAAGCGCCAGATGGAGAAATCCCAGCGCGAGTACTACCTGAACGAACAGGTCAAGGCCATCCAGAAAGAATTGGGTGAAGGTGAAGAGGGTGCTGATATTGACGAGCTGGAGAAAAAAATCCTGGCCGCCAAGATGCCTAAAGAAGCCCGCGACAAGGCACAGAATGAGTTGAAAAAACTCAAAATGATGTCACCGATGTCGGCTGAAGCCACTGTCGTGCGTAATTACATCGACACCATCGTCAATCTGCCATGGAAGAAAAAATCCAAGGTCAATAATGATTTGACGAATGCTGAAAAAGTACTGGAAGACGAACACTTTGGCCTGGATAAGGTCAAGGAACGCATCCTGGAATATCTTGCAGTACAACAGCGCGTTGACAAGTTGAAAGCACCTATCCTGTGCCTGGTTGGTCCTCCGGGTGTGGGTAAGACCTCGCTGGGGCAATCCATCGCCCGTGCCACGAACCGCAAGTTCGTGCGTATGGCCCTGGGTGGCGTGCGTGACGAGGCTGAAATTCGCGGTCACCGTCGTACCTACATCGGCTCCATGCCAGGCAAGATTTTGCAAAGCCTGTCCAAGGTTGGTGTGCGTAATCCGCTGTTCCTGCTGGATGAAGTGGACAAGATGGGCGCTGATTTCCGTGGCGATCCATCATCTGCCTTGCTGGAGGTATTGGACCCTGAACAAAATCATACTTTCTCGGATCATTACATCGAAGTCGATTTCGATCTGTCTGACGTGATGTTTGTGGCGACCTCCAATTCCTACAATATCCCGCCAGCTTTGCTGGACCGGATGGAAGTGATACGCCTGTCGGGTTATACCGAAGATGAAAAAACCAGCATTGCCCAACGCTATTTGCTGCCTAAACAAATCAAGAACAATGGTTTGAAAGAAGGCGAAATCACCGTGGCAGAAAGTGCTTTGCGTGACATCATCCGTTATTACACCCGTGAAGCCGGTGTGCGTTCGCTGGAAAGGGAAATCTCCAAGATTTGCCGCAAGGTCGTGAAAATGCTCTTGCTGAAAAAGACCGAGAAAAAAGCCACGGTCAATTCCAAGAATCTGGATAAATACCTGGGTGTGCGTCGCTATGACTTTGGCGTCGCTGTCAAGGATAACCAGATTGGCCAGGTAGTCGGTTTGGCCTGGACCGAAGTGGGCGGCGATTTGCTGACCATCGAAGCCGTAGCCATGCCGGGCAAAGGCGGGGTCATTCGTACAGGTACCCTGGGTGATGTCATGAAAGAATCGATCGAAGCAGCCCGTACCGTGGTACGCAGTCGCGCCAAGCGTCTGGGTATCAAGGCTGATGTGTTCGAGAAGAGTGACATCCATATCCACGTACCCGAAGGTGCAACACCGAAAGACGGTCCGTCTGCCGGTATTGCCATGACCACGGCGCTGGTGTCTGTGTTCACCGGTATCCCGGTTCGTGCTGATGTCGCCATGACAGGCGAGATCACACTGCGTGGCGAAGTATTGCCTATCGGTGGCTTGAAAGAAAAATTGCTGGCTGCACATCGCGGTGGTATCAAAACCGTGTTGATACCAGAAGAAAATGCCAAGGATCTGACCGAGATCCCGGACAATGTCAAAAACAAACTGGAAATCATCCCGGTTCGCTGGATAGACAAAGTCCTGGAAATCGCACTGGAAACCCAGCCTGTTCCTCTGGTCGACGAGCCAGTCCCCGTAGCTGCCGCCGCAACACCGGCAACGCCAGAAACACCGGCGGATACGACAGTGGTGAAACACTAGGTTGCTTAGAACTTGTTACGATCTGTAGCGAGCGAGCGTCAGCGGGGTGAAGAGCAGCGCAAAAAGCGGAATGTACTTAAGTACATGAGCATTTTGAGCAGCGCATGAGCCCCGATCACGCTCGCGCAGTAAGATCGTAAACAGGTTCTTAGGGGGTGTCGGCGTATGCCGGCACGCTCTGCTAGCCAATAAAGAAAAGCGCCCGATTTTTAATCGGGCGCTTTTTTATTGATGCTGGCATAAAAGTTTGAGGACGAGCCAGGCGTGATCCGGATGAGAGGGGAGGATCACGCCCAGGCTGTCCTCAAACCCAGTTTCTCATCAGGCCGACTGCCAGGCCTTCCAGAGCAAAATCTTCTTCGGTATCGCCGACCCTGATGATGGGATAATCCGGGTTTTCTGGCATCAGTTCGATCAGGTCACCGGTTTTCTTGTAGCGTTTGACGGTGACATCATCACCCAGGCGGGCGACGACGATCTGGCCATTGCGGGCGCTGTCAGTTTTTTTGACGGCCAGCAAATCACCATCGAGTATGCCGGCATCGCGCATGGACATGCCGCGTACCTTCAGCAAAAAGTCAGGCTTGGCAGAGAACAGGGCGGGGTCCACATGGTAGGTGGATTCGATATGTTCGCTAGCCAGTATCGGCGAACCGGCAGCGACGCGGCCAACCAGCGGCAGGCTCAGTTGCATCAGTGCCGGATGCGGTAGCGCCATCTGTATGCCGGGGATGTGGCTGGACAGTGCGGATTCCAGCAGGCGTATGCCGCGCGAGGTGCCAGCGGCAATCTCGATCACACCCTTGCGTGCCAGTGCCTGCAAATGCTCTTCGGCCGCATTGGTGGAGCGGAATCCCAGTTCAGCGGCAATTTCTGCGCGGGTAGGCGGAAATCCGGTATTTTGGATGGCATCCTTGATCAGGTTAAGTATTTGTTCCTGGCGGGCAGTCAGTTTTAGCATGGCGTTTTCTAATGGTGAATGTGCTGTATATGCAAGCAGTCTGTATTTTTATACAGTAAAGCTGAATATGCAAGTCAAAATCCGAAAAGAGTAGCAAAAATGTGAAAAATATCCTCATTCAAACAGGTGAATGAGGTGTTTGCCTGGCTAAGTCACTGATCTAATTGATCAAAATGAAAAACTGGGTTATTATTGTCGGCTTTCCTCTTCCCGCACTCGTCTTGACGCCGAGGCGGGCTATTTTTATTGTCCACAAGGAGAATATATGCGTCATTATGAAATCGTATTTATCGTACATCCCGATCAGAGCGAGCAAGTTCCTGCAATGATCGAACGCTACAAGGCAAGTGTTGTAGCGCGTGGTGGTCAAATCCATCGCGTTGAAGACTGGGGCCGTCGTCAACTGGCTTACATGATTCAAAAACTGGCGAAAGCGCACTATGTTTGCTTGAACATTGAATGCGATGCTGAAACTCTGCTCGAGTTGGAAACAGCATTTAAATTCAATGATGCTGTCTTGCGTCACCTGACAGTCAAACTGAAAAAAGCAGAAGCAACACCTTCTCCAATGATGAAAGCTGTTCAGAAGGAAGATGCTGCAAAAGCGCAACGTGTTGAAGCGCCTGCTGCTTAATTATTCATTGACAGAGGTCGTGTAAAAAATAGTGAATCAGCTGAAGCTTGTAGCCCGGATCGTAGAAAAAACCGCATTGCGGTACACACCGGCCGGTATACCGATAGCTTCTGCGACATTGATGCACAGTTCGGAAACTCGTGAGGCGAACGCAGTTCGACAGGTCGAGTTTGAAATTTCAGCAGTTGCGGCAGGGGAGATTTCCCGCCAATTCAATGAAATTGCACTGGATGTGCCGGTGGAATTTACTGGTTTTTTAGCACGCAAAAATCGCAATAGCAAAAGTCTCGTTTTTCATGTCACTGAATTCGGGACACCTTTACTAGATTAGGAGCCAAAAATGGCATTCGGTAAAAAATTCGACAAAAGCAAATTGAAGCAAAAGCGTCAGCAACAAAATCCTTTGTTCAAGCGCAAAAAATTCTGCCGTTTCACAGCGGCACATGTAGAAAAAGTTGACTACAAAGACATCGACACACTGAAAGACTTCGTGCAAGAAAACGGCAAAATCATGCCTGCACGTCTGACAGGTACTAAAGCGTTGTACCAGCGTCAAGTTGATACAGCAATCAAACGTGCACGTTACCTCGCGTTGCTGCCATACACTGATTTGCACACAGCGTAATTGACGACAAGGTAAAGGAGAAAAATATGCAAGTTATTCTGTTGGATAAAGTCGTTAATCTCGGCAATCTGGGTGATGTAGTTCGTGTAAAAGACGGCTATGCCCGTAACTTTTTGATTCCTCAACGTATGGCTCGTCGTGCAACGACAGTTGCCGTTGCTGAATTCGAAGCAAAACGCGCTGAACTGGAAAAAGTAGCAGCCGCCAAATTGGCAGCAGCACAGGCTCAAGGTGAAAAACTGTCCGGTTTGACAGTGCAAATCACCCAGAAATCTGGTGTTGATGGCCGTTTGTTCGGTTCCGTTACTAACTTCGATATCGCTGACGCCCTGACAAAACAAGGTTTCGCGGTTGAAAAAGCACAAGTGCGTCTGCCACAAGGTCCATTGAAGATCGCTGGCGATCACAGCGTTTCCGTTGCATTGCATACGGACGTAGTGGTTGACGTGATCGTTGCTGTACTGGGCGAACACGCTTAATTTGCTGCTTGCAAATTGCTGAAGAAAAAGCCGGGAACTCCCGGCTTTTTTGTTGTGTGCGGGATGTTTTTCCTGGTTTTGTTGCTTACGGGATATTTGTTGCAGCGTGATTAGACGCTTGTCACAATCTTGTCACAAACAAGCTTGTTTCCCTCACGTTGTATTGTCTGGCAATTTGAATTAACGGTTATAATGCGCGCCATGAAAGCTGGTTCTGATCCTCAAGTTGACGCGATACGCGTTCCCCCCCATTCCATAGAAGCAGAGCAATCTGTCCTTGGCGGCTTGTTGCTTGACAATGCCGCCTGGGATCGTATCGCCGACTTTATCAGCGAAGAAGATTTTTATCGCTATGACCATCGCATCATTTTTCAATGCATGGTCAAGCTCATCAATGCGTCCCGTCCTGCCGACGTGATTACCGTGTTCGAAGCCCTGAGTGGTATGAACAAGGCCGAAGATGCCGGTGGCCTGAGCTACCTGAATGCCCTAGCGCAGAACACCCCCTCGGCCGCGAATATACGGCGCTATGCCGAAATCGTGCGTGACCGTGGCGTGTTGCGCAAGCTGATCACGGTTTCCGATGAAATCGCTGGCAATGCCTTTAATCCGCAGGGTAAGGAAGTCAAGCAAATGCTGGACGAGGCCGAATCCAAGATTTTTGCCATCGCCGAAGAAGGTGCCCGTGGTGCCCAGGGTTTCCAGGCCATCCAGCCCTTGCTGACCCAAGTGGTCGAACGTATTGATGAACTGTATAACCGCGACAATCAAAACGATATTACCGGTGTACCTACCGGTTTTGCCGATCTGGACAAGATGACTTCCGGTCTGCAGCCTGGGGACTTGATCATTGTTGCCGGTCGTCCCTCCATGGGCAAGACTGCGTTTTCGTTGAATATTGGTGAAAACGTGGCGATCGAGAGTGGTTTGCCAGTTGCCGTGTTTTCCATGGAGATGGGCGGTGCCCAGTTGGCCATGCGTATGCTGGGTTCGGTGGGGCGTCTGGATCAAAGTCGCCTGCGTGTCGGCAAGCTGACCGATGAAGACTGGCCACGCCTGACGCATGCCATCCAGAAAATGAATGATGCACAGTTGTACATCGATGAAACCCCGGCACTGAGCTCGATAGAATTACGCGCTCGTTCGCGTCGTCTGGCCAGGCAATGCGGCAAGCTGGGTCTGGTGATTGTCGATTACCTGCAACTGATGTCCGCCAACTCTGCCGGTGAAAATCGTGCGACCGAGATTTCTGAGATTTCCCGAAACCTGAAGGGTCTGGCGAAAGAATTGCATTGCCCGGTGATTGCCCTGTCACAGTTGAATCGCTCGCTGGAGCAGCGCCCGAACAAACGTCCCGTCATGTCTGATCTGCGCGAATCAGGCGCGATTGAGCAAGATGCCGACGTCATCATGTTTATTTATCGCGATCAGGTTTATAACCCCGATTCACCGGACAAGGGTACGGCAGAAATTATTATCGGTAAGCAGCGTAATGGCCCGATTGGCAGTGTGCGCCTGACCTTCCTGGGTGAGTACACCAAGTTTGATAACTATGTGGGTAGCCTGTCGATTTACGGCGATAACGAATAAGTTGTAAGAACGTGTTTACGGACACCCGGAATTTTTGTTTTAGTAGTTAGCGGCAAATGCAGCAAAGCCTTAAACAGTAAGAGCAGCATAAGCAGTACCACCAGTACCTGCTTGTTGTGCGGTTTCGGGTGCTGTTTTTATTTGTTTGTATTTGATTGCATTTGCCTGAGCAATTCTAGAAATCTTCTATTTTCAGTGAGAATAAAATGTTTGGACGCTTGATGCCCACCGAGGGCAAATTTTTTGAACTCTTCAACCAGCACGCCGAGTTATGTGTCAAAGGCTCGAAAGAGATGGTTGCGCTGATGACGAATTTTGATGACCTGGAAAATCGCGTGCACGCGATAGAAACCATAGAAAAACAGGCAGATAAGGTTACCTACAATACGATAGAGTTGTTGCACAAGACTTTCATCACACCACTTGACCGTGATGACATCCATAAATTAATCACCCGCATGGATGACATTCTGGATTTGCTGGAAGATGCAGGGCAGACTATCTCTCTGTACGATATCCGCGAAATCACACCAGAAGCAAAACGCCTGGCAGAACTCTGTCTGGGCTGTGCTGAAAAAGTAAGAGCTGCGGTGGCCTTGTTGCATAACATGGATAATTCCCGCGAAATTCTGGCGCTGTGTGAAGAAATTGATCGCCTGGAATCGGATGCTGATCATGTCATGCGTGCCGCCATGTCCAAACTGTTCCGCGACGAACCAGATGTCCGCAACCTGATTAAATTGAAAGCCATCTACGAGATACTGGAAACAGTGACGGACCGTTGCGAAGATGTCGCCAATATCATTGAAGGCATTATTGTTGAGAACGCTTAAGCGTCTGACTCTTTTATTTTGACGCCTAACAGTTCTCTGTCAATGCAGAGAGCGAACAAGGGAATTCACTTTTATGCAATCCTTCCATATGAGCACGCACGTCATCATCTTATTGGTGATGTTGGCGTTGTTATTCGATTTCATGAACGGCTTCCATGATGCCGCCAATGCGATTGCCACCGTTGTGTCGACGGGGGTATTGAAGCCCAGCCAGGCAGTGGCCATGGCTGCCATATTCAACGTATTTGCTTTTTTTGTTTTTAATCTGTCGGTTGCCAAAACCATAGGTAAAGGTACCATCGATCCTCAGATTGTTGACCACTATGTCATCTTTGGGGCGCTGGTCGGGGCGATATTCTGGAACCTGGTCACCTGGTATTTTGGTATTCCTTCTTCCTCCTCCCATGCCCTGATCGGTGGTTTGATCGGTGCCGCAGTAGCGAAAAAAGGTACCAGTGCCTTGATTGCGGCTGGTCTCTACAAGATTATTTTGTTTATCGTTTTGTCGCCGCTGCTGGGGTTTTTCCTCGGTTCTTTGATGATGCTGATCGTATCCTGGTTGTTCGTTAAGTCGACGCCAAGGAAAGTGGACAAATGGTTCCGTCGCCTGCAGTTGGTATCAGCTTCTGTTTTCAGTCTTGGTCACGGTGGTAATGATGCGCAAAAAACCATGGGTATTATCTGGATGCTGTTGATCGCTGCCGGATATTCAACCGAGGCCGATAAAGGTCCACCAGGATGGGTCGTGTATTCCTGCTACGCAGCGATCGGTCTGGGTACCTTGTTTGGCGGCTGGCGTATTGTAAAAACCATGGGCCAAAAAATCACCAAACTCAAACCTGTCGGTGGTTTTTGTGCTGAAACTGGTGGTGCTATCACCCTGATCATGGCAACGGTATTGGGCGTGCCTGTGTCGACAACGCATACCATTACTGGCGCGATTGTCGGTGTCGGCTCGGCGCAAAAAATGTCTGCTGTGCGTTGGGGTGTGGCGGGCAATATTGTCTGGGCCTGGATTCTGACTATACCAGCTTCTGCTTTTGTGGCAGCGATAGCATGGTGGATAGGCATACAAATCCTGTAATTGCAGTGTGATTATGGATATGAAAAAAGCGCCCGATTTTTTGTTCGGGCGTTTTTTTTATTGCATGTTTAATTGTCTTATGGCGCAAGGTTTAGATTCAGTGCTTAACAAGGAATTCCCAGAGACATTCTTAATGGGCGAGAAGATCAATCCGCTAGCATTTATTAGTTTAATCGCTGTAAAGGATGAGAAACTTACTATTAGTGATAATCTGAGAACTGCCTCGCTCAATTTGAGGGAGGTCAAGGCAGAGGGGTCATATGAAGTCGGTGACACTACGTTCAAAGTTGGAACCGGATCAAAGGAAAGCTATTTTTCCGTGAAAATTGAAGATGTTACATTGATCGCTAAGAGGGATACACATGGGAATTGGAGTTTTGTTAAAAAGTAGCGCTTTGGGAATTTTGCTTCTTGTTGCTGGAGTAACTATGGCTGAGGAACCACCCTGTAACTCTCAGATTGAGGCAGTGCGTTCAGAAACCAAAAATTTGCAGCCAATACGAACGATTTTGGGTGAAATTTTCGATGAAAAACTTGGGTACTACACAATCACATATATTTCGCGTGAAATTGAGCACACAATTTTTGTTGATTCAGTTTCACCGGCCACAAAAGGTTGCACCATTCAAAGAATAATATTGGGTTTGCGTTCCTCGAACCAAGAGGATGGATGTAAAGATTCCGGTCCGGATTTTTCAGAAAAGCAAGTTAATGAGTACTATTACAAAGAGCTTAAATATAAGCCACCACATTTGGAGGAATCGTTTGTTACTGCGCCAGCCTCAGAAAAATCATGTTACTTCTTTCATCAATATTTACGTAAGAATATAAAATAATGAATTTGGCAATGCTCCCGGTAGTAGCCTTGCGGCAGAGAGTGTGACTGTAAGTAAGGAGAAAATTGCTGAGCAAATGGCGTCAACGAGAAAGGCGCTTAATGAAATCAATCTTCTTGCCGAGCAAAATGGGGGCATTGATTCCATTCCAACGGATCAATTGCAAGACTATATTGCCCAAGGACGCATTAATAGTAGCTTGATCGGTGGAATGGTTCGGAGATTTAATACTTCACCTGGCGAAGCCTCTGGATTTGGGAGTAGCGTTGCGTCTATGGATACTGCTGCCGCTGTGGCCAGTCAGACAGAGAAAGACTCAACTTATTCAACAGTAACTATTACGGATTCACCAGGGCTGTTGTTCCAAGCAGGAAAATGGACATCAGTTGGTGGTGGCGTTATCGCGGGTATGTTCCAAAATGTCGTTGGCATCGGGAAAGCCATGACGTTGATTGCACAACACCCGATTGATTTTATTAGCAATGAAGTGTCAAAGACTTTTGACGAAATTAATACGAAACTCAATGCCGCAGGAACAAGCGGGGATTTTGGTGACTATTTCTTGTATGGTGCTGCGGTCGGACACGCAACTATGGGATTGGCAGCGAGCCTCAATTTGTGGGATAGGTGTGGTAAAGACCTTAGGTAAATTGAGTTTAATGGCTGGGCGCCTCTCGGCAAATGTTGCCGAAAAAGGTATGGCAGCGTTAATGAAAATTGATTTTGGAGCTATGCCCATAAAGCCAGGCGGCACAGTAAATGGGGCACCATTGGAGATTGTAAAAGCGATTTATTTGAATTCTCGCGGAACAGAACCTATGGTCACGCGAGTGCTTTCTGAAATTGCTAAATCGAATAATGGAAATATGATTGGGTTGGATTATCGAATGAAATCCATAGCTACTTCAAATCACTAGCGTCCGGTTAAAAGTCGAATAAATTCAATTGGTTAGCGTTGGGTGCTGTTTCAGAAATGTAGTCATCGGTCTGAAAGGCGCATGAAATCTCAGTTTTCTCAAAAACAGAGACCGATAAGA
>NZ_JBMPOX010000017.1:0-131872 GCF_049340445.1 Undibacterium sp. Ji50W | reverse complement strand
GGAGCCGAACTATAGCAAACCTTCTCCCTTCTTTGCAAGTACCTTGGGGAAATTATTTGGATGGTTCTTTGGTTGGGCGGCGTTGGGGTGGTTTTGTAGGGTGCGCTGCGCGCACCGGACTTTGGTTTGGCCGCGCCTTATATACATAGGACCGGCGGTGCGCGCGGCGCACCCTACTATTCTTCTTAGCTTGCACGCGGTTAAGCGAAGGGGCGCAACGCACCCTGCTATGCTTTGTACATTTGTTGGCGCTCTCGCCATACTTTACATGCTAATCTTTCAAAGATTGAAGCGTGCACCTATATGATAAGCACGCAAGCAGCAAAGAATGAAAAACAGTACATGAACTATTCACTATTTGATGATGTCAGCGAGATGCAGCCGTGGGTCGAACCCATCTGCGATGGCGCTGTTATCCTCAGACATTTTTCAGTACGACACGATACTGAAATAATGGAAGATATACAGCAGGTATTAAGTAGCCATCCCTTCCGTCAGATGCGCACACCGAACGGTCATCGCATGTCTGTCGCAATGACTTGTTGTGGTGCTGTGGGCTGGGTGTCGGACAAGGACGGTTATCGCTACAGCCCTTACGATCCGGAAAATAACGAGCACTGGCCAGCCATGCCGGAGCGTCTTTCTGCACTTGCCATACAGGCTGCGCTGGAAGCCGGCTACCCCGGCTTCCAACCAGATAGCTGTCTGATCAATCAATATCAGACTGGATCGCGTCTTAGCCTGCACCAGGATAAGGATGAAAAGAATTTTGCTGCACCCATCGTATCTTTCTCATTAGGTATACAGGCGACTTTTCTTTTTGGTGGCATGCAGCGCGCCGATCCTGTCCAGCGTTATCATCTGGCACATGGAGATGTCGTCGTCTGGGGTGGCCCGGCGCGCTTGCGTTACCATGGCGTTGCCCCGATCAAAGATGCAGCGCACCCCTTATTAGGCACACAAAGAATCAATCTGACATTTCGCCAGGCAATGTAGCGCGGCGTTGAAATACAGACAGGCTATCCACCACTTCAGAACAAGACAGACAAATCAACCATGCCAGTTTCGCTAGACAATCTCCTCGTCATAGGAATTTCCTCCCGCGCCTTATTTGACCTGGAAGCAGAAGAGACGCTGTTTCAGGAACAGGGCCTGGATGCGTATCGCCAACATCAACTGCAAGAAGAAAACAGCATACTGAAACCGGGTGCCGGCTTTGGCCTGGTGAAAGCCTTGCTGAAGCTGAATGCACTGACACCGGGACACAGACTGGTGGAAGTCGTCATCATGTCGCGCAACTCGTCCGAGACTTCCTTGCGCATATTCAATTCCATTGCCCACTACGGGCTGGACATTACACGTGCAGCTTTGTCTGGCGGTGCCCCTTTGGCGCCGTATCTACTGGCGTTCAATGTCAGTTTGTTTTTGTCCCTGCATGAGGATGATGTGCAGGCTGCCATCAATTCTGGTGTGGCATCGGCGATGCTATATCGCTTGCCGGACAACGCCGCGGACCCGGAACAGATTCGCATTGCGTTTGATGGTGATGCGGTGATTTTTTCAGATGAATCTGAACGCATTTATCAAGAGTTGGGCGTGGAAGCCTTTGAAGAGCATGAGCGGGAAAATGCCCGAAAGCCTTTGCCGCAAGGCCCATTTGCAAGGCTGCTGGTGGCGCTTTCGTATTTGCAGAATAATTTCAAAACACCAGATGGCCGTGCTTTCCCGTTGCGCACAGCGCTGGTGACTGCCCGCGCCTCCCCCGCCCATGAGCGCGTGATACGCACGCTACGTGCCTGGAATATCGCGATTGATGAAACCTTCTTCATGGGTGGCGTGAATAAATCTGCCGTGCTGGCGGCCTTCAAGCCGCATATGTTTTTTGATGACCAGCATGGTCATTGCCTGCATGCGTCGAATGTGGTGCCTACTGGTCGGGTACCTGTCAAGCAAGAAAAATAGACTGCTTCGAAAACACAAAAGCCAGTCTGACATGTCAGACTGGCTTTTTCACAGCAAAGACAGATTAACGCTGTGCCACTGCATCTACCACACACAAGGCTGTCATATTGACGATGCGACGGACCGTAGCAGATGGCGTCAGGATATGTACCGGTTTGGCACAGCCCAGCAAGATAGGGCCAATCGCGACATTATTGCCCGCAGTGGTTTTCAGCAGGTTATAGGCGATATTTGCGGCATCAATATTCGGCATGACCAGCAGATTGGCATCGCTCTTCAAAGCCGAATTTGGCATCATTTTCTTGCGGTAGCTGGCGTCGAGTGCGGTATCGCCATGCATTTCACCATCGACTTCCAGATCAGGTGCGTCGCGCTGGATAATTGCCAGTGCTGCCCGCATTTTCTGAGCGGACTCGCTATTACTGGAACCAAAATTCGAATGTGACAACAAGGCTGCCTTAGGCAGCAAGCCAAAGCGGCGCATTTCTTCCGCTGCCAGAATGGTGATCTCGGCGATTTGTTCTGCTGTCGGGTTTTCATTCACGTGGGTGTCAACCAGCACTATCTGACGATCCGGCAAGACCAGGCCATTCATGGCGGCATAGACATTTACGCCATCACGTTTGCCCAATACCTGGTTGATGTAATTCAGATGCAGGCCGGTCGTACCAAAGGTGCCGCAAATCATGCCATCGGCATCGCCTTTATGGATCATCATGGCACCGATCAGTGAATGACGGCGGCGCATTTCCAGCTTCGCATATTGCTCGGTCACGCCCTTGCGTGCGGTCATCTGGTGATAAGTCTGCCAGTAATCGCGATAGCGATCATCGTGTTCAGGGTTAATGACCAGGAAATCTTCGCCAGCCTTGAGGCGCAAGCCGAATTTTTCTATGCGCTGATCGAGGATGTGCGGGCGGCCCACCAGGATAGGCGTCGCCAGTTTTTCATCCGCGATGACCTGCACGGCACGCAAGACCTTTTCTTCTTCGCCTTCAGCAAAAACGATGCGCTTGCGTTCTGCCGGGGCTTTTTTGGCGATCTGGAACAGCGGTTTCATGAAGGTACCGCTGTGATAAACGAATTGCTGCAGCTTCTCTACATAAGCCTGCATGTCCTTGATCGGGCGCGCCGCCACACCGCATTCTTCTGCCGCACGCGCTACAGCCGGGGCAATCTTGATCATCAGACGAGGATCAAAAGGTTTCGGAATCAGGTATTCAGGGCCAAAGGACAAATTGTTGATGCCATACGCAGAGGCGACAATGTCTGACTGCTCAGCCTGGGCCAGTTCTGCAATCGCGTGCACGACCGCGATTTCCATTTCACGCGTGATGGTGGTTGCGCCGCAATCGAGGGCACCACGGAAAATGTAGGGGAAGCACAGAACATTATTGACCTGATTAGGGAAGTCAGAACGCCCGGTCGCCATGATGGCATCGTCACGCACAGCCTTGACTTCTTCCGGCAAGATTTCGGGTGTGGGATTAGCCAGCGCCAGGATCAGGGGATTCGGTGCCATCAGCTTGACCATATCCTGCTTCAGCACGCCGGCGGCCGACAAGCCCAGGAAAATATCTGCATCAGGCATCACGTCACGCAGACTGCGGGCAGTCGTTTCTTGTGCAAAACGCTCTTTGTCCGGGTCCATCAACTCGACACGGCCTTTATAAACCACGCCAGCCAGATCGGTAACGAATATATTTTCCAGCGGGAAGCCAAGGTCCACGATCAAATCCAGGCAGGCCAATGCCGCAGCACCCGCACCAGAGACAACCAGCTTGGTATTCTTGATGGTTTTGCCAACCACTTTCAAACCATTCATGATCGCCGCGCCTACGATGATCGCCGTACCGTGCTGGTCATCATGGAAGACCGGTATCTTCATGCGTTCACGCAGTTTGCGTTCGATATAAAAGCATTCTGGTGCCTTGATGTCTTCCAGATTGATACCGCCAAATGTCGGCTCCAGAGAGGCAATGATATCGACCAGCTTGTCCGGATCATTTTCGCTGATTTCGATGTCAAATACATCAATACCGGCAAATTTCTTGAACAAGACGCCCTTACCTTCCATCACCGGCTTGGATGCCAGCGGACCGATGTTGCCCAGACCAAGCACCGCCGTACCATTGGTGATTACACCAACCAGGTTGCCACGGGCCGTGTATTTGAATGCTGCAGTCGGGTCAGCCACGATTTCTTCACATGGAGCAGCGACACCGGGGGAATACGCCAAAGCCAGATCACGTTGATTCGTCAATTGCTTGGTTGCAGTGACACTTATTTTGCCAGGCGTCGGGAATTCGTGATATTCCAGCGCTGCCTGACGCAATTGTTGACGTATTTGCTCTTTTTGATCTGACGAATCCATGTGCTTGGCCTCTTTCTATTTTTGCTTACGGAAATCTTACTGCCCGTGATTCTAGCAGAGGGAACACTCTAACTTTATACGTATTTGTACGACTCATATGCTTTTGGCGCATAACCAAATGCGATTTATCTTGCTAGGCAAAGTCATATAGCTATTAACTATTGAATCAATTAAATCAATTGTCTTTTAAAATCAATTATTAAAATCTATTATCTGTCTCACGCTGATAGCAAACGCATGCAAATTTCAGTAAATCACCAGGAGAGCATTATGAGCACCCAGGCAACCCCATCCGTCACCATCAAAAACCTTGAATCTGCCTTTGCTGGCGAATCCATGGCCCACATTAAATACCGCTACTTTGCCAAACTGGCACGTGAAGCAGGTGCCATCGAAATTGCTGAAGCATTCGAAGCCACCGCCGACCAGGAAGTCATGCATGCCTTTGGTCATCTGGATTTGCTGTATCCCAAAAGCCAGTTGACACCACAACGTGCACTGGAAATTGCCATTGAAGGTGAAACCTATGAATACACTGAAATGTATCCGACATTTCGCCATCTCGCTGTGGAAGAAGGCAATCACGCTGCTGTCGCTGAATACGATGAGCAAATCGCAGAATCTAAGGAACACGCTGAAAACTTTAAGCGGACTTTAGCAATCGCGGCAAAACGTTTCGCTGCGCTGGCGAAGGTGGAAGAGCGTCACGCCAATCATTATCGCGCTGTGCTGGAAGCCAATCAGGCTTGAGTCCGGGAAAAATTTCAATCAAAAGTTAATCAAAGAATACAGAGGACACCATGAAAACTTACCAATGCATCGTATGCGGTTTTATCTATGATGAATCCATAGGCTTGCCAGAAGAAGGTATCGCCGCAGGCACACGCTGGGACGATATCCCGGCAGATTGGGAATGTCCGGATTGCGGCGTCGCCAAAGCTGATTTTGACATGATAGAAATCTGAGGTTTGCCATGAAGCCCATCACCATCATCGGTTCCGGCCTGGCGGGTTACACCCTCGCCAGGGAATTCCGCAAGCTCGACAAAACCACGCCATTGCTGATCATCACTGGCGATGATGGTGGTTTTTATTCCAAGCCCATGCTGTCGAATGCCTTTGCATTGGGCAAGCAGCCACCACGGTTGCAAAGCCAGACCGTTGAACAAATGGCGGCCCAATTAAATGCCCATGTCCTGACCCGGACCATGGTCAGCGGCATCAACACCGATGCGCAAACCGTGCAGACCGCTATAGGCGAATTCGACTATGCGCAACTGATACTGGCACTGGGTGCGCAAGCCATACGCCTGCCCATCGCTGGCAATGCTGCCGACCAGGTCTTGTCAGTCAACAACCTGGCTGACTATACGGTGTTTCGCGAGCGACTGGCACAAGCCGGTGACAAGGTAAACGTCACCATACTGGGGGCAGGATTGATAGGTTGTGAATTCAGTGACGACCTGGCCAGTGCAGGCCATACCGTCACCCTGGTAGACCCGAATGCCCTGCCACTGGCAGCACTGGCACCGGTCGCCATTTCACAAGGCTTGCAAACTGCCCTGATGGAAAAAGGTGTGCAACTGGAACTTGGCACCACCGCCCGCCAGATTGACCGGCACGACCAGGCCCTGCACGTCACCCTGTCCAATGGCCACAGTTTTGCCACGGACGTGGTTTTGTCCGCAGTCGGCCTGCGGGCCGACACCCGCTTGGCACAGGCAGCGCAATTACATACCGGACGCGGGATCATTGTGGATGAATATGGCCAAACCAGTGCCAGCAATGTCTATGCACTGGGCGATTGTGCGCAGTACACTCTGGCCGATGGCAGTCAAAGCACCATGCCCTATGTAGCACCGCTGATGGCAGCCGCCAGATCCATTGCATTAAGCCTGACAGGTCAACCCACACGGATAGACATGAAACTGGCTGCGGTATTGGTCAAAACACCGTGCTACCCGGTTGCCCTGATCGCGCCTGCCGCCCACATCAGCCCATCAGGCACATGGGAATCCGAACACACTGCCGGTGTCACGACCAGTCGTTTCTTTGATAGTGACAAGGTAATGCGCGGCTTTGCCGTTGCACCACACAGTGCCAAATCGAGGACGACACTGATCAGTGAGTTGACAGCAGCACAGGCGACAGCCATGACATCCTTGGCCTGATTGTGCTGATTGACAAACACCTGCCAACGCCTGTGTGGGTAAGCATTTGTACCGAATTAAGCCAGTCCACGTTGTATCCTGGGCTTCCTTCGGTACAATGCACAGATGCTTTCCGAATTTGACCTCATCAAGCGCTATTTTGCGCAACACCGTATTCAAGACAGCCGCATCGCCCTGGGCATAGGGGATGATTGCGCCTTGCTCAATCCCAGTCCAGGCATGCAAATGGCCATTTCCAGTGACATGCTGGTTTCTGGCCGTCATTTTTTTCCTGATGCTGACCCACGCATGCTGGGCCACAAATGCCTGGCGGTGAATTTGTCTGATCTGGCTGCGATGGGGGCAAAACCCATCGCATTCACCCTTGCCCTGTCGCTGCCGGAAGCCAATCCGGCCTGGCTGGCTGAATTTTCAGTGGGCCTGCTAGCCTTGGCGGATGAATATCAATGCCATCTCATCGGTGGCGATACCACCAAGGGTCCGCTGAATATCTGTATCACGATTTTTGGCGAACTACCACCCGGTACCGCGCTGCGTCGTGATGCCGCCCGCAGCGGTGACGACATCTGGGTGTCTGGTACCTTGGGTGATGCCCGTCTGGCCCTGGCGGCATACTGGAATGAGGTATCGCTGCAGCCACACGCACATCAACAGGCCGCATTGCGCATGCATACACCCAGCCCGCGTATTGCGCTGGGCATGGCGCTGCGCGATATCGCCCATGCAGCACTGGATATTTCAGACGGCCTGGCCGGCGATCTTGGCCATATCTTGGAAAAGTCCGGCGTCGGTGCCACTCTATTGATAGACCAGTTACCCGCAGGACCGGTATTGCAAACGCAGCCACAAGACTTGCGCAGGCAATTTACCCTGAATGGCGGTGATGATTATGAACTATGCTTTACTGCACCGGCAGGCAACAGGCAGCAAGTGCTGGCTGCTGCTGCACAATCCGGCACAGCCGTCACCCGCATAGGCCAGATAGAAAGCGCCGCTGGTTTGCGTCTGCTGGAT
Organism: Undibacterium sp. Ji50W; assembly: GCF_049340445.1. Taxonomy (NCBI): domain Bacteria; kingdom Pseudomonadati; phylum Pseudomonadota; class Betaproteobacteria; order Burkholderiales; family Oxalobacteraceae; genus Undibacterium; species Undibacterium sp. Ji50W. The sequence goes on along the minus strand of NZ_JBMPOX010000017.1, from coordinate 124,352 downwards.
GCTGAAGGTAACCGCCTGCATCTGCCCTATCAATCCTTTGATCACTTCGTCAATCCATGACTACCCTAGAATCAGGCCAGACAGCCATCGTCACCCACCCCACCTGGCGTTTCATGCTGCGTCACCCTGCCCACATTCTGGCGCAGGGCTTTGGCAGTGGCCTGTCACCGATCATGCCGGGCACATCCGGTACCTTGTTCGGATGGCTGAGTTTCCATATTTTTTCCACACGCTGGCCTGAAATTTTTACCACGACCAACTGGGCCATCATCATCCTGCTGGGATTTATCGTCGGTATCTGGGCTTGCCAGGTTACCGGCAAAAACATGGGGGTCGCCGATCATGGCAGCATGGTCTGGGATGAAATCATTGCCATGTGGCTGGTGCTACTGTTCATCACGCCTGCCAGTTGGCAAACCCAATTGTGGGCTTTTATTATTTTTCGCTTTTTTGATATGGCAAAGCCCCCTCCTATCGGTTATTTTGACCGCCGCTTCAAGGGTGGCTTTGGCGTAATGTGGGATGACATTGTGGCGGCCTTCTTTTGCCTGCTGAGTTTCGCCTTGTGGCGCGCACTCTGAATAAGTTTTCCGCATAAAAATTTTCCAAGCAATCCACGGAAATAAGAAAGGGACATGCAAGCATGTCCCTTTCTTATTTTTAAGCATCACACCAGGCAAACGATTGCGATTTTATTCGTCCTTTACACCATCAATGCCCAGTTCCTGGATTTTTCGTGTAATCGTATTGCGGCCTATTCCCAAACGAATGGCGGCATCATTCTTGCGACCGTGGGTATGTCGCAAGGCGGCCTTGATGACGACAGATTCAAAGCTGCGACCCAGCTTGTCAATGACTTCAGACTGCCCTTCTGCCAGCATGGCTGCAGCTTCGGCTTCCAGCAAGGATATCCAGCTTTCACCACTGCGATACACCGGCTTTTCCATAAAGGCACTGGTACCGGCCTGTGCAGGCGCAGCTGCCATATATTCGGCAGGGCGTGCGTGCGAGTCGCTGCCATTCATACCAACTAGCGGGCTCACAGGTGCTGTGATTGGAACCAAATCTTGTGGCAAATCAGGAATTTCTACTGTTTGCCCCGGTGCCATGACCGTAATCCAGTTGCACAGGTTTTCCAGTTGCCTGACGTTGCCCGGAAAATCCAGGCTGGATAAAAATTGCAATGCCGGTTCGGACATGCGTTTTACATCTACCCCCAGTTGCTTGGCACTTTGGTTCAGGAAATATTTGGTCAGCAGCGGAATATCTTCACGGCGTTCGCGCAAGCTGGGCAAACGCAGGCGGATGACGTTCAGGCGATGATACAAGTCTTCGCGAAACAAGCCATCTTTGACACGGATTTCCAGATTCTGGTGGGTCGCCGCAATCACGCGCACATTCGCCTTCATCGGCTGATGTCCACCTACGCGGTAAAAATGGCCGTCCGACAAAACGCGCAGCAAGCGTGTTTGCAAATCAAACGGCATATCACCGATTTCATCCAGGAACAGGGTGCCGCCTTCGGCTTGTTCAAAGCGCCCGCGTCGTGTCGTTTGCGCACCAGTAAAAGCGCCGCGTTCATGGCCGAATAATTCTGATTCGAGCAAATCCTTGGGGATAGCTGCAGTATTCAATGCAATGAAAGGCTGGGATGCGCGCGGACTATGCTTATGCAACGCACGTGCCACCAACTCTTTACCACTACCGGATTCACCGGTAATCAGCACCGTCACATTCGATTGTGACAAACGACCTATGGCGCGAAACACATCCTGCATGGCAGGTGCCTGCCCGAGGATTTCCGGGGTTTCGGACATACTTTGCTCAACACTGGATTCACGCAGACTTTCATCCAGCGCACGACGTATCAGTTCGACTGCCTTGTCCAGATCAAAAGGCTTGGCCAGGTATTCAAATGCACCGCCCTGAAAGGCTGCAACGGCAGATTCCAGATCCGAAAACGCCGTCATGATAATCACCGGCAAACCCGGATATTTAGCCTTCACGGTTTGCAAGAGTTCCAAGCCGGAAGCACCATGCATGCGTATGTCAGAGACCAGCACTTGCGGTGTATCGCTTTGCAAAGCGTTCATCGCATCTCTTGCATTGGTGAAGCTGCGCGTTGCCAGATTTTCCCTCGCCAATGCCTTTTCCAGCACCCAGCGAATTGAATCATCGTCATCCACTATCCAGATTGGTTTCATATTATCGTTCTGCATTCTGTGTTAAGCATTTCAATAGAAGGAGCACTTTTGGTGCAACCACTTTTTCCTTTACCTCACTTCAAGGTAAGGGAATGAGTATCCTGAAATCCGTGTACTCTGGCCTGCTTTCACATTCGATGACACCCAAGTGCTGTTCAACGAAAGTTTGCGCCAGCGTCAATCCCAGACCGCTACCGCCTTCCTTACCCGAGACCAGTGGGTAGAAAATCCGGTTGCGTATCTCAGGCGGAATTCCCGGACCGTTATCAATGATATGCAAATCTAATGCCAGCCTGTAGCGAACCTTCGCCAGCGTGATCTGGCGCACCACGCGCGACTTGAAAGTCAGCACCGCGTCGCCCCGTTTGATTCTTTCATGCAAGGCCTGGGCAGCATTGTGGGCAATGTTCAATACTGTCTGGATCAACTGTTCTTTGTCGCCACGAAATTCAGGTATCGATAAATCATAGTCGCGCCTGATGGTCAGTCCTTGTGGAAATTCAGCCACAATCAGGCTACGCACGCGCTCACAGACTTCATGGATATTCACGTCGCCAACAATATGCGGCAACCGGTGCGGGGCCAGCAAGCGGTCCACCAGCGTCTGCAGCCGGTCGGCTTCCTTGATGATGACCTGGGTATATTCGCGCAATTCACGCAGGTGGCGTTCGGGCAATTCCAGCTCCAGCAGTTGTGCTGCGCCACGTATTCCACCCAGGGGGTTTTTGATTTCATGGGCCAGGTTACGTATCAATTCCTTGTTGGCCTTGCTCTGATCGAGCATGCGCTCTTCTCTGTCGAGCTTGAGTTGCTGTACATTTTCGCGTAGCTCTATCAATACCGGCGTATCAGGATTATCCAGCGCCGTCACAATGCTATGCACATGCAGCGCCTCACGCCCGGCGCGCTCCAGTGTCAGGTCCTGGCGTTTGTCGGCAAACTGGTGTGCCACCGCCTGATGAAACACCTCAATCAGCTCTTCGCCATTCAGGAACAGGTCTGTCAGCTTTAAATGCGTAAGTGATTTGAATGAGCTATCCAGCAGATTTTCAGCAGACGCGTTGGCAAACAAAATACTGCCCTCAGCATCCAGCACGATCACGGCTGAGGTCAGCAAATCCAGTCCGGCAAATGAGGTAAGTGGAGTTTTCAAGCGATATCCAATAAAAAAGGCCGCACAGAGCGACCTTTACGCAAGCATCATGCCCGGATTGGCACCTGGCGGCACCATTTCCCGGCATGGGCGGCTTATTTCGAATTGCCTATCTCTCGTTTAAGCGCTTCTATGTTCTTTTCGGTGCGGGCGATGTCTTCTTTCATCATATTGGTGCGTTCCTGGTATTTGGCGTAATTTTTTTCATCGCCTCGCCTTTCAGGCTCACCATTATTGAACTCTTTTTTCAAATTCGCGAGCTTCTGCTCTTCCGCCTTCAATTCGTCCTGCAAAATCTGCTTGCGGTCTGAATCCCTGGCTTTTTGTGTTCCCTCATCTACCTTGGGAAAGTCGGTGGGGCTGCTGGCAGGCTTACCTTGTGGCTTTTTACCAGCGGTTGGCACCGGGGCGGGTATCACCGTAATGCCCTGCAATTCCACTTTCTTACAACCTTTAACTGTACCCGTGTTCTTGTATTCCTTTTTACCATTCTCGTCGACGCATAAATACACGTCGCCCTGTGCATGGGCATAGGCCTGCACACCAATCAGGAGGATGAAAGCTGACAATAGTCGATTCATATTAAAGCAATAATCAATCACGGACTTGTAGTGTATGCGATGCAGCGCTGCAACACAATTACGAAGAAATCAGCATTTGTAACAAAAAAAGCGGGGTTGCCCCCGCTTTTTTTGGTTTTTACCCTGATTACAGAGAGTAGTACATGTCGAATTCGACTGGATGAGTCGTCATGCGGTAGCGTTGTACTTCCTGCATTTTCAAGTCGATGTACGCATCAATCATGCTGTCGCTGAACACACCACCGCGTGTCAGGAATTCACGATCTTTGTTCAATGCATTCAGTGCTTCTTCCAGCGAAGCGCAGACTGTCGGGATCAATGCATCTTCTTCTGGCGGCAAATGGTACAGATCTTTACTTGCTGCTTCGCCAGGATGGATTTTGTTTTGAACGCCGTCCAGACCTGCCATCATCAATGCAGAGAAGCACAGGTATGGATTCGCCAGTGGATCAGGGAAACGTGTTTCGATACGACGGCCTTTTGGATTGGCAACGTAAGGAATACGGATGGAAGCAGAACGGTTACGGGCAGAGTACGCCAGTTTAACCGGTGCTTCATAACCTGGAACCAGACGCTTGTAAGAGTTGGTACCTGGATTAGTGATCGCATTCAATGCTTTTGCATGTTTGATAATGCCGCCGATGTAGTACAGGGCGAAATCAGACAAACCGGCATAGCCGTCGCCAGCAAACAGGTTTTTGCCATCTTTCCAGATGGATTGATGTACGTGCATACCAGAACCGTTGTCGCCAACGATAGGCTTAGGCATGAAAGTCGCTGTCTTACCGTAGGTATGTGCTACGTTCCAGACTACGTATTTCAGGTTTTGTGTCCAGTCAGCGCGTTCTACCAGAGTAGAGAACTTGGTGCCGATTTCGTTTTGGCCGGCGCCAGCCACTTCATGGTGATGCACTTCAACCGGAATACCCAGGGATTCCAGGATCAGACACATTTCAGAACGCATGTCCTGGAAGCTGTCGACTGGAGGAACCGGGAAATAACCACCTTTAACGGTAGGACGATGGCCAGTATTGCCGCCTTCGAGTTTTTCGCCTGTGGTCCAGGATGCTTCTTCAGAGTCGATCTTGACGAAGGCACCGGACATGTCCACTTTCCAGCGCACGCTGTCAAAAATGAAGAATTCTGGCTCTGGGCCGAAGTAAGCGGTGTCACCGATGCCGGAAGATTTCAGATACGCTTCAGCGCGTTTGGCGATGGAACGTGGATCGCGGTCATACCCTTTACCATCGGATGGCTCGATGACGTCACATTGCATGAACAATGTCGTTTCTTCGAAGAAAGGATCGATATTGGCAGTATTAGGATCGGGCATCAACAACATGTCGGATGCTTCGATACCTTTCCAGCCAGCGATGGACGAGCCGTCAAATGCGTGGCCAGATTCGAATTTATCGATATCGAACTGGGAAACTGGAACAGTTACGTGCTGTTCTTTGCCTCGGGTATCAGCAAAGCGAAAATCAACGAACTTAACTTCGTTGTCTTTCGCCATTTTCAAGACTTCTGCGGCTGTCATTGCCATGTGAAACTCCTCAAATAGAGCTAAAAATAAATTCGGAAATTGCTGAGCCCTGCACCTGCCAGCAACCAAGAACGAGTGAACAGTCCTACCTCATCCACTCTTGAATTCAACTGGCGGCTAAACTCAGTGAGAGATGATAGCAGAATCCATGCCATCAACCAGCCAAAGCATATTCAAATTTGAAATTTGTTAAATGCTTGTTTTTGTGGCGTTTTCTTTGTGCACAACCAAGTCTTGCTGCAAGCAAACAAATAACAAAGCGACCCAATTTGGTGCAAATTCCATTAAACGCACCAATTTAATGCATTTATATTTGAAATGCGGTTTTATGCACATTTTTGGAGCATCTTTGCTGTAACGCCATTGCACTCGCTTATTTGCAATTATTGCATGTTTCAAATGCAGCCCCTGGGATGATTCTTTGCCCAAGTCACCCACGCTGGTTAAGGGTTTGAATCTTATTCAATTCGTCCCACAGAAAGTATACGGATGCTCGTCATTTGATCGGTATCAATCAAGTATCAATCGTTCGACTACATTCAAGCAATGAGATTGACGCGCATTTATTGAATCGCTATTGTCAGCTCGCCTGACTGTTCAATCGAAGTTTCTGCCCACAGGCTTTCGCCTATTGCAATTGCGCGGCATTCTCAAGTGCGTCATCCGCCACATTCATTGATCATCATGCATATTTACGCCCATTTTTTACCAGGCCCCTGCTGTTTACCGTAGCGACTTTTCTACTGTCCCTATTCACCAGCTTCTCGCTCATCCCGGAAATGCGCGACTGGAGTCGTGATGGCATACCTGCCGCAAAATTAGCACATGCATCGGGCACCGTCAGGCAAGACATGCTGTTCAACTATATAGTAGAGCTCATCTTGAGTGCCATGCTGGCTTATCTGGTCCGGCTACTGCTGGAAGCACGCGCGCAGAAACGCAGCCTGAAAAAAGTCATAGAAAAAAGAACTGAGGTGATACGCCGGCACGTCACAGCGGTGACGACTTTGTCTTGATGCAGGACGATCTCAGCAACAACATACGCAAGGTCGCGATAGAAGCACAAATGATCGCCGCCAAAATTCTCTCTGACCTGCATCAGCCGTATGACCTCGAACATCTGGAATACCGCAGCAGCATCACAGCAGCGCCAGTATCGGTATTACCCTTTTTGGAAAACACAGTGACAATGCAGAAGAACTGCTGAAGCAAGTCGAAGTCGCCATGCATGAAGCCAAAGCCAGCGGTGGTAACCTGTTCCGCTTCTTTGACCCTGACATGCTCGACATCGTCAATGCCCGCGCCGTCATGGAAGCGGATCTGCGTCTTGGATTGGCCCAACACCAGTTTGTCCTGCACTACCAGCCACAAGTCAATGCAACAGGCAACATCATCGGTGCGGAAGCGCTGATACGCTGGCAGCATCCGCAAGCTGGCCTGGTGTCCCCAACCGAGTTTAGTCCACAGGCAGAAGAGTCCGGGCTCATCATTCCACTGGGCTATGGTAAGCAGAGTCCCGATTTAATATACACTAATGACTAGAGACTAAAACTCATTCAGCAACAACGCACGGAGACCAATATGCCCACCACGGATCACCTTCAGACAGCGCGCCAGCGCGGCCAGGAACAAGCCATGAATTATGCCGGCGCAGTTACGCCGCAAGAAGCTTTTGAATTATTGCGAAACAATAGCAGTGTGTTGCTGGTGGATGTACGCACCAATGCTGAACGTGACTGGGTAGGCCGTGTCAACATCAGCCCATCACAACACCAGGCCGTGCAATGGAGCCTGTACCCTGGCGGCGTACCCAACCCCGATTTCCTGACCCAGTTGCAAGCTGCAGTACCCGACAAAACCACAGCCGTTCTTTTCCTTTGCCGCTCTGGCGTGCGTTCGCGCCATGCAGCCAAACTGGCAACAGAAAATGGCTACACCAATTGCTTTGACATCCTGCAAGGCTTTGAAGGTGACAAAGACAGCGACAGCCACAGGAAAACCATAGGCGGCTGGTGCCAACTTGGCCTGCCGTGGCTGGGTGCTTAAGTCTTTTTCAACAAAAAAGAAAAAAGCTTCCATGTTGAATTTTATTTTGCTAGAATAGCGGACTTCGCTGTTACGGCAAATGACTGCGAATGTAGTAGGAGAGGTGGATGAGTGGTTTAAGTCACACGCCTGGAAAGCGTGCGTAGGTTTATCCCTACCGGGGGTTCGAATCCCCCCTTCTCCGCCAAGAATATAAAAAGCTAAAAAGGCCCTTGATAATCAAGGGCCTTTTTCTTTTTCAAACTCAATCGGTGTGTCATCTACCTGTCCTTGCGAATAGATACCGTCTGATAAGCTTTTGTGATGTGGGTCTTTTGCAAAAAAACGCTGCTTTTGAGCATGCGGCCAAAAATGAGCTCGCTTAACATTTAGCCCTCGCAAATTTCATCTGCATCATACAGCGATACAAAATCAGTCAATAAGCTATGAATACCTCCCCCCTCTTCCCCCTGCCAAAAACCCTGCGCTTCTTGTTGACGGCATAGTGCTTTAACGCTGGAAACAGGTCCATCTAAACTCAAGCGCTTTCGCCAGCCCGTACTCATAGCTTGCTGCAGTAAGTGAGCATGCAGTCGGGAAATAAACCATCCTTCCGTAGGCACCGATAGCCTGCCCGAAAAAAAGCCATATATATCATAGGATATCCATAGGATATGCATAGGAATCCGCATAGGATCTTATCCAGGCATCATGTGCATTGAACTCTTTGCTATCTGTGTGCAAACGAACAGATGGACGGCACGCATCGGCTTAGTCTATAGCACTTAGGTATCCGCCAACAATTCAGGATAATAAATGCAAATCGGCATGATAGGCTTAGGCAGGATGGGTTCGGGCATGGTCAGGCGCCTGTTGGCCAAAGGTCATGACTGCGTGGTACATGACCCGCAGGAGTTGGCGATGACTCAAACCAAGAAGGATGGGGCAAGCGCCGCGACGTCATTGCAAGATATGGTGCGACTTCTATCACCTCCCCGGGCAATTTGGCTGATGGTACCCGCTGCAGTGGTCGACGGCGTTCTAGCTGACTTGCTACCCCTGCTTGCCAAGGGTGACATTGTGATCGACGGTGGCAATTCTTATTATCGCGACGATATACGACGCAGCGTCGAATTGCAGGCGAGCGGAATACACTATCTGGACGTTGGAACAAGCGGTGGCATTGCTGGCCAGGAGCGCGGTTATTGTCTGATGATAGGTGGCGAGGTCAACATAATTGAACACATGCGCCCGATATTTTTATCATTGGCGCCTGGGGTCGCACTAGCCAGTCGCAGCCCAGCCCGCTTGCTTAAGGCTGATGAAGTCAATGATGCCGAACAAGGCTTCTTGCATTGCGGCAGCTATGGAGCGGGCCACTTCGTCAAGATGATACACAATGGCATCGAGTATGGAATCATGGCAGCCTACGCAGAAGGCTTAAACATTTTGCGCAACGCCAACATCGGCAAGCTTGAATCCAAACCAAAGAGTGATGCTGAGAGCACACCACTACGGAATCCAGAGTTTTACCAGTACGACATGGACCTGCCTGAAATCACGGAAGTGTGGCGTCGCGGTAGCGTCATCAGTTCCTGGTTGCTTGATCTGACGGCATCGGCTTTATTCCATGATCCAGATCTTGATGCTTATGCTGGCCATGTTTCAGACTCAGGTGAAGGTCGCTGGACTATCCTTGCAGGTATTGAAGAAGCGGTTCCAATGGGCGTTCTGAGCGCAGCATTGTTTGAACGTTTTTCTTCGCGCGGACGGGGTGATTTCTCGAATCGGATGCTGTCTGCAATGCGCAGTGAATTTGGTGGACATCTGGAAAAAATTGATGCGCTTCCAACGAAGGGGTCATAATAATGTCTCCTGAAACAGAGCCCGGTCTCAAAGAAATTCCCGTCAGAAAAAGCCTGGTGTTTCTAATTGATGTTGACAACACCTTACTCAACAACGACCAAATTTTATATGAATTCGGTCAACTTCTTTACACAGAGTTTGGCTCCGCCAACGCTGCGCGCTATTGGGATATCGTAGAGCAGTTGCGAATTGAATCTGGCTATGCCGACTATTTTGGCGCATTACAGCGTTTTCGATCTGATCCAGCCTTTTCGTCAGACAATGCGCCTGACAATGCATCTGACAATACGCACAGCACAAACAATCAGGCATTACTACGACTATCCAGTTTTCTGATGGATTATTTATTCGCAGACCGTTTGTATCCTTATGCGCTGGAACTGATTGCACAGCTTGAAACGATAGGCAGTACCGTGATTGTGTCTGATGGTGACATAGCCTATCAACCACGAAAAATATTTCGCTCGGGCTTGTGGGACGCGGTAGGTGGTCGTGCTCTCGTTTATATTCACAAAGAAAAAATGCTGGCCTCCATTGTCCAGCAATATCCTGGGCAGCATTATGTGATGATAGACGATAAATTGCGCGTCCTTACGGCAATGAAAAAATTGATGCAAAACCGCCTGACGACTGTCTTCGTTCGACAAGGTCATTTCGCTTTGGATGCGGACACACTGGCCATGTATCCACCAGCAGACATCAGTGTAGCTTGCCTCGGCGATCTGATGGACTATAAATACAGTGCATTCGTCAGCTTTGACAGTCCGATCACTGTCAACTCATGGCCGTTCAGCAGTTAAAACTACCAAATGGAAACTATATGAATGCTCATACCAGCCAATTGCGTGATCTGGGTCAAAGTGTATGGCTGGATAATATTCATCGCCAGTTACTCACAAGTGGAACACTGCAATGCTACATCGTTGATTTGAATGTGTCCGGCTTAACCTCAAATCCTAGCATTTTTGAACATTCCATAGGATCAGGGACTAGCTATGACGCAAGTATTCTTCAGCTCTACAAGGATGGATTGGCGGGTCAGGAACTCTTCTTTGCGTTAGCGCTGGAGGATTTGACACAGGCCGCTCAATTACTGCGTCCTATATTTGATGCCAGCGACGGTGTGGATGGCTGGGTCTCGCTTGAAGTGTCGCCACTTCTGGCACATGACATGCTCAACACGGTCAGAGCCGCCACGCATTTACACAATCACGCGGCACTGCCTAACCTGTACATCAAAATCCCAGGTACGCCAGCAGGTATTCTGGCGATTGAACAAGCTATCTTCGACGGCATACCGGTCAACGTCACTTTGCTATTTTCGCGCGAACAGTATCTGGCTGCGGCCAATGCCTATTTACGTGGCATGGAAAGACGTCAGCTGGCAGGCTTGCATTTGCATATTCAGTCTGTGGCGTCGGTATTTGTGAGCCGCTGGGATGTCGCAGTGAAAGAAGAAATATCACCCGAGTTTCATAACCGCCTTGGTATCGCCGTTGCTGTGCAATGCTATCAAGCCTATTGCGAGTTGCTCTTGTCTGAGCGCTGGCAAAGGCTAGTGGCTGCCGGCGCAAGGCCACAGCGCCTGCTGTGGGCCAGCACCGGAACAAAAGATGCCAAGGCCTCAGATACCATGTATGTCGAGGCGTTAGTGGCAGCCAATACAATCAATACCATACCAGAGAAAACACTCCTTGCATTTGCAGACCATGGCAAAGTGGTTGGCGTATTGCCGGCTGATGGAGGTTATGCCAATTCGGTAGTAGAAGAATTCAGGCGTGAAGGTGTTGATATTGAAGCGCTCGCGGCACGACTGCAAGACGAAGGTGTGATGGCATTCACTACATCCTGGAATGAATTGATGTCCGTCATCAATGAAAAGAGTAAGCAGGCTGACATACCTTCAAATACGATGCACACGGTTCCGCAAACAGCAAGAAACTTACCATGAATACCCGCTACCCTCTCAAGGAGTATAGCGCTATCGCCACGCCAGATGCGCTGGATGTACTTGATGTGCTTTGCATCAACACCTTGCGTACACTTTCCATCGACATGGTGCAAAAGGCGAATTCTGGTCATCCCGGCACGCCTATGGGCGCAGCACCAACAGCGTATTGCCTCTGGCAGCGTTACCTGAATTTTGATACTAACGATGCTGATTGGCTCAATCGCGATCGTTTTGTATTATCGGTCGGCCATGCGTCAGCTTTGCTCTACAGCATGCTTTATTTATGCGGAGTAAAAACAAAAGGGAATAATGCATCTGACAATCTTGCCGTCAGCATGGCAGATCTGCAAAGTTTTCGGCAGGCTGGCAGCCGCTGCACAGGCCATCCGGAACACGGCTGGACGACAGGGGTAGAAGCTACCACAGGGCCACTTGGCCAAGGTCTGGCTAACAGCGTTGGTATGGCTATTGCACAGCGCTGGCTTGCTGCTACCTACAATAGGCCTGACTATGCCGTGTTTGACTACAATGTGTACGCCTTATGTGGTGACGGCGACATGATGGAAGGTATCAGTGCGGAAGCCGCCTCCCTGGCGGGCCATTTGGAACTCGCCAATCTTTGCTGGATTTACGATAGCAATCACGTCAGCATCGAAGGGGCGACGGCCATCACCTTTACTGAAGATGTCGTGGCACGTTTTCGGGCCTATGGCTGGCAAGTCATCAGCGTCGCAGATGCAAATAACCTGGAACAACAGGCAAATGCCTTACAGCGTTTTGTTGACACCCAGGACCGGCCAACGCTCATCGTGGTGCAAAGCCATATTGGATATGGTGCGCCACACAAGCAAGACAGCCGGGAAGCACATGGAGAACCGCTTGGTGTTGACGAGGTAAGACTCGCCAAGCAGTTTTACCAGATGGACCCAGATACTCAATTTGTCGTACCGGATGGCGTACCAGTCCATTTCAGCACACATTTTGGTAAACGTGGAAGGAATGCTCGCGCATCGTGGGATAGCCTGTTCGTCGAGTACCGCAAGCAATATCCGCAGCTTGCGAACCAAATTGATTGCATGCAGCACAGCCAACTGCCGGACGGCTGGGATCTCGTTTTTCCAGATTTCCCGGCAGACGAAAAAGGACTTGCCACCCGTGAAGCATCAGGCAAAGTATTGAATGCCATCGCTACCCAGATGCCATGGCTGCTAGGCGGAGCAGCCGATCTGGCACCGTCAACCAAGACCCATTTAGATTTTGACGCAGCGGGTGATTTTGAGGCTTTCGTTACCAATGACAACGCCTACTTCAGCGCGGAACTGGGAAATGAATCCGCCAGCTACGCAGGACGAAACTTCCATTTCGGCATACGTGAACACGCCATGTGCGCTATTGCCAATGGCATGGCACTCTCGCGGTTACGGCCGTTTGCCGCCAGTTTCTTTGTATTTACCGACTACTCTCGTGCGGCAATCCGGTTGTCGGCAATGATGGGCCTGCCGGTCATTTATTTATGGACGCACGATTCCATCAGCATGGGTGAAGATGGGCCTACCCACCAACCTGTAGAGCAACTGGCCTCGTTTCGTGCCATGCCGGGCATGGTTCTGCTGCGTCCTGCCGATGCCAATGAAGTAGTGGAAGCCTGGCGTGTCACCATGCACATCAGTGATCGCCCTGTCAGCATAGTGTTATCACGACAGGCGCTGCCAACTTTTGACAGAACGCGATACGCCAGCGCCAGTGGTGTCGCAAACGGTGCCTATATACTTGCCGGTGCACTTGCAGAGAAGCCCGAAGTGCTGCTGCTGGCAACAGGTAGCGAAGTGGCGCTGTGCATTGCCGCGTATGAGCAATTGAAGACAGAAGGTATTTCCGCCCGTGTCGTCAGCATGCCATCATGGGATTTATTTGAAAGGCAAAGTACAGCCTATCGCGACGGCGTGCTGCCGCCAACAGTATTGGCCAGGGTGTCGGTCGAGGCTGCTTCGGCTTTTGGCTGGGAACGTTACACGGGTCAGCATGGCACAATGATCTCCATGCAGTCATTCGGTCTTTCTGCTCCGGGGAAAGTGGTTGAAGCACATTTTGGTTTCGATGTCGCGCATGTCGTCGCCGCTGCCAAAGCACAGGTTTTACGTCATCGCTCAGTGGTCGAGTAACGCCATGCCGGTATCTATTCATCCAATGGCAGGCAAGTCAGGGCCGGTATCCTCACTCATCAATGTCGCGAAATTAATCACGGCTTATTTCGCCTTAAAGCCGGACCCGTCAATTCTGGAACAAAGAGTTAAGTTTGGTACATCGGGGCATCGTGGCTCTGCATACGACAGTTCATTTAACGAAGCCCACGTACTGGCAATCACGCAGGCAATTTGTGATTTTCGCAACTTAAATGACATCAACGGCCCTCTTTTTCTGGGAATGGATACCCACGCTTTATCAGAACCTGCGTGCGCCAGTGCAATGGAAGTACTGGCCGCCAATCGTGTGGAAGTAATGCTTGCCAGTAATGATGAATACACGCCTACCCCCGCGATTTCGCTGGCCATATTAAGTTACAACAAGCACCGGGACCGTCATACCGGGCTGGCAGACGGTATCGTTCTTACGCCCTCACACAATCCGCCTTGCGATGGTGGATTTAAATACAATCCGCCCAACGGTGGACCTGCCAGTCAGCAAATTACTGAATGGATAGAAATCGCGGCGAATCAATATCTTGATACAGATCTGGCTGGCGTGCGACGGATCACCAGCAGCAAAGCAATGCAGGCCAAGACGACCCATCATTACAACTTCATGGATTTCTACGTGGATGAGATCGGCAGCGTCATTAATATGCATGTCATTCGTGATGAACAGATACGAATCGGTGTGGATCCCCTTGGCGGTGCAGGCGTCCATTACTGGGCCGCCATCGCTGACCGTTATCGGTTAAATCTGACGGTGGTCAACGATGTGATAGATCCCCGCTTTGCTTTTATGCCACTCGATTGGGACGGCAAGATCCGCATGGATCCCTCTTCAAAATATGCCATGCAAGGTCTTATAGGCATGCAAGACAAGTTCGATATTGCTTTCGCCTGCGATACCGACCACGACAGGCATGGCATTGTCAGCAAGTCTGTTGGCTTGATGCCACCCAACCATTACCTATCGGTCGCCATTGACTATCTTTATAGTCATAGACCACATTGGACCAGCACTGTTGGAATAGGTAAAACAGTCGTCAGCACAAAGATGATAGATAGTCTGGCAAAAAAATTTAACCGCCGCCTGTACGAAGTGCCTGTTGGCTTTAAATGGTTCGTTGAAGGTTTACAGGGTAGTGAGCTGGGTTTTTGCGGAGAAGAAAGTGCGGGCGCAAGTTTTTTGCGCATGGATGGCTCTGTGTGGACCACAGATAAAGATGGCATTTCCAGCGCCCTGCTGGCTGCAGAAATGACTGCAAAGATGGGCTGTGATCCCGGTGTTTTGTATCGCAATCTCACGAGCGACCTAGGGGAACCCTTTTTTGAAAGGATAGATGCCCCTGCGACAAGGTCACAAAAACAAAAACTGATGGCATTATCTGCGAAGCAAATCAGCGTAAACAATCTGGGGGGCGACAAGATAGAACAGATACTCAGTCACGCACCCGGCAATGACGCTGCTATTGGTGGTATCAAGATCGTGACTGCCAATGCATGGTTTGCTGCACGGCCATCCGGCACTGAGGAAACCTACAAAATATATGCCGAAAGCTTTATCGGTGAAGCCCATCTTCAACAAATTCTTCATGAAGCGCAGGCTATTGTCGATACTGCGATTGCATCTGCTGAAGAGGAGATATAGTTCATGGCAGCATTTAATCCCTATGCTTTGCATCCGCTTTCTGTTGAGTTGCTTGAAAAAATGCACGCCTATTGGCGGGCGGCGAACTATCTGTCAGTAGGACAAATTTATCTGCAGGCGAACCCTCTTCTCAAACAGCCATTGAAACTGGAACACATTAAGCCGCGCCTATTGGGACATTGGGGTACAACTCCCGGTTTGAATTTTATCTATGTGCATTTAAACAGGCTAATCAAAGAGAATGACCTCAATATGATGTATGTGATCGGCCCTGGCCATGGTGGGCCGGGCATAGTGGCACATACCTATCTTGAAGGTTCGTACACAGAACGTTATCCAGCCATAGAAAGGAACGAAAATGGCATATTACGTTTGTTTCGCCAATTTTCATGGCCGGGCGGCATTCCCAGTCATGTATCGCCAGACATTCCTGGCTCTATCCATGAAGGCGGTGAATTAGGGTACTCCCTGGCACACGCTTATGGCGCAGCATTTGATAATCCTGACCTGATCGTTGCCTGCGTCATCGGCGATGGTGAAGCTGAAACCGGCGCTCTGGCAACAAGCTGGCATTCGAACAAATTTTTAAATCCTGCTCAAGATGGTGCGGTACTGCCAATTCTTCACTTGAATGGCTACAAGATTGCTAACCCCACATTGCTGGCCCGCATCAGCCGTGAAGAGTTGAATGATCTGTTAAGAGGCTATGGTCATGAACCTTACTTTGTTGAAGGTGATGACCCCGCACTGATGCATCAGGCTTTTGCTGCCACGCTGGACGCAGTATTGCAGAAAATCAGAGATATCCAACACATCGCTCGCAATGCCATTGCCAAAGATGCGCTACGACGTCCACGCTGGCCTATGATCGTATTCTCCAGCCCCAAGGGATGGACTGGGCCCAAATTCGTGGATGGCTTAGCGGTCGAAAATACCTGGCGGGCACACCAGGTACCGATTGCCGATTTCAAAAACCCTCAACATATGGCGCAACTTGAAACATGGCTGCAAAGCTATCAGGCCCATGCGCTTTTCGATGAAAACGGACAATTACTGGAAGAGTTGGCGGACCTGGCACCAACCGGACATCGCCGTATGGGTGCTAACCCCCACGCCAACGGTGGCGAATTATTGCAAGCCCTGAAAATGCCTGATATGCATAATTATGCCGTCGCAGTCCCTATGCCAGGTTCGGTTAAAGCTGAGGCAACGCGGGTACTTGGTGACTTCTTGCGGGAGGTGATGCTCAATAATCTTGACACAAAGAATTTCCGCCTCTTTGGCCCCGATGAAACCGCATCAAACCGCCTGGATGCAGTCTTAAAAGTCACCGGCAAAGCCTGGATGGCAGACACCAATGAGCTTGACCTTCACCTCAGCGCCAATGGCCGGGTCATGGAAGTCTTAAGCGAGCACCTTTGTGAAGGCTGGCTGGAGGCATATCTATTGACGGGCAGGCATGGACTATTTTCTTGCTACGAAGCCTTCATCCATATTATTGATTCGATGTTGAATCAACATGCGAAATGGCTCAAAGTCTGCAATAACATCCCATGGCGCACGCCGATTGCCTCACTCAATTATTTACTGACTTCGCATGTCTGGCGCCAGGACCATAATGGTTTCTCGCATCAGGACCCAGGTTTCATTGATCATGTCGCCAACAAGAAATCGGAAGTAGTACGTATTTATCTGCCCCCGGATGCCAATTGCCTGCTATCGGTTGCTGACCACTGCCTGCGTAGTCGTAACTATGTGAATGTCATTGTTGTTGGCAAACAGCCAGAATGGCAATGGCTGGATATGGCAGCAGCTGTGCGTCATTGCACCGCAGGTGCCGGTATATGGCATTGGGCCAGCAACGACATGGGCAATCCGGACGTCGTGATGGCTTGCGCAGGTGATGTACCAACCTTGGAGACCATGGCTGCGGTGAGCCTGTTACGTGACTATATTCCGGGCATTCGTATCCGGGTAGTCAATGTTGTTGATCTGATGGTACTGCAACCACAATCGGATCATCCCCACGGTCTGGACGAGCATGAATTTGACGCCCTGTTCACGACAGACAAGCCTGTTATTTTTGCATTTCATAGTTATCCGGCATTGGTACATAAATTGACCTACCGTCGACATAACCATGGCAATTTTCATGTTCGTGGTTATCGCGAAGAAGGAACAACCACCACGCCGTTCGATATGGTTGTACTCAATAACCTTGACCGCTACCAACTGGCACTCGATGCGATTATGCACATACCGCGCTTTAGAGACCAAATAGCAGATGCACAGGCACGGTATTGGACGACGATGGAACACCACAAACGCTTTATATGCGAACATGGTGAAGATTTGCCTGAAGTACGTGACTGGCGCTGGATGAATTAATTAACGCTGGTTCCCACTAGAAAAGTCGTGGCAATCACTTTCTCTGTCATGAACAATAAAAAAGCCCTTGATGATCAAGGGCTTTTTCTGTTTTTGAATATGCTCATCTATATACGATTAAACCACCATTCCAATGGTAGCCACAACGCCACAGCAAATGTGTAACGGCGAGATCACTCCGTCCATACCACATCCCCCGATCAGGCAACAAGGCGCATGGCTTTGCTGTTGGATGGTGCCATGTCCACGATTTTAAAGACCCTGACTGCATCCATCAGTTGTTGCGCCTGGTCCTGGGTGCTGCCGGCTGCTGCGGCGGCCTGTTCAACCAGGGCGGCATTCTGTTGGGTTGCTTCATCCATTCGTATCACAGCCGTATTGATCTGATCGATGCCCTGGCTTTGTTCGATACTGGCGGCGGTAATTTCAGCCATGATGTCGGTGACATTTCTGATGGAGTCCACGATCTCATTCATGGTCTTGCCAGCGTCATCTACGAGTTTGCTGCCGGTATCCACTTTCTCTACCGAGGTATCAATCAACTGCTTGATCTCTTTCGCGGCACTGGCAGAACGTTGGGCCAGGGTGCGGACTTCGCTGGCGACTACGGCAAAACCACGGCCCTGCTCGCCGGCACGTGCGGCTTCTACAGCGGCATTCAATGCCAGGATATTCGTCTGAAAAGCAATGCCGTCAATCACACCGATAATATCCACGATCTTGCCTGAGCTCTCTTTAATCGAATTCATCGTGGTGACGACATGACCCACCAGGGTGCCGCCACGCACCGCCACTTCGGAAGCGGCGATAGACAGTCGATTCGCCTGCTTGGCATTGTCTGCATTCTGTCGCACTGTTGAAGTCAGCTCTTCCATCGATGACGCAGTTTCTTCCAGGCTGGCGGCCTGTTGTTCAGTACGGCCAGACAAATCCATATTGCCCTTGGCGATTTCATCGGTTGCAGTCGCGATGGAACTACTTCCCTTGCGCACACGGGCAACAGTCTCTACCAGACTGACGCGCATTTTTTCCAGGCCTGCCATCAAATGTCCCATTTCATCACGGGAAGTAGCATGGACAGGTGCCGTCAGATCGCCAGCCGCAATCGCATCAAAATGCTCCAGCATCTGATTCAGGGGGCGGGTAATGGCACGCAATAACAAGACGCTGGAAACAATCACCAGTATCAATCCCACGAACAATGCGCTGATGCTCAACCAGCGGAAAGTACGGTTCATGGCCTGGCTTTCCAGATACTGTTGTTCTGTCGTTTTAGTCTGATAGGCAACCAGTTCATCTGCCTTTTCCGAAAACGCGGTATACAATTTTGCAGCTTTACCCATGACGATGGCATCAGCATCTTCCTGCTTACCAGCCTTCAACGCTACCACCAGTGGCTTGAAACCCTCGTTGAGGAAATTATTGCGCTTTGCAGTAACGTCATCGGAAATTTTCCTTTCTTCTGCATCACTGGGCAATGCCAGATATTTTTCCCAGGATTTATCAGCCCGGCTGATAAAGTCTTCAGATCGCTTGATGGTTGCCGCGGCTTCGCTGGCGTCAGGATGCATCACCACCCTATCAATTGCAGCCCTTGCACGCAAAGTGTTTACCTGAGTCTCACCAATGGCAACAGCGGACGGTAGCTGGTTGGTAAAAATATCGTTGATCACACCATTGCTGCGGTCACCACCAACCATGCCCAGTACCGCCACGATGACCAGCAGGCCTCCCATGACTGCCATGGTCAGAATAAGCCTGAACCGAATAGTAAGATTGAACATTGTGATCTCCTCAATTTAAACGCTGCAAATCATTGCCATTAAACAATATCCATTGTCCACCCAAGCTATTGCCATGCTGGTGAATTATTGTTAAATGTTTAGTTCTTTTTGACAATCCAGGATTTCAGAATAGCAAATATTTTCAATTGTTGAAGATTAAGTTGGCAAAAGGACATAGATCAAAAGCATGCGCTTTGAGAAATCATGCCGCAGCTTGTCGTCTTGATTCGCTTGACCAGTCCGGTACTGTTGAGTTTGCTCACAAGAATCAATAGAGAACAAGACTGTTATTTTTATGGCCCGGCATTTAGACTAGGGCATGTTGACACAGCCTTTTCCTTGATACGGACATCACTATGAATCACTGGATTTCCCTGGGGATCGCCATCGCAGGCGAGGTAATCGCAACGTCTGCACTTAAGGCAAGCGAAGGTTTTTCCAAACCAATTCCATCGATTGTTGTTGCAGCAGGTTACCTGATTGCATTTTACTTTCTGTCACTGACATTAAGGACCATGCAAGTTGGTGTCGCCTATGCGATATGGGCGGGGCTTGGTGTGGTTGCGGTGAGTGCAATTGCCTGGATCGTGTATGGTCAAAAACTTGATCTGCCCGCCATGGTGGGAATGGCTCTGATCATCTCGGGCGTCATGGTGATGAACCTGTTTTCAAAGTCTGTTGCGCATTGAGGGTGCTGGTTAATTTTTGACCGGAAGCAATACTGAATCTACTATTTCCCTCTTCCTGGATAAAGCCATGTATGCTCATCCACACTTGCAGAGGTGTACTTGATGGCATTCCAAAACTTATTTCTTCAAGAAATAAATCCGGACAAGACGATTCAGCATGCAATGCAAGGCACCTCAAGCACCCGTCCACACCACTTGCAGCGACTGGTCGTGGTTAAAATTAAGGAGTCGAATGGACCACAGTATTTCTTTGATCACCACTGTTGCTGCCGCTTTCGCCGGTGCACTGGTCCTCGGATTCATTGCAGAAAAAATTAAAGTTCCTGCCCTGGTTGGTTATCTGCTGGCAGGGATCATGATAGGCCCCGCCACACCTGGTTTTGTGGCGGATGTGAATATCGCTTCACAATTATCAGAGATTGGCGTCATGCTGCTGATGTTTGGTGTAGGCCTTCATTTCTCACCCAGCGATCTTTTGGCGGTAAGACGGATCGTCATTCCTGGTGCAGTCTTGCAAATGGGCGTGACTACTGCTGTGGGTGCAGTCATTGCGTCATGGTGGACCTGGAGCCTGGGCGGCTCACTGATTTTTGGATTATCACTGGCCTGCGCCAGTACGGTCGTTTTGCTGAAATCACTGGAAGCACGTAATTTGCTGAACACCATGAACGGTCGCATAGCAGTTGGCTGGCTGGTGGTTCAGGATTTGGTTACCGTGCTGGTACTGGTTTTGCTACCGCCGCTGGCGGGCGTGCTAGGCAGCACAACTGCCATCGCGGCAGGCTCTGCACCGCTGTGGATGACCATCGGTAAAACACTGTTGCAGGTATCCATATTTATCGCCTTGATGCTGGTTGTCGGCCGCCGCGCCCTGCCTTGGTTATTGTGGCAGGTTGCGCGTACCGGCTCGCGCGAGCTATTCACCTTGTCGGTGATTGCGACAGCCATCGGCATTGCTTATGGTGCCTCAGTCATATTTAGTGTGTCTTTTGCCTTGGGTGCGTTCTTTGCAGGTACGGTCATGCGCGAATCCGAATTCAGCCATCGCGCTGCTGAAGAATCACTGCCGTTACGAGATGCCTTTTCCGTACTGTTTTTTGTATCAGTCGGCATGGTATTTAACCCTGGCATCCTGGCAGCAGAGCCCATGCGAGTTCTTTGTGTGGTCGCCATCGTCATCCTGGGTAATTTTTTCACCTCTGCGGCTTTGGTTATCCTGCTGCGCTATCCACTCAACACTGCCCTTTCAATTGGTGCCAGCCTGGGGCAAATCGGTGAATTTTCCATCATCCTGGCTGGTCTGGGATTATCACTCGGCTTATTGCCTGCCGAAGGGATGAGCCTGATACTGGCGGGCGTACTGATCTCCATAGGTTTGAATTCTTTTTTGTTCACGCTGATAGGGCCGATACGAAAATGGGCCCTATCGCATTCTGACCTGGCGCGCCAGCTGGACCAGCGTCAGGATCCCTATGCAGAACTACCCATGAGCACAGAACGCAAATACCTGGAAGGTCAGGTCGTGCTGGTTGGTTATGGCAGAGTAGGCCGCCGCATCGCCAAGGCCATGGATGAAAGAGGTATTCCCTATGTCATTGCCGAGCAGAATCGTGAAATAGTGGAAGGCATACGCAAAAAAGGCATTGCAGCCGTTTCCGGCAATGCTGCAGACCCGGCAGTATTGATACAAGCGCATATTGCCAATGCCGCGATGCTGGTGGTGGCAACACCAGATACACTGAATGCGCGCCACATGGCAAAAACTGCCCGTGCACTCAACCCCAACATAGAAATTTTGCTGCGCACACATAGCGAAGATGAATCGATTTTGTTACGCAAGGAGGCAATAGGCGATGTTTTCTTTGGCGAAGAAGAATTGGCGAAAGGCATGGCGCATCATGTATTGAATCGCTTCAAACCAGACGACGACAAGCATACGCAGATGTAATTTGCATCAATGATGCATACCAGTTCCCAAGCATATTTGACGCATCCACCTTCATTTTAGCCTGGGGAAATTCACCCCATGAAAGCGCTTCCAAAGCGGCGCAAGCTTTCGCTGAAGCTGCCTAAGCTGCAAAAACAGATAGCCCCGTACAAAGCTGCAGCTTGCCACTTGCTCGCCCCGTTCCTGACCAAGCTCACCCAACAACCTGCCGGCAACGACGGCATCGTTGATCATACCTAACCGGTCTTGCAATACGCTTAATGAAGCCAGATAACCATCCATATCTTGCTTGGAAAAAAATCTTCTGAAAAATAGGCAGGAATCGCGCGCATGCTTTACCTCTATCCTGAATTGATGACTTTCCTTTGGACTATGCTCACTTCTTTTTCCAAACAGTTTGTCACCGTGCTTGAGCAAATGAAGTTGCTGTCGACGTAAATTCTTTTGAATGAAATGTCTTAATTTTTCACAGGGTTTTTTCTTTTTATGCGCACGAGAATTGCTGGCAGGTGCATGAGGTGCCTCAATCCGACTTGATAAACCCGATAATAATCGCTTATAACGGCTGGACCGTATGGCGGCATAGGCAATTTTTTCTCTTTCTTGCGCCATTTGCAAAGCAACCTGGCGCAAGGCCAGTATCTGTGGCTCTTCAGCCGTCGCTTTGATTGCAGTCAAGCATGAATCTGAAAGAAGACGCCAATCATGTGCCGTTCCCAATTTCGATGACAAGCTACCTAGCTCTGCTTGCAGCTTTTCTGGAAGAAACATGAATTCATTAAACAAAGTCAACGCTGACTGCAAGTGACGCAAGCCTATATGCATACGATGAATGCACTCGGGGTCATCGCGTTCAGTCATAGCTGACTGACTATCCTGAATTTGCGTCACGCAATGTGCGATGATTATTTGCGCTGCCTGTTCTATTTTCATGCTCCGGCGCAATTTTACCTGATGCGACTTCACCCTCATTGACTGCTTTAATTGTGATAACAAACTTGTCTCCCAATTTTTCTGCCAGGTATCAAGGTACCAGATTCGGCACCATGCGATTTATGCCCTATGAATACCAGCAATTGCCATGCGTCCTTTACGCCAGTTTATCCGCCTTCAGAAAATAAGCACGCGCATGAGCAAGTAATTGTGCGTCGCTGGGATGATCTACTGTCTCTATGCTTTTGACCTTTTGCGCAATCGCATCATAGTTTGTCAGTAAATGCTTCATCAGTTCCAGTTTTTCAAAGCCAGGCCCGACAATCAGAATTCCCAGGGCGTCTTTTAGCTTTGTGGCAATGTCGTCGAAATAATGGACATCTTCCGGAGCGCGCCCCGCCCCGATAACGCCGGCCTTGGTGTGCAAATGCGGATGGTTTGAATGCGTATAGACGATTTCAGTTTCAGCCTTTTCTGGATTGAAATGAATAAGGTGTGCCTGGACATGATCAATCCACACCAGGACGTTGTTAGATAGCATGAAATATCTCCACGGAAAAAATCTTACATTCTAAAGTTTGATAAACAAAGCAATCCAAAGGGAACATGCGGCTCTTATCGTCGTCCCCACAGATATTTCGGTGAGAGCTTCGACAATGCATCGCCTGTTGCTATCAAAATTTTTATACAAACACACATTGCACGTATCGCATCACCACAGTCTGTGTGCCACCGAACAGATAGTCGCTTCTTATCAATGCAGTCTGAACATCTGCTGGTTTGCTAAAAAACGTAAATAGCGTTCAAATAAGCTTGGTACAGGCCTACTGTTGAAGCCCAAAGTAACGCTAAAAGTCTTATGCCTTTGAATACGGTGCCGGGATAGCAAGGCACCTGAATGATGCAGAGAAAATTAATTGAGCTTGGATCCCCATGAAATATAAAGACTACTATCAGGTGCTGGGTATCACCAGAAATGCGACGTTAGACGATATTAAAAAAGCTTATCGGAAACTGGCGCACTTGTACCATCCTGACGTATCCAAAGATCCCAAAGGTGAAGACAAATTTAAAGAAATTGCTGAAGCCTATGCGACTTTGAAAAACGCAGAGAAACGTGAAGAATATGATCAAATAGGCAGCCACTCAAATGGCGAAAACTTTACCCCGCCACCTGAATGGCAAGCGCAATATGGCGCGAATGCCTCGTCCTTCGATGATGTGGACATTTCTGATTTCTTAAATGCATTCAGGTCTGGTGGTCAGCGGAGAGCAAACTCTTCCGTGACAGGTGAAGATTATTCAGTAGCTGTTTCCATTTCACTGGAAACCGTGTTCAATGGTGGTGCCACTGATGTATCGCTCGAATTACCGGAACTTGATCAGCACGGCTTGCCTCATCGTGTGCCACATACCTTCCGCATAACCATCCCCAAGGGCGCACAGGAAGGCCAGCGCATGCGACTTGGTGGCAAAGGTGGTCCTGGTCACAATGGCGGTAAATCCGGTGATCTTTACGCGATTTTGACAATAGCACCGCACGCTCTATTTCGCCTTAGCGGGCGTGACCTCTATTTTGATCTGCCGATGGCACCGTGGGAAGCTGCACTGGGTGCAACTATTGAGATTCCAACTCTTGGAGGTCAAGTCGAGCTCAAGGTAAAACCAGGGACATCTTCCGGGCAACGCCTGCGTCTGGCAAAGCGTGGATTGCCGACAGCGGATGGACAAATGGGAGATCTGTATGTCGTCGCCCAAATCCAGATGCAAAAAGAAGTCAGCGAAGCCGAACAGGGTTTGTACCGACAACTCTCCGAGATATCCGCCTTCAAACCCCGTGCCCAGTTCAATAAGGAGGCGAAATGAAAGTTCAAATTTCTGAATGGGTCTTGCTCAATGAGCAAAATGCCTGCTCAGTGTCGTATCTGAGTGAAGTATCTGGTCTGTCTGCCGAAGAATTAAGCGATTTGATAGAGAATGGTATTCTCGTTCCCATCGATGGCAAGGCAACGGAGAAATTCTTTCCATTGCATTCCATTGTCATTGCGAGTAGTGCCCGCAGATTACGTGATGATTTCGAACTGGACAGGCACGGCATGATGCTGGCCCTGACATTGATGCGACGCATAGACGATTTGCAAGGCGAATTGAATGTACTTCGTGCACGCTTCCAATAAGCCTTAGCTGTAGCTTACGCCAGACATTGCTGCGCAAATCCGCCCAGGCTGCATTACAGCGCCTCTCCTGTGCATTGCTTGCTTTTCAGATTGAACTGATCAAAACAGGGATGCGTGCTCCTGCCTCATCAGGAAGAGCCCATTATCCAACTCTGCGCAGGGTAATTGCCTTTTCCGGACAAGCTGTCACACACAGGCCGCAAGCGCTGCACGCATCGGCACGCGGCGTGTAGGCGACCTTCATGCCATGTACGCGTTGCTTGATCTGTGCCAGCAAACCCAGTTCTTTATAATCTTCAGTGGTAATTCTGCGAATTTCAAAGACATGCTCAGGACAGACCGGCACGCAATCGGCCTTGCCTTCGCATCGACTAAAATTCACTACCGGGACGATGATGCCGGGGTCTTGCTTGCATTCGTCCAGTTCTTGGGGCTGCATTGGCGTCTGCATCAGGCTTGCTCGTGATTTTTGACGTTTACCTCGTCCCTATGCTTTCTGCGGCCAAACAGACCATGCTGGAATTTTTCACGTTCTTCCGGCGTCAATTTTTCCCAGCGCTGATGCTGCCAATGATGCCCGCCATGCCTGTGCCAACCACCATGGTGGCCACGAAACCCGCCAAACAGGATTTTACTGAGCACCAGCAAAGCGACTGCCTGCAAGAAATCAATGCTGCGGGCACCGACAAACAAGGCTGGCATGAGCCAGTTCCATAACATCATGACGACCCAGCTCAATGCGGCGATGCCGCCGACAACCAGGATGATGAACTTCAATACTTTAAAACGATGTAACATGGTAATACTCCTCTTTCAATTCAATTCGTCAAATATTTCCTGCAAGCGGCTACGCAGATGCAGGACGGCATAGCGTTTGCGTGCCAGCAGGGTATTCACGCCCAGGCCGGTTTCGGCTGCCATGTCTTTAAAGCTGCGACCTTCTATCTCATGACCAATGAAGACGTCGCGCTGCTCTTCAGGTAATTCTTCCAGGGCATCGTACAGTTCCGCCAGCAAGGCGTTGCGTGCATAGGCGGCTTCCGGCCCGTCGTCTGTCGATGGCAACAGCTTGTCCAGCCAGATGTCGTCATCGCTTCCGTCCCCCGCCTCTGGCAAAGGCAATTCTTTCTTTTTACGAAAACGGTCAATAATGCGGTTACGTGCCACACGAAACAGCCATGCACCTATCTGTTCAATAGGTTCTGGCAGCCGGTAAGCCTCGACTAGTTCATAAAACACATCCTGCAAGATATCCTCTGCTTCACCGGCATCGGCGACACGCTTGCGTATGAAACTACCCAGGCGGGCACGCTCGCGCAATACCGTTTCAGTGATGTGATTATCTTGATCAGCCATCAATTCGTCAGGGGTTAATGTGGTTTCCATGATGGTGTAGACGCATCATGACCAGCAATATTGTAGGGAAACGAGAAAACTGCAGAAAAGTCAGGCCAACATGCCAGAAATGACTTTTTGTTATGTGATTATGAGGGGAAACCGGCTTCGAAACCAGTGTCTTTACCAGTGCCCCTTGCATTCTTTTCATTGGCAAGCTGCGGTGCTACCAGCGGCAGGGTCATGATGAAGGTCGTTCCTTCGTCCAACTTGCTGTGCAGTTGTATCTCGCCTCCCAGCACGCCAGTCACCAGGTTGTACACAATATTCATTCCCAGGCCCGATCCTCCCTGCCCCAGCTTGGTGGTGAAAAAAGGGTCGAAGACCCTTTTCTTGACATGCTCATTCATTCCTATGCCATCGTCTGAGAATATGATCTGCACACTGCCATCGTCCTGCAGATGGGTGCTCAGGCGCATTTCACCATTGGTACGATGCTCGAACCCATGCGTCAGTGCATTCGTCATGAAATTGGTCACGATCTGCCCCAGTGGCCCGGGATAACTATCCATGTCTATCCCCGGTGCCAGATCGGCCAACAGGGTATAAGGGCTATTTTTGTACATCGGTGCCATGGTCACGATCAGTTCTTCCAGCACCGTCTGCAAATCGAAATTGCGCCGGTGGCTACTCGACTGGTCAACGGCCACCTGTTTAAAACTGCGTATCAATTCCCTGGCCATGCCAAGCGTGCGCATCAGCAGTTCAGTTCCCTTGCTGGCGGTATCGACATAAGTATCCAGGGTTGAACGCCTCAGTCTGCCTTCACGGAGATCCGCCATTAAATCTTTGGTTTTGTCTTGCAGGGTACTGGCAACGGTCACACTATTACCTATGGGGGTATTCAATTCATGCGCAACCCCTGCCACCAGTGAACCCAGGGCCGCCATTTTTTCGGCACGTACCAATTCATCCTGGGTATGCCTGAGTGACGCCATGGCGGATGCCAGCTCGGCATTGGCCTGCTGTAGGCTAAGGGTGCGCAATTTCACCCGCTCTTCCAGTTGTGCCGTCATCTCACGGATTTCATGCTCGATCTCTACCTGGCGGGTCACATTCAGCAGTGAGAAAATACACATACGCTTGTTGCGCATTTTAATCAACCTGGCCGACAGCAGGAAAATCAAGCTGGTACCATCCTTGGATTTCAGATGGACTTCCATCTGATCCACCTTTTTTCCACGCAATAGCGCCTGATCAAATTCTTTTCGCTTTTCTACCTGCGCATCAAAACCAAGTGCGCTGGTAAGCTGCCCGACAACCTCATCCCTGGTATAGCCGAATTCCTTCAGCCAGACATCATTCACTTCGACGATGCGATCGGCCTTCACATCCACCAGACCCAAAGGAATCGGTGACAGCTGAAACAGTGTGGAATATTTATGTTCGTTTTCGCGCAGCAGTGACTCCACTTGCAATCGCGTTGCGTCTGCTGCGATTTCACTATCAATATTACGTGAAGACAGCAGCAAATATTCTTCATTTCCTGCTTCAAATTTGGAACCCGAAATGCGACATTGCGTGACCACCCCATTTTTACGGCGGAACGAAACGTGCATGTCCCTGACTTCGCCATCGCGCTTGATGCGGGCGATCAGTTCGTCGCGCTGCTCTGGCTTGGCCCATAAATTCATCTCATTCGATGTACGTCCTATCGCATACTCACGGGTATAACCAGACATGGGCTCCCAGTTACGGTTGACTTCTATATACTGCCCGGTAGCCATCCTGGTAATGGTGAGTAAGTCGGGTACCAGTTGAAATACGGTAGCCAGGAGTTTTTCACGTTCCTGCAGTTCCCGCTCTACCTGTACCTGCAGTTTTTCCACCCGGCGCAATGCAGTCACATCCTGCATGGCATAGGCGATGTAAGGTTCACTGCCGGCATCAAAGCGGGTGCCGGAAATCAGCACATGATATTCATGTCCCTGTTTGTGGCGGTATATCGTTTCGTAATTATTGACTTCACCATCGCGCGCAAGAATGGCGAGCATTTCCGGGCGCTTGCTGGGGTCTGCCCACAAATTCATTTCGAGTGAAATGCGCCCCAGCGTTTCATCCCTGGAATAGCCGGTAACGGTTTCCCAATGGCGGTTCACATCCAGGTAACATCCGTCTTTTTCGCGGCAAATGGTCAATACGTCCGGCACCAACTGGAATACTTTTTCAAACAGCGCATTACGTTCTTTCGACATGCGTTCTATTTGTTGGCGCTCCTGTATTTCCTGCAGCAGGTTTTCATTGGTGCGGTAGGCATCTTCCTGCTGGCGCAGCAAGGCAGCCACCATGAACAGCATGCCTATCGCCAGATCAAGAAAAGCACCGATGCCAAAGCCCAGTGAGGCGAATTCAGGGTAGTCTCGCAACAGGGGGAAATCCAGCAAATGCACCCCCTTCAGGAAAATCAGCGCACCCAGTACGATGTAACCCAGGCTGTGTTTTCCACTTTTCATGCGCCAGAAAGTCATGGCTGCAGCGATCAGCAGGCAACCTGCCAAAAAGTAAACCGGCAGTGTGCGCCAGAACAGGGCGGCACCCGTCACGTACGTCATCAACAGCCACATGACAGCGAGAGAAAAGCCCAGCATGACGGGCATGACATACACCGTCACCGCGTAAAAAATTCTTGTTCCTGCCCACAAAAAACAAACATAAGCAAGCAGGGATATATCGGCCCCCAAAGCAAACAGCGGTGCAGGAGTCAGCGCCAGCAAGCTGCAAGCGCCACGCAACACCAGAAAGGCATAGGCCAGCGCCCAACAACGGGTGGTCCTGGCATGCACATTCAAATGCTGGGCATAAAACAGCACCAGCATGGTCAGCAACGAAGCGACCAGAGAACTAATAATGGCGGCGGGAAGAAAGGACGAAGGCATGGCTATCATGCGACGCTATCGAGAGCGGAAACCTGGAGTTACCATCAACGTCTCCCAAATGAGGCTTTTTAGTCATGACGAATCACAAAGCATCTGGCGGTGCAATACCTGTGGCTTGTTTGCACTCTATAGGATTCATTTTAATTGAATACCAGTACTTGTCTGCAAATTTAATTGTCCGTTAAAGTACTGATTGCCAATAAATACAAGGCCATGCTGCATTTTAGCTGTGCAAACCACGGTTATTTGCCAGCAGAAGATCGCCAAATCATGTGACTGTTTTGTCTCATTGCAGCCAATCTGCCTCTGTCAAGCTGCTTTTTTTCGCCGATTTAGCAAGTTCATAGGGCAGATTCAGCAATCTCGAATGCCCTGTGTTGCAATAAGGATTATTTACCCTGTTTCAATTTTTTGAGCTTGATTAAGCTGAGCGCTTCACATAAGATTAAACTGAAAGTAAGACAATTCAAGCAACAGGGAGCGCACTGATGAAGAATCAACACAGTAGAACACCCGGCTTGTTACAAAATGATCTTTATGCCGCCGTCATGGCTTGTGACCGTATGGCAAAAAATGAAAGATCATCGGGTAGTGGTTTTTTTTCGTATCTGGATGGTAAATTTTTGTCCGACGCTGGATTTGGCAGCAACAAGGACGATGACATTATTGATTTTATTGACGAAGACGAAGAATCATCACAAGCAAAAGTTGAGTTACATCCCTGGAAGATCCTGATCGCGGATGATGACAGCAATGTTCACGATACAACCTTGCTGGCCCTGAGCGGTGTCAAAATACATGGCCGCCCACTGGAATTTGTGCATGCCTACTCAGCAAAAGAAGCTGGCACCGTCATCGGCACCAATCAGGATATCGCCCTGGTGTTACTGGATGTGGTAATGGAAACTGTCGATGCAGGTTTGAAATTGGTCAGTGTAATCCGCAATGAAATGGGCTTGACCAATTTGCGCATCGTCTTGCGTACCGGACAACCAGGCTATGCGCCGGAACGGCAAGTCAGTGAAGCCTTCGCCATTGACGGCTACACCACCAAATCCAAACTCACACGCTCGCTGCTGATTTCAGTATTGAACGACACGCTTAAAATGGACAGTGACGGTTCTGAACTGCCCAACTGAATCTGCACTGCCCTTCCGTCTCCATAAAGCCAGGGCCTCTATCGAGGCCCTGATCTTTTACACTGTATCGCCAGTCAGGGGCTGAATTGCTTATTGCATTTCATCGCTACTCACTTCTGCACTGCTCAGTCCATCACTATTCTGCATCAGGCTGGTTGGCTGGTACGGCCTTGATAAAGGCTGGATGTTCAAGACAAGTCTGGTGTATGCGCATCAGGACTGGCATGCCTGATAAATCGCAATTGAAACGCTGGGCGTTGGCAATCTGCGGCACCAGAAAACAGTCCGCCATGCCAGGCGCATCACCAAAACAAAAACGGCCGGTGCGCGTATCCGCTGCCAGTTTTTGTTCCAGCACTTTCAGGCCTTCCTCACACCAATGGCGATACCAGGCATTTTTTTGATCATCACTGACCTGTAAAGTCCCAGTCAAATAGCGCAATATCCGTAAATTGTTCACCGGATGGATTTCACAGGCAATGGCCAGGGCCAGTGAACGCACATGCGCACGTGCCACTGCGCCGCGTGGCAACAGCGCAGGCTGTGGATAGACTTCATCCAGATATTCAATCATGGCCATGGACTGCGTCAGCGTCACGACGTTACCTTCATACTCATCCTGCAAAACAGGGACCAATGCGTCAGGATTAAGTGCGCGATAAGCAGGGGCAAATTGCTCGCCTCCATTTTTCACCAGATGCACAGCCACCTGTTCATAGTCCAGCCCTTTCAGGTTCAACGCAATTCTTACCCGATACGATGCTGAACTGCGGAAATACCCATAGAGTTTCATCATATATCCGCCACTTAAACCAGTTTGACTTTCAAATCACTCAGCCCGGCAATACTGGCCTCAAGCAGGTCGCCACGCTGCACGGCTGCAACGCCTGCGGGCGTGCCGGTATAAATCAGGTCGCCCGGCTGCAAGGTATACAACTGCGACAGACAGGCAATGATTTCAGACAGCTTCCAGATCAGCTTGCCGGTATCACTATCCTGACGGGTTGCACCATTCACATCCAGCCGTATGCTGGCCTGTTCCATGCCGGACACCGTGTCGGCCGTATGGATGGCACCGATAGGCGCAGAAAAATCAAAGCCTTTGGATGTACACCATGGTCGTCCCTGCGCTTTTGCTTCGGCTTGCAAATCACGACGTGTCATGTCCAGGCCGACTGCATAGCCCCAGATATGGCTGAGGGCGTCTTCTTCACGAATATCCCTGCCACCCTTGCCTATGGCCAGCACCAGTTCAACCTCATGATGCAGGTTACTGGTCATGGAAGGATAAGGCATTTCCCCCACCTTGCCAGGGACTACAGGCAATACCGCGTCAGCCGGTTTCATGAAGAAAAACGGTGCCTCACGACCGGTTCCGCCCATTTCTTTTGCATGCTCTACATAATTACGGCCAACACAGTAAATTCTGTGTACAGGAAACAGCCCCGTGCTGCCAGCCACCGGAACGGCAGCCTGTGGCTGAGGGGGAATAAGGTAATCCATGTCATCTCCTATCATTGCGTGCACGTCTCTCCACAGCAGTACATCTGCATAACAGCCCTGCCTGCACTGCCTGGGCTCCGCTCTATTATGGCATTTTCCCTTGATGCCTGCCATGCATGCGGATGACACCTGACTTTACTATGCAGCCATCCAATCACGCCTGTTGATGATCCAGTGTAGTGTTGCACGCAGATTGGCGCTTATAAAATCGCGAATTTTTCGTTGAGACAAGGAAGAAACCGCAGCAATACAGAGGTATTGCGAGGATTTTTGACGCAGTATCGGCGGAAAAGGCGCATTTTATAAGTGGCAAGAAGAGTGCAGCACTACACTGGTTATAATGCATGATCAACGCGGAGTAAAAAATGAAGACTTGCCTACACCCCAAATACCTGATCCCCATAGAACCGGCTGCCACTGTCCTGCAAAATCATGCACTGGTGATGCAGGATGAAAAAATTCTGGCCATACTCAGCAGCACAGACGCGCGGCAACAATACCCCGATGCCCAGCATGTGGAACTGCAGGATCACGCGCTCATGCCTGGTATGGTCAATCTGCACGGCCATTCCGCCATGAGCCTGTTGCGTGGCCTGGCGGATGACCTGAGCCTGATGGACTGGCTGAACAAGCATATCTGGCCAGCAGAAAAAAAACACGTGTCAGAAGAATTTGTCTTCGATGGCAGCGTGTATGCCATGGCCGAGATGCTGCGCGGTGGTACCACTACCATCAATGACATGTATTTCCACCATGAAGCGGTAGCACGTGCGGGCCTGCATACCGGCATGCGTACCGTAGTGGGTTGCAGCGTACTGGAATTTCCAACTGCTTACGCCGCCGATGCAGATACCTATCTGGACAAAGCCATGGCAGCACAGCAGGCTTTCCAGGGGCAGAGTGGGGTTGAATTCCGGCTGGCGCCGCATGCACCCTATACGGTGTCAGATATCACCTTCAAGAAAATTGTTGACCTGGCAGACAAGCATGACATGGGCATACATTGCCACATTCATGAAAGCATGGATGAAATCAATGACAGCCTGCGCGACCACGGCATGCGCCCTCTGCAACGCCTGCATCAACTGGGCTTGCTGTCACCACGCCTGATTGCGGCGCACATGGTGCATGCCAATGAAGATGAAATTCAATTGCTGGCCCAACAGGGTGTGCATATAGCGCATAACCCCGCCAGTAACCTGAAACTGGCTTCCGGCTTTGCCCCCATCCACGCCATGCAAACAGCAGGCGTGAATGTGGGTATAGGTACGGATGGTGCTGCCAGCAATAACAAACTGGATCTGCTGGGTGATTTGCGCATGGCTGCCTTGCTGGCAAAAGCCGTGTCCAGCAATCCAACCGCACTGAATGCCGGCAAAGCGCTGGAAATGGCGACCCTGGCCGGTGCCAGGGCTTTAGGTAAGGATAAGCAGATCGGCAGCCTGGTGGCCGGCAAGCTGGCCGATGTCATTGCAATTGACCTGTCGGCTATAGAAACCCTGCCCCTGTTTGATCCAGTATCACAAATCGTCTATGCGGCTGGCCGTGAGCAGGTGAGTCACGTCTGGGTGAATGGCCGCTGCCTGATGGCAGAACGCCAGTTGCTAACCCAGGATGCAAGCCAATTGAAAGACAAAGCCATCTGGTGGCAGCAACGCATTACGGCTGCCTGAACAAACTCATTTAACTTCCATCATGAAATCATTACCTGCGTTTATCAAGACCTCTGTGTATTCTGGTTTGGCCGGGCTGCTTGCCAGCGCCCTGCCCCTGTCACCTGCCTTTGCAGGCAACGATCCACTGACCACGGTGGCAGAACAATCCGGTTTCCTGAAAACCGGCCGTTACGAAGAAGTGGAAAAACTGTGTCTGGCGTTTCAGAAAAACTATCCCAGGGAAGTACGCTGCCTTGAATTTGGACGAACGCCAGAAGGCCGCCCCATGCTGGCCTTGCTGGCGACGCGCACGGGTGTCTTCCAGGCTGGCGAAGCGACCAAGAGAAACCTGCCTGTCACCCTGATACAGGGCGGCATTCATGCCGGAGAAATTGATGGCAAGGATGCCGGTTTCCTGGCCCTGCGTGAAGTGCTGGACAACAAGGCTGCACCGAATGCGCTGAATCACCAGATACTATTGTTTGTGCCGGTATTCAATATCGATGGACACGAACGTTTCGGTGCATGGAATCGCCCCAATCAGCGCGGCCCGGAAGAAATGGGCTGGCGCACGACGGCGCAAAATTTCAATCTGAACCGCGACTACGTCAAGGCTGATTCTGCTGAAATGCAGGCCATGCTGGCACTTTTTAATACCTGGAACCCACTGGCTGTCATCGATTTGCATGTGACCGATGGTGCCAAGTTCGAGCATGATATTTCCATCCAGGTAGAACCTGTCAATTCCGGCGATGAAGAGATGCGCAAGGCCGGTATAGTCTTGCGCGACAATGTCATCGCTGACCTGGCAAAGCAAGGTTCTTTGCCGCTGTCGTTCTACATGACGTTTGCGCACGAAGACGACCCCATGTCAGGCTTTGTCGACAATGTACCGCCACCACGTTTTTCGAATGGCTACCTGCCCTTGCGCAACCGCTTTGGCATGCTGGTGGAAACCCATTCATGGAAAGATTACCCTACACGCGTGCGCATTACCCACAACACCATTATTTCTGTGCTGGAGCAAGTCGCGCAGCATGGTGAAGCATGGCTGAAAACTGCCCAGGCAGCAGATCAGCGCGCCGCGCAAATGGCGGGCCTAGCGTTGGCTGTGACCTATAAAACCAGCGACAAGAGCAAGGATATCGCCTTCCGCGGTTATGCATACACCCGTAACATGTCAGATGTGTCAGGTGCCCTGATGACACGTTACGATGAAAACAAACCACAGGTATGGAATGTCAAATTGCGCGATGAAATTTTACCTGACACCACGGTCACGCTACCCAAGGCTGGCTACCTGATACCCGTCGCTTACAGCAAAGCGGTAAAGGAAAAACTACAGCAGCACGGTATACAGTACAGCATCATGCAAAAAGAACTGGGCAATGTTGACACTGAACAGTTCAAGGCAAGTAAAGTCAATTTGCAGGCCCAGTCGTTTGAAGGACATCAGGCCTTGAAACTGCAAGGCCAGTGGGAAAGCAAGACGCAAACCCTGCGCAAGGGTGCTCTGTTCGTTCCCATCGCACAGGCAAAAGCCCGTCTGGTGGCTGCCCTGTTCGAGCCATCAGCGCCAGATGCCCTGGTCAACTGGGGCTGGTTTAACGGTGCCTTTGAACGAAAAGAATATATGGAAGCCTATGTGGCAGAAGATGTCGCCCGCCAGCAACTTGCCAGCGATGCGCAACTGAAAGCTGCCTTTGAAAAGAAAATTGCCGACGAGCCGGAATTTGCCAAAAGTCCTTCTGCCCGCCTGGAATTTTTTGCCCAGCGTCATTCATCATGGGACCAGCGTTATCAGGTATATCCGGTATTACGCCTGAATACCAGACCCTGAAATTGAAACGGCATGCAGTACCTGCATGCCGTTTCAGATGAACCTTGCTACTTGATACTACTTGATACTAATGGAAGAACAGGTAGGCCACAAATATGGCTGCCACGACACCTGCCAAGTCGGCCAGCAAACCCATGGAGATGGCATACCGTGTCTTGCGTATGCCGACTGAACCAAAGTACAGCGCGACGATATAAAACGTGGTATCGGCCGAACCCTGGAAAATGCAAGTCAGGCGACCGATGAAGGAATCCACGCCATACGTCTTCATGGCGTCCACCATCAATGCCCGTGAACCCGAGCTGCTGAGCGGTTTCATCAAGGCTGTCGGCAAGGCAGCGGTAAAGTCAGTATTCACACCCATCTGCGTAAAGAACCAGTTAAAGCCCGATACGATAAAACCCAGTACCCCGGAATTGCGCAAGACACCTATCGCCACCAGCATGCCCACCAGATACGGGATAATCGTCAGCGAGGTTTGTATGCCACCCTTGGCCCCTTCGATAAAGGCTTCGTACACATTCACTTTTTTTCGCATCGCCCCCACAATGAAGCTGACGATGATGGTGAACAGTAAAAGATTGCTGCTGACCTTGGAAAACACTTCAATCTCTGCCCGCGTCATATGCTGACTCAGATACCAGACCATGGCAACGATAAAGCTGCTCATGCCACCCAGCCAGGCGATGATCACCTTATCAAACAGATTGATGCGCTGCCTGATGGCCACAGCCACCAGGCCCACCACCGTGGCTACATAGGTGGCGATCATGCAGGGGATGAAAATATCTGAAGGATCTTTCGCGCCCAACACCGCACGTTGCGCCATGATGGCCAGCGGTATCAACGTCAGCCCGGACGTGTGCAAAACCAGGAACATGATCTGGGCATCGGTGGCTTCTTCCTTGTGGGGGTTCAAGCTTTGCAGGCTTTCCATCGCCTTCAGGCCAAACGGCGTGGCAGCATTGTCCAGCCCCAGCAGATTGGCGGAAAAATTCATCACCATGTGACCATTAGCCGGATGATTTTTTGGTACCCCAGGAAAAATACGGGCAAAGAAAGGGGCAATCAGTTTCGCAATAAAATCGATGGCACCGGCTTTTTCACCTATGTTCATGATACCCAGCCACAGCGTCATGACACCTGCCAGCGGCAAGGCAATGTCCATGACACCGATGCGTGCCGAATCAAAGGTTCCATCCATGATGCGCTTGAATACCTCTACATCTCCCAACACCAGCCACTGCACCAGGGCAGCAATAAAGCCGATCAAGAAAAAGCCGGTCCAGATATAGTTAAGTAACATGAATGTGTGTTTGATGTGCATTTGATGTAGGAGTGCAAGCTTTTTATCATGAAAAGCTGGTACCGTAGTATGAAAATTTCATTTGCGGCCATAGACGGCAGACATACCTGAAACATCCTGTTGCAGTTTTTCCACCGGATATACAAATTCATGTAGCCCTGGCGGCACTGGCCTGCGTTATATGGACATCGCAACAAATCAGAGGTGGGGTCATGAAAACCAGCTTACTCGTGAAATGCCTGTTGTCCGCAACAGTTCTATACGCTGTCAGCACAGGAGTGGCCGCAGCACATGATGTTGACCGTGGCTGGCGCAACTATCCGCCCCCGCATCATGCAGTGCGCAATTACAACTATATTTACTACCCTTCACATCAGGTGTATTACGCGCCTGATCATCGCATCTGGTATTGGGCGAATGGTCGTCGCTGGGAAACCGGCAGCCGCCTGCCCTACTTTGTAAATGCAGACATGCGACTGGGTGGGGTACCTATCGTACTGCGCTCATCCACACCCTATGTCGAACATGTGTATGTGGAACAGACTTATGGCCGCCCATGGCGCGACAGGCACGGCTGGCACCAGGAAAGACGCTATGAGCGGGATTGGCGTGACGAAAGACGCGACCACCACCACTGGCGGTAGTTGACGCCTTAGAAACAGGTCCTTAGTTACCAACCAGGGCAGCCGCAATATTGATGGAAAAGCCCACCACGGCAACATTGAAGAAAAAACTCAGCACAGACTGCGCAAGCACCGTCTTGCGCGTCTGGCGGTTCATGACGCACACATCTGAGGTTTGTGCAGCCACGGCGATGGTGAAAGAAAAATACAGGAAATCCCAAAAATCCGGCATCTCCACATCATCCGGGAAGTGCAAGGCACGTTTTTCTTCGGGCGAATTGTAAAACAGCAGTGCATAGTGAAAACAAAAGACGATTCCCAGCAAAACCCAGGAACCAAGCACAGTTGAGACGGCAAACAGGTATTTCATTATCCGGACTTCGCTGCTGAGGCCTGACATGCCAGACAATTCGTGAATAATGGCCAGCAGGCTGATGGTCGCTGACAGCGACAAGATCACCAGCACCCCCACCGCACCTTCATCTTCCTGCTGCGCCATCTTGCGGACCGCGTGTTTATCAGCACGCATCATCAGCAAGGCCATCGAAATCAGATAGAGCCAGACGCCTACATTCCAGCCGCACAGTGCCCGCGTCACCAAGGGTGTCGTCGTCGGCAAGACCAGCGCTGCCACGGTACCCAAACCAAGGGTAATCAACAGTCTGGGGCGTCTTTTGATGAATTTTTTGATAATTTTTCCTGTCAATAAAATCTGGCCCGCGCTTTATACAAAGGATATATAAAGGGGGTTTCCCCCCAGGAAGTATAACCAGGCAGGTCTTGCGAAATCAATCAGGCCACTGATTGCAGTGCCTGTCCGTTGCCTGACGCAGTATCAAGGCCGGGTGTAGTATATACAATAATAAGTGAGTGATAGGTGAGTGAGTGACAGGTGAGTATTCCCAGGCCTGCTGTTATAGCATGACATTTTATTCAAAAAGAAACTTTCAAATACGCAATTTTTTATTACACTGCAACTACTTACACTGTAAGCCTGGCTGGAATCTTACTGACATAGGCAGCGAATATGAATAAACGTACACATTATGTAGCGCTTTCCAAAGTCACCGCCGGTGCCGTGCTGGCGGATGACCTGCTCGACAAGGTAGGGCATGTATTGCTGCCGGCCGGTGTGACGCTGACGGATCACATGCTGCATTCCATCGCTCACCACGCCATACATCAGCTATCCATCGTTGCTGCCCCGGTTTCAGAGCAGGAAGAAACCCAGGAACGCGAAATCAGGCTGGCACGCCTGGAACGACTGTTCCGCCACGCCCCCGACAGTGGGCCAGCCAGCCTGTTGAAAGCCTATGTCTTCCATTACCGCCATGGTGACTATCAATGAATGACGCGAGCGAGTATCAGGTGCAGCTGGAAGATGTGGTCAAACACATCAAGGACTTGCCTACCCTGCCGGCAGTTGCCATGGAAATGCTGCAAAACCTGGAAGATGACGACAGCAGCATGGACATGATCACTGAAAAAGTGGCCATGGACCATTCCGTCACCGCCAAGCTGCTGCGAATGGCCAACTCATCCTATTTTGGGAATAATTCCAAAGTGGTCACCCTGCAGCAGGCAACAGCCATGCTGGGCGTTAAAAATGTTAAGAACTTGATACGAATGACCCTATTAAGTGACAAGTTCCCGACCGCTAATTGTCCTGCCTTTGATTTTCGTGCTTTCTGGCGCCACAGTATAGGGACGGCCATCTGTGCAGAGCTGATTTCACGGGCATTGCACATGAAGCACGATTTTGCGTTTACCGCCGGTTTGCTGCACGACATAGGCAAACTGGTGCTGGTCACCGGTTATCCTGACAATTACAATCAGGTACTTCACTATAAGGCAGCACATGATTGCTACCTGCTCGAAGCAGAGCGACACATCATGCACATAGATCATGTCGCTGCCGGCCTGGCACTGGCGCATCAGTGGCATTTTTCGGAAGCTGTCAGTGATGCCATACGCGGCCACCACGATCCGGAACAGGAAAACCTGCACGCGCTGGCATCGGTGGTGCACGTTGCCAATGCCATTGTGCATGCACTCGACTTGTCCGCGGAAGAAAACGACATACTTCCCTTGCTGTCACAGGCTGCTTGGGATACGCTAGGGCTTAGTGAAGCTGACTATATAAGCATATTTCGTGAAACTGAAATGCGTTTCGATGCTTTGGATCAGATCGTACTCTGACTTTTTCTTTTTGGCCCATGTATCTGGATAAAACAATTTTGGAACACTTGATGCTTTTCAGATCAACGGACTATCGCATAGAAGATATCCACCTGTTTCGTGACATCAACGAAGAAAACCGAAAACTGATCGCCGACATCATCAAGGACTGCCAGGTCGTCAAGGCCCGCGCCGGCCAGATTGTGCTTGATGCCAATAGTTCAGGTGCCAGACTATTCATAGTCCTGAAAGGTGCACTCGGCGTCAGCCGCCTGACAGAAAAAAGCAATCACCTGGAAAACACGATTACTCAATATCTGCCGGGTGAATGCGTGGGCGAGATATCGGTGCTGGATGAAGAAATCCATTCCGCCACCATCTCTGCCATCAGCGACAGCGAATTATTGCTGATTGAAGCTGAAACCCTGTGGAAACTCATCGATGAATCAAACGGTGTTGCGCGCAACCTATTGCAGTTATTGTCCTTCCGCATCCGGGCGGCCAATGCACAGATACGCAACCGCCAGAAAGTAGGCGAATTTTATCGCCAGCTTTCCATGGTCGATGGCCTTACCGGCCTGCATAATCGCGCCTGGCTGAACGCACAACTGCCGGGTATGATCGAATATGCCCACGCTGCCGGTGCGCCACTCAGCATCATCATGGTGGATCTGGATCACTTCAAACGCTTCAATGATGACTATGGTCACCTGCTGGGCGACGACGCCTTGCAGACCGCCGCCAAAGTCTTGAATGCGGGCCTGCGCCCCAGTGACTTTGCTGCCCGCTACGGCGGCGAAGAAATGATGGTGATCTTGCCGGGTGCCAGCCATAAGGCGGCCATGGGTGTGGCCCAGCGACTGTGCAATCGCCTCGGCAAAACCAAAATCTTTAGCGACCGGCAAAAAGTCCTGCCGCATATCACCGGCTCTTTTGGGGTGGCAACACTGACCCCTGGTCAGGACAGCAATGCCCTCATTAGTACCGCCGATGCGGCACTTTACCGCGCCAAGGCGGCTGGGCGTAACCAGGTTGCCAGTTAAACTGTGGTTGTCACGGGCGGGCACCTGCCTTCCCTGCCAAAATCTACCCGCATGTCAAGAAGCCAAACAGGCTGGGTTTCATCTATAGAATCTTGACCACGACCTTGCCTTTGGCACGTCCTTTTTCGACATAGGCCATGGCTTCGCCAGTTGCTTCGAATGGAAATATCTTATCTACCACCGGGCGTATGGCCCCGGCATCGATGAGCGTAGTGATCTCGCGCAGTTGTCTTCCGTGTGCTCGCATGAACAGAAAAGAATAGTCTATGTGTCGACGCATGGCTTTTCTCCTGACACCAAAACTCAGCAGGCGCATGATGAATTGCACAAACCATGGAGCGCCGATTTTTTTTGCGAAATCAACATCCGGCGGACCAGAAATTGAAATGAGTTTTCCACCAGGTTTGAGTATTTGCAATGACTTTTCGAGCGTCTTTCCATCCTGGCTATTTAAAACCACATCGTAGTCTTGCAAGATTTTTTCGAAATCGTCTTTCTTGTAATCGATGACGATGTCTGCACCCAGGCTCTTCACCAGGTCAATATTTGCGGTACTGGTGGTGGTAGCCACGATTGCCCCCATATGCTTCGCTAACTGAATCGCAAATGTGCCGACCCCACCCGAACCAGCCTGGATAAATACCTTTTGCCCTTTCTTCAAATTGGCCAGCTCTATCAGCGCTTGCCACACCGTCAAACCTACCAGCGGGATAGAAGCGGCTTCTTCCATCGTGAGCGATTTCGGTTTCATCGCCAGCGAGTCTTCTTTGATGGCAATCAATTCTGCGAAAGCACCAATGCGAAAGTCATCTGGCCGCGCATAGACTTCGTCGCCAAGCTTGAATTGCCGTACCTGAGGCCCTACTTTTACCACCACCCCGGCCACATCATGACCCAGAATCAGCGGCAAGTGATAAGGCAGGATAAGCTTGAACTCTCCATTCCTGATCTTGGAATCCAGCAGGTTGACGCCAGCAGCGTGGACCTGGACCAAGACTTCATTCGGCCTGATCTCCGGGACTGGCATAGGGCCAATCCGGCCATCCACTTTTTTTCCATAACTATCGACAATAAAAGCTTTCATCATGATTTTGACTCCATTCTAGTTAAAACGGGGTGATAGCTTGCCGGCAAAAATCTGCTCACCAGGTGCGGCTGCCGCGGG
This sequence comes from Undibacterium sp. Ji50W, assembly GCF_049340445.1. NCBI lineage: Bacteria > Pseudomonadati > Pseudomonadota > Betaproteobacteria > Burkholderiales > Oxalobacteraceae > Undibacterium > Undibacterium sp. Ji50W. Next base: position 82,550 of record NZ_JBMPOX010000017.1, on the reverse strand, counting down.
CTTTGCATTTCACTTCTGGTCTGCGTCATCCGCAGTCTTTGAACACGCAGTACAAATAGGGGCTAGTGGGCTGTAACAGTTGAAACAGAAGTGAAAGACGCTTGCCCGGCGATCGGGGCAAGGCGCAAAGCACAGCGATAGTGAACTATCGCGCGCATTTGCAACGCAGCCATGATCGTCGCGCAAGCGGAAGGCACTCTGTTTTCAACTGTTACAGTCCACTAGGCTTCAAGCCGCAGGTCTTTACGTATCCCGGCATCCATCAGACCCGCAGGTGCATAGGTGCGCAGCAAGCGTAAGCGATTCGCCAGGCTACCGGCGGTGTAACGTAACTTGGGATGATGCGCGGTTGCCGCCTTCAGCACAACCTCGGCCACGACTTCAGGCCCCTCTGCTGTCGCCATCACTTCTTTCACCCTTTTATTCACTACCGCACGGACTTCACGGTATTCATCCAGCTTTGTGTCTGCTTCCAGCATATTCGCGTCGAACGGTGTCTTGGTGTAAGCAGGCTCAACCACACTGACACGGATACCCCTGGTACGCAGTTCATGGTCAAGGGATTCCGAATAACCCTCAACCGCGTGCTTGGTCGCCGAGTACAGGGCACCGTAGGGCATGGGCAAAAACCCGAGCACCGAGCCAATGTTGATGATGCGCCCCGCCCCTTGATGTCGCATATACGGCACGACTGCCTGTGTCACGCGCAAGAGTCCAAAAAAATTCGTATCAAAAATCGCCTGGGCTTGTGAAATCGAGACCTCTTCTGCGCCAGCAGGGGCGATGCCTATGCCAGCATTATTGACCAGCAGATCAAGGCGCCCACTCAAGCGTATCACCTCATTAACGGCTGCCGTTACCGATTCATCGCTGGTCACATCCAGTTGCAACATGTTAAATGACCGATCACCAGTTGAAGCACCCCGCCGACTGGTGCCGTACACGGTGTAACCTGCTTTCGCCAGTCGTTTGGCAGTCGCTTCACCTATACCCTGCGAAGCGCCGGTAACCAATGCTACTTTGTTGTTCATCATGTTCTCCAATCTGTATGGACTATGTATTTAAGGGGTGGTAATACGTTAATTTCCACTACAAAATATGATGATCATCATATTTTAAAACAAACAAAAACCGGCGAACATCCACCGACATCAACTATTTACGGGAACCAGTTTTTCCCGCGCGGCGTCGAGAAAACTTTCTGATAACCTGGCATCGTCAACCGCCCGCGCCAACAGCAGCGTGCCAACCATGGTGGCGACCACCATCAATGCCTGCTCATGCGCACCTGGCTGCCCCCAATCTGGCAACTGACGTGCGACGACATCAATCATTTCCTTGATACGACGGGTAGCTGCACGCCGCACCTCTGGTGCCTGGCGGGGCATCTCCGAGCCGAGAGCACTTACAGGGCAACCATACTCGATGCTATCGACATGTTCCTTCGACAAGTAGGCTTGTACCAGTGCCTGCAAGGCTCGCTCTGGCGGTACGGCTGCGGCAATCTGCATCGAAACAGCCACCGCTTCAGCACCAGCGCGATCCGCAGCCTCTGCCAGTAACGCTTCGCGGGAAGCGAAATGGCTGTAAAAGCCACCGTGCGTCAACCCGGCTTCCTTCATGATGTCGGCGACACCGGTGCCAGCATAACCACTACGCCGTATGGCACGCGCTGCAACTTCAACAATACGTTGGTGCGTAATTTCTTTGCGGCTGCCGCTTTTTAACTTTGTCGATTTATTCTGCATGACGATCATCATATATCATTTCAGGATAATGTGCCGGATTGTTCGTAAAAAAACCAGAACTCATTTCGTCAATAGAGCAATGCTGCGAGTGCGACGAATACGCTGGGCACAGGACAAATCCATAAGAAAAAAAGGGTTCCAATGTTGAATTGGAACCCTTTTAGCTCTACCGAAGAAGAATCTTAGAAGCTATAACCCAAGCACAGGCCATAAACAACTGGTCGGAAGTTGATGGTAGTTTTACGCTCAATACTGCCAGTTGTAGCTTTCATATCCGTCTTGACGTCTGCCGCAGCAATAGACGCATTGACAGACCAGCGATCACTGAATTTGTAGCTCAGACCGACCTGGCCTGCAAAACCAAATGAATCCTTCAGATCAATCTTGGTCGGACCACCTGTTGCAATATTGCCGGCAGAAGTGGATGTCGCATCAAAAAATTGCGTGTAATTAAAGCCCAGGCCTACATAGGGACGCAGAGCATCTGTCGGCGCACCAAAGTTGTAGTTGATGAAGAAAGTCGGTGCACGTTGCTTGACTTTGGCAATCGTGCCATAAGGTGCCAAGGTGCCACGACCGACTACATCATGCTCAGGTGGAATACCCGCAAGAAAATCAAAATCAAAATGATCAGTCAGCCTGCGGGTATATCCCACCACGACTGTCGTTGCATTACCAATGGTCAGGCCTGCCGGTTGTGGCGTCAGGAAAGCCGGGCCATTGCTGGTGAAATCCGGAGATTCGGAATGCACCTGCACATTAATGATACCGGCACGGACAGTATTGTCATACGCCATGGCGGAGACAGAAGCCAGGCCCAGCGCAACGGCGATAGCGATTTGTATTTTTTTCATGATGGCGTCTCCTCTTATTTAGCCAAAACTTGCTGGAAGAAGGCGCGTGCTGCAGCGTTGCAGAACGGTGGAACCAACGTGCCATGGTAAGCAGCGGCGACCGCTGTGGTCGGGTCCTGCTTGGCGGCAATGGCTGCATTGATGGCTGCCGTTTTGCTTTGACCAAAACCGACCTTGGCAGCAGCAAACGGATCTGCTGCACTGGTTGGAGCCGAATCCACGTCCAACACTGTCAAGGCTGCTGCTGGCAAACCTTTGGCCTGGAAGTAACCTGCCGTTGCCTGAGTACTGGCAAAGAACACGGTAGGATCACCACTGCCACCACACAACATGACAGGTACAGTAGGCACATAGTTACGCAAGTCATTCTTCACGCCAGCCTTACGGAAAGGATTGGCAGGCGTACAGTTCAACGGATCTGCAGGATTGACGTTGCAAGGATTTTTCTGCGCATCAGCCAGATAAGTGTTGCGATAACTGGTTTTCACCAGGTTACCGTCACCGAAGAAAGCAGCAAAGGCAGCAGATGATGGACCTGGCAAAGAATCCTTGGCAAACATCGCGTACGCTGGCAACTTGCCTGTCGTGAACAGGTCATTGAAGGTCAGCGCGCCTGGCAACAGTGTTTCGATGCCGGTTGCGTATTTGTCTTCATACACTTCGTTCGGGTTGGCATACAAACCACCATAAGATTTTTGCCAGCTGGTCGTGATCAAAGGAATGAACACCGTACCACCCGCATTCGGGCTACCGGCAAACGTTGCATCACCCAGCAGGGACATGGCGTAAGGGCCAGACATACCTGCCAGGGCAGTTACCTTGAATTCAGACGCATAGGTAGTCTGCATCGCGCGCTGCGTTGCCATGGCCACGTGGCCACCTTGGGAATAGCCGCTGATGACCAGCTTGCCAGAATCCTGCGCACCGATAGTACCGAATGCCTTGCGTGCAGCACGCAGGGAATCCACCATATCATTGGCTTGCTGTTCAGCATTCAGGTAAGGATGGTAGCTCAATGCCGATGTATCGTAACCGGCATAGTTAGGCGCAACCACGATGAAGCCTTGTGCGGCATACATGGCTGCCAGCAGAATCGCTTCCGAGTTATCACGCAGATTAGCCATGTTGAAGGACTTTTCTACTGTCGTGCCATGCGCATACAGCAACACCGGACGTGGGCCGGTACAGGCAGCATCTGTACCGGACGGTACCATGATGGCACCAGTTGCATCAGTCGCTTCGTTGGCGCCGCCAACCGTGGTGTACTTCATATAGTAAGTACTGATTTCGCACTTAGGTGCGCCGGTGATCTGGGTCAGGCCAGGTTTTGCCGCATCCAGCGAAGCCTTGAAGACCACTGGATCAAGCTTGGTCAATGCCGGGCCACTCGCCTGAGGAATAGGCACCAGGACAGGGGGATTGGCAACCAGCGTACCACGCGCAGGTGTTGTATCGATTGTTGGACCAGCACTACCACTGCCACCGCAAGCCGAAAGAACGGCAGACGAAAGCAGACCCAGCGCTATATGGATTTGACGCATTATTGTCTCCTGTTAAGTATTTTTTTTGCAAGTCAGTAGAACCACCGACGTTCAAAGATAAAATGGAACGAGCGTTCTAAAACTCAGTGAGTAGTATGTCATTTACGCAATTTGCTGAATAGCGAAAATTTCATATCTAGAGTAAACACTCTTAAAATTCTGATTGAATTTGGTGCAAAAACTGCTTACGCGTACCAAATACAACACAAGGCATAATTTTAATGTCTGTTGAGAGAAAAACAAGAGATCATTTCACTCATTTCATCAAATGCGATGCGCCCTCAGGGCCATCACGGAAATGAATCATGGTTGAGTTTGTCTTTACAAACACGAAGGAATGCTGACTGCCATGAGCCTATAAAAGTTCATTTTAAGAACGCATTTTATTTTTTGCGTCGCAATATAAAAGATTTGCGCAGGCATGACGTTTTTCAGAGTTACATCTGAGCACACCAAGCCGCTGGCACAAGTATTAACAAAATGAAACATTACACGACAAATTAACCGCTACATCGGGATTACAATGAACTCCATCGTCATTTTTTGACGTGACATGTGCGGGATAAAAATCCTACCTGCATCTATCTGTATGTAGCCGTACTTACCTATACGTTCAGTTTTTTCATCAATTAAACACCACAAATATGCGAACACTTGATGACGATGAATATGCCAGAGTTTGGAATAATTTCGACAAGAAATTCTCTTTTTGCCCTTCAGTTGAAGGCCCCTTTCCAGCAATAACCGAACCTACGGACTCAATTACATTTTTGCTGGCACATGACTACGATGACACATTGATCGATGAGCTTGGAAACGTTCTTTTTCAAGCTTTTATCGAATGTGGGTATGAGTCAAAAGAAGTCTATTATCTTGATTGGCAGCACCAATGCTATGCCATCACTATGAATAAAAATAATGGCTCGCGGATATCTGGCTTTCCAGACGGTGACTATGCCATCTTGCTTTCGGAAGATATGCAAGTTGGCACTTTCGGGCATCCCTGGGAATACAGTATTTGCATTTTTGGTAAATCCTTTGTCCAGGCCATCATTAAGCGTAAGCCTGCTATTTTTCAGAAGGTCATCAGAAATGCTGGTGGCTACAACGTAGAATGAAATCTGGATTGAAGGATCCCGTCAATGCCATTATTATTGCTATGCAAAACGACTTGGAACTGACTAGACACAAAAATGATCTCCATTCGCTTCAACACAAACAAATTCGATGTTACGTTGGAACGCACAAATCCGATCAATCCGATTCATGGCGAATCCTTGCTTATATGGTTGCGCGAACAAGCTATGCCAGGTGTCGAAGTCAGCGAACCCGATGCAGAAGATTGGGGATGGTATTCGTACGTTGACTGGAAAGGGAGAGCCTACTTGCTGGGGAGTGCAAGTACATCAGAAGGTGAGAATGGAGAGCGTGAATGGGTATTACTGTTTGAAAAACAGCGCACGTTAAAAGAAAAATTGTTGGGCCGGGCAAAAATGACGAAGGACGATGCATGTATGCATTTTTTCAAAGAACTGTTGGAGCGAGAGCCAGCCTTTTCAAACATGAGTGAAGATGACGATTAGAGTCGGCTGCATTTAAATAAATACTTTTTTTACCATCTGCCCCCCTAACCTGGCCAAGGTAATTTGTATGTTCACACCTGAATTTATCAATTATGCAAAAAACGAATATGTGCTCTTTGCCAACCACAATCTTGAAAACCAGGACGCAATCAATTTAAGTGTGCAGTACAACAAGGCACGCATCGCTTTTGGTGCGACACACCTGCCTCCGCACATGAAATCATGTCGTATCATTTATGATATCCGGGGTCAGTCGGTATCGAGCTTGGCAATTGATGAAATTATCCAGGCACTAGCTGCACTTTGTACGGTGGAGTTCAAACGATAATGGGTATCCAGGTCATTGTAAAAGCCAAAGTGGCTAGCGATATTGAGTCTGCGCTTGGGGACATCGCATCAGAATGCGAAATTTTTCCCATCGACAATGCCAACTGGGGCATTTCCATTCCAGCGAAGCTCATTGACATCGTTGGCGAAAAAAATGTCAGAGAATCCTTGGGGAAACTCGACCATTTTGATCTCTGGACTGGTGTATGGATGCCGACAAAACCAAGATGGAAATTCTGGTAGGCGCGGCTTATATTCCAAACTTCAAAACCTTAGCCTGCATAAAAGTCTCGTAAGACGCTTCTCACTCTACAGCGCCCACCCCACACGCCCACAAACTCAGTGCGGTATCCGTACTTGCCTACCCCATCAAAAAACTCAATCCCCCCGCTTAGCCAACCACGCATCCACAGAAAATTTACCCGCGCCAAAACTGACCAGTACCAGCAACAAGATGCCCCAGTAAAAATGGGCGTTGATTGCGGCGGGACATTCGAGCATGAATAAGGCAGGATAAGAAATTACAGCCATGGCGTTGACGGCAAACAGGGCAAGTGCTGTGGGGCGGGTGAAGATGCCGACGACCAGCAGGACAGGCAAGATCAGCTCGCCCCCGGCCCCCATCCAGGCGGCGAGTTCGGGCGGGATGACGGGAACCATGTATTCTTCCCGGAACAGGGAAAGTGTGGCGGACCAGTCAGAGACTTTGACCAGGCCAGCTTTAAAGAATTGCCAGCCCACATAAATTCTGAGTGCCAGGCATAAAACAGAGCCGGCCCAGTCATTCAGATTCTTGTCAAAACGGCGGCTTAAAGTATGAACGTATTGCAGGATGTACATTGAGATTCTCCAGTTTTTTTAACTCCTGCAACTTAGTCAGACCAGCAGCCGTATCCTTACAGACTATCGTCAGAAAATCTGACTTTGGTAAACAAACCCGCATGAAACCAGGCTTGTACATTACTGTTGATGTCAAAATCACAGTCGGCATTGACTGCTGCTTCCAATGCCTCAGATAAGCTTGCACCTGCCCGCAGTGCCTGCAAGGCCAGGTATGCTGGCTGCTGGATTTCTGTCAGTTCTACCGACCACTGTGTGCGTAAGATCAGTCCATAACTGCTGTGCCGGATGTTGTTGGGGAACCCTGTCTGTGTTCCGGGTTGATGCGCCAGCCAGATAGCGACTGTCGCCCAGTCTGATGCATGCAGGCCAAAGGCTGGATGCAATTCAAATCTGGCTTGCTGTAAATCCTGGCCGGTCTCACCAACCAATTGCACCAGCGCTGGCAGGCTCATGCTGTCTGCATCGGCGGCATAATAAGCGCGATGGATTTGCCATTCCAGCGCAGCCACATCAGAAAAATAAGGGTAATCAGCGGCATCTGGCGTCTGCGTCAGAAACGCTGGCAAGTGTGCGCCAAAATCATTCAGGTCACCGGATTCAGAAGGAAAGCTGCGCCCGAAGCTGCGTGCCATTTGCGCAAAATAGTCTTCGCCAACCAGTGCATGCAATACCGGATAGGCATTGCGCAGTGCGGCGGTCCAGATGGCTGTCAGGTTGCCACGGTACAAAGCCAGGCGGTCATCCTGTGCTGGGTGGGCAGCAAACAGTTCAGCGGCATCAGCGGCATCAGTTGCAGTTTTGGGCTGCAACAAGGCTGCAGCAAATTGCTGCTGTATCTGCGCAAGTGATGAGGCACTCATGATGTTGAAAATTTCATGGAATGATGGTGCCGATGCCGGATTTCGCCAGCCTTGGCAGCCTCGTCCAGCAATACTGGCAAGGCAGGGATTGCCGTATCCCACTCTATCAATACCGGGATATCGGCAGACAGCAATTGACAGGCGTGCGCATACAAATCCCAGACCGGGCTGGCAACCTGGCTACCATGATCATCGACCAGGCATATGTCGGTCTGCAAATGGCCCGCCAGATGGATTTCACCAATCGCGCCGGGCGGCAATGCCGCCATGACGTGCAAGGCATCCAGCGCGCTCTCGCCGTGATTGTATTGGTTAACAAACAGGTTATTGATATCCAGCAGCACGCCACAACCGGTGCGGCTGACCAGTGCAGCTAAAAATTCAGCCTCGGACATATCATCGCGGGCAAAGCGCACATAGGTCGATACGTTCTCTATAAGTATCTGGCGCTGCAACAGCATTTGTAGCTGATCAACACGCTCGCATACCAGATCGAGTGCGCTTTGCATCAAGGGTAAAGGCAAAAGATCATTCAGGTGATGCCCAGCGATTGCGCCCCAGCATAAATGTTCGGATACCAGATCTGGCTCTGTGCGTTCGACCAGGCGTTTGAGTTTACCCATATGTCCTGCGGAAAACCCCTGGGCTGATCCCAGGCCCATGCCGACGCCATGCAGGCTCAGCGGATAATCACGGCGCAATGTCTGCAATACATGCAGATCATAGCCACCGTCACCAAAATAATTTTCTGAATGCACTTCCAGCCAGTCAATATCCACAGGCGCATTCAGAAAATCACGATAGTGCAGGCTACGTAAACCCACGCCCACCCCTTGCAGGGTGGGCGTGGGCCTGGGGCTGGCTAGTGAACGGGCAGTATCAGTCAATATCATTCCAACCCGTCAAAAAAACAGCCGTCAAGTGTAATCAGGATTTAGGCGCTTCCAGTTTGCCGCCCATTTTTTCGCAAGTACCGGATGGTACTTTTTTCCATTCTGCAGGGTCATTGTCTTTTTTACCTTGACCAGCACAAGAATGGGAACCGGATTTGGTCGCGCAGTCATTCTGACCTGCTTTTGCAATACCAAAGCATTTTTCTGTTTTTACTGGCTCTGCAGCCATTGCTACACTTGTGCCAAGCAAACCAGCCAGTGCTACTGCAACCATTGCCTTGTTATTCATTGTCTTCTCCTGAAAAAGTAAAACGTCCCACAGCGGGAAAAATTAAGAACTACAGCCTGTAAGTCGATACAGAAACGGCAAACTTACAAAAACTTTGAAAAAATTTTCATAAAACCGGACCTGCATCACAATATACGTTGAACTGGTTTGTTTGGATTCAAGCTATAGTCAGAATATCGTACTATCTTATTACTTTTTTTCAAGAAAAACTTTTTTCATGCTTAACATCATCCAGCAATTGGGCACCAGCATCACGGATTTGTCAGAAGAACGCATCAATATCCGCCAATTTTGCCAGCTATGGCGTGCGCAAACAGATTTGCTGACAAGCTTGCCACCCCAATTTGCCGAAGTGATGGAAAATTTGCTGGGCAGGATGGAAGCCAGCAGCCTGTTCACCGAAGAAAGCTGTTCTTTTAGTCAGGCTGACCTGACGGCGCAACTGCGTATCTGGTTAGATAAAGCCCAACGAGCCATAACGCGCCCGCAGAAATAGTGTAAGCTGCGTCCCTTTTTATTAGAACTCATTTCATAAATAGGGATGAGTGCGAGCAAGGCGATTCGGGAGGCAGTGCAAGGCGTCGTCGCGCAGCTAAGGCTGGTGCCTTAGCTGCGCGATGTGACAACCTTGCGCTGCAATGCGCCCGCAAAGAGTAAATGCAGCCAGCTCCCGGAGGGTTTGCCTCATAACGCGTGCTGGACTGCGTTGGACTCGTTGTCAATAGGCACACTATTGACTGCCTCGTCCGCCTTGCCAGCTCGCGTTATGAGGCAAACGCATCTCACCCCTATTTATGAAATGAGTTCTACCATTCGTAGGAGTTGTTATGCAAAAACTGAGTTTTAGCCTGGAAGGCGAATACGTAGAGTTGAACCAGTTGTTGAAACTGGTCGGGCTGTGCGAAAGCGGCGGTGCCGGCAAGGTCATCGTCGCCAGCGGTGATGTCAGCGTGGATGGCCAGCAAGAACTGCGCAAGACTGCCAAGATCCGTGCGGGTCAATCGGTCAGCCTTGGCGATATTGAAATCCGGGTTCAGGCGGGTTGAGCCTGTCCCTGGTCGTCCGTTTGGTGCGTCTGGTCGGGTAACGGCGTGGCCTGCCCTGCGGCCATAAAGCGCGCCAGCATATTGTCCATGGTATCGACATGATGCTCAAACCATAGTGGCAACTCTTCTGCCAGGCGGGCCGCCAGGTCTGTTTCACCCAGGGCGACACGGCGCCTGACTTCCTGCATGACTTCCAGCACGGCCTCATGCTCTTGCCTGTGGCAGCCGACAGGCGGAAAGGCCGTTTCTTCCATCCAGTGGTTTTCCTGCTCGAAATGGACGATGGAATGCGCGATGAGGGCATCCAGCCGGTTCAGGAAGGTATCCGGATTATCTTCAGACAGGGCAGCACATAATTCCACGAATTCTTTGTGTGTCTCGTCCATAGGTTCATAACTGAGGCTGAGGCGGTCGGACCAGCCCCAAGAATTTTGCTCCATGCTTTTTCCTGAAATCGATGTTGGCCCAGATTATCGCTGATTTATCGCTGATCAGGGCCAAGCTTGCTTGCGCCCTATCAGCCCATCCAACAAATATCCACCAAAAACAAAGCGCGCCGATGGCGCGCCTCTTGATTCAAACACAAATCCAGCAATTAATGCAGCCAATACCGCCCTGACTACATCAGCTTCATGCCGTCGTGTTGATATTGCGACCCAGATTGGGTGGCAAGTTGGCAACAGATTTGTTGTCGGGTACTGCCTCGATCAGCGCAGTTGCACTTTCGGCAGCAATGTCATTTGCTTTTTTTAATACAGCAATACTCACCGCCTGGCTCGTACCCACATCTGCCAGCGTTGTTGCCACATTGGCTATTCCAGTCACATCCATGACAATTCTCCTTATCTGTCTACCGATAATAACGGCAGCTTTAAGATGATTCTTTAGGCTTGCTTGCGCTTTTTTTCAACAAGTTGTTCTGCATCGCAGCAAGCAACCAGTCTAGCACCTGTTGCGGCTGGTTCAAATCCAGCCATGCCAGCCCTACCCGCAGATTGGCTGGCGCGGGTATATCGGACGCCACCGCCAAAATATGGACATCGTGCGGATAAATGGCTGGCTTGCCAAGTGCGGGGCGATGCACTTCCAGCTTGGGGATGGCTTCCCATTTATACCCTTCCACCAGCGTCAAATCTGCTGGCGACATGCGCAACAGCAAATCACTGAGTGGTGGCTCGGCTTCTTCACGTAACTCACGTGTGATGACATAGCGGTAGGGTGAAGCCAGCAATACCTCGGCGGCCCCCGCCAGACGCAGCCTTGCACTGTCTTTCTGGGGTGGTTCGATGATGATGTCGTGATGACTGTGCTTGACGATGTTGATCTGTTTGCCAGACGCTGCCAATTCCTTTACCAGGTATTCCAGCAGGCTGGTTTTACCACTGCCCGACCAGCCGATGACACCAAGTAGTTGTCCCTGCATATATGCTGCGCTCCTTTTGTCTTTACATTAACGAAATTGGCGAAAAATTAGCTTTTCAGGCAAATTGACTCTACACATGCCTCTCCACCCGAGATGTAAGATCACATTACGTCTACACAATACATGTGCGAGCCCGCTCGTTTCCGTCAGTTAAAACCAGCAATATACTGCATTGCACATTGATAAGCGCTCCACTGTCCGGCTTAGCCAAGGTGTGCCAGCTTGCTTAGGCCGCCCTCCTGGTGAGGGAGGATGCGTGGTGAATATGGGAGGCATTGATCTTGAAGGTACTCATGGTGCTGGAAAGTGCGCTGGCCTGATCATTCAGCGATTGAGTTGCCGCGGCAGCTTCTTCGACCAAGGCCACATTCTGTTGCGTTACCTCATCCATTTGACCGACTGCAATATTGACCTGATGAATACCGTCTGCCTGCTCCTGGCTTGCATTTGAAATTTCATTCACGATTTCAGACACCCGCTTGACGCTGAATACAAGCTCGCCAATCGTGCTGCCAGCCTGCTCGACCAGCCTGGCACCTGCATCCACCCTGGATACCGTGCTGTCAATCAGGCTTTTAATTTCCTTGGCTGCTGACGCTGACCGCTGGGCCAGATTACGTACCTCGGAAGCAACGACGGCAAAGCCCCTGCCCTGCTCACCGGCACGCGCAGCCTCAACCGCCGCATTCAAGGAGAGGATATTGGTCTGAAAAGCAATACCGTCGATCACACTGATGATCTCTACAATCTTGCCAGATGCCGCGTTGATGTCATTCATGGTGTGCATGACCTGCTGCATTACCTCACCACCACGGGCAGCAACCTGTACGGAGCTTTCCACAAATTTTTTGGCATCTTTCGAATTGGCTGCATTATTTGCCACCACACTAGTCAGTTCTTCCATGGAGGCCGAAGTCTCTTCCAATGAACTCGCCTGACTTTCTGTCCTTGACGACAAATCCATATTGCCAGCTGCAATTTCTTGTGAACTCACATGAATTGACTCTGCGACGGTTCTTACCTGGCCTACGGTCCTGGATAAATCCCTGCGCATGCTCTCAATGGCGGCGATCAACTGACCAATTTCATTTGTGCTATCTACTTTGATGTCGGCAGTCAGGTCCCCTTTGGCCACCTGATCAAGCAATTGAACTGCATGGTCCAGTGGCTTCAAGATGATTTTCTTTGTAGCAAGATGCGCGGCGACAGCAACAAGCAAGGACACAATAATTGCCAGCACATATACTTTTACAGTCGTTTGATATTCAAGCTCACTCGCTTCCATGATGGATTGAACCTGCTTATCTGCATTCGATTGAAATTTTTCCAGCAGCGATGAAAACTCAGCCCCTTGCGAGGTTAATTTGTCTTTATTGATGGTGCTGTAATTATCGTAATCCTGCTTCTCCAGTGTTTTATATGCATCTTCGATTGATTTGATCAATCGTCCGCCCGCCTTCAACAAGTCCGACTTCAGGTTTGCATCTTCATTCTGATAAGCAGGCAGATTTTCAAAATTCTTCAGCATTGTTTCAGCCTTCGATAAAGAATTTTTTGCACCTTTTATCGCAGCTTCTTTGTCTGTGCCCGCGTCATTCTCTTTGGCCGAAGCATAAACCCTGGTCAATGCTGAACGGGCTCTGGTTGTGTCCTTGTAAGAGTCATTGATCATCATAATGCGCTGAGAAATTTCATGGACCAATGCTGTCGAAAAATTCGACTGTCTGACAACGTAAATACCTATCACTCCCTGTGAAAGAATGATTGCTACAAGTACGAGCAGGATACTGTTCAAACTAAAATTGACGGAAAGATTTTTCATGGGATTCATTTCTTAAAAATTCAACAGTTGCTTTTAAGATAGCAAATATTCCTACAAGGCAAGAGTTTTATACAAAATCTAACATTTCATGCGGAATGAAATTGCGCCACATCAAAATACTTTGCCATCAAAGTCATCAGATAACCAAATAAAAACAAGCCGATCAACTTGCCTTTTTAAAAATTGCACCATAGACAACATCGTGCCACAACAATGTAAGCACGTCTCAAAATAACAATACAGAAATCGCATTTACGCTGAAAACAATGTTGTACGACATCATATAACAATGTATAGTTTTCCAATTTTGTATTCAGGCTTCCGCATGACTTGCGACACAAAGTACATGCTAGGTCGTCAATTTTTTGCAATTGGAAACCCTATGACAGCATTGCAGTCACCATCGTCACCGTCAGACCAGACCAATACCGGCAACCGCACAAACATACGGTGGAGTATTTTGCTGATCTTGTTTATTGTCACCACGATCAATTATGCTGACCGGGCCTCTATTTCCATTGCAGGCCCGGAATTAAGCAAGACCCTTGGTCTGTCATCGGTAGAGATGGGCTTTATCTTCTCTGCATTTGCCTGGTCTTATGTCCTGGCGCAAATGCCAGGCGGCTGGCTGCTCGACCGGTTTGGCTCGAAAATAACCTACTTCTTCAGCATCTTTCTCTGGTCGTTTTTTACACTGATGATGGGAACAGTTGGTTTTCTCTCTGGAGCAGCGGCAATCACACTGCTGTTCGCTCTGCGCTTGCTGGTTGGGGCGGCTGAAGCACCTTCATTTCCGGGTAACAGCCGCATCACTTCTGCCTGGTTTCCGGTCAGTGAGCGTGGGCTGGCGGCTGCGATTTTCAATTCGGCGCAATATTTTGCCACCGTCATTTTTGCCCCCTTCATGGGATGGGTCGTGCATAACTGGGGTTGGCAAAGCGTGTTTTACGTCATGGGCGTCTTAGGGATAGTGATGGCGGTCATCTGGCTGTTCACTATATATGATCCCAGGAATCATCCAGGAATCAACGCAGCTGAACTGGACTATATCGAAGCAGGTGGCGCCCTGGTTGATCTGGAGACTGTTCACCAATCGCCAGAAGCAAACCGTATTGATACCTTTTCCATTATCAAGCAATTGCTGTCCAACCGCATGCTCTTAGGTGTATATGTTGGCCAATACTGTATCAATACCCTCACCTATTTCTTTTTGACGTGGTTCCCGGTGTACCTTGTCAAAGAGAGACATATGACCATTCTCAAAGCTGGCTTTGTTGCCGCCATACCCGCCGTCGCCGGTTTCGCTGGTGGAATGCTGGGTGGCTTCATTTCTGATCGCATGATCAAATCTGGCATGTCGCTGTCTGTATCAAGAAAAACCCCTATTGTCATCGGCTTGCTCTTGTCGACATGCATGATCTTGTGCAATTTTATTTCTACCGATGAACTGGTGATCGCTATCATGTCCCTGGCATTCTTTGGTAAAGGAATAGGTGCACTTGGCTGGGCTGTCGTATCAGATACCTCCCCCAAAGAAGCCGGCGGTTTGAGTGGCGCCTTGTTCAATACTTTTGGTAATGTCGCCGGTATCACGACACCGATCGTGATTGGCTACATTGTTCAGGCCACAGGCACATTTGCCGGGGCACTAGTGTTCGTGGCAGCCAATGCGGCAGTAGCCATCTTTTGCTACCTGGTCATCGTTGGTGATATCAAGCGCGTCACATTTGACACTGCGGCAAACCAGAATCCTGCCCCGCCTTTGAATTAGCAAGACTTGCTTGCATACCGGGATTCAGCCAGATGCTGTTTCCCGGTCCATCCAGGTTTATCCCGCCAAACCAGCCACGCGCTAAGCTTGCCTTTTCCGAACCAGGGAAAAAATCATAACCAAATCACCTGTAAATATAACCAAATGATGCATCGTCATTGCGGCGTAACATTCTCATGACAGAATTGTTGCATTGCAATCAACAACAGGTTATTCAGGATGATTTCTTTCCTCAGGCAATGCATCATTTGCGTTTGCTTATTTTCGGGCATTTTTTGCGCGCCAGCCCAGGCTCAGGGCAACGTAATCATTATCGGCCAGGCCATCGACTTATCCGGGCCAAATGGCAGTATAGGTCGCGACTATGTCGCCGGTATCACGACTTATTTTGACAGTATCAATGTTGCAGGTGGCGTAGGTGGGCGCCGCATCAAATATCTGGTGCGTGATGATCAGGGGCTGCCGGCACAATCGGCCCAGGCAGTGACTGAGCTGATAGAAAAAGACAAGGCAGAATATCTGCTGGGCGGTATAGGGGCGGCAGTCACTGATGCCGTGCTGGCTGCACCAAAATTTGCACAAAGTGGGCAAACCCTGTTTGCGCCGCTGGTAGCATCGGTGAAAAATTACAATTCCCGCGTCCTGTTCTGGCGCCCTAGCCCTGAACAAGAGATGCAATACATATTTTCCTATTTCGATAAATTAGGTATTAAAAGTGTAGGCATCGCGGTGCAGGATTCTGCGCTGAATCAGGACATGTACCAATACGTGGTTGCCGAACTGCGCAAACGCAATATGCTGATGAGTGGTGTCGTCCACATCAGCGGCACGGCAGCAGATATGGCCAGAGAATCCGCGGTGCTGGCCAAAACCAATCCGGGCATCGTGATTGCTATTTCCGACACGCTGGGTACCGGGATTTTCCTGAAAGAATTCAGGAAATATGCACCACGTACTTTTGTCGCCGGCATGTCCCTGATCAATCTGGACCGTCTGGCAGAAGTAGCCGGACCTACCGCGCTGGAGTGGACAGTATTTTCCCAGGTGGTGCCCAATCCCCTGAGCAAGAAGTCGCCCATACAGATGGACCATAGCAATATGATGAAAAAATTCAGGGATGAAGATTTGTCGTCACTGACTTTTGAAGGCTTCATGGTCGCCAAGACGCTGGTCAAGGGCATACAAATGGCCAAACCAGGACGCGATGCCGTGCAGTCACTGGCCGTACAAAAGAGCATCATTGACCTGGGTGGCATTACTGTCATGCCATCCGATGGCACCCATCGCATGTCCAGTTTTGTGGACATGGCGCTATTTCGTAAAGGTGGCGGCCTATTGTTTTAAGGTGAAAGTTGCATAAAAAACAAGCACAGCCCCAATAATGTCAGCAATGAATATTTAATAATTTTTGACATTTTGCAGATTACAGAATATAGTGCTGCGCCGCAACATCACCATTTAATATGTATTTTCTGATAAATACAAAAAATGCTTGTTGCGCTATTCTAATAATCAATCAGGTACACAATGTTTAATAAAAAGATTATCGCTGCTGCTGTAGCACTCTCTGCTCTGTTGACCGGCACTACTGCCAATGCGCAAATGTATGCTGGCGCAACAGTTGGTCAAGCTCGCTGGAACATGGACTGTGCAGGCACATCCAATTGCAAAACCAATGACACATCCTTCAATATCCTGGGTGGTTATAATTTGAATACTAACTGGGGTGTAGAAGCCAGTTATTACAATCTGGGTACAGTGAAAGCCACGGTGTACGGTGTTGCGGCAGAAATGAAAGCAACTGGTGTTGACCTGTCTGGCGTCTATCGCACTCAATTTAACAGCAACTGGGGCATGTTCACCAAGTTGGGTTTGGCCTACTCAAAAGCTGAAGCAACTGCTGCACTTGGCAATGTACGTGCTTCCACCAACAAGAATTCTGCACAATTAGTAGCTTCAGTTGGCGCCACTTATTCATTCACGCCAAATCTGGCTGCACGTGCTGAAATCAGCAGCCGTAAAGTAGAATTTGTTGGCGGCGACGGCAACATCACCAATTTCAACATTGGTCTGCAAGCAGCATTCTGATATTGCCTTGTCGTTGCCCCATTTGCTGCAAGCGTGACGACTACGAGGCAACTACGGGGTAACTACAAGTTGAATCAAGAAAGCCTTCCCTGCTAAAAACAGGGAAGGCTTTTTTATGCGGGGACAATTGCTGCTTAGCCGCTATTGCGCAAGCCGGCAGCAATACCATTGATGGACAAATGTATACCACGGCGCACGCGCTCGTCTTCATCTCCATTGCGATAACGCTCCAGCAATTCCACCTGCACATGGTTCAAGGGTGACAGGTAAGGGAAGCGGTTACGTATCGAACGTGCCAGCAATGGATTGGCTGCCAGCAATTCGTCCTGACCGGAGATAGCCTTCAATATCGCGATCGTCGCTTCATGTTCAGCCTGTATGCGCGGGAAGATGCGGTTACGCAAAGATTCATCTTTCACCAATTGTGCATAGCGGCTGGCAATGCCGATATCGCTCTTGGCCAGCACCATTTCCATATTCGACAACACCGTCGTGAAGAATGACCATTCCTTGAACATGGCCTGCAAGGTCTGCATGCCGGTATCCGGGTGCGCGGTCAGATAGCTTTGTACCGCGCTGCCAAAACCAAACCAGCCCGGCAACATCAAACGGCATTGTGACCAGCTGAATACCCAGGGTATGGCACGCAAGTCTTCTATCGCTGTCGATTTTTTACGTGATGCAGGTCGGCTACCGATGTTCAGGCCGGCGATCTCGGAAATCACGGTCGATTCCCAGAAATACTGTTCAAAGCCTTCGGTTTCAT
The DNA here is from genome assembly GCF_049340445.1 of Undibacterium sp. Ji50W. Taxonomy (NCBI): domain Bacteria; kingdom Pseudomonadati; phylum Pseudomonadota; class Betaproteobacteria; order Burkholderiales; family Oxalobacteraceae; genus Undibacterium; species Undibacterium sp. Ji50W. The sequence continues at coordinate 64,696 of NZ_JBMPOX010000017.1, read as the reverse complement.
ACACCAGATTACGGTAAGCCTTGAAGGCATGGTCAGACAATTCTTCCATGGCAGACAAAAATTCAGGCTTGGGTGCCGTTTCGGTATACGCCAGCAAGCTGGCTTCCATGGTGGCCGCAGCCAGCACTTCAAGATTGCGGCGACCGACTTCGGGATTGCCATATTTGGCCGTGATCACCTCACCCTGCTCGGTCAGACGGATTTGCCCCTGCACGGCACCGGCAGGCTGCGCCAGGATAGCCTGGTAACTGGGGCCACCACCGCGGCCAACCGAACCACCGCGCCCATGGAACAGGCGCAGACGCACCTGATGTTTGGCGAATACTTCCACCAGATCCAGTTCAGCCTTATACAATTCCCAGCCCGAAGTCAAAAAGCCGCCATCCTTGTTACTGTCAGAATAACCGAGCATCACTTCCTGCGCATTGTTGCGGCTGGCCAGCAAGCGTGCATAGGCCGGTATGCCAAACAACCTGTCCATGACGGGGGCACTGTTTTGCAGATCACCGATGGTTTCAAACAGCGGGATGATGTTGACATCAACACGCCCTTCAGCCGGATGCAGCAAGCCTGACTCTTTCAGCAGCAAGGCCAGTTCCAGCATATCAGACACGCCATCGGTTTTGGAGATGATGCAATTCGGTACCGCACCTTTGCCATAGCGTTGTTGTGCCGTGCAGGCGGCACGGTAAATTGCCAGTTCTGACTGGGTTTCTTCAGAATACGTCAGGTAAGGCGAAGCCAGTGGGCGGGCCGAACTGATTTCCTTGATCAAGACCTCGATGCGCTGGTCTTCATTCAAATCCAGGTATTTCAATTCAGGATTGGCCGCCTGCAATAGCTCGGCGACCACACGTTCATGTACATCCGAATTTTGACGCAAATCCAAGGGGGCCAGGTAAAAGCCAAAGACTTTGACTGCACGGCGCAAGTGGCGCAAACGGCCACGCGTGATCGCTGCAGAACCATTCGCATGCAAGGAATAATGGACAATATCCAGATCAGCCACCAGTTCTTCCGCCGTTGCATACGGCTCGGCAATGCCGCTGGGATGAATCACCGGTTCAAGATCAAGCAATTGCTTGTACGTGGCCGCCAGACGTGCATAGACGCCACTGATTGCCAGGCGATACGGTTCGTCCGCACGATGCGGTGAATGATCGGGTGAACGTTCTGCCAGTGCCAGCAAATCATCCGACACCTTGACCAGCAGATTGGCCATCGACAATTGCGAGCCCAGGGTATGCAGTTCTTCCAGATAAAATTTGAAAGCGCGGGCCGCCTGCATGGCCAGGGTTTTTTCCAGCACAGTGGCAGTCACGAAAGGATTGCCATCGCGGTCGCCACCTATCCAGCTGCCCATTTTCATGAAGCTGGGCAATTCATGTTGCGCGAACGTGGCATCCTTGCTGGCCAATAAATCTTCCAGACCGGCATACAGGTGCGGCAATTCACGCAGGAAGGTGTAGTCATAAAAGCTCAGACCATTTTCCACCTCGTCCAGCACCGACAGTTTGGAAGTGCGCAGCATGCGTGTCTGCCACAGCGTCAATACAGCACGCCCAATTGCCTCTTCATTGGCGGCAGATTCTTCCGGCGTCAATTGCATGCGGTCGCGTTCATCCAGCAAACGCGTAATCACCATCTGACAATTCAAGATACTCTTGCGCTGCACCTCAGTAGGATGGGCCGTCAATACCGGGAACACTTGTGCCGTCTGGAAAAAATCCAGCAATTGCTGGCTGCCGTGGCCGGTGTTGTACAGCGCTTCTATCGTGTGCGCCAGGCTGCCCTGGCGCGGCGCGGAACCCGCAATCAGATGGGCACGGGTACGGCGTATGTGATGCTGGTCTTCTGCCAGGTTGACCAGATGTGAAAAATAACTGAAAGCGCGTATGACTTGTGTGGTCTGGTCATTGGTCAGCGTATCCAGTGTGGTTTCCAGTTCGGCACGTGCGGCTTCATCAGCATCACGGCGAAAGCGTATGGAATTCTGGCGCACCTGTTCGATCAGGTCGAACACTTCATCGCCATGCTGGTTTCTTACCGTATCGCCTAAGATACGCCCCAGCCTGCGTATGTCTTCCCGCAGGCTCTGGTCTTTGTCGTCGCTGATATCGTTCATTTTTAATTGTGGATGTAGGTGGGCGTTCATGCTGACAAATTCTACGGTAAGGATAAAATCGGAGTGATGAAAATTCTTGTGTTCTTGACTGAGACCATATATCAGGCAATAGTTTTGCAGCTTCAGCACGCAGCGCTACAGAGTGAGCATCTGCCAGGACAACAAGCACACGCCATAATCTGAGGCTTGATATATCAAACAGGCTGAGGCTTGCTTACAACAAATGCCTGTGTGCAGACCAGCACGAAGGACATATTGCCCTAAGAACCTGTTTGCGATCTGTAACGAGCGAGCGTCAGCGGGGTAAGGGTAACAAAAACGCAGCGCAAAAAGCGGAATGTACTTTAGTACATGAGCATTTTGAGCAGCGCATGAGCCCCGATCACGCTCGCGCAGTAAGATCGCAAACAGGTTCTAAGCGGCCTTCTTCAGCTTATGGCTGCGACCCACTGCCTGCAATAAACCCTTGGTTGAGCTATCGTAATCTTCCTTGACTGCGTCTGGATCAAGGCTGATCAATTGCTGTGCCAGGGACTTGCCCAGTTCCACTCCCCATTGATCGAAGGCATTGATATCCCAGATCACGGATTGCACGAAGACCTTGTGTTCATACAAGGCAATCAATGCACCCAAAGACCGTGGTGTCAAAGAATCCAGCAAGACGGTAGAGGTTGGGCGATTGCCTTCAAACACGCGGGGGGCCAATATTTTTTCTGGCAAGTCTCCCAGTTCTGAGCGCACTTCTTCCATGCTCTTGCCCCAGGCCATGGCCTTGGATTGGGCAAAGCAATTCGCCAGCAGCGCCTGGTTGTGGCCAGGCAAACCGGCATCATCATCTGCCACCACGATAAAGTCGGTAGGGATGATGGTTGCCCCCTGATGCAGTAACTGGAAATAAGCATGCTGGCCATTGGTGCCCGCTTCGCCAAACAGGATGGGTGACGTCGTGTAATCTACCCGTTGACCTTCACGCGTGACTGACTTGCCATTGCTTTCCATTTCCAGCTGTTGCAAGTAAGCTGGCAGACGTGTCATGCGTTGATGGTAAGGCGCAATCGACAAGGCTTGCAGGCCGAGGAAATTGATATTCCATACGCCTATCAAGGCCATCAACACTGGCAGATTCTGTTCCAGCGGTGCCTGGGCAAAATGCAAATCCATTTCATGTGCGCCGGCCAACATTTCTTCAAAACGATCTGCGCCCACGTAGAGCGCAATCGACAGACCTATCGCACTCCACATCGAATAACGGCCGCCGGCCCAGTTCCAGAACGGGAACACATTTTCAGGGGCAATACCAAAATCAGCTGCGGCCTTGACGTTGGTGCTGAGTGCCACGAAATGCTGGCGTATCTGATCAAGCGGGCAACCATGCGACAACATCCATTCACGCGCCGTGCGGGCATTGGTCAATGTCTCCATGGTGGCAAAGGTTTTTGATGCCACCACAAACAAGGTCGTTTCCGGGTCTGCATTCGCCAGCGCATCCGCCACGTGGCGGCCATCCACATTAGAAACAAAATGCAGTGACAGGTTTTTTTGTGACCAGGGTGCCAACGCAATACAGGCCATCTGCGGCCCCAGGTCAGAACCGCCGATACCGATATTGACGATGGTACGTATGGCTTTGCCGGTGTAACCCAACCAGCGCCCTTCCCTTACCGCGTCACTGAAGCTGCGCATCTGCGCCAGCACCAGATGCACATCCGCCGCGATATTGTCGCCGTTCAAATCAAAGGCTTCTCCTTTGGGCAGGCGCAAGACCGTATGCAGAACAGCGCGATTTTCCGTCTGGTTGATTGCTTCACCGCGCAACATGGCATCCCGCCTCGACTCCACATCCTGCTGCCTGGCCAATGCCAGCAAATTCAGCTTGGCGGTCGTGTCTATGCGTTGCTTGGAATAGTCGAGCATGATGCCGCAGGCGGACGCAGAAAAATGCGTAAAACGCTGCGGATCAGCACGAAACAATTCTTTCAGACTGGGCATATTGGTGGCACGTTGCTGCAACAAACACCAGAGCGGAGTACGGGAAACGGAAGTAGCCATGATCTTGCTTAATTTGCGAAAAGTGATTTACGAAAACTGCTAAAACATATCTGCTAAAACATATCTGCTAAAACATATCCAGCAGCACAAATGCAGCGCTGTACCTAGCCCGCATTCGTGACAATATTTACTTCTTGCCAGCTGCGGCTGCCGCTGCTGCCAGCACACCTATGGCGGCCCAGTCACAGGCATTGATCAGTGAAGCCGGACACATCCATGATCCGCCGACGCACAAGATATTTGATTGCTGTAACAAGGTCGGCGTCGCTTCTACGGTCACGCCACCTGTCAGACAAAATTTCACATCAGGGAAAGGGCCGCCCAGGGCCTTGGCCATCTTGGTGCTGCCTACGATGTCCGAAGGAAAGAGTTTGACAACATTAAAACCATGTTCCAGCGCCAGCATCAAATCACTGGCACCGCCAACCCCAGGAAAATACGGCAAGCCGGAATCAGCCGCAGCCTTGGCCAATACCGGCGTGATACCAGGGCTGATACCAAAGGCAGCGCCTGCCGCCTTGACCGCGTCCAGTTGTACCTGCGTCAGTATCGTGCCGGCACCCACAGTCACTGTCGGGCAAGCCTTGACGACTTCACGCAATACCGTCATGGCATTTGGTGTGCGCAGGGTGATTTCCACCGCTGGCAAGCCATTTTCTGCCAGGGTTGTGACACAGCGTATCGCCTGATCCACATCATCGGTGACCAGTATAGGCAGCACGCGGATTTGTTCGAGCTGGGCGATGATATTACGCTTGCTCATACTGATATTGAGGCTCATGATCTTGTTTCGCTTTCAGAAATAGTGATGTAGTTTTCGGCATTAGTCGATGAACAGTGTGGATGCGCCATGTTCTGGCGCAGTCACGACACGACGTTGCGCAGCAAACAGGTCACGGCCATAACCAAAGGTCGGCTCCTTGCTGAGTTCACGCACGGCGCGCTGGGCCCAGACATCGGCATCCACCAAGGCACGCAATTCGCCGGTATGCACATTCAACTCTACCAGATCACCGTCACGTACTTTGCCCAGCGGGCCACCTTGTGCCACTTCAGGACTGACATGCAATGCCGCCGGCACTTTGCCGGATGCACCGGACATGCGGCCATCCGTCACCAGTGCCACCTTGTAGCCAGCCGACATCAGGCTGCCCAGCACAGGGGTGAATTGATGTAGCTCAGGCATGCCATTCGCCTGCGGCCCCTGGAAGATCACCACCGCAACAAAATCCATATTCAGCTCGCCCGCCTTGTACGCCTTGACTAAAGCATCCTGCGATTCAAACACCTTGGCAGGTGCCTTGATGATCCACGCATCTTCAGGCACGGCAGAGGCCTTGACGATGGCTCGCCCCAGATTGCCATGCAATAAACGCAGGCCACCGGTAGGTGCAAATGGATCAGTCACATTACGCACCACCGTGGTATCAGTCGACTCTGCCGGTAAGGCTTCCCATCTGACCTTGCCATCGTCGGTCAATACCGGGCGACTGGTGTGTGAGTTCAAACCGTCACTACCAAACACGGTCATGACATCCGCATGCATGAGACCGGCTGACAGCAGTTCGCGGATCACAAAGACCGGGCCACCGGCATCTTCAAAGGCATTTACATCGGCAGTACCATTAGGATAAACACGCGTCAGCAAGGGGATGACCGATGACAGCTCATCAAAATCCTGCCAATCGATGATGATACCGGCAGCGCGGGCAACTGCAATCCAGTGGATAGTGTGATTGGTGGAACCACCCGTTGCCAGCAGGGCAATCACGGCATTGACGATGGTTTTTTCATTGACCAGTTGACCGATAGGCTTGTAGTTGCCGCTTTGTTCTGTCAACTGCAGGACACGCTCCACCGCTGCATCGGTCAGGACACTACGCAAAGGGTCAGACGGATGTATGAAGGCCGCACCGGGCAAATGCAAGCCCATGGCTTCCAGCAACATCTGGTTGCTATTGGCCGTGCCATAGAAAGTACAGGTACCGGCACTGTGATACGCCGCGCTTTCTGCAGCCAGCAATTCTTCTTTTGTCGCCTTGCCTTGCGCATAGCGTTCACGCACAGCCGCTTTTTCTTTATTCGACAAGCCAGAACCCATGGGGCCTGCCGGTATAAAAATGGTTGGCAGATGACCAAAGGCCAAGGCACCGATCAGCAGGCCAGGCACAATCTTGTCGCAAATACCCAGGCACAGGGTCGCGTCAAACGCATCATGCGACAAAGCCACCGCAGTCGCCTGGGCGATCACGTCACGCGAAAACAAAGACAATTCCATGCCAGGGCGACCTTGCGTCACACCATCGCACATCGCAGGTACGGAACCGGCCACCTGGGCAGTACCGCCAAAGCGCAGGGCCGTATGGCGTATCTGTGCCGGATAGTTTTCATACGGCTGGTGCGCCGACAACATGTCATTATAGGCAGTGACAATACCGATATTCGGTTTTTGTGCCTGGTTGAGCCAGATCTTGGTGCCACTATCCATGGCCGCATTGGCATGCGCCTGATTGGCACAAGACAGGCTGGCACGACGCGGGCCGCGACCACGCATATGTTCTAACTGGGAAAGATAAGCACTGCGCAAGGTTTTGCTGCGCTCGGTAATGCGCTGTGTGACCTTGTCGATAACAGGGTGCAAGCTAGTGGATGGGGATGTCGTCATATAAACACCTGAGGCCCAAAAGGGCGAAAATAAGAAAGCTTTGGCAATACTGATGCAATACCAATAAAGATAGCATAAATCCTGATTTTTTGTAACAAACTTTCAGTATTTCATTTATTAGCTGATTTATTTAGAAAAAACATCAAATTTATCGTAATGAAACTACATTTTTGAATATTTTCTGGCATAATCAGGATAAGCCACTATCATCAATGTAGTACCAATGTAGTACATATCTCGCAACACACAGCGACACGTCTGTATTGCAACCAACATAACAACCGACACAACACGGAGTCAGCATGACCACATTTGTCTTATTCGGCGGCACTGGCGATCTTGCCAAGCGCAAGATCATCCCTGCTTTGTATAGCGCATTTGTGAATGGCCGGCTGGACCAGAACTTCAAGTTCATCGGTGCTGCCCGTGAAAAATTGTCGGATGAAGAATTCCGTGTGCGTGTCGCTGCCGCCATAGAATCGTATGCCGCCAATGTTGACGGTGCGACGGAAGAAAAACGCGCCGCCTTTCTGGCGACCACCCATTATTCAAAAATCGATGCCCGCATCCCGGATGATTTTGCGGCATTGAAAGACAGCCTGCATACCAGCACTGACAACGCCACCCTGTTCTACCTGGCGACTGGCCCGGATATTTTTATTCCCGTGGTTGAGCAATTATCCAAGCATGGCCTGGTTGAAGGCAATGCCCGCGTGGTAGTCGAAAAACCGCTGGGTCGTGATGCCCAGTCAGCCAAAGAAATTAACCAGTCCCTGCGCAGCTACCTGAACGAAAACCAGATTTACCGTATCGACCACTATCTGGGTAAAGAGATGGTGCAAAACCTGCTGGCGCTACGTTTTGCCAATTCCTTCCTTGAACCATTGTGGAACCGCAAGTGGATACAGGATGTACAGATTTCCATCTCTGAACAGGTGGGGGTGGAATCACGTGGCGATTTCTATGACCATACCGGCGCCCTGCGCGACATGGTACAAAACCATTTGCTGCAACTAGTGTCCATCGTCGCCATGGAACCACCAGTGAATGCCAACCCGGATGCCATCCGTGATGAAAAAGTAAAAGTCTTGCGCGCCCTGCACAAGTTCACGCCAGATGAAGCCAGCAAGAAAACCGTGCGCGGCCAATACCGTGCCGGTGCGGTCGATGGCAAACCTGTCATCGCTTACCAGAATGAACCTGGCGTACCACCGGCATCGCGCACAGAAACCTTTGTCGCCATACGCGCCGAGATAGATAACTGGCGCTGGGCTGGTGTGCCCTTTTACCTGCGTACCGGCAAGCGCATGGCCAGTCGCAGTGCTGAAATCACGATTAATTTCAAACCGATTCCTTACTCCATTTTCGGCAAGTCACAAGGGCCTTTGCGTTCGAACCGCCTGGTGATTTCGCTGCAGCCGGAAGAAAGCGTACAACTGTACATGAAGGCCAAAGAGCCAGGCGAAGGCATACGCCTGTCGGACGTGGCCCTGAATCTGGACTTTGCCGAAGTATCGAATTCACGCCGCGTGGAATCGTATGAGCGCCTGTTGCTGGACGCCATGCATGGTGACCTGACCCTGTTCGTACGTGATGATGAACTGAGCGCTGCCTGGGCCTGGATAGACCCGATCATGAGCGCCTGGAAAAACGATAGCGAAGGCTTGAAGTCATACATCGCCGGTAGCTGGGGCCCCTCTGCTGCCAGTTATCTGCTGGCCCAGCACGGTGCTGCCTGGGGCGAAGAATTCGTGGAAAGTTAAGCGATAAAATGACGATGAAATACCATACCTTCGAAAATTTCGCCGCCCTGAGCGAAGCCCTCAGCCAGCAATGGCTGGACGTGATACAGACAACACCCACTGGCAGCAGCGCCAGCTTTGCGCTGGCTGGCGGTTCTACGCCTGCCCCGGTCTATCAGCGGCTGGATCAGTTGCTGGCCGATGTGGATCAGCATCAGCCCATCAAACTGGTCGCCACCGATGAACGCTGGGTGCCAGATCAGGACAAGCAAAGCAATGAAGGCCTGTTCCGTCGCTGCCTGTCAGCGTCTGCCACAGACAAACGCTGGCAACTGGTGTCGCTGAAAAATGCAGCGAATACACCAGAAGTCGCCGCCGAAGCCATCCATGCCAGGCTGAATGAACAATTGCCACAGGCTTTCAGCGCTGTCTTGCTGGGCATGGGTGCGGATGGGCATATCGCTTCGCTGTTTCCCGGCGCACCTACCCAGCATGATGACCTGGCCTGCCTGGCAGCCGTGCATCCGCAGACCCGGCAAAGCCGCATGTCGCTGTCCTTGCCGCGCCTGCTGAACACCAAACGCATCTGGCTGGTGATTACTGGCGCTGAAAAACGTCAGGTACTGGATCAGGCGATAGAAAATAATCTGCCGGTTGCGTCCTTATTGCGCGAAGCAGGCTGTACCATAGATGTTTTCTGGTGTCCGTAAACAATACATCTATGGCAAACCCGTTTTCTGACAACAAACCCAACAGCCCGCCTGAAAAAGGCTTGCTGGCACGCATACGCACTGCCAGCACAGCCCTGAGCCGTGCTGAGCGCCAGGTGGCAGAGTTCCTGCTGCAAAAGCCGCATGATGCGCTGGAAATGTCGATACGTGTATTGGCACAGGCCTGCGATGTCAGTGAACCCACAGTCGCCCGCTTTGCCCAGAGCCTGGGCTTTGATGGCTTCAAGACCTTCAAGCTGGCATTTGCCAAAAGCCTGGCAACCGGCATCCCTTACCTGCATCTGGATGTCAACCAGGCCGATCATGTACGTGATGTCTTGCCCAAGGTATTTGACCGCACCATCGCCGCCCTGATGGAAGCCCGCAATAATGCCAATACCGCCACCTTTGAAGCCGCAGTCAGCCTGCTGGCGCGCGCCCGTCGCATAGAATGCTATGGCCTGGGTTATTCCGGCGCGCTGGCGATTGATGCGCAGTTGAAATTTTTCCGCTTTGGCATACCGACGACGGTATTTTGCGATGCCCACTTGCAGGCGCAGTCTGCTACCCTGCTCAATAGCGATTGTGTTGTCGTCGCCTTTTCACGCACAGGCCGCACACGCGACCTGATCGACAGCGTGCAACTGGCCAAGGAAGCTGGTGCCAAGATATTGGTATTGTGTGCCAGTGGTGGCCCGCTGGCCGAACTGGCTGACGTACACATCGGTGTGGATGTGGAAGAAGATCCGGATATCTACACCCCCATGACTTCACGCCTCGCGCATCTGACGTATATCGATGCGCTGGCAGTCGCTGTCACCCTGCTGCGTGGTCCGGCTGCCATTGATATGCTGGAAAGAGCCAAGGCCAGCATCAGTGAAAAACGCCTAGTGCCCAAAATAAGCTGAGGTCAGTTAAATCGTAAGCAATAACCGGATCAGCCTGGCCTTGCTACGACTTTAGTGACAGCCCTGGCCCGTCGTTTCCTTATCCAGATGATCAGGTCGGTGATGCTCAACATGGCAACTACCAGGCCCAGTAGTGAAATCAGGATACGTCCCGTCAACCCCAGGATACGTCCGGAATGCAGCGGGAACTGCGCCTGCAGGAAAATATCCCCGGTACTGCCGGTACCGGGAATCTTGCCACCCAGGGCACGGCCATCCCTGCCATCAAAATACAGCCAGGCATTACCCAGGCCGACATCGCCATGTGTAGCCTTAATGCCACCATACAATAGGAAACGTGGGAAAAAAACCGGACGCGAAAATAAGGGGAATCCCTGTAGTTCATCGCACATTCCCGCACCATATCCAATTTTGTCAAATCCTTAAAATACCTTAAGTCGCTGCTCAAATGCCAAGTACTCATAAGTGTATAGTCGATCCAGAATGCACTGTGCCATTGCACATGTTGAATCGCTGCCCCGGCCAGGGCTTAGCAGGGCCTGCCATCAAATCAATCAAGTCTTATCGAGTCTTGTTGTTGCTCTTTTTTGATAGAAATGTAAGATCACTTCTTCAAAATCCGTAATAAGTAATTTGGCAACAGCGTCGGCATACCAATTGAAATCTGTACTCACCCGATAACGCATTTGTATCTTCAGTTCTGTAGTTTGTGCGGTCAGTGGCTTGAGGGAATAAGTCGTATCCAGAATATCGAAGTATCGCCCACCTATCATCACATGGTCATCGAGCGCATTGGGTGGAAAAGAATCCGGGTAAAAGCGGTAACGCCAGACCACATATTGATTCTTCACCCAATCAGTTGAAACCTGATCAAAGTAAATGGCCTTGTTCATCCTGATTGTACGTACAAGTCCCGTCGGGGTTTCGCGGGTGATGCCCGCAAGTGGCGAAGGAACACCTATTCGATACATCCAGGCTTGCCCTACTTCATCTTGCTGTATGTTTTCTGCATGATGCAATTGATGCCAGATCTGTTCTGGCGAAGCCTGTATCTGTATCGTACGTTCGAGCGTAGCTATACGTTGTAGATCAGGATCAGATGCCGGGATTGCACCAAACAACAGTGGCAACACCACAAACCCGGATACTGCCTGCCTGGGCCAATTGGTGGTACGACAAATTACCCCCATCAACAGCCCTCCAAGCGCACCAACCACAGCAAACAGAGGGATGATAATGATGGCGCAAATCATGCCTTCTATTAAAATCGCCATCGTACCCAATACAAACAGGGTGTTCGCAACAATAGGTCCTGTCACATAGAACCACCAGCTTTGCCGCGTTTGGCACTCGGCAACAAACACGGTACTTGCCCCAACCGCCAGTGGTACCAGCCAGATAAACGCGCTCGCCATGGCGGTATAAGCCGACCCGGGGGCGCCGGAAAAAACCAGCCTCAGCACAACGCCAATGACAGCACCGGCAATGAATGGCAACCATTTTGAAAAAGGCAGCACTTTCTTCCGTGGTGCTGGCAGAACCGAACCATTTACTACTTCCAGAACGGACCCTTCAATGATTTCTTTATTCGCGTTCACTGCCACCAACGGAACTAATGGCTGTACTTCCTTACTCTCATCTTCATTCATAGATGTCTTTTATCTCGTCAAACTGCCGCATTTCGGCATTTTTTGTGGCGCGCATGCTGCGTGGCTACCGTATGTACATGCAATTCAGGTCGAACCGGCAAATCACCCGGCAACTTCAAATTGGAAACCAGTCTCATTTTCTTTAACAGCAGAAGAACCCACCAGCCCGGATCCCATTCACCAGCCAGCAAACCCAGTCTTGCAGAACCAGGATAGGCGTGATGGTTGTTGTGCCAGCACTCACCCATGGTCAGCAATGAAGCAAGTCGTATGTTGCGCCCCTGTACCGCAGCACCACTGACTTCATAACGCAGTTGCCCATGATTGTGTGCAAGGTAGCCAATGAACCAGTGGCCAAAAACACCTGTAGTAACACGTGCGCACACACCCCAAAATACAAATGCCCAGCCACCCCAGCAATAAAACAGCATGGCAATCGGCAATTGTTGCAACATCCAGGTTTTTTCCAGAAACCGATAAAAACCGTCATTTGCTATTTTGCTTTCTATGCGAATTTCTGGCGGGTGATGTAAATGCAGATCACAATGTAATTGCCACCATCCATCCACCCAGATACGACGACCATGCCGCAGGTAATCATGGCAATCTGGCAGACGTTGCGCGTAATCACGCAATTCATGTTGTCGCAATAGCCCTATCGGTCCAGCCAGCCCTACTTGCACACCCAGATAAACCATAAGGTATTCCAACCACAATGGACATTCGAAGCTATTGTGTATCAGCTTTCTGTGGCTACCCAGCGAATGTCCAAACAGCAAAACCACGGCCGTGGACAAGATGAACAGTATCAATGCCGACCAATTGAAATAACTGATGCCACCTAAGATCGCGGCAGACAGCATTCCTAGAAACCAAAAAGATTTCAATAACGAATAATTGACGCTGCCAGCCTGAACACAAAGGACATCAGTAGCAAGCACACGATGATCAATAATAAAAGGCTGAATTGATTTCATAAATTTTCATGCGGAAAAGGACCTATTTCTGCGAGTACACCAACAAAGCAGCGTACCTGACCAAGGCCTGCGAACAATCAATCTGGCAGTTGAATCTACTCTTTTTAATAACTTATCTTGCATCCTGACACAAAAATGCAAAATGCGGCATTCTTCGAAATGCTCAACTTTGTGGCTTCTTGCGTAACATTTTGGTGCACATAAGAAAAATGCATGTCCAATTGCCAAATTTCTGGCAATCTATAGGAATCAGCATTGCAGGAAATTCCGTATGAACTCCATCTCCCTTGCCCAGATTATCGACAGCGTTAAAGATTTACCAACTTTACCAGCAATCGTGATGGAATTGCTGAACAGCATGGATAGCGATGAACTGGATATGCATGAATTGGCGCAAAAAGTCAGCCTCGATATTGCGCTGACAGCCAAAACCCTGCGTTACGCCAATTCAGCCTATTACTCGACCATGATCAAGGTCACCACGGTGCAGCAGGCGATTTCTCTGCTGGGCCTGAGTACGGTAAAGCAGATTGTGATGACAGCGGCGCTGTCTGGCTGTTTTCCGGAAAACAATTGTCGTGGCTTCAGCCACAAGGATTTCTGGCGTCATTCCAATGCGGTTGCGATTGTTGCCAAGATTCTGGCGCGGCGTCTGCAATTTAATACCGACGTGGCCTTTACCGCCGGTCTGCTGCACGACATAGGCGCACTGGTGCTGGCGACTTCCTATACCGAAGCATATGAAGCGGTGCTGGCCCACAGGCTGGAACATCCAGACACACAATACGAAACTGAAAAGAGTTTGATCGACATCGACCATGCGGCGATAGGCGAAGCGCTGGCCATACAGTGGAATTTTTCGGAAATGATGATCAAGGCCATTTCTGGTCATCATCAGCCAGAAAAGCCCGGCCTGGGCTTTCTGGCAACCATCATCCATGTCGCAGATGGCATAGCCCACGCGCTAAGAGTGACGACCACGCCCGATCTGGCACCGCCAGAAATCACCGGGCAATCGTGGGAAAGCCTGGGCCTGGATCAGGCTTTGCTGGATGAAGTCTTGAGTGAAGCCGCTACCGAATTTGAAAAGCTGCAGGACATGGTGGAAGTCTAAATCCTGCAGACGACCGGCTGGTGGCAGAAAGTCTTAGGACGTGTTTACGATCTGTAGCGAGCGTCAGCGGAGTGAAGAGCCGCGCAAAAAGCGGAATCCTCACTAGTACATGAGCATTTTGAGCAGCGCATGAGCCCCGCGCGGACTCCGATTGCGCCCGCGCTTAAGATCGTAAACAGGTTCTTACAGCTCTGGCTGTATCAGATGCCCGAGCTTGGTAGCCTTGGTGGCCAGGTAACGCTCGTTAAACGGATTGCGTTTGATAATCAGGGGAATGTGCTCTTTCACCGTGATCTTCATGCCTTCCATCGCAGCGATCTTGCGCGGGTTATTCGTCATCAGTTTGACTGAGCTGACACCCAGGTGCTTGAGCATGGGGTCGCACAGACTGTAATCACGCAAGTCAGCCGCAAAACCCAGCCTTTGATTGGCTTCTACCGTATCCGCGCCCTCATCTTGCAGGCGATATGCACGGACTTTGTTGACCAGACCGATACCGCGACCTTCCTGGCGCAGATATAACAAGACACCGCGTCCTTCATGGGCAATTTTTTGCAAGGCCAGTTCCAGTTGCGGGCCGCAATCGCAGCGCTGGCTGAACAGGGCATCACCCGTCAGGCATTCGGAATGGATGCGTGCCAACACCGGCTGGCCATCGGCCACATCGCCCAGGGTCAGGGCGATATGCTCCTTGCCTGTTGCCGTTTCAACAAAGGCATGCATGCGGAAAGTCGCCCAGCTCATGGGCAAATTACAGGAGGTAACGTATTCCAGTGCCTGTTCCTTCAGATCGACAGGCTGGTCATTGCTTAACATACAATTCTCGCGGATTCTTTTTATAAATATTGCTTGGTATTCTGCTATGACCGGCATTAAAAACCTGACGGCCCAGACCAGAGTATAAACGAGGCGTGCATTTCCTACTTCGGCGGTGAACGATCGTATTATTTACCAGCTCTGCTCACTATGTATGGTCGGCGTGCCAGAAAGCAAGTAGCTAAGAACCTGTTTACGATCTTACTGCGCGGGCGTGATCGGGGCTCATGCGCTGCTCAAAATGCTCATGTACTTAGAGACCATTCCGCTTTTTGCGCTGCGTTTTTGTTACCCTTACCCCGCTGACGCTCGCTACAGATCGTAAACAGGTTCTAACAGCTTAGAGGATTTCTAAAATAAAAAAAGGGCATCGGTTTATACCAATGCCCTGCGATGTCAAGCAGCGGATTATTTCGCTGGGGCGACGCTTTTATTTACGCTGCAACTGGGTGATATCCCTGACCGCGCCACGGTCAGCCGATGTTGCCAGGGCTGCATAAGCCTGCAAGGCTTGTGAGACATAACGGTCGCGGTCTACCGGCTGCCAGGCTAGCGGGCCGCGTGCCTCCATTGCTGCCCTGCGCTGTGCCAGATCGCTATCGCTGACCTTCAGGTTGATGGTACGGGCCGGAATATCGATTTCTATGATATCGCCCTCTTCCACCAGACCTATGGTTCCGCCTTCTGCTGCTTCAGGTGAAGCATGGCCGATGACCAAGCCGGAAGAACCACCCGAGAAACGACCATCCGTGAACAAGGCGCAAGCTTTGCCCAGGCCTTTGGATTTGATATACGAGGTTGGATACAGCATTTCCTGCATACCAGGGCCACCTTTAGGGCCTTCATAACGGATGATGACAACATCGCCTTCATGTACTGTATCACCAAGGATGGCTTCTACTGCCGAGTCCTGGCTTTCAAATACACGTGCCTTGCCGGTAAATTTCAAAATGCTTTCATCGACACCCGCGGTTTTGACGATGCAGCCTTTTTCTGCCAGGTTGCCATACAGTACAGCCAAGCCGCCATCTTGCGAATAGGCATGCGCCTTGTCGCGTATGCAGCCAGCCTGGCGGTCGGTATCCAGGCTGTCAAAACGCTTGTCTTGCGAGAATGCAGTCTGGGTAGGCACGCCACCTGGTGCAGCACTGAACAATTTACGTATCGCCGCATTGTCAGTCACGGCAATATCGTTTTGCGCAATCGCGTCAGCCAGCGTTGGGCTATGTACGGTTGGGCGTGTGGTATCGAGCAAACCGGCACGTGCCAGTTCACCGAGGATAGAGATAATGCCGCCAGCACGATGCACATCTTCAATATGGTATTTATCGGTCATCGGCGCGACCTTGCACAGACAAGGTACTTTGCGGGAGATACGGTCGATATCAGCCATCTTGAAATCCACGCCAGCCTCATGTGCCGCTGCCAGCAAATGCAAGACGGTATTGGTAGAACCACCCATGGAGACATCCAGTGCCATGGCGTTTTCAAAGGTCGCCTTGTTGGCTATCGAGCGTGGCAGAATGGAGTAATCATCCTGTTCATAATGGCGCTTGGCCAGTTCCACCACCAGGCGACCGGCACGCAGGAATAATTCCTTACGGTCGGCATGGGTCGCCAAAATCGTGCCATTGCCTGGCAAGGACAGACCCAGCGCTTCGGTCAGGCAGTTCATGGAATTTGCCGTGAACATGCCGGAGCAGGAACCACAGGTCGGGCAGGCAGAACGTTCAATACGTCCAATTTCTTCATCCGACACCTTGCTGTCGCCAGCCTTGATCATGGCATCAACCAGATCGATCTTCATGATCCTTTGCTCGCCAGTCTGCTTGGGATGCAAAGTCTCCAGCACCTTGCCCGCTTCCATCGGGCCGCCGGATACAAACACGACAGGAATATTCAAACGCATGGCAGCCATCAACATGCCGGGGGTAATCTTGTCGCAGTTGGAGATGCACACCATGGCATCGGCACAGTGGGCATTCACCATGTATTCCACCGAATCCGCAATCAATTCGCGCGAAGGCAGTGAATACAGCATGCCGCCATGACCCATGGCGATACCGTCATCCACAGCAATGGTATTGAATTCTTTTGCCACACCGCCAGCCGCTTCAATCTCACGCGCCACCATCTGGCCCAGGTCTTTCAAATGCACGTGACCAGGCACAAACTGGGTGAAGGAATTGACCACCGCAACGATAGGTTTATCGAAATCACCATCTTTCATGCCAGTCGCACGCCACAGAGCGCGGGCACCCGCCATATTGCGGCCATGGGTGGTGGTACGGGAACGGTAGACGGGCATGATGACACTCCAGAGTGTTAAACGATAAAAATAGTATATGAGAGATTGCCTTGCGTGGAGTGATATGTCAAATATTGAATTTATTAATAATTAGGTCGAAAAAAGTATTAATTTGTTTTTTCAAGACCAAAAAGCTCACCACAGAGGCACGGAGACACAGAGGGGTCACAGAGAAAATCAAAACCTTTAAAAAGTATTCAGGTTTTCTCATGTTTTTCTCTGTGTCTCCGTGCAATCGTTTTTAAATGGTGTGCAGCAACACGTACATAACGTTTATAAAAAGTCTTGTAAAAATAAGAAGATTAAATAATAATTAACTATTCTGTTTTCGCCTGCTATTCAATCGTGGCAATTATTCTGATACTTGAATACAAGCATTAAGTTGATCACGATATAAATCATGATTGAGATGCAATGCGTAGCGGGTGACCGTTCCGATTCGTCGGATTGAGAGAATAAACTTTTTGTTAGACAAATGCCTTCTAACTCATGACCCCGAAGGTATCGATAGTGGTAAATGAGCGCTTGTAATTTTCTAAGCCAGTTCAGTGACGCATTAAAAAATTTTCGATTCAGATACTGTGATCGCATGCATTGCTTCATGCACTTCAACATATTGTATTCGGTCGCTGAAACGTTCCTTTAAGGATGAAATATCATGCCAACGCCAATTGCAACACCAGCTATTTATCAAAACCCCTTTATGGCTCCGAATGATTTCAGTGAAGTCCATTTCAACGCGTACCAGACCGATACCTGCTCGGTGAAGGGGCCGGCAAATGCGGCATATCAATCCGTCCAACAACGGTTGATACAACCGCCCGGCATTGCAGCGACGATTGCATTTAATGCGAAAGGGCAACTGGTCACTATCAGAATCGGTATCTCCGCGACCGGAGAGAGCGGCGCGAGCGATCCAACTATTCTGTTGCTGGAGCCCGGCTCGCTTGAGACAATAGCCAAATGTACATTGCCACCCAGGCAGGAAACCAGCGGATTGAGCTTTGCCGGCGGATATTTTTACCTGGACCAAGCGGGCAATGTCGTGTGCGTTACTGGTAATCAGCAAATTCAGATTTACTCGACCGATAACAATACAATCAAACTGAACCAGTCCTACGATCTTGCTCTTGCACTCAACAATATAGATGATGCCCTTAATTCGGTTCTTCCTGACAGTGCCGGGAACTATTGGTTTATTTCTCAGGCAGGCATCGTGGGTTACGTCGACGCTAGCAATCAACAAATACTTTCCTGTAGTGTACAAGGCGCCGTTGGTGCCGATGCGGCAGAGAAAATCAGCAAGTCATTTGCTAGCGACGGCAATGATGGCGTGTATGTCGTGACCGACTACGCGTTGTATCGGTATCAGGCGTCCACAAATGGTCCACAGAATGTTTGGCGTACCACATACGATCGCGGCACCGAAACCAAATCTGGTCAAAATCAGCAAGGTTCTGGTACAACACCTACCTGTTTTGACGATTTTGAAGGAAATCAATTCGTTGCAATCACAGATAACGCCACGCAAATGCATGTCAATGTCTATCGTCGGGAAAGCGGCAAACTAGCGGCTCAACAAGCAGTTTTCATTGAATATCCGGAACAGAATTCTTGCGAAAATTCCTTGATCGCGTTAAATCATTCGATCATAGTCGAAAACAATTTCGGCAATTCAGATGTAAAAAGCACCATTGGGCCACTCACGACAACGCCCGGCATTAACCGCGTCGATTTTGATCCGGCGACAGGAGAATCGCAGGTGGTGTGGGCTAATAATTCGATATCGGTACCATCGGTTGTCTCGCAATTATCCAGTGGAGATGGCTTGCTTTACACTTACGCCAAGGATGCAGATGGCTGGTATTGGGCCGCTCTGGATTTTGAGACAGGCCAGCTCTTCAAGCGCAGCGCAACCATTGAATTCCTCAAAGGCGGCATCGTAGGCGAAACTTTGGCCAATAATTATTACGCTGGTTTGTCCATCGGACCCGACGGAAACGCTTACCTGAGTGTACTCGGCGGATTTGTCATCTGGCAGGGCTTGTCGTCGCCAAAACCATAAATAGAATCATGCATGAGAAGGAAGCTGTTTCTCGTCCAAGAAAAATTTTCCCTGCATCCGTACAGAAAAATCAATACAACTTCAGATTAATTCCGCATAGCAAAAGCGCCATGCCTGTGCATGGCGCTTCAAATCCTGGGAGATTTTAAATGAATCACGCGAAAGTACCGCAGGTTGTTGCATGCCCATGTGCAGCCTCTGCTGCAATGGAAGTAGGTAAATCCGACGGACCATGGTATTCGACACTGATGCCTTCGGAACACTATGACTCAATGCGTAGGTCGCAATTTCCAAACACTTGCAACACGCAACAACTTACTGACTCGTCGAATATTCAGGTCTCCACCCGCAGATCGGGTGCGTCATACCTGAATCCTTACAATATTGTCACTCGACAACGCGACGAACTATTTGTTTATGGCGGATACGTTGGCGAAGGGGATGGTGCCTACGTGGCAAAAATCAATCCCACAGACTTGTCAGAGCAGTGGCGGATTTGCTTAAAGGTTAAACGCGAAAACTACTTCGACTGGCCGGGTGCGCTGGGCGTGCACGGCAATGGTTATCTATATGCGATTGCAGGCAATATTATCGCCAAGGTTGATGCCGAAACTGCCAAATTCGAGCAAGCCCGTTTGCCGGAGCATCCGGGGCAAGGTGGCGCAGCGTACAACGGCTTTGTCATATCGCGTGAGGGAATCCTGATGGCCAAATCCATAGAACGCGGCACGACCGAAGTGAATTCAATTTTAGGTTTGAGAGCGGCTGTTAAAAATGCAATTCCCTCATTCCTGGTGGCGATCGACCCGGACGATCTGCGCATCTTGGCGCAAATCGAAACACCGGAGACGGTAATAGGGAGAGTCTCGATGGGGCAACACGATGGCGTGGAATATGTGTACTGTCCAGGTACCACCAAAATTTGGCGTTATCGTTATGCCGGAAATCAATTTTTACTCGATGAATCATGGCAGCCAACCTACGTGCAAGATGGGGAAATGCCCGGAACGGCATGTGCATTGATGAATGACTGGGTCATAGTACAAACCAATTTCCTGGAGTCTTCTCAGCCCTTGCGTATCTCGGCCTTTCACGTTCAAGATAGTCAACGTAGCCATAGCGTTCAACCTTTCCCGGGCGCTGCACCCAGTCAAGAATTCTCAAAGCCCGGCGTCGATGCGGAAAATGGGCGAATCTACACAAATGACCAACTCGTCGGGAAAGTGGCGGGCCTTGATTTCGATGCAGAGAGCGGCTTTAACATAAGTTGGCAAGCTGAACAGCGCATGGCGTCATTCTGGGCAATTACAGGACCTCAGTCACTCAGAAATATTATTGGTACGAATTTTAGCGCTGCGGGCGATCACGTGTTGTGGCGGGATGCGAAATCCGGCGAACAACTGGCGGCTAGTGACGCACTCGATTCAAAATTCAATGGCAATATTGTGAGTTCCGGATTTGCGGGGAAATTTTATTATTTAGGGGTGGCAAGCCAACAGATCATTGAAATGACGCTCGTTCCGGATTAGAACTGGGGGATCAAGCAGGAGGCAGAAGAAATATGGAAAGCGTATTTGTCGAATATTGAATAATGCAGCTTCGAACGAAGCTGAGGCATAGCGACCTTGGCGCAGCCTTGTGCATATTGAATACAAACTCATATTAACAAGTCATTCAATGAAAGTAGCCAGAGTTAAATGAAATTCGACATCGATACATCCCCTCTGTGTTGAGAGGTTTTTACTCAAAATACGCAAGGACAAAAAAACGCGAAGCTCACACTTCGCGTTTTTCACGATACAAACATGTCAAATTTAACTATTTCGAGATATCGCTATTTGCCATTTCTTGCAATTGTAATAGTTCAATCGCAGCGTTCAATTTTTTGTGAACAATATAAAGCTCACGACTCACCTCAAGCACAACACTAACCAGACAAACTAATAAACCAACAAGCAAGGGAGGAATAGGAAGTTTGTCCAAAAAGTAGTACACACCAATCGTCGCCAACAAAATGAAAAATGTGCTGGGGCGACGCCGATAATTGCTGTACAAAATTGCCTTTGCATTCACCCTGCGCTCTGTTTTGCGCAAGATGACTTCAACTTCCAGATCACCTATTTGTTGCGACATATCTCTCACCCAGTCTGATTATTCCTGATGATACTGCGTCACTCTCTCGACTTCATTTTTTGAACCCAGAAACACCGCCACACGCTGATGCAGTTTTTCTGGCTGTATGTCCAGCATGCGCTGTTTGCCGTCGGTCGATGCGCCGCCAGCTTGTTCGACGATGAAGGACATAGGGTTGGCTTCATACATCAGGCGCAGCTTGCCTGCCTTGTCCGGTTCACGTTTGTCTGCAGGGTACATGAAGACGCCGCCGCGGTTCAGGATACGGTGTACGTCGGCCACCATGGAGGCGATCCAGCGCATGTTGAATTCTTTGCCGCGGGGGCCGGTGCTGCCGGCCAGCATTTCATCCACATACCGTGTGACTGGTGGATACCAGTGGCGGGTGTTGGAAGCATTGATGGCAAATTCCTTGGTATCTTCCGGGATTTGCATATTGCGTTGTGTCAGTACCCAGGAACCCATTTCGCGGTCGAGGGTGAAGCAGTTCACGCCATTGCCGGTGGTCAATACCAACACGGTCTGTGGACCATACACGGCATAGCCAGCGGCGACCTGCTTGCTGCCTGGTTGCAGGAAGTCTTGCTCGGAGGGCTTGCCCATGCCTTCCGGTGCCTTCAATACCGAGAAGATGGTACCGATGGAGACATTGACATCAATATTGCTGGAACCATCGAGTGGATCAAACAGCAGCATGTATTCGCCTTGTGGATAGCGGTTGGGGATAGGATGGATGCTTTCCATTTCTTCCGATGCCATGGCTGCCAGGTGGCCGCCCCATTCATTCGCTTCCAGCAAAATTTCATTCGACAGGATGTCGAGTTTCTTTTGCACTTCGCCCTGGACGTTTTCACTGCCGGCGGTACCCAGCACTTCGCCTAATGCGCCCTTGCCTACCGCATGGCTGATGGTCTTGCAGGCACGCGCCACCACTTCGATCAGCAGGCGCAGTTCAGCCGGTATTGAATTATTCAGGCGCTGCTCTTCGACCAGGTACTGGGTCAGGCTTACACGTTTCATGTTGTTCTCTCGATTTTTTCAGTAATTCTTGTCAATAGTTTGTTCAATAAGTCGTTCAAAGCCTGTTTACGATCTGTAGCGAGCGAGCGTCAGCGGGGTGAAGAGCAGCGCAAAAAGCGGAATGTACTTTAGTACATGAGCATTTTGAGCAGCGCATGAGCCCCGCGCAGACTCCGATTGCGCTCGCGCAGTAAGATCGAAAACAGGTTTTCAGGATGCCAGGGCCTTGCTGACTACTTCCAGCACATCTTTCGACAACTTCTTGGTATCAGCTACTTTTTGCAGGGCTGCCTTCATATGGGTTTGCAAATTCTTTGGATACTTCTTCCAACGATCCATGCTGCGTGCCAAACGGGCTGCCACCTGTGGGTTGAGCTTGTTCAATGCAATCACCAATTCTGCCCACAAGGCATAACCACTGCCGTCAAGCGCATGGAAACGCGCCGGATTGGCGTTACAGAAGGCAAAAGTCAGGCTGCGTGCACGGTTGGGGTTGTTCAGTGTGAAGGCTGGATGCTTCATCAGCTCACGCACTTTGGCGACATCGGTAGTACGTGCGGTGGCCTGCAACATAAACCATTTATCGATGACCAGGGCTTCTTTCTTGAAGTCTTTGAAGAACTGGTTCAAAGCCCTGGCAGCGGCCCTGGCATGTTTGTCCTTGCCGCTGAAGTTAGTCAGGGCGGTCAGTGCTGCCAGGCGATCTGTCATGTTTTCAGCTTCATCGAACTGGGTTTTCGCCAGATCAAAAGTGGAATCATCCGACCATTCAAGCAAATACGACAGGGCCAGGTTTTTCAAACCGCGTCTGGCCATGGATTGGGCATCCGGGCTGTATTTGCCAGGTGTCAGGTGGCCTTCATAGGCACTCAATAAATCGGCACGCAGATGTTCGGTCAGGGTGGCACGGGCGAACTTGCGTGCTGCATGAATGGCCTGCGGGTCCACTACCTTGAATTCTTCTGCAATCATGGCTTCAGAAGGCAGGGTCAGCACCAGTTCACGGAAAGCCGGGTCCAGGCTGGCATCATTCAGGGTGGCGCGCAGGGCGTCGACGAACATGCTGTCCAGTGTCAGTTCTTCACCTTGTTGTACGGCAGTGGTCAGTTTTACCAGGCGGCGTGTAGCCAGGCGCTGGCTAGCTTCCCAGCGGTTGAACGGGTCGCTGTCATTGGCCAGCAAGAGGCCCAGTTCTTCATCGCTATAATCAATTTCCAGCACCACCGGTGCAGAGAAATTGCGCAGCAGCGAAGGTACAGGCTTGCTACTGACTTTGCTGAAGCGGAAGGTCTGGCTTTCTTCAGTCAGTTCCAGCACCAGGCTGTTTGCACCTGCCTGCGCTTCATAACCGACGCAATGCAGCGCCATGTCCTTGCCGTCAGCGCCCAGCAAACCCATGGCAACCGGGATATGGAAAGGCAGTTTTTTAACTTGTCCCGGGGTGGCCGGGCAAGACTGGCTGAGTTTGATTTCATACGTTTGTGCTTCTGCATCATAGGTCGTTTCCACCTTGACGCGTGGGGTACCGGCCTGGCTATACCAGCGCTCAAACTGGGTCAGGTCACGACCGCTGGAATCGGCCATGGCAGCACGGAAATCATCACATGCCACGGCCTGACCATCATGCCGTTCAAAATACAAATCCATGCCCTTGCGGAAGCCATCGTGGCCCAGCAGGGTGTAATACATGCGCACGACTTCCGAACCTTTTTCGTAAATCGTAACGGTGTAGAAATTATTGATTTCCACAAAAGAATCAGGACGTACCGGATGGGCCATAGGGCCTGCATCTTCCGAAAATTGCACCTGACGCAGCAGGCGTACATCATCGATACGTTTAACGGCACGACCGGTGGCTGTGCCAACCAGATCAGCAGAAAACTCCTGGTCACGGAAAACCGTCAGGCCTTCTTTCAACGACAACTGGAACCAGTCGCGGCAGGTGACGCGGTTACCGGTCCAGTTATGGAAGTATTCATGACCCACCACGGATTCTATGCCGGCATAATCAACGTCCGTCGCGATGGATGGATTGGCCAGCACAAACTTGGTATTGAAAATATTCAGGCCCTTGTTTTCCATCGCACCCATATTGAAGTCGCCAGTGGCGACGATCATGAAGCGATCCAGGTCCAGTTCCAGGCCAAAGCGCTGTTCGTCCCAGCGTATGCTGTTTTTCAGGGAATCCATGGCATGCTGGGTCTTGTCCAGATTGCCTTCTTCCACCCAGACTTGCAGCAAGGCTTTGCGACCGGATTTGAGTTTATATTTTTCTTCCTGGCACACCAGCTTGCCGGCCACCAGAGCGAACAGGTAGGATGGTTTTTTGAACGGGTCTTCCCATTTGGCGAAATGGCGGCCATCGCCCAGATCACCTTCTGCAATCAGGTTACCGTTGCTTAACAGGACAGGGAATTTTTTCTTGTCGGCACGCAGCATGACCGTGTATTTCGCCATGACATCGGGACGGTCGGGGAACCAGGTGATTTTACGGAAACCTTCTGCCTCACACTGGGTAATGAAGTTGCCATTCGATGCATACAGGCCAGACAGCGAGGTATTTTTTTGCGGATTGATCAGTGTTTCAATTTCCAGCGTCACTTCGTCCGGGGCATTGGCAATGCGCAGGGTTTCGCCTTCTATCTTGTAGGCGCTTTTCTTCAGGCTGACGCCATTCATGCGCAGTTGCAGCAACTTCAGGGATTCACCGAACAGTACCAGGTCTTTCTCTTTGCTGTCATGATTGCGGCGCATGGTCATGCGGGTTGCCACGTGTGTCGCTTGCAGATCAAGGTCAAAACCCATCTCTACCGTGTCCACCCAAAAACCTGGGGCAACGTAGTCTTTACGGAAAATAGTCTGTGGTTTGCTGGCAGTATCGTTGCGCATGGATTGAATATCTCGCGAAAATAAATGGAATGGCAAAGTCTTGTGAACCCTGCGAAGACTGCCATTTTACCAAGCTGTGTGTGAGCAGGCACAAAAGCAGTCATAATTACTTTGCAATAATGCAGAAAATTTGGTCCGATTGTGGATTTTTTGCAGAGACCCGCTAAAAATTCTAGAAAAACCTTAAATATCATGACTTTTTACCGATGGTCACAAAGTCGTTACAACACGTTACAGAAATCACAACATGTTTGCGCGATGATGCATATCATGGAGTGACAGAACAAGAACTGGAATATAGGAGTCGTACCATGAAAAAAATTGCCATGCTATTTGCTGTGGCCTGTAGTGTTTTACTGAGTGGCTGTGCAACGACCTTCAGCAGCCAGGTCAGCGTATTTCATGAATGGCCAGCAGCCGCAACCGATAAATCGTATATCTTTGAACGTGCGCCGGGACAGGAAAATAATCCCGAGCATAAATTATATGAAGACATGCTGCGTAGCCGCCTGCAGGTTCTGGGTTTCACCGAAATCAGCGCCGGCGCCACACCTGCCATGAAGGTAGGAATGAAATACGGCACCACGCTAAGGGAAATCCAGTATTCACCGCTATGGCATCCAGCGATTTATGATCCATTCTGGAACATGCATTTTAGCCGGGGGATATATCGTTATCGCTTAGGCTATCCTTACCCCTACTGGGGCTGGGGCGGTTATCCACGCTACTGGACAGATTTCAGCCTACGTGCCACCTATCTGCATCAGTTGGAAATCCATATAGACGGCATCAGTCCAGCCAAAAAACTGGCGGATATCAAGGTCAGCTCAGAGCAGACCGAACTGGAAATATCGACCTTCATGCCCTGGATGATGGACAGTGCCCTGCATGGCTTCCCGGGTAAAAATGGCAGCACCACTGAAGTCGAAATAAAGATGGATAAATAATAACGGCACCGTCCGTCAGCAATAAAAAATGCCCCTGAATATGCATCGCATCCAGGGGCATTTTTATATAGGGTTTTTCTGTTGTTTTAGCACCAAGGACCGATCAGGCTGGCGGATCTCTCAGTGCTTCCACCAGGGCGCGGTCCACCACCGATTCGGCAACGATCTGTATCGCACTGCCTTCACGGAACTGGGTAACCAATTCTTCACTAGACACCGAGAATGCATCATGTCCCTGACGGTTGGTGAAGATATACCGGGTGCGCTTGGGGCTGACCCAGGCCAATTTGAAACGGGTGGTCACGCCACTTTGCCGGGTGAAGTCAACCCAGATACCGCGTTCCATGGTTTCGATGACGCGCGCCCAGTTATCCACTGGTTGCTCTATCTGATCCTGCACATGGCGGTTCAAACGTCTTTCACTGGCTCTTTGCGCAATATTGACGGCAATTTCCAGTTGGCGGCGCGGTGAAAATTCCAGCGGTGCGCGGGCAATGGCAGCATGCCGTTCTGCCAGTTTGGAAAAGAATATGACGCGTTCAGGTTCATCCCATTTGATCGCATTCAGCCAGGCATTCAACAGCGACAGCATGGCCGGTAATTTGCTGACCAGTTCCTTGCGTTCTTCCGCACTGTTTTTCGGTTTCAGACTCCAGATCAGGTCATCCATCGTCCGCAGGGCGTTTTCCAGGGCGTTGGGTTTTTCTTCCTTGACGTTATGGGCAATGGTCAGGATACGTATCCACTGCTCTTTCAAAAACACTTCCAGAAAGCCGGCAACTTCGCCGGTTTCTACCCGGATGGCGACATCATTTTCGGCAAACTCACGCGCCAGTCGCATTTTCTCCTGCTTCAGGGCGACTGCCACCGGCTCGCTGATGGCTACTTCGGTTTGCTGTTCTTCTTCTTTCAGGAAGGCTTCAAGATCTGCGACAACGTCAGAAAACAATTCTATCTGCTGATCAAAATCCTGCTGCACCCGTTCGACGATGCCTTCTATCATCTGATAGAGCGGATCTTCTGTCGTGGTTTCGCTGTTGAGCAAGACACTGGATTTCGCCAGCGTATCAATCAATACCCTGGCTGGATGGTCTTCCTTGAAAAAGAAATCTTTGTCCAGCAATGCCACTTTGAGCGTGGGTATCTGTAACTGACCGATCAGGCTCTTGATATCTGCCGGGATGCTGGCATCGTTGAATACATAATCAAAAATCCGCGCCAGCAGCTCGATGGTGCTTTGATCGATGTGCGTCAGGCTTTCGGCATTCGGCTGCTGTGACAGTTGCCGCAAATGCGCCGTATCCATGGGCATGGGATTGCCCGAGATCGTCCTTTGTACGCTGGTCAGGTAGTCAAAAAACTGACGATCAATGGTAACCATATCGGGTGCATGCCCACCACCACCACCACCGACATTGCCGTTACCAGCAAAGCCACCGCCACCTCCCCCCTGCTGGCCACCGACATATGGCACGCCGTCCGCGCCGCCACCGCCACCGCCACCGCCACCGCCACCGCCACCGCCACCGCCACCGCCACCGCCACCGCCACTAACAGTGTTGCTGAAAGAAGCAGGCGTGGATGCGCCAGAGAACATATTCCTTAACTTATTTTCCAGATAGGGATCGCGGTCGCTGATATCTTCTGACGACGACAGCATGTTTTTCTTTTGCTTGTTCTTATACCCGTCATTAATATTGGGGAGAATGCCCCGCTCTATCAATGCCTGGTTCAATTCCCGATAAATCGCTCCCAATTGCAAAAACAGTTCTGGTCGCAACAAGCGCAAAATCAGATGATGGGTTGCCGGATCGGGTTCCAGTTCCATCCAGGCCTGATGTACCGCCTTGACAAACAGTTCAGGGCGAAACGGGTTTTGCGACACGCTGATCGGTGTTCTGCGCAAGACATGGCCTATACGCGTGTTCAGCGCCACCAGTTGCTCGGCATTACTCACTTCCAGTGACTGGCTAAGATTACGGCTGAGTACCTTGCTTTCCATCTCCTCGAAACTGACGAGCGAGAAATCCTGCTTTCCTTCATCGGTTCTGGCACGCTTGCGCGTGTTCACCACACTGACTTCCTTGGCCAGGGCGGCATTGATCTGTCCTGCCACCAGGCGGTAAAAGGTGGTGCCATTACGCTTCAGTTGCTGATACGCCTGGAAACTAATTGCCACCTCTTCAGGCCTGACCGTCTGATCCGACAACTTGAACAAGGCTTCGGTCAGGCGACCAGCAAATGCTTCCAGTTGTGAGGACACCAGATTGGTCGCTATCGGCACCAAACTTTGTAATATCAGCAAACGACTGGAGCTGGAAAATTCGCTGGTTTTAGCGGTATTCAGTGGAAGGGTGTCCATTGCTAGTTTTTATTGTAATCAGAATGGTTGATAAAACTGTAGCAACATGGCGCGCAAAACAGGTGCGCCACGCACCACCAAATGTACACTGCTCACGGCCTGAATTGTCTGTACAGGCAAAAAACGACAAAAAAAGAATACCAATATCAATTAAAAGCAAGGCTATTTCCTTGCTTTTTTTAATCTTCAAGCTTCGTTAATTAGTATAGTAAGCCTCTGAAGCAAGGGTAATAACAACTATCAGCATGACGGCAAAAATAAGGACGACAAGCAGGCGTCCGAATTTGGGGCCATCATTTTGCTGCCCATCTGGTTTTTTTGGTGGTGTCACTTGTGTCATATTATCTTGCATCATGGAATTAATATGGAAGAACCTGTTGTTTTTCGTGCTTCCAGGTCACGATGTGCCTGGGCGACCTCGCTCAGGGCGTAGCGCTGGCGAATATCTATTTTGATTTTGCCGCTTTCCACCATGGAAAACAACTGTGCCGCCATTTGTTCAAGATCATCGCGCTTCGCGGTATAACTCATCAAACTGGGGCGGGTAATAAACAGAGAGCCACGTGAGGCCAGCTCGTTCAGGCTGAAAGACGGTACCGGACCCGACGCATTCCCAAAGCTGACCATCATGCCCAGCGGTGCCAGGCAATCAAGCGAATTGATGAAGGTATCCTTACCGATGGAATCATAAACGACAGGCACGCCTTTTCCACCCGTAATTTCACGAACACGCTGAACAAAATTTTCTTTGTTGTAGTTGATGACATGGGTACAGCCATGGGCTTTTGCCAGTTCGGCCTTTTCATCAGAGCCCACGGTACCTATCATGGTCACCCCTATGGCCCGTGCCCACTGGCTGGCAATCAGGCCTACCCCACCGGCGGCGGCGTGAAAGAGTATGGTTTCACCACCCTGTAAAGAAAAGGTACGATGAAATAAATATTGCACCGTCAAACCCTGCAACATCATTGCTGCGGCAGTTTCAAAGCCAATGCTGTCTGGCAGGCGCACCAGATTGTCTGCCGGCATGATGCGCGCTTCGGCATAGGCCCCGCTTGGCCTGCCAGCATAGGCAACGCGGTCGCCGACACGCACATAGGTGACACCTGGCCCCACGGCTTCGACAATGCCTGCACCTTCCATGCCCAAGCCGCCAGGCAGGGGCTGCGCGTAGAGCCCAGTACGAAAATACACATCGATGAAATTCAGGCCGCAAGCCTTGTGACGCACCAGTACTTCACCGGCACCGGGTTGTCCCAGTTCAACATCGATATATTCCATGACTTCCGGACCACCGGTTTGCTGCATCCTGACTGCTTTTACCATTACCATTTTTGGCTCCTGATGGTTCAATCCGCTTCCATGCCGCACCTGCGTCATGGCTTAAGCTGAAGTTTTCTTTGCTGACAGCAAGTACATACCCCCCATGACCAGCACTGTACCTGCCATTTGCCAGGCTGTGATGGGTTCATTGAGAAAATACGCCCCTAAAAACAAGGTCGATACCGGCCCTATCATGCCAGCCTGCGACGCCGTTGCCGCACCAATCTTCTTTACAGCAATCATGGTCATGAATACCGGCAGTACCGTACACAGGATGGCGTTCACCACTGACAAAGAATATACAGCAAGCGGCTGCACCAGCATGGATGCCGGGCGCAGAACAAAAAACTGGCCTATGCAGGCGGCACTGGACACACACATCGCATAAGACACCAGACGCAAGGAACCCAATCGCTGTACCAGTTGGCCAGACTGTATCAAATACAGGGCATAGGACACCGCCGCCCCCAGTACCAGTAACGAACCCAGCAAGACATTGCTGCCGCCAAACTTCAGGTCATGGAAAAACACCAGCACGATGCCCATGTAAGAAACAATCAGGGCCAGCCATTCCAGCTGGCTGACGGCACGTTTCAAGAAAAAAGCGGATATCAGTAACACAAAAGAAGGCGTCAGAAACAGGATCAGCCGTTCCAGACCGGCGGTAATGTATTGCAAACCCAGGAAATCAAGAAAGGATGACAGGTAATAACCAATCAGCCCCAGACCTATCAGGCTCAGACGGTCTTTCCGGCTCAGACTGCCCCCCTTATGCATCTGCCACAGGGCTATGCCGGCAAAAATCGGCAATGAAAATGCCATGCGAAAAAAAATCAGGGTAACCGCGTCCACGTTATAACGGTAAATCAGCTTGGCGACGATGGCTTTGGTGGAAAAGAGGATGGCACCAATCAGGGCAATTGCAAGACCAGTCAGGTAAGAACGTCTGGCAAGTAAAACAGGGTTGTTGGGCTGCATAAAATAATTTGTTTAAAACCTTTCGATACGTCGATGCTGGCAAAAAAACCTTGCCGACCTGCTTTATTCTCTCATTCCGTCCCTGATCCAGGCATTTTAATTTCCTCCTGGGAAATAACTCACAATCTTTTACACCATATCCCTGATTTAGTGGTCAATTTGACTTTGTGTAACCATTAAAAGATGCAAATTTCATTACACTTGATTTATGGATAACAGCACTGCTCAGGAGCACCACATGTACACACCCAGATTGCAATATGCCGATCAACCGGTACTTCGCCCGAAACGCGCACAAACTGAAACACCACAGTTACGTCAAAAACCTGTAGCTCTGAAACAGCAGGCTTCCAATTTAAGCAGTATTTTCAAACGCCTGGCTAATTCGGGCCAGCAGGACTGAAATCCGTCAGTGCCAGGAAGGGACAAAGCCCTTCCGGTTTGTGTTTATTTTTTCAGGATGGACCCCAACACGCCACGGATGATTTCACGTCCAACCTGAGACCCCATGGTTCTGACTGTAGACTTGATCATGGTCTCCACCACATTGTCCTTGCGTCGCAAGCCACCGCCCCCAAGCAAATTACCGAATACGCTTTTCAGCGTATCGCCAACACCACCACTTTCCTGCTGCGCAGGCTGAGCTACGCGCCCGAAACCGCCTGCGGGCCTGGCTGGTGCCGATGGTGCATTCCCCCAACCATTGCTATCTGCCGCAGCGGGTTCATCCTTGCTGCCTGGTTGCAGATTTTCATCCCTGCCAGTCGCAGCCGTTGCTGCACGGGTCGCCACACGACCTGTCAGTTTTTCATATGCAGATTCGCGGTCTATATGTTTTTCATAGACCCCGGCGACAATGGAGGTCTGCATAAGCTGTTGACGTTCATCAGCAGTAATCGCACCTATCTGCGAAGATGGTGGCACGATCAAGGCACGTTGCACGATATTCGGGCGGCCTTTTTCGTCCAGGAAGGATACCAGGGCTTCACCCACACCCAATTCGGCAATCACTGCCGCCGTGTCCAGTGCTGGATTGGGGCGGAAGGTTTCTGCGGCAGCCTGCACAGCTTTCTGGTCACGCGGGGTATACGCACGCAAGGCATGTTGTACGCGATTGCCAAGCTGCCCCAGAACGGTATCCGGTATGTCCAGCGGATTCTGCGTCACAAAATATACACCGACTCCCTTGGAACGGATCAGGCGCACCACCTGTTCAATTTTTTGCAGCAATACCTTGGGCGCTTCATCGAACAGCAAATGGGCTTCATCAAAAAAGAACACCATCTTGGGTTGATCCACATCGCCAACCTCAGGCAAATGCTCATACAGTTCGGACAACATCCACAGCAGGAAAGTCGAATACAGGCGCGGTGATTGCAGCAATTGATCGGCCGCCAGGATATTCACGAAACCGCGGCCATTGCCATCGGTCTGCATCATGTCATCCAGGTTCAGCATGGGTTCGCCAAAGAATTGCTCGCCGCCCTGCTCGGAGATGGTCAGCAAGGAACGCTGTATGGCACCAACACTGGCGGCAGAAATATTGCCGTATTCGGTCTGGAATACGGAGGCATTCTCGGCCAGGTATTGCAGCATCGCACGCAAATCCTTGGTATCGAGCAGCAACAAGCCGTGATCGTCAGCGATCTTGAAGGCAAGTTGCAAAACACCTTCCTGGGTATCGTTCAGGTTCAGCATACGGCCCAACAACAAAGGGCCCAGGTCAGATACCGTGGCACGCACCGGATGGCCTTGCTTGCCAAATACGTCCCAGAAGGTAACTGGGCAAGCCTGCCACACGGGTTCATCCATTTGCAGGGCTTGCAGCCTTTGCTGCATCTTGCTGCTGGCGTTGCCGGCCTTGGCCATGCCGGACAAATCACCTTTGACATCGGCCATGAATACCGGTACCCCGATATCCGAAAATGCCTGTGCCATGGTCTGTAGCGTGACGGTCTTGCCGGTACCGGTTGCGCCGGTGATGCAGCCATGCCGGTTCGCCCAGTCGGATAGTAAATTCAGGTCGATTTCGGAACTTTTAGCGATCAACAATGGTTTTGACATATTTTTGGAAGGTGATTTGGGGAATTCGGTCTGTACCACTATGGTAAAATACTGGTCTTCATTATAAAACCAAGCCAGGCAAAATTGCCGCCCTCAGGGCGAGCTATTGTCAATTCAGAAAAGAGCGATCATGGCAGGACATAGTAAATGGGCCAATATCAAGCATAAAAAGGCAGCCACCGATGCCAAACGCGGCAAGATCTGGACGCGTCTGATCAAGGAAATCACGGTTGCAGCACGCATGGGCGGTGAGGATGTGAATTCCAATCCACGCCTGCGTCTGGCAGTCGACAAGGCAGCAGATGCCAATATGCCCAAGGAAAACGTCACGCGCGCGATACAACGCGGCGCTGGCACGCTGGAAGGCGCAAATTACGAAGAAGTACGCTATGAAGGTTATGGCATAGGCGGTGCCGCCATCGTGGTTGACTGCATGACCGACAACCGCGTCCGTACCGTGGCTGAAGTGCGCCATGCTTTCAATAAATTCGGCGGCAATATGGGGACTGAAGGTTCCGTTGCCTTTTTGTTTAAACATTGCGGCCAGATGTTTTTTGCCCCTGGTACGAATGAAGATGCGCTGATGGAAGCTGCACTCGAAGCCGGTGCTGACGATGTGGTCACCGATGACGAAGGCGGTATCGAAGTCATTTGCACGCCGTTCAGCCTGTCTGATCTGCGTGTCAGCCTGGAAAAAGCCGGTTTCAAGGCCGAAGTCGCTGAAGTGGTCATGAAACCCAGTACAGAAACGGTGTTTGCCGGTGATGAAGGCATCAAAATGCAGAAATTGCTGGATGCATTGGAAAACCTCGACGACGTACAAGAAGTATTCACCAACGCCATCATAGAAGATTAAGATGAAATTACTCGTTGTCGGCTCCGGTGGCCGTGAACATGCACTCGCCTGGAAACTCGCGCAATCTGACCGTGTACAAACCATTTTTGTGGCACCTGGCAATGGTGGCACAGCTGCGGACATACGCCTGAAAAACATCAACATTACCGATCCGGCTGCGCTGGCAGATTTTGCCGAGCAAGAACATATCGGTATTACCGTGGTCGGCCCGGAAGTACCACTGGCTGCCGGTATCGTGAATCTTTTCCGGGAACGTGGCCTGAAAATTTTTGGCCCGACCAAAGAAGCGGCACAACTGGAAAGCTCCAAGGATTTCGCCAAGGCTTTCATGCACAGGCACGCCATCCCAACGGCTGAATACCAGACCTTTTCCGACCCGGCGTCGGCGCATGACTATATCAATGCCAAGGGTGCACCTATCGTCATCAAGGCTGATGGCCTGGCTGCCGGCAAGGGTGTGGTCGTGGCCATGACGCTGGAAGAAGCGCATGCTGCTGTCGACATGATGTTGTCTGACAATAAGCTGGGCGATGCCGGTGCCCGCGTGGTGATCGAAGAATTTTTGGCAGGCGAAGAAGTCAGCTTCATCGTTATGGTGGATGGCAAGAATATTCTGCCGCTGGCCACCAGCCAGGATCATAAACGTTTGCTCGACAATGACGAAGGTCCGAACACGGGCGGCATGGGTGCGTACTCCCCTGCCCCTATCGTTACACCAAAATTGCATGCACGCGTGATGCGCGAAATCATTGTGCCTACAGTACAGGGCATGATCAAAGACGGCATCGTGTTTACCGGCTTTTTGTATGCGGGCCTGATGATTGATGACCAGGGCAATCCAAAGACGCTGGAATTCAATTGCCGCATGGGCGATCCTGAAACCCAGCCCATCATGACGCGCCTGAAAACTGATCTCCTGCATGTCATGGAGCATGCGGTGAATGGCACGCTCGATACCGTGGAACTGGATTGGGACAGGCGTACTGCCATGGGTATCGTCATGGCCGCCGCAGATTACCCGGACAACCCGCGCAAGGGTGACACGATTAGTGGCATCCCGGCAGAAACGGCTGAAACCGTGACCTTCCATGCCGGCACCACATTGGATGAAAAGACGTTGACTACGAATGGTGGCCGGGTGTTATGCGTGGTTGGCCTGGGCGATACAGTCAAACAGGCGCAGAAACACGCCTATGAAACGGTTGAAAAAATCCATTTCGATGGCATGCAGTATCGCCACGATATAGGCTGGCGTGCGCTGAACCGCAAACATTAATCCTGGTCAGGCGTACTTGCTATGAATGCCACATAGTGCGTCATCGATCTTTTAAAGTGGGTTGGACCATGATGCAGGGTCCAGCCCCTTGCGTTTTTTAGAGTAGATAGCAGAATGACAGATACACTCGCGGTTAAAAATTACTTCTTGGGCCTGCAGGCTGGTATAGTCGCGGCTCTGGAAGAAGTTGATGGCCAAGCTTTTATCAGCGATAGCTGGGAACGCCCCGAAGGGGGTGGCGGTATCTCGCGCGTGATAGAAGAAGGCAAGGTATTTGAACGTGGCGGCGTGAATTTCTCCCATGTCATGGGTAAAAACCTGCCACCATCTGCTGCTGCCAGCCGCCCTGAACTGGCTGGCCGTCAGTGGGAAGCCATGGGTGTATCGCTGGTCTTGCATCCGCGCAACCCCTATGCCCCCACCGTACACATGAATGTCCGCTTTTTCACCACCCATGCTGAAGGGCAGGAAGATGTCTGGTGGTTTGGCGGCGGTATGGACTTGACGCCTTATTATGGCTTTACAGAAGATGCCACCCACTTTCACCAAACCTGTAAAAATGCAGTCCAGCCTTTTGGTACAGATTTGCATGCCCGCTTCAAGAAATGGTGTGACGACTATTTTTACCTGAAACACCGCAAGGAAGCCCGTGGCGTAGGCGGTATCTTCTTTGATGATTTCAATGAAATTGATTTTGCCAGTAGTTTTGCAATGATGCGCAATGTGGGCGATGCCTTCATCCCTGCGTATCGCCCGATACTGGAAAGACGTAAAGACCAGGCATATGGCGAGCGTGAGCGTGATTTCCAGGCATATCGTCGCGGTCGTTATGTGGAATTCAACCTGGTATTTGACCGTGGTACCCATTTCGGTCTGCAATCTGGCGGCAGGACAGAGTCCATACTGATGTCCATGCCACCCATCGTCAAATGGCGTTATGACTGGCAGCCGGTAGCTGGCAGCCCAGAGGCAAAACTGGCCACCGACTTTCTGGTACACAAGGAATGGGTATAGAAACTGCCGCAAAACCCTGCGTCCTGGTACTGGGTGGCAGCTTTGACCCTGTCCATCTGGGACATATCGCCCTTGCCCATAGCCTGGCAACGGCATTGAAACCGGATGAATTGCGCATCGTTCCCGTCGGCCAGCAGTGGCAAAAGAATGAATTGCAAGCGACGGCAAAACAAAGGCTGGCCATGCTGGAGCTGGCTTTTGAAGACTGGCAACTCTGCCCTGTCAGGATAGATGAGCAAGAAATTATCCGGGCAGAGCAGGGTAAAAATAATTACACCATCGATACCTTGCAACAGTTACGTACGGAAGTTGGCGAGCAGGCATCACTGGTGTTTGCCATGGGTGCAGATCAGTTGCAAAATTTGCACACCTGGCGCAATTGGCAGGCCTTGCTTGATGTAGCGCATCTTTGCGCTGCTTCACGCCCAGGTTTCAGCCTGGATATCAGCAGCCCCGACATTGCTGACATCTGGAAGAAAAATGCCATCAGCGCCTTGGAAATGCGCTCGCGGCCTGCAGGTGGCACGTATCTGGAAAGAAACCTTGCACAGGATGTATCTGCAACCCAACTACGTACAGAATTAAAACAGCATAACCCGACAACAAGATTGCTAGTCCCGCACAAGGTGCTAGACTACTTACAACAACAAACTATCTACCAATAAAATATGGATATTAAAAAACTGCAAGGCTTGGTCATTGACGCTCTGGAAGATGTCAAGGCTCAAGATATACAATTATACGAAACCACCCACCTCACCAGCCTGTTTGACCGCGTTTGTATCGCATCAGGCACATCCAACCGCCAAACCAAGGCTTTGGCAGCTTCCGTACGCGATAAAGTCAAGGAAAACGGCGGCACTATCGTCAGCATGGAAGGTGAAGCGACTGGCGAATGGGTACTGGTCGATCTGGGCGATATCGTCGTGCATATCATGCAACCGGCCATCCGCGCTTACTACCGCCTGGAAGAACTGTGGGGCGACAAGCCTGTGAAATTCGGCGCAGCCAAGCGTACTTCCGTTAAAAAAGCGGATGCTGAAGAGGAAAGCGACCAGCCTAAACGTGCTCCACGTAAAACAACTGGCAAGGCTGCTCCACTGGAAGTCACGCATGACATGATGGCGATCCAGACCACGCTGGATGATGAAAAGAAACCGGCCCGCAAACCACGCGTCAGCAAAACTGTCGGTGAAGCAGACGCTAAATCAGCACGCAAACCCGTTGCGCGCAAAGCCGCCGATGGCACAGCCAAACCAGCCAAGCCAGCAAAAATACCGACTGGTGGCCGCGTCAAGGTAGCCTCTACCAAAACCGCCGTGGCTTCAGCCAAACAGGCTGCAGAAAAACGTGGTGCGGCAGCAGGTGCAGCGCCAGCCAAACGTGCGCCAGCCCGTAAAAAAACAGAGGAATAATTCTGTTAATAACTCATTTCAAATGGCTGCCTGGTGCAGCCATTTGTTTAAGCAGATCTGGTTTCAAGATACTATAAAACATGCAATTGATCATCGCCGCCGTCGGCCACAAAATGCCAGCCTGGATAGAAACCGGCTTTCAGGAATACGCCAAACGTATGCCGCCCGAATGCCGTGTGCTGCTCAAAGAAATCAAGCCGGTGGAACGTTCAGGCAGCAAGACCGCTGAAACCGTGATGGCACTGGAACGCACAAGAATCGAAGCCGTCATCCCCAAGAATGCGCGCATTGTCGCCCTCGATGAACGCGGCAAGGACTGGACCAGTGTCGCCCTGTCACAAAACCTGACCCAATGGCAGCAGGACGGACGTGATGTCGTCTTTGTCATCGGCGGCGCCGATGGCCTGGATGCAGAATTCAAGGCTAAAGCCGATACCCTGATACGTATCTCCAGCCTGACCCTGCCACATGGCATGGTCAGGGTGCTGCTGGCCGAACAACTGTATCGCGCCTGGTCGATTACCCAAAACCACCCCTACCACAGGGTGTGATCAACATACGCCAGGACAAACATATGCTCCGCGAAAATAAAATCTACCTCGCCTCCAAAAGCCCCAGACGCCGTGAACTGCTACAGCAGGCCGGCATAGAATTTGACCTGCTGCTCTTGCGCGATGCACCGCCACGCGGGCCAGACGTGACTGAAATCGTCCTGCCCGGTGAAGCGCCGGAAGCCTATGTCAGCCGCGTCACCAAAGAAAAAGCCGACAAGGCATGGGAAGCCATGCACCAGCGCAAACTGCTGGCACGGCCGGTGCTGGCGGCAGACACCACTGTCGTACTGGGCCAGCAAATCCTGGGCAAACCTGCCAACCTGGAAGAAGCCGTCAGCATGCTGCAAATGCTGTCCGGGCAAACCCATCAGGTACTGACCAGTATCGCTGTCCATTCAGCCCAGGGCAGCGCTGCCGTCACACAATGCTCGGAAGTCAGTTTCGCCAAACTGGATCAACAGCAGATCCTGGCCTACTGCCGCAGCAATGAACCGTATGACAAAGCTGGCGGCTATGGCATCCAAGGAGCGGCTGCTCGCTTTATTTCGCACATCAAAGGCAGTTATTCTGGCATCATGGGATTACCCTTGTTTGAAACCTGCCAGTTGTTGCGTCAGGCAGGTATCATTATTCCCTAACAGATAAAGTCTTTGAGAAGTCCATGAGCGAAAACCTCCTCATCAATATCACTCCGCAAGAGACCAGGGTTGCCCTGATGTTTCAGGGCGCAGTACAAGAACTCCATATAGAACGCACCTTGTCACGCGGCCTGGTCGGCAATATCTACCTGGGCAAAGTCGTGCGTGTGCTACCCGGCATGCAATCAGCCTTCATCGATATCGGCCTGGAACGCGCCGCCTTTTTGCATGTGGCCGACATCTGGGATGCCCGTCCGCAAGACGGCATTGGCAGCAGTAATTCGCCGCTGACACCGATAGAAAAATTATTGTTCGACGGCCAATCGGTGACCGTGCAAGTGGTGAAAGACCCGATAGGCACCAAGGGTGCCCGGCTTTCTACACAAATCTCGATTGCTGGCCGCATGCTGGTGTATCTGCCACAAGACTCGCATATTGGCATCTCGCAAAAGATAGAAAACGAAGCCGAGCGCGAAGCCCTGCGCGCCAAAGTGCAAAGCCTGCAGCAAAATGATGAGAAAGGTGGCTTCATCGTCCGTACCATGGCAGAAGATGCCTCGGATGAGGACCTGAAAGCTGACGTTGATTACCTGCGCCGCACCTGGTCCACCATACTGCAACTGGCCAAGACCCAACCGCCAACTACCTTGCTGTATCAGGACCTGAACCTGGCTCAACGTGTCTTGCGTGATTTCGTCAACGAAGAAACTGACAGCATACAAGTCGATTCGCGCGAAAATTACCTGATGCTGCAAGAATTTGCGACGCGCTACATGCCATCGGTCTTGAGCAAGCTGCAGCACTACATCGGCGAGCGCCCGCTGTTTGATCTGCATGGCGTAGAAGAAGAAATCGAAAGAGCCCTGGGCCGTCGCGTGGATCTGAAATCTGGTGGTTACCTGATCGTTGATCAGACTGAAGCCATGACCACCATCGACGTCAACACCGGCAGCTTTGTCGCCGGTCGCAATTTTGATGACACCATCTTCAAAACCAATCTGGAAGCAGCCCACGCCATCGCCCGCCAGTTACGCCTGCGTAATCTGGGTGGCATCATCATTCTCGACATCATTGATATGGAGAATGAAGAACACAAGACCGCCGTACTGACTGAGTTGAACAAGGCCCTGTCACGCGACCGCACCAAGCTGTCCGTATCCGGTTTTTCTGCCCTCGGCCTGGTCGAAGTCACGCGCAAGCGCACCCGTGAATCCCTGGCCCACGTCCTGTGTGAACCCTGCCCTGCCTGCAATGGTAAAGGCCAGGTCAAGACCGCCCGCACCATCTGCTATGAAATCCTGCGCGAACTGCTGCGCGAAGCCAAACAATTCAACCCGCGTGAATTCCGCATCATGGCTTCGCAAGTGGTGGTCGACATGTTCCTGGAAGAAGAATCCCAACACCTGGCCATGCTCGGTGATTTCATCGGAAAACCGATTTCATTGCAGGTGGAAAATGTGTTTCATCAGGAGCAGTACGATATTATTTTGATTTGAAATAAATATCGTTAAAAATCAATGACTTACAATTAAAAAATATCGTTTTTTACCATTAACTACAAGGTTAGCTACACATAAATGCAGCAGTACAATAATTATCAATATGATAATAAATACTAAACAAGCTGAAAATGTAAATTTGCCAATCAACAGCACATGCCCTGTAATTTTTGAGTTTATTAAAACAACATTTCCTTCTTTAAAATATTTAAAACTTGAAGCTTATTTTCGTGATTTAGTTGATTAAATTGAATTAGTAGCTCTGCTTCTATATCTGCAACCGCGTAGAAGTAACAAGCTGGCACTCCAAGTATGTCTGCAAATCGCTCTACCAAAGCGGGATTGGGTACACGTTTCCCTAGCTCGTAGCGATTCATTCGAGTACTTGCAGACATTTCATCCAAACCAGCTTCAATACCAAGCCTCTCCTGAGAAATACCAGCACGTAATCGTGCGTCTTTTAACCGAACAGCAAAAACCGACATATTTACTAACAAGAATGTTTAAGCAAATATCGTCGTTTTTTTCGCTACTCCTAATGCTACCAATTTGGTAGTATTGATGGATTTCAATTAGAGGTCTTCATGCCATCACACTACAAATTCCCGCCCTATTTGAGCGTTATCACTATTGCGGCATTAATAACCTCATTAGTTGGTTGTGACAGTAAGCAATCTGAAT
Source organism: Undibacterium sp. Ji50W (assembly GCF_049340445.1). Taxonomy (NCBI): domain Bacteria; kingdom Pseudomonadati; phylum Pseudomonadota; class Betaproteobacteria; order Burkholderiales; family Oxalobacteraceae; genus Undibacterium; species Undibacterium sp. Ji50W. Next base: position 23,919 of record NZ_JBMPOX010000017.1, on the reverse strand, counting down.
TAAACAACGAAGAAAGAAATACTAATTCTTCCAACTCATCCTTTTTAGGAGCAAAGCCTGAACCACAAAAATCTAATAATCTTGGCCTCGCGATTAAAGGCTTATACCTTGGAATGGATATTAATAATGTCGTGCCTGCATTAGAGCGCGCACTAGGAAGCAATAAAAACGAATTTCGATTCTATACGTTCAGAAATCAAGACATTCCGAATGAAGGTGAATGTGAGTCTTCCAGTAAGACCGCAAAATGTGACGCTGTCTTATTCTGGATAAAAAAAGAACTTGCAGGAAATGGCAACAAAAAGATTCTGGATAGCGAACACTCAATCAACATTGGACTAAATGAAGAAGGCACACCCCAAGATTCCCCCGTATTACTTGGTCGCGCAGTAGCAGACCGTCAAGGGAGATTGATATTCTTTCAATTTAGGGGTGCACTAATGGGAACATTGTTCAGCCTTGACAATAGCGTAAGCCTCGATGAATTCGTTAAGCGATTTGAGACAGCCTACAACATCAACTTCAGTCAAGATAGTAGATACACCTGGTCGTACAGAAGCAAGGACGGCACATATGTGAAGATCAATCAATGGGATATCTTCATAGAGAACGTTTCGACCGAAGAAAGTCGTAAGGCCTCGTTCAACTGAAATCAACTGTACAGACTCCCAATGGCGCTCAATAACGGGGGTGTCCGTTACCAAGGTCAATTTCCTTACGTGCAGCAGTATCTATAGAAAAACGCACTGAATTGCGGCAAAGAGCAGTTGAAGAATAGCACTAACCGACATCTCTTTTAAACAGAGAGTAAATCCAAACAATCGCGAAACCTAATGGAAAATAAAGGATGAATATCTTCAAGACTGCTGCAATATCAAAAGGCGATATCTCTCCTTTTATTGCTGCTGGAGACAGACCGACCAAAAAACTTATAAGACCGCCCAATACTGGTTGCTTGAATTTTGAAATCTTCCAATGCATGTGTTAATCCTTGATGACTATATAGCCTGCTAGTCGAAGTAAATTTACTACGTCCTCCGGCCAAGAAGTATGAGATTGACCAACAGCAAAAAAAGCCGGTGCAAATTTTTATTGGGATGAGCTTACTGGCTGTGAATCACCCTTAAACTGAAATTCGATAAGCGCATCATCATTCCAGTTCTTGTCATAGAGCGGTGGAGTAAAGCGTGCGCCAGTCTTTGCAACCTGGACTTCCGCAGTCTGACTTCCAAAAGTAATTTTTGCGGAAACCGCGAGTTTAGGTACATAAAAATCTGTTTTGATTACTGACGAGGAGCAGGGGCCACCTAGCGCTTTAAATGAGTTTCTTTGGAAGAAAGACATCCCTTCTTTTTCTACAGCCCAACGAACTTCACATTCAAGGCGCAAGTCACCTAATCTACGGACATTTTCTGGCAAGTTTGGTGTAATGATATGTGGTAACCATCGGACCATATCTTTCTTACGATTCAGAACTAATTCTGCATTATCTTCGGCCAAGTTTTTATCAACCAATAAACTAAACGTACCATCTTCTGCAATAGGTACAGATATAGATTTTTCAGTGCCGACAATGCGCAATACTATTCCTTGCATTTCAGCATTGGGTAGTTGTTTTCGTAGGATAAATCGCAATTCGGATTTTGGGGCTAACTTGTGATGCTCGTTGAAAGCAGTTATGCCCTTTAACATCGCTGAATATGACTTCCAATCTGCATTTTTTGTTCCGGTCACGTCTACTACAGACTGATTCTCGACCGGCTCTTGTGACATGTTCGGCTTATCTTCAGCAAATATTGGAGTACTTGTTAATTGCAAAAATAAGGCAAGTATTAGATTTCTGTTCATTGTGTATTTCTGATCTTAAATATGTTTTTTATGAAGAGTATTATTGATTGGTTTCAATTTTGGTAGAAAGCTCAAAAAATTGATCCCAACAAAGCCATTCTTGGGGCCGTGTGCGAAACCACTTTTCAAAGTATACAAAAAGTGACGACATAATACTTATGTAGTCGTCGCTATCATTCGCCAGGACTTGAGGGGAAATTAGTTCGTTACCCACATGAATATCCACTTTGAAAAAAAACTTAAACGTGCTGAGGACTGGGATTATTTTTGCGTCAAATTTTCTGTGGAAGTAAGCTATGCCAGGCATTACATTTACATTGCGTCCCAACACTTGGATTGGGAGAAGATTTTTTCCATGAAATACATCTGGCATTATGACCAAAATTTCGCCACGTCTCAGCGCGTTTGCAGCATGAATAATGCCTCGTTTGTTATTAAAGCATACCGAAAGGTTAGGGAAATAACGGCGGTAGAAGCCCTCGTATTCGGAATTTGCTTTGTCTATTTTTGGGTCCGCGTAAAACAAGTGAACTTGTCGTTCTGCACCAATCTTAGAAAGTAGCATTATCGCACCGGTTATGAATGATCCAAAATGTGGCGCTGCTAATACGATGGGGCCAGCGGTATTTTTGATATCTTCAAGCGTTCTCGCGGTTTTAGTATTGTGTGTGTTGGAGACGAGCCATAATCCTGTTGGTACGCTCACTTGACCTAATATCAGATACCAAAGGTGTTCTGTGTACTTTGAAATGAGAGTTCTTCTTGCTAGGGATTTGATATTTTTAAACTGTGGATTGACTCCAAGAAACGCAGCTTGAAGTTCCGTAAGGTATATTCTATTTTTTTTGATGCCACCGAAAAATGGACTCAACAAATGGATAAGCGTCAATTTTAAGAACGCAGAGATCAATATTTTTGTGTCATTTATCTTAGCGACTAAACGATCACCCAACAATTTCTTTAGTACGCGAATTGCTAACATTATTGCTGGGGTTATTAGTATCGCTAAAAGTACTAGTGGTATAAACTTAATGACCGTTTCAAGACTAAAAACATTATCTATCGTAAAATTTTCGAATGAAAGTGAATGAATGTTTACTAAGGAAATGTTTGTGTAACTGCTTATCAAGTTATACGAAACAGTAACAAACCAAATGTGAATTGATATAAAAAAAGCCGCATAGGTAAGTACACCAAACGCTTTTTTAAAATCTATTGACCGGAATTTTTTTTGACGCAATTGCTTTAATATTTCGTCAGATGCATTTTGGAGCCACAAGTCAAGACTATTTGCTTTTAACCAGTCCCCCAGGAGCCAGTATCCATCAAATTTATAGATGGGTAAGCACGAAAAAAGAGCAAGAAATATGATCACGTTTACTGCTGTTGATATGCTAGGAAAGGCAGGAACGAACAGTATTAAAATTCCGGCAAAAATTAATTGAAAATATATGCCTGCCGAATCAACGATCATTCGCTCTTTTCGTCCTCGGGTCCAAACATCTGAAACATCAGTATAAAAGGTTGGAAATCCCCCTTTTATTCCAAAACCTATTAATCCTGGCTTTGCTTTTACTGAATGGCACGCAGCAGCGTGACCAACTTCATGAAACAAAATGCTCGCTAAAATAAGAAAAGGGGTCGCAACTGAATAAACATTTTCAACGTTTATGGGTGCTTTTTTTGCTAAAAATAAATATGCGAAAGCGCAGATTATTGTCAGACTTACGTATGGATTGAATAAAACTGAAAAAGTTCGAGCCAAGAAATTGAGCAGAGAGCCCCAAATTATTGGAAACGAATATACATACTTAGTTGCAACATTAGCATCAGCTTCAAAAAAAGCATTTGGCAATGCGTCAATGGCGTTGGCTACATCAACGGCAGAAATTTCGTATTCGAAATGAGCAGATAGCTTTTGTGCGAGCTGATTGATATTGCTGACCCGGGCCATCATTTCAACGAGCGTCACCGTCTCTTCTGTGACACTAAAATACTTCCCTGACGCATTTATGATGAAACCACTCTCAACAGTTTTCGATACTTGGATATTTGGCAGAAGCTTTTTCATATATTCTTTTTTAGCATGCTTACCATATGACAAGCATGCTAATTAACGCTCGGTATTTTTTAATAGAGAAAATGTGATTTATGTTAAAAAAAATCAACATTTTTAATTAAAAATTACCAAGAGCATGATCCCCTGTTTGAACATGCTTCATTACTAAAAGGACCGCATGTGCCACCACCGCTATCGTTATTTGTTGCGCTCGCAATGCCTGTAGCGAACGTTCCTACGACAGCAAAAGCGACTGTCAACACACTTTGCTCTTCCAAGCGGGAATCCAATTCAGTTGCAGAAACCGAAAATTGTTTTTTCTGTACATTTGTCATAATTTTTCTTTCAATTTAGGTTGTTTAAACTTATTTGCGAATATGAAAATAAGTTCCTTATACTAACCATAATTGTTAAAAATTTATACTTAATGTTGTTTTTTTGAATTTTCTTTTATTTCCACTTGCATTTATCCGTCAGCGATCCATAAATCAATGGCAGCAGTGCAAATCCTCCTCGTAAATTCCCACCTTTTGAATAGGCACTTTGACAGTCTTTTTGAGCTGCAACTTTTACGTCGTCACCAAACTTTGCCTCCAAGCCTGGTCTAATCCTTTCTTGCTCTTGCGCCTTCTCAAAAGGAGATCTACTACGCTGCTTCTCATCAATTAATGCTTGACGCCGTAGCCCCTCCAAATCAAGTGATTTTTCGGATGTCACGGTTTCAAGTGGATGGTTTATAGCCATCTCTTGTTTGGCAACGTTATTGCTTGAAACTGGTGGAGTTGAATTGGTGTTTACGCGCCATTTATTTGCTTTTTGAAATGGTGGCGTAGGTACTGTGCTTTTTATTTGCTCTTTTGGGCTGTTCGCAGGCAGAACGGGGGCGAGCGGGATGTTCAATACAAACAAATATTTATTTTGTATATTGGTAACAGTCTTATGGTTTGAATTCCAATTGGCAAAAAGAACAATATGACCAAGAAAGACAGTACAAAATGTTAGCTTTCGCACAAAACCTTGAGAAGGAAATCCTTGTAATATTTTCTTATTCTGCACTCGTTACCTATAAAAACATATTATTTAAAGTACTAAATTAATAACTAATAGATCATCAAAAATGTAGTCTAGCTTACCTGATCATACTAAAAAATTAATTACTTTGCAGCAGGGCGAAATAGTTGGTGGTGTTTTCCAATCAGCCGAATGTGCGCCCTCTCAAAAAAACAAGCTTGATTGGGGGACGTACGAAATTTTGTGTGATTTGTGCATATTCTCAAGGAAGTAGCCACCAAATGGCATCGGGACCTAGTCGGTTCACGCACTTATTTGAAGTGCTGACCATTGACATACTACAGGCTGCCAACGTCAAGCGTGCGGCGGAGATTTTACGAATTAGCTGGAGTCAGGCATGGCACATGATGGAGCGTGCGGTATTACGAGGACGAGCAGTGAAAGGTAACGCATCGCCGAAGGAAATAGGGATAGACGAAAAAGCGATAGCGAAGGGACATCACTATATGACACTGGCATGCGACTTAAATGCGGCGACGGTGGAGTACATAGGAGAAGAGCGTACCGAAGCGAGTCTGTCAGACTACTTCACCGCCTTGACCGAAGAGCAGTGTAGCGAGATAGAAGCGATCAGTCTGGACATGTGGCCTGCCTATATCAAGGCGTGTAAGGCGCAAGTGCCGCAGGCAGACGAGAAGATGGTATTCGACCGGTTTCACATCATGCAGCATATCGGAAGAGGTGTTGATCGAGTGCGCAAGCAGGAGCACAAAGAATTGATGCAAGAGGGAGATAGCACACTCACTGGCAGCAAATATCTCTGGTTGTACAACGTAGAGAATATACCAATGGCTGCACGTGAAAAGTTTGAACAGATCAAGCACGGCAACCTGAAAACTGCCCGTGCCTGGGCGTTGAAAGAATCGCTGCGGGAGATGTGGAGTTACCACAGCCTGGGCTGGGCGAAACGGTTCTGGCGTCGCTGGTATTTTTGGGCGACACATAGCCGCTTAGCGCCAATGGTTGAAAAAGCCAAGCTGATCGCCAGACACCTGCCGAATATACTGACGTATTTTAAGCATAGGGTGACCAACGCAGTAGCAGAAGGATTGAATTCGAAAATTGCAACAGTACAAAAACGAGCCTGTGGATCCAGAAACCGGGATAACTTCAAGATCGCTATCTACTTCCATTGCGGAGGGCTTGAACTTTATCCCGCTTCAGGAACCCACAGAAAAGTCGGATGAATCCTTTATTTATTTATTTTATTTAAGCCGATGCATGCGACGATCTACTCAAGGCAAGGATAGAAGTTAATCCATCATGAATCGCAGTGACAGGAAACCTCTTTAGTAAGATTTCCTGTCACCAGTTCAATCCGGCACTAAATTACTATTTTCTAATGCAATATAGGAGCGCAACGTTCTTTGGACGTGTTTCTGACCCACCTGTTGGTCCTGTGTTTGGTGTTCCGTTAGCCGCAGCATATGTGTAAGCATAGGCATTTCCGCCATTCACCGATCCTTTTGTGATAACGCCAGCATCATAAACATCATCCGGACGACTATGTGCGTGAGATTTAAAATCATCTAATTGCAAAGTTCCAGGAAGACGATTTACCTCAGGATCAATACCCGATCCGCTCCGGTCAATACCTCGAATAAATTGGCCGTACGCAAGGGTATATTCATCCCATCCGGCAGGACATGAGGCCAGCGAAAATGCTACAACACTACCTTTCAACGCATTTGCAGCATCCGTCAACGCACCAACAGATTGATCGACTCGTTTTATCAGATCCTTTTGAAGATTCACAGGGAGAGAGTTTTGATAGGCATCCCATTTGAACGACAACTGCGAACTTGCTCTGCTTGTGGCAAAGATAGTCACTAACGATTGCTCAGTGTCAATTGCTCTTTTGCACTCCAGGACATCGGCTGTATTTGGTGTCAGTGTTAGTTTCATTTTCGATTTTCCGGCAGCAGCCCAGGAGCAAGACACTCCAGTAGAAGCCGTGTATCCAATCTCCTGGGTTGCATTTGAATCCACTGAGCGAAACGATACGTTTGCGTTGAAAGTTTTTGCCAAAATAGCATTAAGATCAACAGAGATATTGATGCCGTTGGTGCTTAAGTCTACACATCTTTCGTAGGCAGAAAATGCACCTGGTGCAATTGACTCCACATATTGGCGGTATGCGTCTGAGCGCGCCTTACTTTGGTCGGAGGCGTCGCAGTATTTGCTGGCAACCTGGTCTGCGGAAACTGAACCTGAGCCAAAGGATGCACCCAGCCCATCGTACATTCCTCCCATCTTCATCGTCTTACCCGACGTTTTTGCTGAGGAATATTCACTGCAGAAGTTTCTAGCCGCAGTTTCCAATGAACTGGATCCTTGAACGACTTCTGATTTTATTTTTGAAAGGGCTATAACGTCCGTACAATCGGCTGCAAATACAAGAGTTGAAATGGTTGTCGCGATGATAAAAACTAGGGTTTTCGATGCTTTCATTTTTACTACCTCCGCTTAGGTTGGCACGACGTCTGAACTCTCATTTTTCTGGGCTTTTCCCTGGGAAAATAGTGCAGATTGTGCAACACACATTTTATGGTAATTTTTTCAACATGTACATCAATATTGAACGTCACGATATATGCGGAAATTCAAGATGATGGTCAGTATTTACTTGTTTCGGTTAACCCAGCGAGTAACTCCGTCGACAAGCTGCCAAAGTATGGCTACTTTGTGATGCCTATGGCTGCTCACCTTCAACTGATAATGCGTGGCTATCTCGATGAGAATATGCAATTTGCCAATTATGATCTACGGCATCTATGAATAGGGGGCGATTTGTGTACACAAATCGCCCCCTAACACACTAACGTGCACAGCATATCCTTAGGTTTACATTCCCTCGATTATCATCCTTGAACTCAATTAGCTGGATCGACTTTTTTTACACAATGTTAACCAGTTTGGTGGCAACATGACGCGATTTCTACTACTTAGTAATTGTCCTAAGTTTTTTGCTTTCACTTCACATGTGGGCACCGAAATATCAATATTTTTTTTTCGAAAATAAGTTCTATGTCTAGCTAATGTCCTGGCAGAATAAATCTTATCCATATTGGCACCTAGTTTTAATAACGCGATCACTGGTTTCATACGGTCGGTGACACTATCAAAATCTGCACTAGTCAGAGGGCCGCTCAAAACATTTAATAAATGCATACGCTCGAAGTATTGCGCAAATATTTTGCGTGGCGTATTTATCTTCCAATCTAAGACCTGAGACAGACCCAGTTCTTTTAGAGCCGCACGATATAAACGCAGTTCAATCCGCAAAACATTTTCACAATCATCCATCAATTGCATATATTCCAGATTTACTTCAGACACATCATGCTTATTTTTTGCCTGCATTTGCGGTCCCTTGGCATACGCTACAATCTGAAATTTTTTTCCATATTCTGGACACCAATAGATACTTGTCCTGACTCGACGTATAGAACTCTTAGAGCAATTCAACTGAAGAGCAACTTGTTGCAAAACTTTGTGTACTTGACTCTTTGATTTAAAGCGAAAGTTAACAGCGATATCAACTCGATTTAAGTCAAGATGACCAGCTTTCCAAGTTGCTTTAACGTCGTCACTCGTGGCAACTGTACCCAGCGTATTCTTTAACTCTTCCAAAACACGTAGACATGTCCACTTCAAGTTAGAAGTAGTATAGACATTTTGTCCATATAAAAAAGCATAAAGTGCTCCTTCAATTTCAAGCTCCTTATTTGTTTCATCATATCTAACTGCAATTCTATGCCTCTTATTTGCACCAGCAATTAGCGTCCGATTAGAACGAATATATTTATCTTCGCCATTGCGCGTTACATGCTGATAAGTTGGATTCAAATGCTGCAAATTTACAAATGCGTTCTTGACTGAAAAACTGACTGTATCAATATTGAATTCTGTATTTAGTGGTAGGTTCATGATGATGATAAAAACGTACTATTGACGACTGATTTGATAAGGTTTATCCATCAAATACATAGTCTTTTGTCTTATTTAAAGCAATGTTCATTATGTAGTTTAAGTGTATGAACACTATGTATTACAGTGCCACGATTAGGTAATGAAAATAGTGACGAAGACAAATTGACATAGACAGAAAAACGTTTGCACAAATCTCACATGGATTTTTTTGGTTTCGAAATCCCATTTTATTGAATTGACTAGCGACGTTCTTTTATTTTTTTTTCACACCATGAAAGTACTTCCCCCTCAAGCCACCGGACACTTTTGGTCGAAATTCTTACACATTTAGGGAACGTTCCATCTGCCATCTTGGCATATATTCCAGAACGCGATAATCCAGTGATAGCTTCAACAGATCTTCGTCGAAGAAAGACAATTTGCCTTGGACAATCAACCGACAGATTGACTGCATCACGAGTTGTTTTTGAAGTTAATGAAATTTTCATGTGACGTCCTTTTGTTGTCCCGTATTACGGTATAGACGGCACTTTCTCATGTGTAGTTGCAACCTTCCAGACGCATAAAAAAATATGTTTTACTCCCCCAGGGGGAAATAAAAACTCAGTAATCTCCCCCCATTTTCATCCCTTTTTTTCTTGCGACGAAATGGCTAATGTAAGGTAATAATGTTCCGCCCATTTCCGTGCCAACTTATAAGCATCTCTAAATTTTTGGCGTTTTTCGTCCGCAGTCAATTCAAGATGATTGGGGTACAATTTTCCATAGATTGTTGACTCGCTATCTTTTAATAACCCATCAGTTTTCGCTAATTTAGCGTCAAGAATCCGCAAATGGGCCAGAAATTCAGTTGGAGTTTTGCGCTGCAAATGTCGTCCCGGAGGCGCACTACAATGGTCTTTAAGTTTTTTTTTGAGTATTTCCCGCGCTTGAGACAATTGCATTTCAATTGCATTAGCATCCAATACAGCAGGAAGAACATCAAACCGAATTACTGTTTGCCCACTATGCAAATTAATTTTCAGCGTTTTTACTTCATCAAGTGAAAGTTGGGACCATGTAGAAATTTTATTGAAAGAAGGCGGCCGACCACCTTTGGTTGCGCACTTAAATTTTTTGAGACCAAATTGTCTAGCAATTCCAATTTGTTCCTTCTTTTGCTCATCAGGCAGCAAGTCGCGTAATGCCTTACATCGTCTTCGAAACTCACTATTTCGACGCAGAAACTGCCATGCCCATTCCTGGTCACTCCAAACTTCATATTTGCCGTACCACTTAAAGTCATAGCCGTTTGGACGATTGAATTTATCAGGTTGATTCATAAAATAACATTTTACAAAATAACATCTAGAAAGACGGAGTGCTGGTAGCACGACTAGTAACTAAAACTGCAGGTCATACTGAATTTCTAATTACGACATCTCAATTTTCTGCAAATATGCGGCCCATTTTGTTAAAGCAGCTTTACGCTCTTCAAAGTAGGTGTGAATGTCATATACGCCCTCAACACCAGGTAACTTGTGATTCAAACACATTTCAGTGATATCCCTAGGAACACCTAAAGCTCTAAGATGGCTTTTGGCAGTTGATCTCAAATCATGTGGGGTAAATCTGCGTATATCTGGTTTATATTCCTCTAGCCAGTATTGGATTGCTTCACCGAAGGTATTTGGATTTATTGCTGCATCACCTCCATTTCGAGCTTTTCTTGCTTCCTTCCTTGCAGGCAGAACAAATTGTGAGTCAAAAGCCAAAATCTTCAATTCGCGTAACCAAGATATTACTGCTTCAGTTAAAGGTATTTGTATAGCTCTACCAGTCTTGGTTTTTTGCACATTCCACACACCATTTGCAAGATCAAAATCTTCCCATTTAGCATTGATTAGCTCGCCAGAACGTACGGCAGTCCCAAGTAAAATTTTTACCGTCAACATATTCTCGTTACTCATATTTGAGTTGAACAGTTGCAGTAATTCCTTTTCAGATAACATTAAGCGCCGTCGAATTGCTGGCCGCTTTCCCAATAGAGAACTAATCTGAACTCCAATGCAGGGATTTGCAGCCACAAGCCTCCGACCGGCAGCATGCTTAAAAAGCATTTTAACCGTACAAAGCAACATATTGGCTTCGACCCAAGGTAATTTTGATTTTTCAATTAATGAGACGATGTCAATTGGCGTAACTTGTGACACCTTGTATGAGCCAATGCTAGTTTCGACTCTGGACAGGTTTCGACTGTACGTTCGTTGTGTGCTAATCGACAAATTTGTTAAAACCTTCTGCCGATAATCTTCTGCTAGATCTCTGACGGTTAGATCAGCTATAGCCGAAGCCTTAGCTTTACTTTTTATGAGCGCAGGATCTATTCCGCGATCAATTTTCGCCCTCTTTTCACGAGCAATTGTCCTAGCCTCATTCAGCCCTATATCAGGATAATTGCCTATAGTGACTTCTCGTGCTCTTCCACCAAATCTATAACGCAATATCCATGAGGCTGTGCCAGAGATTGAAAGTGTAAACGTCAACCCTCCACCATCTGACCTAGCCAATGGCATTACCAATGGGGTAACTATTTTGGTAACAGAATCTCTTTCTGTAGGTGCTTTGCCAGCATTCACTGCGCGTATCCAATGCTGCAATTGAAGTGATTCTAATTTTTGAATGATTTTTTTTGCCATCTTCGCCCTTAATTAGCTACATACATAGCTACACATTATAGTTAAGAACGAGTAAGATTAACAGGGAACAATGTGGAAATATTTCTTTTAAAATCAATATGTTATAATAATAAAAAAATCTATCTTGGATTGTAATGGCATCAAATCAAAGCAGTACGATATTATTTTAATGTGAGTTTTCAATCATTTAAAATCATAACGACAAATCCAGCTACAAAGCTTATTGCGGTAATAGTTTCAAACTGCGACAAATTGTCCTCTATGAAGAGCACTGAATAATCAACAGTGCCCTTCATATCACTTTCGTTCATTTTGAAAAAACTGAGTCAATACTGAACCACCATGTATTGTGCAAAAGTTCACACCGAATTTAATAAGAACCATTCTAATTACCGCTCTTCCAAAGCAAGCTTTTCTACGGCACCTGTGGAAGAGCAAATTTTAGACAGTACTCATGTCCTTGCCTCGCAAGCTTGGATTCCAATGCGATATCGTGGACAGACGGTCCTTAACGAGTTTGCCCACAGTTTCCGGATTTAACTGCTTCTGAATATCACGCATGGCCTGCTGACCTAAACGCAACCGCAATTCTGGTTGATCGAGTAATTGACGAATGCATGACGCTGCATGATCGATGTCGGCCTCTGCCCACAGCGGGCCAGCAGGATACGCACCTATCGTTTTTTCGAGTGCCTGCAGTGTATATTTAACAGGCATGGAATTCTCATGGTTCATAAAATCCATATTGGCAGACCACCCAGTTGCCACTACCGGTTTTCCCAGCGCCATCATTTCCGCGGGTGCCAAGCCAAAACCTTCAGCCCGATGAAGAGAAATAAGCATATCGCAGCAAGACTGCAAATCCCACGTCTGCTGGCGGGTCAGAAACTGGTCGAGTACGATAGTTCCCGGCAAATCTGCGAGGTAGTCGTTTAATTCGGCAGATGCTTCGGGATGATGTTCGCTATTGATCGTCTTGACGACCAGAACAGCATCATTACGCCCTTTGATTGCCTCACGAAATGCGGCGATAGCGGCCTGGGGATTTTTGCGATACTGATATGAATGGAAATCATACATCATCAGCGCCAGCAATTTATCCGCTGGCAGGCCAAATTCATTGCGATCAGCGCCAGGCGTTGCCTTGACATGTAAAGCATGCGGGATAATTACTACCGGCACTGGTGACACAGCGGCCACAGCGTCATACACGAAGGTCGATGGCACCCAGATTTCATCCAGATGCTCAAAGGATGCAAAGTGAGATTGTGGAATTTCAGGTTGTTCCCAATGCCAAAAACCGATCTTGTATGCACTTTCAAGATGATTATCTTTCAGATGCTCGATGATACTGACGGTTTGATCTGCGTTGACGTACACCATATCAATAGAAAACCGGCTATCACTGGCATGCAGCAAGGCTTCTCTATCGCGTTGCAAATTAGAGGATTGAAAACCGACATCAACCACAGAATATGGAACACCAGTTGCCCGACAGGCACGCGCCAGCGACCGTGCTGCCTCGCCCACACCAAGTTCGGCATTAATATAGCCAATCAAATTAATACCCAATGCCTTCGAGGTGATTTTTGATTTAATAATTTTTTCGGACGGGTTCTCATTTTGATGACTTGCGGCAGCGTAAACAGGTACACCGTCTGACATGCTACTCTTCACTGCCAACCAAAATGGCCAAAGCAAAAGACGCCGCTTCCATCCACGAATACGTCTGCTTTCCGGTGAAATTCCCACTGCCAAAGCCGTTTTCAGGTAAGAAAATAGCTGCTCACCAGAATTCACGTATCGCTGCAAGGCAGATGGATCTGGTGAACGATTTAAAAAGTAATAATAAATGTCGTTAAGACGCTCAGGTCCGGTGGAGTTAGGCGATACATTTAATGGTTTAGACCATTCAAATGGTTTTTCTCCCATCGTTTTTCTTAGTCTAGGACTAAGGCGATATTGCTTACGCATCTCAGCAGAAATCAGGGAATCGTTTTTAAAACGCGCATAGGCATAGGGTAGATTGCGAAATTTATCCAACCCATTGGCAACCACATTGCTGCAATACTGAAGTACCAGCGTTTTCACTATCGGCTCGACCGTATCTAATGAAAAACGATTTTGATGCTTGGACAGATTTTGTGGTTGTTGCGGATCGATTCCGCTAAAGTGGAAAAAAACCAGATCCTGTTGATTGACTTTGTACTGATCTGCCTCTCCGCTGAACTGGCGCTGAGCCAGATTCCAATAGGCTACGTTATATCCTGGATGACGTAAAACCCTTACATGGTCGAACAGCCCAGGAGCCAAATCTACCCAACTTTGGTCTACAAAAACACCATTAGGAAAATCGACGACACAATTTCGTTCAAGCTTGGCTTGCCACCATTTCAAAAATTGTCTCGTAACATGCTGCTCACTCAGGGCACAAAACCCCAAGTTATACGTTCCTGCCATACGAATGGAAAGTTCAGTCGGATTTTGTGTATCTGTAATTGGTTCGAGCAAATGCGGTGTGAGGACGACACTAGCGCCATCATTCAGCAAGTCCGTGACTTCCTGCAATGGTTTATACAAATAAATATCGGGATCAATATACAAAACCTGGCTATGACCAAGGTCAAGTAGATGTTGCAGGGCCCAAGGTTTTACCGCGGTATTGAGTTCAAGAATCGTATATTGAAACAGAAATTCATCGCCAAATGGCAAGTCAAGCGACGAAAGAGGAATCGCTTCAAATTCTTGAGACAATTCTGCACTTGGAGACAAATCGGCGTCAACAATGACGCAATAAGGTTTTGCCTCAGGATGATGCAATGCTACGCTTTGCATCAATGTGCGGGCGTAATGCAGATAATTATTAGATACGATGGTAACTATTGCCAACTGCTTCATGTAACTCTTTCAATTTATTCAATTCTTATTCCAACGTGTAGAATAAAAACCTGAGGTTGCCTGAATATGTCCGTCATCAAGATGGGCGAATCGCACGTTTATCGTTCAATGTGATGCAAAGAGTGACTCAAAATCCCTTTGCAGCTTAATTGTTATTGAAAGTATCATTGACTCACCGGCACGAACAGAAAAGCGCCAACGCTATTTTTTTGCATTCTACCAAATTAAATTACCAATATTGGCGGACAACTACAATGCGATATTCTTTTGACATGAAGCCCTTGTTCATCATTCACACACGAAGCTGGCATGGGGTAAAAATGATACGTGAGTATATTCAAAAGCAGCTTGCATGCAGTCTGTTCGTGGCATTGCTATCTTCATTTGTTGTCTCGGGTCATGCAGCACAATCACAGGAAGGGCCACCAGCCGCAATGACGGCACCTGCGTCTATGGTGCCAGGCGTAGCGCAAGCAGAATATGCGTATGGCCCGGCCCCCTTGCAGAAGCTGGATTTTTGGCAAGCGACAGTCGCCAAACCTGCACCGCTCATCTTGTTTGTCCATGGTGGAGGATGGAAACGCGGGGACAAAAAAAACGCCACTGGCATGCAAAAAGTCAATCATTTGATCGGTGAAGGTTATGCCTTTGCCTCCATCAATTACCGCCTGGTTCCAGCCGCAAGCGTGGAACAGCAGGCTGCTGATGTGTCCGCAGCCGTTGCCTGGCTGCGGGGCAATGCCGGGAAACTGGGGATCGATGCGTCACGCATCATTCTGATGGGCCATAGTGCCGGGGCGCATTTGGTCGCTTTGGTCGGTACCGACCCGAAGTACCTAGCGGCAGCCGGCCTGTCCTTATCGGATGTTCGCGGTATCATCGCACTGGATGGCGCCTGTTATGACGTGCCGCGCCAAATTGCCGATGGCGGAGCCTTCATGGGTAAAACCTATGTAGAAGCGTTCGGAAACGACCCCGCACGCCAGCGAGCCTTGTCTCCGACGTTTCATGCTGCCGCACCGAATGCGCCCGCGTTCCTGATCATTCATATCGATCGCGCCGACGGCAAGGCACAATCCGAGGCATTGGCTGCCGCCCTCACACAGGCCGGCACTTCAGCGGAACTCCATGGCTTTACCGGCCAAGGTTTGCGCGGTCATCTGGATATCAACAGATCACTTGGCAGCACCGATTTTGCGGCTACCGCCGTGGTCGATGCTTGGCTACGCAAGCTGCCCGGCACAAAATAGAGACCTGGCCCACGACAGTAGCAATTTACCGACATGATGCAAAACATGCTTTCATGTGAAATGACATGCTGGACCAACACCGACGACGGTCAAATAAACATCAAGGTAAAGGGTTTTTGATCCATTCAGAGATCATGTCAACTGCCTCTTTTTCCATACCGATAAAACCGTGCCAGTGCAGCGCTGCACAGACGTCGCCACCGGGATTGGACCCGCCATCTGCCAGAATCATTTTTTTCACTGGCGCATTGGTCAATCCACGCAAAATTGCCGGCACCTCATATGGCTGGCATTGACTGCAGGCGTCCTTGCTATGATGAAGTACCAGTGTTGGTATCTTGATGGCCGATAAATCCTGTTTGGGTACAGCTCCTGGCTTTTTGTAGTTCACAATACTGGACGTCAATACCAGGCCAGCAATTGCAGTATCTTGCAGCTTGATCGCTGCAGCGGTGGCAGAAACCGTGCCTTTACTGGTGCCAACAATCCATACTGGCGCAGAGCTCTGCCTTTGTACATATTCCAGCATGGCACGAACATCAGCCATATGCTTATCACTAATGCGGTCGGCATAATCCAGATCTTCGGTATCATCAGGTCGGCCGAAAATTGCCACATTGAAGCCCTTACTCAAAAAGTATGGCAGTGAACGCACCAGAAAGTTAGTACTGCCAGGCTTGCCCTCTATGACTTTGCCAAATCCACCGCCGCCACCGGGGAAAATAAATACCGTGGCCTTTGCACCCTCCACAGCTTCCCAAAACAGAGTGGTACTAATGCCTGGACGAGTTGGCACTATAAAGACTTGCCCTGCAGCGTGAGCCGTGACAGTGATCATCAACAAGATTGCCGCTATTAAATTTTTTATCATGCAGCTTCCTCCTTATCTCGACGCAGATATCCAGCCGGACAGCAATATGCGGAAAAATACGCACCGCCGGCCAATTTAATCACTCTCTGCAAAAAACATTTGCGTTAATGATTGCATATTCCCACAACAAATGATCATTTTTAGGCAATTCATGCAAATTACGCTTGCAAAAACACATCTCCATGCATTGTATGCAGTAGCTGCTGCGCATCCATGGCTGCGATGCGTCCTTCATCAGTGGGCACTACCCAGACTTCTGTGCTGCTGTTGTGGGTATGAATGGGGGCAATGTCGTCACCACGGGCAGCATTGTTCTTTGCTGTGTCCACCTGCACGCCGAGGT
Organism: Undibacterium sp. Ji50W; assembly: GCF_049340445.1. Taxonomy (NCBI): domain Bacteria; kingdom Pseudomonadati; phylum Pseudomonadota; class Betaproteobacteria; order Burkholderiales; family Oxalobacteraceae; genus Undibacterium; species Undibacterium sp. Ji50W. The sequence continues at coordinate 6,968 of NZ_JBMPOX010000017.1, read as the reverse complement.
AAGCCAGACCTTCTGCTACCTGCTGCCTGAGGATGGTGTCATGCTCCCCTATGCCGCCGGTAAATACCAGCACATCCAGGCCGTTCAGGCAGGCGCTTAATGCGCCGCATTCGCGTATGACGCGGTAGGTGAACAAGTCGATGGCGAAGCTGGCTTGCGGGTCTTTACTGCCACGCAGGGTACGCATGTCGGCAGATATGCCGGAGACACCCAGCAAACCAGATTCCTTGTACAAAGTTGTTTCCAGTCGTTTTTCATCCCAGCCCTGTTGCACCAAGTGCAGCAAGACGCCGGGGTCGAGTGCGCCACAACGGGTGCCCATCATCAGGCCATCGAGTGCAGAAAAACCCATGGAGCTGGCGATACTTTTGCCATTTCTCATGGCGCAGCCACTGGCACCATTGCCCAGATGCAGCATGATGACGCGACCGGCAGCGGGATCAAAAGCCCGCGCCGATTGCTGGGCAAGATGGCTGGCAACATAACGATACGACAGGCCATGAAAACCGTAACGGCGTATACCTGCGGCGCGCAAAACCTGCGGTAAGGCCAGCGTGGTTTCACAATCTGGCATAGTGGCGTGAAAGCCGGTATCGAAGCAAGCTATCTGCGGTATGTCAGGATATGCACGACTAAAAGCAACTACGCCATCCAGATTATGAGGTTGATGCAAAGGTGCCAGTGTATCCAGCGTATGCAAATAATTGAGTGCATCATCATCCATCACGATAGAAGCAGAAAACCGTTCGCCACCGTGGACAATGCGATGGGCAACGGCTTTAATGTGTATGTCCGCACTATGCGTCATCAACAAACCGTGCAGGGCTTGCAGCGCAGCAGCGAACTGATCACCGCGAGCGGTATGGATTGCGGCCTCATCCAACGCCAACGCTTTGGTTTCCGTACCTGCGCTGAATTTGATCAGGGGCTTGCCGCCTGGTTGCAAGCCCTCGATGACACCCGTCAGCTTGGTCCTGGTCACACCTTCATCAGTAAGGGGATACAACGCAAATTTGATGCTCGACGAGCCTGCATTCACTGACAGGATGACTGGGCTTTTCATGGTGCGTTTTTCCGGTACGCATACGCCAGCAATTTGATCAGGGCAGCCGAGGCTACCCGCGAAGATGGGCCATCAGCACGGCTGGTGAGGGCAATCGGCACCTTGGCACCGACCACCACGCCGCATGTGGCGGCACCGGCCAGATATTCAAATTGCTTGCCCAGCATATTGCCAGACTCCAGATCAGGCACCATGAGGATGTCGACATCACCAGAAACGGCAGAGACTATGCCTTTGATCTGCGCCGCACGGGCAGATATGGCATTGTCGAAAGCCAGGGGGCCGTCAACAATCGCCCCAGTGATTTGCTTTCTTTCTACCATCTTGCATAAAGCTGCGGCATCAATGGTGGAATTGATCTTGGGGTTAACCGTTTCTACTGCAGACAATAATGCCACCTTGGGTTCAGGGATATTCAATGCATGTGCCAGATTGATGGCGTTTTGCAATATGTCGGCCTTATCTGTCAATGTGGGGTAAATATTCAGGGCAGCATCGGTTAGCAGCAAAAGCTTGTGATACATGGGTACGTCCAGGTGATACACATGTGACAGGCGGCGTTTGGTGCGCAAGGCTGTACATTCAACGACCGCATGCATGAGTTCATCGGTATGCAAACTGCCTTTCATCAGTGCTTCAACCTGGCCGCTGGCAGCCATCCCCGCGGCCATCTCCGCTGCGGCATGGCTATGGGCGACATCAATCAGTTGAAAGCCACTGATATCAATGCGAGCAGCACTTGCTACTGCTGCGAGCTTTTCTGCCGGAGCGATCAAAATGGGAATGATCAGGCCCTGCTTTGCTGCATCCACAGCCCCCTGCAATGAATCGGCATCACAGGGATGCACCACGGCACAGCGTATCGCGGGCAAGTTTTTGACGCTATCAAGCAAGCTACGCTGCCGCTCCCCCAAATCAAACATGGTCATTGTTGGCAGGTGCGCACGCGGGCGACTGACTTTTTCCGTCGGGGCGATGACCAGCGCGTTGCCGTAGACCACCCTGTCACCTTTCTGGTTCAGGATTTCGCAATCCAGGGTGACGTGTTTTTTTTCATCCTCTTTTGACACTACCGTCACATATACAGTGAGCGTATCACCGATGCGCACAGGTTTGACGAAGTGCAGGTTTTGTTCAAGATAAATCGTGCCCGGCCCTGGCAGACGTGTGCCCAGGATAGTGGAAATCAATGCCCCACCCCACATACCATGGGCAATGACACCGTGGAATAGCGTATGTTCCGCATACTCAGCATCCAGATGGGCCGGATTGACGTCGCCAGATACGGTGGCAAAGGCTTGTATATCTGTATTTGTCAGAGTACGAACCTGGCTGGCTGTCTGGCCTATCTGCAAATCTTCGTAGACGATGTTTGAGATGATGTCTTGTTCGTTCGTATCTATACGTATCGTATTCATGTGATTCCTGAGGTAAGCTTAATTAACGACATGATAGCCAGCGTCTACCTACAAAGTCTGCCCCGTCATACAGGAAGGCGCATCGCTGATCGCCGCGACATTGATGCAGATCAAACTTTTGATCAGAACCCTTATTCCCATAGTCTACAAGATAGATTTTATTACACCGTAGGCAGGATTTTTCAGCCCTCGCCCTGCTATTACTTGTGCGTGCTTGTGCGTGTCCATATAGGCAAGAAGGGCAAAACAGGGTCATCAAGGGTCATCATGAATTCACCGAAGAAGAGTAGGCTAAGTATATTGCTGCATTTGCACAATACAGTTGATCAGCATCAACTCGGTTCACTGTCTTGTTTGCAAGAATGGCTGTACATCCTTTTGAGGAAGCACAGATGAAATCCGATTACAGTCAGACTGCTCCAGCGCCAACTTCTGGCTCTGCTGGCCGTGCATCCTACGCACCGCAGCAAGCTCAGCAGATTTGCTACCTCAGCGGCAATGAGGCAGAAATTCACCCGCTGGATATGGCACTGCAAAATCATATTGCCAAGCTGACGGGCGGCATCTCACCGGCCAGTGTCACACTGGCAGTGATGGACTGGGCGATACACCTCGCCGTCTCACCAGGCAAACAATTGGAATTGTTGAATCTCGTGCAAAAACAAATCGCCAGTTGGCCCGAACTGCTGGCACCAGCACTGTTGGGCAAGGCCACAGATACAACAGCCGCAACTGGGGCCGGGTCTGCAATTCATCCGCCGGCATCCGATAGCCGCTTCGCTGATGCTGGCTGGTCAAACTGGCCTTTCAATGCATTCAGCCAGTATTTCCTGCAAAGACAAGCGTTCTGGCAAAAAGCTACGACCGGCATACGTGGTGTAACTGCCCATCACGAAAACGTGGTCAACTTCATGTCGCGTCAATTGCTGGACATGATGTCACCGTCGAATATGCCCTGGCTCAATCCGGAAGTGATTGCAGCAACCAAAGCCTCGGCAGGAAAAAACCTGATTAGCGGCGCCACGCACTGGATGCGGGATAAGGGCATGGAATACCAGCCACCCGGCATTGATACCGGCAAACATGACAATCAACAACTGGCGTATCAACCAGGCCGTGACGTGGCGGTTACCGAAGGCAAGGTGGTCTTTCGCAATCACCTGATTGAACTCATACAGTACACGCCGCAGACCGCAAAAGTATATGCAGAACCCGTGCTGATCGTGCCTTCATGGATCATGAAATATTACATCCTTGATTTGTCACCACATAATTCCATGGTGCGCTTCCTCGTCAGTCAGGGTCATACGGTGTTCATGATTTCGTGGAAAAATCCTGGCAAGGAAGACCGCGACCTCAGCATGCAAGACTATCTCGACAGCGGCTTGTTCAGCGCTCTAGCGGAAGTCGGTCAGCTTGCAAAGCACAAACCCGTCCATACCGTCGGTTATTGCCTGGGCGGCAGCTTGCTTGCCATAGGTGCAGCGGCACTGGCCAGTGGACATGCTGAAGATTTCAGATCGGACTTACCCAAAATACAGACCGTCAACCTGCTGGCAGCACAAACTGACTTTAGCGAACCGGGGGAACTGGGTCTGTTCATTGACGAAAGCCAGATTGCCATGCTGGACGCGCAAATGTGGGAGCAAGGTTACCTGACAGGCGAACAAATGACAGGCTCATTCCAGTTGCTGAATTCACGCGATCTGATCTGGTCGAAAATCATGCGCGAGTACCAGTTGGGTACCCGTAATTCGCCGAATGACCTGATGTCATGGAATGCCGATACGACCCGCATGCCCTATCGCATGCATAGTGAATACCTGAAGCACCTGTTCCTGCACAATGATCTGGCAGAAGGCCGTTATGAAGTACACGGTCACGCGGTTGCATTGAACAATATCCGCGTACCCATGTATGTAGTCGGCACGGTACGTGACCATGTATCGCCATGGCGTTCCGTCTACAAGATTCATTTACTGTGCGATGCGCCCATCGATTTTGTGCTTGCGTCTGGCGGGCACAATGCCGGCATTGTATCCGAGCCTGGCCATGCCCACAGGACGTATCAGCATCTGGCGTCAGATAAACGCGGTGAGTTCTATCAACAGGCGGATGACTGGCTGCATGCCGCGTCAACGGAACAAGGTTCGTGGTGGAACCACTGGCAAGCCTGGCTGGCTAGCCATTCCAGCTCACATAAAATCAAGGCTCAGCCCGTAGTGGATAATCAACTGGGGGCAGCACCTGGCACGTATGTTTTTGAAAAATAATTGCGGTCTTTGTTGACTACTTACTCCATACCAGGAGAATACAAGATCACCTGGTCACGTCCTTTCGCCTTGGCGGCGTACATGGCCAGATCGGCTTTCTTCGCGAGTTCCAGCTCTGTCATGCCATGGTCGGGATAGATGGCTATGCCTATGCTGGCAGAAATGAAATGGGTATTGTCGGCAATCAAAAACGGTGCCGTCAGCGCAAGACGGATTTTTTCCGCCAGCACACCGGCACTTTGTTCATCGCTGACGTTCAGGGTCAGAGCCACAAATTCATCGCCACCTATGCGCCCCACCGTGTCTGAATCGCGCAGGCAATGTTTCATGCGTTCTGCCGCCTGCTGCAGCAAGACATCACCTACGGCATGACCAAAGCTATCATTGATGGGCTTGAAACGGTCCAGGTCTATATACATCAGCGCCAGCCTTGTCTTGTTTCTTTTCGCCAGCGCCAACCCTTGCGCCAGACGTTCAAAAAATAAAATACGGTTGGGCAAGCTCGTCAGGCTGTCATGGTGCGCCAGGTAAGCCAGCTTATCGTTGACCAGCTTGCGCTCACTGACATCCACTTTCACGGCGACATAATGCGTGGTTTTTCCTGCTGCATTTTTCACAGGCGCGATATGTGCTTCTTCCCAATACAATTCGCCATTCTTGCGGCGGTTGATCAGTTCACCAGTCCATTCTTCGCCGCGCAGCAACTGCTGCCACATGGCCTGGTAAATTTCCGGCTTAACTTGGCCTGACTGCAGAATACTGGGTTTTTTACCGATCACTTCTTCTGCGGCATAACCCGTGTCGATCGTAAAATGCGGATTGACGTATTCAATCACGCTATTGGCGTCGGTAATAATGACCGATGTCGGACTGTGTTCTATTGCAGAAGACAGGAAACTCAGCCTGAGTTCGTTTTTGCGAATTTCGTCCAGGCTATGGGCCAGCCGACGGTTCACGCGCAAAATATACAGTGCAACACTACCAACGATGCCAACAAAAATCAGTGCGAACAGGCTCCATACATAGAACCAGCTCAAGTTAACCTCTGGATTTGGCTCGTACAAAAAATCATCCATAGAGAAATTGGCTGGCAACATTCCCAGTTCTGCATAGGTATCGGCGATATGCCGCCAGCGCCCCGGGTTCATATAGCCTATGGCGATCAGGTCATGGCTCAACAGGTAGCTGGTTTGTGCTGCTTCATAATGAAAGAACTCTTTATTCGACGCCAGATTATTCAAGCCCACATAACGCTGCAGGATCAGGTCGATAATTTCTTCCTGGTGTTGCAATGCATATTCCCAGCCCCGCAGGCTGGCCGCGCGGAAGGCTTTCACACGTTCAGGGTGCTCCTTGATTTCCTTGTCGGTGGTGAACAGATTGTCCCCGTAAAAATCAATGCCGACAGAACGTGGCGTATAGATGTGGTAAGCAATGCCGGCTTGCCCTAGCCGAAAAGGTTCATTCGTCAGATAGGCCGACATGACATCCACCTTGCCATTCACCAGATCGTCCACATTGAAGCTGTGTTCAATTTTCTTGAATTGATCAAACGGGATGTTTTCGCGCTTGAGGTAAGCCAGCAATTCCTGGGATTGTGGTTCCAGCATGATGCGCTTTCCGGACAGATCATGCACAGTCTGTGGTTCTGCATCCTTTCTGGAAATCAGTATCAAGGGGGAATGCTGGAAAATCACTGCGATGACGACGACCGGCTTGCCTTCCTTGCGCGACAGCATCAGGCTGCTGGTGCCTATGCCATATTCTGCTTTTCCGCTCACCACTTCATCAATGACATCCAGACCGGGCTGTGCCTGCTGGATATCGACATCCAGGCCTGCCTCGCGGTAATAGCCGAGTTCCTTGGCAGCGTAATAGCCGGCAAACTGGAAGGCGTGGGTCCATTTCAATTGCAGCCGCACTTTTTCAACGGCATGCGCAGGCAGTGTGAGCATGGGTAGCATTTGCATGCACAGGCACACAAAACCAAGCAGTACATGTCGGAAGAATTTCGTTTTCATGGAATGGGAAACAGCAATCCACTTCCTGACTGAATACACATTAACAAAACTAAAGAGAATGCTGCAATCACTAGTGTCCGGTTAAATTGGTAAGTAAAGCCAGCAAAGCTAATGCAGGCGCTGGTTTTGGCGGTTTTAGGGGTGTCCACGATTTGAATTTAAAATATGTCATTTGCGATAATCTCCGGTTTAT